>CAJUAP010000029.1:45227-51725 GCA_910584435.1 uncultured Acetatifactor sp.
TCCGGTTGGATGCTGTTTTTTATTCCAGTTCCGCATCCGCCCCTCCGGTTGGATGCTGTTTTTTATTCCAGTTCCGCATCCGCCCCTCCGGTTGGATGCTGTTTTTTATATCTTCTACATCGGCAGAAATCATCAGTACTATAACTCTTCTATCCAAGGTTTTCAAGGTTTTTATTGAAATCAAGGTTTTTAAGAAAGCTTTTGCGATGTATGGGAGTTGGCCCGTATTTTTTTAACGCCTCCATATGCGCTGTGCTGCCATAGCCTTTGTTCCCGGCGAAGCCATATTCAGGATATATCTTGTCATACTCCGCCATTATCCTGTCCCTGGTAACTTTGGCCATAATACTGGCTGCCCCAATGGTAATGCTCTTGGCATCCCCCTTGATAATCGGCACCTGCGGTATGGTTATCTCCGGGATGGTCACCGCATCATTTAACAATAGTTCCGGCTCCGGCGAAAGCGCCCCGACTGCCTCCCTCATTGCCTCATACGTAGCCTGAAGTATATTAATCTCGTCAATCCGCTCCGGAGATGCATACCCTACCGCCCAGGCCACTGCCTGTTCTTTAATGATTTCATAAAGTTCTTCCCTTTTTTTCTCCGAGAGCTGTTTGGAATCATTGATATACGGAATGCGGCAGCCCCTCGGCAGGATAACCGCACCTGCCGCAACCGGACCTGCAAGGGGCCCCCTTCCTGCCTCATCCACACCGCAGATAAAAGCATACTGCTTGTATTGCTCTTCATAAGAACGAATGGTTTCTATCCGCTGTTTTTCTTTTTCCAGCGCCTCCAGCCGCTTTGCCGCCGTTTCCGCCAATCTGCGGACGCCAGCCCGTTCATCCTCAGAATAAGTATTTATAAATGCAGGCAGCTCTTCGATAGATGCTGCCTGCAGAATTTTCTTTATCTCATCCGTACTTTTTTTCATGTTGACACCTCTTCTGTCCGCATTTTCATTGATGACGCAGAACACCTATTTTAGCCAATGGCCAGATACGTACAAAAGCCCTTCCGATAATATCCTTCCGCTTCACATTTGCTACCAGAGGAGAACGGCTGTCCGTACTGTTATTACGGTTATCCCCCAGAACAAAATATTCATCTTCGCCAATGACAATGGGCTCTTTGGCAAGACCTATGTTCTCTGCCTTGATAACTTCTCTGCCATATCCTTCTTCCAATATCTCTCCATTGATATAAATATTTCCCTCTTCATCAATCTGAACCGTTTCCCCCGGAAGACCGATGATTCTTTTAATGTAATAAGTGTCCTCTTTATATTGAAAAGCAAATACAATAATATCAAACCTCTCCGGTTCCCTGAATCGGTAAGAAAGCTTATCCACAAGCAGATTATCTTCATCGGAAAGCATCGGCTCCATAGAAGAACCGTCAACCTCTGTCCGCTGTCCTACAAAAGTGATCACCAGCCATGTCAATCCCAATACGCATAGTAAATATAACAGCGTACTTATGATTTCTTTCAATACTTTGTTCATCTTTCGTTCTCCTGTTCAACCCTTTCCAGTGTTATCCTGCCCAGACGCCCGTTTCTGAAATCATCTGTCAGAATATCCGCTGCTTTCTTCAAATCAAGATTTTCACCTTTCAAAAAACAACCTCTGCTGCGGGCAATGGCCTCCAGCATTTCCGGCGCAGTTTCTTCCCATGCAATCTGGTAACGTTTCTCCACCAGGGCAGGAGCAATCTCCCTCAGACAATCCAGCAGATCACAGGCAAGCTCTTCCATGATCATAATTTCATCATTGATAGAACCGATAAAAGCCAATAGCATTCCCACTCTCTGGTCTTCAAATTTAGGCCATAGAATACCAGGGGTATCCAGAAGCTCCAGATTCTGATTCAGCCGAATCCATTGTTTCCCTTTGGTAACGCCAGGCTTATTCCCTGTCCTGGTACATGCCCTCCCCGCATAGGAATTGATAAACGTGGACTTGCCCACATTGGGAATCCCTACCACCATTGCCCTCACCGGGCGATTTACAATTCCCCGTTTCCTGTCCCTTGCCAGCTTCTGCGCACATGCCTCCTGCACAAGCTGATTGATTGTCCTGATACCGGCCCCGGTCTTAGAATTCACTTCCAGGACATGGATTCCCTTTTCTCTAAAATATTCCATCCATTGTTTGTTACAGGCGGCATCGGCCAAATCGGACTTATTCAGAAGCACTATTCGCGCCTTTCCTCTGCCAAGTGTATCAATATCAGGATTACGGCTGGCAAGCGGCACTCTCGCATCCACCAGCTCGATGAGCAAGTCTATAAGTTTGATGTTCTCCTCCATCATGCGTTTTGCTTTTGTCATATGACCCGGATACCATTGATAATTCATATTATTTTACAAATCCCATTCCCGCTTCTTCACAAGGGGCACGGAACCATACCTTTCCTAAAATATCCTTTTCGCTTACCGGTCCGATATTTGCCGACCGGCTGTCCTCACTGTTGCCGGAATTATCTCCGATACAGAAAAATTCCCCGTTTCCCAAAGTAAATTCATTTGCAGCCATACCTTCTTCCACCAATTTCTCTGTAATCCAGGGGCTCTCCTCATCATTCACATATAGAACACCGTCACGAATTACCACTTTATCCCCTGATACTGCAACTACTCGTTTTACATAATAGTGTGAGTTTTCATTTCCATTGGGAAGAAATACAATTACATCCCCCTTCTGAGGCGTTGTAATCAAATAGAGAAACGTATTTACAAATACCTTCTGTCCGTTATACAGTGTGGGTTCCATAGATACTCCCACTACACTGATCATTGTGCCGAGAAAAATGTTCAGGACGACTGCAATAAAAACCGCAATCAACATGCCGAATATCCAGGTAAAGACTTCCCACACATGCACTCTGCTGATTTTCTTTTTCTTTTTATAAAAGCTGAGACCTCTTGTTTTCGCCATATAATCCTACCTAAACTCCAAAATAGAACAAAAGGACAACTACACAAGTAATTGCCCTTTCATGAACGGCCTTTGTTCACAGCCATAATCGTTTGCTTACCTTACAGCTTCTTTTACCTTGGCTCTCTTGCCAACACGACCCCTTAAATAATTCAGTTTTGCACGTCTTACCTTACCCCTTCTGACCACTTCAATCTTCTGAACATTGGGGGAATGTAAAGGCCAGGTCTTCTCAACACCAATGCCATTGGAAGTCTTCCTGACAGTAAATGTCTCACGGCTGCTTCCGCCCTGTCTCTTCAGAACCACACCTTCAAATACCTGAATTCTCTCGTGGTTTCCTTCCTTAATTTTGCCATAAACTTTTACAGTATCGCCAACGTTGAAATCATCAACACTCGCCTTCAACTGCTCTTTTTCGATTTCTCTGATAATATCACTCATTATGAGCCTCCTTCATAAATTGGATGTTCTTAACACAATCGGAACCATATATTGTCCCTTTGCAGCAGAGGACCATCTTTTTTTCATAACGTTAAGATTTTACCATATTCGGATTTGATTTGCAAGTATTTTCTGCATACATTTCGTACATTCGCTAACAGTCCAGTCCGTAACAGTTCAGACAGCTCACTGAATTGTTACGGCTGAACCGCTTCGCGTTGGTAGATGCTGACTTCCTTTGCAGCTTTATAAAAGCCAAGTTTATCCAATAGATTCCCGGCTGCCATATTGTCTGCAGGTACACAGGCATAAGGAGTCCACCCCTTTTCCAGCATTCGGTTCACCAGATAAGCTGTCAGACTTGCGGCAAATCCCTGTCTGCGGTATGGCAGATCCACATAGAGCATTCCCACACTGCCGCCTTTATGCATGCCTATCACCCCTGCCAGATTCTCTTCCGCAAAAATGCCATACATAACGCCTGCCTTCAGTCTTTCCTGTAAATAGTCCCTCACTTGCTCTTCAGTCCTGATTTTTTTCCCGTTACAGCAGATACCATAATCAAATTCTGCAGTAATACGCTCCAGCAATGACCAGTCAGCCTCAGATAAGGACCGGATAGATTCCCATGGAATGCTATTCTTCCATGGAATGCTCTTTTTCCATGGAATGCTCTTCTTCCATTTTACGGACAGGGCTGCCTTGCAGGTATACAGCATGGGAATATACCTGCCGCACAATTGATAATTTTTCCTGTTTCCCTGGAATTCTTCGGACATTCCGTTAAAAAAGATATCAAAAAACTCATGGGAAGCCACCACATATTCAGCACTTTCAGGAACACATCGCGCCACTTTATCACCGGAAGCGGCAGTCCTGGCACTTATCATGCAGATTCTGTCTCTGGAATCATATAAAACCACATCCATACTTCCCATAGATTCCGCATCATTTGTTTCACTTACATTTGTTTCATTTACAGTTTTCCCATTCCCTGCCTCTTCTCTGTCTGCTTCCATACCATCATCCATATACAGGACTTCCGCACGCCCTCTGGCAAGGCTCTCTATCATGTGAATATGATTCCTCTTCTCTCTGGAAAGCTGACTTATCAAACACTTTCTTGCCTGGTACCTGGCATACAAATCAGGTCTTCTGTCTGCGGTTCGCAGTATTGACTGCTCCAGTCTCCACGCGGCCACCTTACTGTGATTGCCGGACAAAAGCACCTCAGGCACTCTTTTCTTATGCCACACTTCCGGCCGGGAATACTGCGGATATTCCAGCAGATCATTGTGAAAACTTTCCTCCTCCGATGAAATGCCGTTTCCCAGAACTCCCGGAATCAGCCTTGCAATGGCGTCAACCATGACCATAGCCGGAAGTTCTCCGCCCGTAAGCACATAATCGCCGATGGAAATATAATCGGTGACTATCTCTTCCAGAACCCGTTCATCAATGCCCTCGTAATGCCCGCAAAGCAGCACCAGCTCTTCTTCGGCGGCGAATTCCTCTGCCTTTGTCTGTGTAAAAGGCATCCCCTGGGGCGTCACATAAATTGTCCTTACTTTCCGACCGCCTGTAACAGCTTGATGGGCATGATAAACCGGCTGCGCCTGCATGAGCATACCGGCCCCGCCTCCATAAGGATAGTCATCTACTTTTCTATGCTTTTCCATACTGTAATCCCGGATATCCACGGCATCTATGGCAATGATATTGTTTTCCACAGCTTTACCGATTACACTGAGCTGCAGACCATTCCGTATCATCTCAGGAAATAATGTCAATATATGAAATTTCATGGAATTCCCTTCTTCCGATTCCCGGTAACAGTTCCTATCCGTCTTCCAGGCATCAAGAATCTCCCGGCAGACTCCTATGCGCCTGATTGCAGCAGCCCATCCGATACATGTCTATGATATTTCCGTGTGCCCGGTTACAGCAGCCCCTCCAATATGTGTACTCTGATAAATCCTGCCGCCACATCCACCTCAAGGATACATTGTTTGATTGCCGGCAGAAGCAGCTCTTTTCCTTCTTTCAGGGTAATCACATACACGTCATTTGCGCCCGTTTCCAGAACATCCTTCAAGATGCCGATTTCCATTCCGTCTTCATCCAATATTGTAAGTCCGATTAAATCCGCCACAAAATACTCATCCTTACGCAGCCGGACAGCATTGCTTCTGGTTACAAACAGGGAATACCTGCGGTATTTTTCCACATCTTCTATGCGGTCAAGTCCCTTGAATTTTAATATAACAAATTTTTTAAAAAATTTAACATTCTCTATTTCAAGGGTTATACCATTTTCCCCAGAGAACTGCCCTCCCTCTGACTGAGCAAGTATCACATCCTTTAAATGCTTAAACCGTTTGGCATCATCTGTAGTGGGATATACCTTCACTTCTCCCTGCAGACCATGAGTTGCAGTAATAATCCCGACTTGAAAAAAATCTTCCATGTAATTCTCCTGTCACATACTTGTATAAATGCATCCTCCTGCTCATTGCCTCCGGAAAAATGATAGGGAGGAACCGCCATACGCATTCCTCCCTACTGGCTTCCGGTCATTGTCTCCGGCATGATAGATCCGTCAAAATGAGCTTCGGATGAGCTATTCTTCTCAAACGATTTCCACATCCACATTCATTTTGTCTTTGGATGAAGCCGCCTTTACAACAGAGCGGATGGATTTGGCAATCCTGCCCTGTTTGCCGATTACTTTACCCATATCGGATGCAGCTACATGAAGTTCCAGGACCGTATTTTTTCCTTCTGTCTTCTCGGTCACAACAACCTCATCCGGATTGTTCACCAATGCTTTCGCTATCACTTCCACTAATTCCTTCATAAGCTACCTCCAAAGAATCCGATTTATTTCTCGATACCGGCTGCCTTGAAGAGCTTACCTACTACTTCAGTGGGTTGTGCACCGGTTGCCAGCCACTTCTTAGCCAACTCTTCATTAATCTTAAATGTACTGGGATCGGTACTGGGATCATAAGTCCCGATTTCTTCAATAAACCTGCCGTCTCTGGGAGAACGGGAATCAGCCACAATGATTCTATAAAAAGGAGCCTTCTTCTGTCCCATTCTTCTCAATCTGAT
>CAJUAP010000030.1 GCA_910584435.1 uncultured Acetatifactor sp.
GGACGAGAGCTTAACCAAGAGCAAGTCGGAAAGAAGATGCTGCTATCTGATTGAAGAATATTCAGTGTTCGGTTTTGAAGGCACAAACCGGAAAGAAGCAGGAGGATCATCAGAGCGCAGGGAAGCAGATGAGGGATGGTCTGCAGAAGAAGGCAGCCTTCAGAGAAGAAAGAAATAATCCTCGATAGCTCAATGGTAGAGCACTCGGCTGTTAACCGAGTTGTTGTAGGTTCGAGCCCTACTCGGGGAGTTAAGCGTGGATTCGCCCGATTTCGCTTAGTATTTATTTGGGCTCCATGGTCAAGCGGTTAAGACATCGCCCTTTCACGGCGGTAACACGGGTTCGATTCCCGTTGGAGTCATTTTGTATTTTTAAGGTAATACATTCTTATAACGGATCGAGTTCAGCAGTATACAGGTTGCAATAAGGAAAATAGTAATTAAGGAAAATGATATGTATGGCGCAGTAGCCAAGTGGTAAGGCAATGGTCTGCAACACCAGTATTCACCGGTTCAAATCCGGTCTGCGCCTTTTTAGAACCCCAATTGTGTGGGGTTTTATTTTTTGCTTATTTATTTCAAGGATTTTCTATTTTTTCCGGAAAAGGCTCCCATTCGCTTAATCCAAGACTTTGTTTCAGCTTTGCCTCTGCAAATGTCAATTGCGGTAAATCCTCATCCAGGTATTCTATCAGTTCACTGACACCCTCTCTGGTTACATTGTTGATGAGAAAGATGCGTTCACAGCCGGCATTTAGTAACCATTGCCGGACCATGGGAATGTTGGCATAGGGGGAATCGATTTTAGTGATAACGCCAATCAGAGGGCGAAGGATAAAAGAACGAAGGCTTGCGCTGAACAGATTAAATGGTTCATCCGCAGCCTGAACAATAGCAACCACATCTGCTTCAAAGGAAAAGCAGGCCAGTCCCACACTGAAGCGTTTGGATTCTGCATATTCTCCGGGAGAATCGATGGTATTATCATTGGAATTGGTATATTGTGTTTTCACATAATGGAGTTCTTCGCCCCGCAGAGCCTGGGTCAGTGAAGTTTTTCCGGCCTCGCTCCTGCCCATCAGAAATAATTTCTTCATTTTGTATTCCATTTCGTTTGATGATATTTGCTAATTTTTGTGAATGTTACAGGTATGGAAGTTCAGGACTTCTCTAAAAAATTTCACAACCTCCTGTACTGCAGTCTCTACCTCGGACAAGCCGCCCGTAATAATCAGAGATCCGCAGAAGCGATCCATAAAACCAATCTGTACATCAGCGCTTTTCATTGCAACGTCAGCAGCTACTACAACTGCCTCCCAGGGGGTAAAGCGTATGAGGCCGATGGATTCCCCTGTGTGGTCTTCTCCTTCATGAACACCAATGTGCAGCCCCAGATTCTGATAGACACAGGTCTGTGAGGAGCTTATGATATGAGCCATGCAGACTTCTTTTCCGGGAACCCGTAAGCGTGTCATACGCAGCTTTTTCCCTTTTAACTGTTCATACGGATTATGGAAGAGCTTTTCCAATAGTTCTTCCTTTGTGATTCTGGCCATGGAGAATCCCTACCTTTTTGTAATTTTGCAGACCACATATTCCAGGGTGTCCCGGAAATAATTTACAATTTCATTCATTGCCGATAAGACGTCTGAGATTTCGCCGGTGATGATTAATGTCCCCGTAAAACGATCTGCAAAACCCAGATAGACATTTCCGCTCTTGACCGCAATATCAGATGCAATGACAGCTGACTCCGGAGGTGTCATATTCATAATTCCAATGGCAGATGATTGATAATCCACCTGCGGATTCAGTCCAAGCTTCTGGTATATAATCGGAGCGGGACCTCCCATTACGTGTGCAAAGGTGATTTCTTTGCCGGCTACGGTTTCCTGTACAATTCGTATCTGTTCTTCCTGTCCGTCTGCCATTGATTCCTTCCACTCCTTCCGCGTTTATGTGCTGTATTTATGTAGAATAACTCCTTATTTATCATACTATCAGAGATGTTTTCTGTCAAGTTGAAATAAGGCCGCCGGCTGTGCTAAAGCCTTCTGCAAAGGCTTGCTGCTGCGAACAGAGTGAAAATTTACAGTATTAATTATCAAATCAGAGGGGAGAGTGACTTCAGGGGTATTGTTTGACGAGGGCTGCTATGCGGCCAGTCTGTCCACTTGTACCCTGGCAATCAATGCCAATTCCCCTCATAAGGAAGGGGTATGGGAATTTATCTGTTTTCTGATTGGGGGGGAGAACCAGTCCGAGGATTTGACCTGGCATGAGGCACCGGTGAACAGGAAGGCTTTTGAGCTATGGAACCAGCAGGGCATTTATGAACTGACGGAAATAAAATATGAGAACGGCGTCCGAAAATATCCGGCATATTATGGTACGGATGTCTCGGAAGAAAGGCAGGCGGAGTATTAAGGGTATTGGAGAAAACAAGACCTCTGCCCGCAAGGACGGAACCCATTCTTGCCATCATCCTTGAAGAGGCCCAGGACTATTTTAACGGCTATAGGAGTGCGGAAGAGGTAAGCCAGGTGGTGAATAATCGGGTGCAGCTTTATCTGAATGAGGGGAAGTGAGCAGAAGGCGGCGCTAAGATAATCCGGTATGCTTCCTGTTCAGGATTCTGCGTATAAGTGTTACCATATAAATGGTTCCCAGTTCAAGCCCGGTCATGCCAAGGATGATACCGGGATAAAGGAGGAATTCTGCGGCATGGGGAAAGAGAGAAGCCAGGAATTCCCCGGCTCGTATGGATAGAAGCATATACTGGCAGTCCAGGTGGGTCAGCATAATGATCAGTGAATTTGCCCCCAGGAAGCAGAGCCATTTCCAGACGGGGATGCCCCTGCATAGGAATACAATCCCCATGGTCCCCAGATAGGCGCAGAGCAGGTAGACTGGCAGGCTGTGGAACTGCATATACCGCAGATCACAGCTGCCGTTATAGAGGCTGAGGAAAGCGGTCAGGACAAGGCACAGAATTCCGGCCGCAAGTTCTCTGCCGGACTGCCGCCCCGTTTTCCGGGAAGCTTCCAGGCTGTCCAGCCTTTCCAATCCCTCCATTGTCACATACCCCAGCGCCAGGAAACCTGCGCCGGCCGCCGTCCTGAAAAGCAGATACATAACTCCCATAAACCATTGTTCCCATAGTGTCTCCGCAGACAGCATGCCGAAAAACCAGGGCTTCAGACAGCAGGCTGAAAGTGCTGTCACCATACAGACAGCAATGGAAGAAATTTTTCTGATTTTCGTCCGCTTTCTCAGGAAGAAAAGCTTCCGAATGCCCAGGAAGAAAATCTGTGCAAAGAAAAGTGCGCTTAAAAACCACAGTACGGAGATACCGTCCAGGCTCACAGCCTGTATGATATATTCCTGAATCTGCCGGGATGTCAATGAACCTGATATGTAGTGGAAATATCCCCCGTAAATGAGCAGATACACTATGCTGAATATTCCGTATGGCAGCATGAAGTTTTTCAGCTTGTGGGAAAGAAGCTGCCGGAAAGGCCGATGCTCTTCCCCGGTAAGGCGTATCAGCATTCCGGAGACAATGAAAAAGAGAGGCATATGGAAAGAAGTGATTACTGTAAGCACGTTATGGGGCAGATATCCACTGTGCCCGGCCGCCACAAGAATAATGCCGATTCCCTTTACCATATCTAAATAAGCAATTCTTTTATTTTCCATAATTTCCCATTTATCCCTTCGTTATCCTTTTTGTCCATGGGTGTCTGTACTGGGTGCAAAAGTGCGTCCCTGCGCCAGGAAATCAATTGTAACAGTTCGGACAGGCCGCTGAACGGTTACGAGAATGCACACAAACGCAATCGCATGCGTTTTGGCGCACGCAGTCATTGTAAGGCGGCAGACTGACTTTGAAGCATTATCAATTCATAGTGCCAGCCTCCTGTGAGCAGGGCGGCATGGCAGATTTTGGTTGCTGTCAGCATCAATTCATTATGTGAACTGTTGTTCATTTATCTATCATACCATATCTTTCCTCTGTGTCAAGAGGGTTACTGTTCGCTCGCCGCTGCCGCGAGGCGTTTTCTGTACCTGAAGCCTTCGCAGAAGGCTTTTCCATCTTTACAAATCCGTCTGATTTCTGTAATATGTATAAAGGAAGAGTTTTCATTTGAGAGAAAGAAGGAACCTGACAATGTCATTTGTGCATCTTCACGTCCATACGGAGTATTCGCTTCTGGACGGTTCCAACAAAATAAAAGAATATGTGTCCCGGGTGAAAGAGCTGGGGATGAGCAGCGCTGCCATTACGGACCACGGCGTTATGTACGGCGTTATTGACTTCTATCGTGCGGCCAGGGAAGCGGGTATCAAGCCGGTTCTCGGCTGTGAGATTTATGTGGCGCCCAATTCCCGGTTTGACAAGGAGCTTACCGGAGGGGAAGACAGGTATTACCACCTGGTGCTGCTGGCGGAAAATAATGTGGGCTATGCGAATCTGATGAAGATTGTCAGCAAGGGGTTTACGGAAGGATACTATTATAAGCCCCGTGTGGATATGGAGGTTCTGCAGCAGTATCATGAGGGGCTGATAGCGCTGTCTGCCTGTCTGGCGGGGGAGGTGCAGCGGTTTATTGTCAAGGGCCAGCTTCAGGAGGCAAGGGAGGCGGCAAGGAAGTACGAGGCTTGTTTTGGAAAGGGCAATTATTTCCTTGAGCTGCAGGATCATGGTTATCCTGAGCAGAGGCAGGTGAACACGGAATTGCTGAAGATGAGCCGTGAATTGGAGATTGGTCTGGTAGCCACCAATGATGTACATTATACCTATGAGAGCGATGCGGATTCCCATGATATTCTCCTGTGCCTTCAGACCGGTAAGAAACTGGCCGATGAGAACAGGATGCGTTATGAGGGCGGACAGTATTATGTGAAAAGCGAGGAGGAAATGAAAGCGCTCTTCCCCTATGCACTGGAAGCCCTGGACAATACAGGGCGCATTGCAGAACGCTGTAATGTGGAGATAGAATTCGGCGTTACCAAGCTGCCGAAGTTCGATGTGCCGGAGGGGTATGATTCATGGGGGTATCTGAATGAGCTGTGCAGCAAGGGGCTTGCGGAGCGTTACGGCGATGTGGAACAGCCGGCGGGAACTACGGGGCAGACGCTGCGAGAGCGGCTGGAGTATGAGCTGTCGGTAATCCGAAGAATGGGATACGTGGATTATTTTCTTATTGTATGGGACTTTATTAATTATGCCAGGGAAAACGGGATTCCCGTAGGGCCGGGGAGAGGTTCCGCGGCGGGGAGTATTGTGTCATACAGTCTGAAAATTACCAACATTGATCCCATTCGGTACGATCTGCTGTTTGAGCGTTTTCTGAACCCGGAGCGTGTGTCCATGCCCGATATTGATGTGGACTTCTGCTATAACCGCAGGCAGGAGGTCATTGACTATGTAAGCCGGAAATACGGTGCAGAGAAGGTGGTGCAGATTGTGACTTTCGGTACGCTGGCGGCCAAGGGCGTAATCCGGGATGTGGGAAGGGTGATGGATCTGCCCTATGCCTTCGTGGATTCTATTGCGAAAATGGTGCCAAGGGAGCTGAACATCACCATTGACAGGGCATTGGAGAAGAATCCGGAGCTGAGGGCACAATATCAGCAGGACGAGCAGGTGCGCCACCTGATTGATATGAGTAAGCGTCTGGAAGGGCTGCCCAGACATGCCTCCATGCATGCGGCAGGAGTGGTCATCTGTCCGGAGGCGGCGGATGAATTCGTCCCTTTGTCCAGGGGGAGCAACGGTACGATTACCACCCAGTTTACCATGACTACATTGGAAGAATTAGGGCTTCTGAAAATGGATTTCCTTGGGCTGCGCACCTTGACGGTGATTCATGACGCGGTGGAATTCATAGAGCAGACCACGGGAAAGCGTATAGATATGGACGGCCTTGACTATAATGATGAAAAGGTATTTGCCTCCATCGGTTCGGGAAAAACGGATGGCATTTTTCAGCTGGAAAGCGGAGGAATGAGAAATTTCATGAAAGAACTGCGTCCCAGGACCCTGGAGGATATTATAGACGGGATTTCCCTCTACCGTCCCGGCCCCATGGATTCCATACCAAAGTATCTGAAGAACAGGAGTGACATAAGCGCGGTGACGTATGCCTGCCCGCAGCTGGAACCCATATTGAATCCAACCCATGGCTGCATTATCTATCAGGAACAGGTGATGCAGATTGTCCGTGATCTGGGCGGTTATACTATGGGCCGCAGCGATTTGGTGCGCCGGGCCATGAGTAAGAAGAAGCATTCCGTCATGGAGAAGGAGCGTGTGAATTTTATCTACGGCAATGAGGCGGAGGGTGTGCCGGGATGTGTCTCCAAAGGGATTGGGGAGCAGGTGGCCAACAGTATTTTTGATGATATGATAGATTTTGCAGAGTATGCTTTTAATAAATCCCATGCGGCCGGATATGCGGTGGTAGCTTATCAGACGGCATATCAAAAATATTATTATCCGGTGGAATTTATGGCGGCGCTTTTGACTTCCGTGATTGACAATCCTGCAAAGGTGGCAGAATATATTCTGACCTGCCGCAGTATGGGAATACGGCTGCTTCCGCCGGATATCAACAGGGGGCAGAGGGGATTTTCCGTCCATGACGGCTGTATTCAGTATGCGTTGAATGCCATTAAGGGTGTGGGAGGCTCTGTGATTGAGGACATTGTGGAAGAGCGCATGTTGAGAGGCCCGTTTACCAATTTGAAGGATTTTATCACCCGTACAGCGGAAAAGGATGTGAATAAACGCATTGTGGAGAATCTGATTAAGGCGGGGGCATTGGACGGACTTGGCGGTACCAGGAAGCAGTTTATGAGTGTATACGTGCAGATCATAGATCATATTACAAAAGATAAGAAGAGCAATCTGGCCGGGCAGTTATCCCTGTTTGATATTGCAGAGGATTCACAGAAAGAGGAATTTGATATTCAAATGCCAAGGGTGGGTGAGTACGATAAGGATATGCTGCTGGCGTTTGAAAAGGAGGTGCTTGGCATATATATCAGCGGCCATCCTCTGGAAACGGATCAGGCATTGTGGCAGAAGTTTATCACCAATACCACCAATGATTTTATGCTGGATGAGGAGACGGGCACTGCCAAGGCAGACGGGCAGTACAATGCGGTCATAGGGGGGCTGATTGCCGGCAAGACAATAAAGTATACCAAGAATGATAAGGTAATGGCGTTCCTGAATCTGGAAGATATGGTGGGAAATGTGGAGGTTGTAGTGTTTCCGGGAGAGTATGAGCGTTATGGGACATTGCTTTCGGAGGATGCCAAGGTATTTGTGAAGGGCAGGATAGCGTTGGAAGAGGACAAGGACGGCAAGCTTATCTGCGAGCAGATTGTACCGTTTGCGGAGGCTGCACAAATCAAAGAAGGGCCTTTGTTCCGGAACCGGTATGACAGGGGCGGTTACGGAGGCGGCAGAGGCAGCGGAAATAACATAGCAGGTAGCAGCAGGACAGAAATCGGACAGAAAGCGCAGTACGTAAGCCAGGGAGATAACGGGGCACCGCGTAAGGTTCCGGAGGGGATTTGGATACAATTCTCTAATGCAGAGGAGTATCAGGCAAGGAAGGAAGAGCTGTTTGCTGCAATAGCCGATTCTGACGGGAAGGATGAAGTGGTGATTTATCTGCGGAATACCAAAGCATATAAATCTCTGCCGCCTGATTGCCGGGTGGCTGCTGATGAAAAGCTGCAGCAGAAATTGTCGGGTATTTTTGGCAAAGAGAATGTGAAATGTCGTTTTTTGCATTAACATCTATTGAAATAAAGAGGGAAAAGGAATAAAATAGGGAAATACAGATGCGGAATGATAGAGGATAGGAGGTCAGGTCATGGCAAATAAGGTAGAGACAATTGCGGTTTTGACAAGCGGAGGGGATGCGCCGGGAATGAATGCGGCAATTCGGGCCGTAACCCGTACAGCAATTTACAGGGGACTGAAAGTAAAAGGGATTAAAAAGGGCTATAATGGTCTGCTGAATGAGGACATTATTGATATGGAACCCCGTCATGTGTCCGATATTATTCAAAGGGGTGGAACGGTTCTGGGAACGGCAAGGTGTCTGGAGTTTACCAAGCTTGAATACCAGCAGAAGGGAGTTGAGATTTGTAAGAAGCATGGCATTGACGGCATTGTGGTGATTGGAGGGGACGGCTCTTACCGGGGGGCGCAGGCATTGTCACGGCTGGGAATCAATACGGTGGGACTTCCGGGAACCATTGATTTGGACATTGCATGTACGGAATATACCATAGGATTTGATACTGCGGTGAATACTGCCATGCAGGCCATTGATAAGGTGAAGGATACTTCTTCTTCTCATGAGAGATGCAGTATCATTGAAGTAATGGGACGGCATGCAGGCTATATTGCCCTTTGGTGCGGTATTGCAAACGGTGCCGAGGACGTTCTGCTGCCTGAGAAATATCAGTATGACGAGCAGGAAATCATCAATCATATTATAGGAAGCCGCAAGAAGGGCAAGACCCATCATCTTATTATCAATGCGGAAGGCATCGGACATTCCACATCCATGGCGCGAAGGATTGAGGCGGCTACGGGCATTGAGACCAGAGCAACCATCTTAGGCTATATGCAGAGGGGCGGTAATCCTACGGCCATGGACCGCTATTATGCGTCTATTATGGGGGCATATGCGGTGGATATTATGCTGCAGGGCAAGACGAACCGGGTTGTGGGGTACAGGCATGGCCAGTTTACAGACTTTGACATTGAGGAAGCACTGCAGATGCAGAAGGGCATTGATGAATATCAGTATGAAATTGCAAATGTGCTCACCATTTAAGTGAGGCAGTCCGGGGTGCAGATTATGATATATTTTGCTGATAAATGCAGCACCGGGTGAAACCTGATCAGACAATGGGATTGACCGTTGGGGATGTTGAAAAAGCCGTTAAAATCCTGTTGGGATAATGATATATCATAAGTGATTGTATGGCACCGGGAAGTGGGATGATACAGGGCTCATTCGGGTCGTGGATTGTGTATGATCTTTTGCTTCCCGGTGCTGTGGTATATGGTCTGCATTTCAGGGGCGGTTTGGTTTAAAACGGTCGGAACAACCGGCGGCCGAGTGGGGTGTGCCGGGTTCAAAAGAATTATGGAAGTCCACAGGAAGTAAGGGATGGACAGGAGGATGCCATGGAACAAAAGAAAGCCGCGCGGGAGGGACTGCGGACGAAATCAATGTTGAAGATACTATGTTTTGCAGGGATTCTGCTTCTGTTCCTGGTGACTAGGGTATGGCAGCTCACATTGCTGCCCTTTGGCCTTCACGCGGACGAGGCGGGGATGGCGTATGATGCATGGTGCCTGTCGCAATACGGGGTGGACCGTTATCTGAAGCCCTGGCCCGTATACCTGATTAATTTCGGCGGAGGACAGAATGCACTTTATACCTTTGTCTGTGCCGTTCTGATGAAGATATTCGGCTGCAGCATTCAGGTGATTAGAGCGCCGGCGGTGATTTTTTCTTTTCTTAACTTATTTTTTGGAATGAAGCTTGCGGAAAAGTTGTATCCTGGGCGGATATTCATGCCTTTTGCAGTAGGGGGGCTGATTACAATCTGCCCTTGTTTTATTCTGGCGGGACGGTTCGGGCTGGAGAGCAACCTGATGCTGGGGATGTCTACGGTGTTCCTGTATTGCTTTACATCTGCCATAGAGCAGGGAAAGCTGCTGTGGTATGTACTGGCAGGCGTGACAGGGGGATTGCTTTTATATACCTATGCGCCCACTTACATTATTCTTCCGTTTTTTCTTGCCCTTACATTGATATATCTGCTGTTTATCAGAAGATTTGTCCTGAAAGGCTGGCTGGCCATGGCAGTGCCCATGGGAATTCTGGCATTGCCTTTGATACTGGTTCAGATTGTGAATATGTTTGATCTGGAAGAATTTCAATTAGGATGTTTTACCATTACAAAGCTTCCGGTTTATCGGGCAGCGGAGGTGGAAGGCTTTGCATTTGCGAAGCTGCTGCGAGAGCTGAACAGTATATTTATCGGCGACGGCCTGGCGTATAACAGCGTTGCCGGATATGATAATTTATATGGAATAACGATACTATTTGTGCTGCTGGGACTGATGAAGGTGGTGCGAACCTGCAAAAGGCGGAAAGGCCGGTTTGGCAGTATGGAATTTCTCATAGTGATTCTGCTGTGGTTTCTCAGTGTATTCTATTTTGAATGTCATATTGAATCAAATGTCAACAGGACAAACGGTATCTTTTTTGCAGTGGTGGTGCTGGCTGTGGAGGGGATGGACGGGCTGCGGATTCTTGTCTGTAAGGCGGCTGGTTCTGTCAGGCGCGGAATGGAAAAAGCGGCAGGATATGGAACCGCCATTCTGCTGTGTGCCGCCTACTTGTTTTGCTTTGGGAGGTTCGGGACATATTATTTCGGGGGCATGTATTCCGAAGAGACTTATCTGCTTCCGATATTTGAGCTTCCGGTGTCCGAGGCGTTGGAATTGATTGCGCAGGATGAAGAATTATCAGGGAAGGTTACCTGGATGACGGGGACGGATATTTATTATGCCATTAGTACTTTGCGAGATCCCCATGAGCTGCGTATGCAGGTGGATGAGTGGCCGGACAATCGCTTTGAGAACTTTGTAGTGGGGGGATTGGGCCCTGTTTCGGAAGAGTATAATTATATTATCAGGGACGGATTCGAGGAATACTGTGAACAGTTGAGGAAAATGGGGTTTACAGAGGTCCGGTTTTCTAAGTATTCGCTTTTTTACAAGAGTGAAGGAAATGAAGATTTTCTAAGCTGTCCAAAGAGGGGTGTTTACACACCCTCTTTGGACGCCGGCTAAGAAAATCTAAGTCATTTCCTGGAAGAATGCAAGGGCAGCATTCTTCCGGACTTGCACCAAGTTCATTCATTGTTTGTGCGCCCAAAGAGGTGGACTTCGACCTTTTTTGGCGGCAGTGGGAGGTGTTTATGATTACCAGCAGTGTCAATCCGAAAATAAAGCAGGTGGTTCAATGGCAGACCAAAGGAAGAGCCAGACGCAGTGACGGCATTTTCCTGGCAGAGGGGATGAAGATGTACCAGGAGGCACCGGAGGACAGGATTCAAGAGGTATATGTCTCAGAAGAGGCGTTGGAAAAGATAGGGGAATATCCAAAGGTGGAAGCAAAGCTTGAACGGACAGGATATGAGGCGGTGTCCGGAGATGTATTTCGGAAAATGTCAGACACACAGACGCCGCAGGGGATTCTATGTGTGGTAAAACGGCCGGAATACAGGCTGGAACAGTTACTGGCAGTTCCCAGTCCCTTGTTCCTGGTGCTGGAAGGACTGCAGGATCCGGGAAATCTGGGCACCATAGTCAGAACAGGTGAAGCTGCGGGTGTCACAGGGATACTTATGAGTACGGGTACAGTGGATATCTATCACCCCAAGACCATAAGGGCTACCATGGGTTCCGTTTACCGTGTGCCCTTTGTATGCGTGGAGCATATGGGTGAGATGATGGACATGCTGTGGGAAAGAAACATCCATACTTATGCGGCGCATCTGGAGGGGAAGCAGTATTATGACAGTTTTTCCTATCGAGAGGGCACAGCTTTTCTGATAGGAAATGAAGGAGCCGGTCTGGGCAGGGAACTGGCGGAGAAAGCAGATGATTACCTGAAGATACCTATGGAGGGTCAGGTGGAATCTCTGAACGCTGCGGTTGCGGCTTCTCTGCTCATGTATGAAGCGCACAGACAGCGCAGCAGAGGCGGAATCTAAGGAATCTGGCAGGGCGGCAGTGTGCGGAAATGACGGCAGCAGTTCGGCAGCCTGTCTAAACTGCCGTAAATGAGGGGATTTGACGGCAGCCGGAGCCTGACGGTATCGGGTCATGGCAGCAGGGTGTGAAGATGCCTCTTCTTGAAATAATGATAAGGCAGAGTAAAGCTGGCCTTGGAGGGAGGACACAAAATGAAAATTGGGTTTATTGGTCTGGGAAATATGGCGGGAGCCATGATTGGGGGAATGCTGGGGAAAGGACTGGCGAATGCTGAGGATATTGTGGGATCCGCCAGGACGGAAGCCACAAGAAACCGAATACAGGAAAAATATGCAATTAAGACGGTCGGGGACAACAGGCAGACGGCGGAGGCAGCAGACATTCTGTTTCTGGCAGTCAAGCCTCTTGTGCTCGCGGAAGTGATTGATGAGATACGGAATAGTGTCAGGCCGGAGTGTCTGATTGTCAGCATTGCGGCAGGCCGGAGCCTTGGCTGGTTAAAAGAAGCCTTCGGCAGAGAAGAGTTGAAAATCGTGCGCTGTATGCCCAATACACCGGCTTTGGTCATGGAGGGGTGCACAGGTATCTGTGCCGGAGAAGAAGTATCAGGAGAGGCGCTTGACAGGGTTGTGGCTCTGATGGAATCTTTCGGAAGGGCAAGCGTGGTTCCAGAGCGTCTGATGGATGCGGTGGTGGGGGTCAGCGGCAGTTCCCCAGCCTATGTATTTCTGCTGATTGAGGCTATGGCGGACGGGGCGGTAGCGGCGGGAATGCCGAGAAAGCAGGCATATGAGTTTGCTGCGCAGTCCGTGCTGGGCAGTGCGAAAATGGTGCTGGAGACAGGACTGCACCCTGGTGAACTGAAGGATATGGTATGTTCTCCCGGAGGTACTACAATTCAGGCGGTTAAGGTTCTGGAGGAAAAGGGAATGCGTGCAGCGGTGATGGATGCTGTGGAAGCATGTATCGAGAAGTCCAGGAGTATGTGACCGGAAAGTAACAAGTTCAGACAGGTCATTGAACTGCCGCGTGAATGCACACAAAACGTGGAAAGAATGCGTTTAGGCGCATGCCGCCTTTGGTATGCAGTTGTGGCTCCGTGGCAGTGGCTGCTGAATTACTGCACTGGAAATCCGGGAACTGTAAACAGTTTTTAAGGAAAACTTGACAATGTCTGTAACATCTGCTATAATCTCTGTAACAAATTTAATAACTTTGTAATATCTTTCTTAAATTAACGGAATGATTTTACAGAGGACTACAATTTGTTGAATGGAGGTAAATGAGATGGCAAAGAGCAGAAAAATGTCTGCGCTGGCAATGGGATTCATGGCAATTTCTCTTAGTTTATACACAGGCATGGTTGTACAGGCCAGTGAAGATGACGGTCTGGAACAGATGCGCGGAGGAGTGGCAGCCGTATTGAATCCCGGTTCGGCTAATTCCGTAGATATTGTGAATGCTACTGCGAGACAATTGAATCTGGAACTTGTAGAACAAAAAGAAGAATCCCAGGCCGGCAGGCTTGTGATGGCGAATGTGACGAATTCATTGAATGTACGTGCGGAGGCCAGTGAGACGGCTGACAAGGTGGGAATGTTATATAAGGATTGCGGCGGTACCATATTGGAGCGAAGAGACGGATGGACGAAACTGCAGTCAGGCAATATTATCGGATGGGCGTCCGATGAATATCTGCTGTTTGATGAAGAAGCACAGGAACTGGCGAACAGTGTGGGCAAAATGGTTGCTACCATCAATACGGAAGCACTTCGTGTCAGGTCAGAACCCAATACGGAAGCAGATGTCTATGGTGTCTTCCCCAAGGGGGAACTGGTGGAAGTGTTGAACGAGGGAGACGACGGCTGGATCTGTGTGGACTATGAAGGAAAAGACGGATATGTATCTTCGGAATTTGTAGTGCTGGATTTTAAAATAGATGCAGGAGAGACTGTTGATGAGATTGAAGCCAGGGAGCAGGCTGAGGAAGAGGCAAAGCGCCATGTAAAATACGGGGAGTTTACCACAGATGTGGATACTACGCTGCTTTTGGCGGCACTGATTCAATGTGAGGCCGGCGGAGAGATTTATGAAGGGCAGGTTGCGGTAGGTGCTGTTGTTATGAACCGTGTCAGAAGCGCTGCATATCCAAATACTATCCATGGTGTTATTTATGCATCGGGGCAGTTTACACCGGCTATGACAGGAAAATTAGATCAGGTATATGCGGCAGGAAATATTTATGAAAGCTGCATTAAGGCTGCAAAGGAGGCTTTGGCCGGTACGTCCAATGTGGGAGACTTGACACACTTCCGCCGTAATAATGGAC
The DNA here is from genome assembly GCA_910584435.1 of uncultured Acetatifactor sp. Taxonomy (GTDB): domain Bacteria; phylum Bacillota; class Clostridia; order Lachnospirales; family Lachnospiraceae; genus Acetatifactor. The sequence continues at coordinate 14,160 of CAJUAP010000030.1, forward strand.
GTGAAGGGCTTGTGATAGGCAATCATGTTTTCTACTAAGATTGCAGCAAAGAATGGGATGATAAGGAAAAACGGCATTGCAAAAATGCAGTGCCGTTTTTTGGTTGTTCTTTTTTTGAGAAATGCATTGCCCAAAAGTATTTTTTGTAGTAAACTAATATTGTATAAAGGAAAGGGCAAGGAGGGGTGATTAAATGAGTGAGATGATGATTTTCTGGATGATTTTGCTGATTGTATGTATTGTGATTGAACTCCCCACCATGGGGCTTACCACCATTTGGTTTGCAGGCGGGGCTTTGGCAGCCATTTTGGCATCCCTGCTGCATGTGCCGGTATTCCTGCAGGTGGTTTTATTCCTGGTGGTATCTTTGCTGCTGTTATTTTTTACCAGACCCATAGCAGTGAAATATTTTAATAAGGATCGTGTCAAGACAAATGTGGAGAGTATGGTCGGCCGTCAGGCAATCGTTACCGGTGAAATCTGTAATCTGCATGCCACAGGGCAGGTCACGGTAGGAGGACAGGAGTGGAGCGCCCGAAGTTATGATGATCAGCTTCGGATACCGGAGGGAACCGTGGTGACCATAGTGGCAATTCATGGTGTCAAGCTGATTGTCAGGGTCGGCGATGGTCAGCAGATGAGGAAACCGGTGGCTGAGGCGGTATCTGCTTCACCTGAACTGAAGGCATCCGATACTCCGCAGACAGTGACAGCACCGCATACTGCACAGGGGGAGGCAGCACGGAATACGGCGCAGGTGGTGGAAACGTCAGGTACACCACAGATGCGTGAAGCAGCGGATACTTCGCAGGTGGTGGAAACGTCAGGTACACCACAGGTACATGAAGCGGCAGATGTTCCGCAGGTGGTGGAAACGTCAGGTACACCACAGGTACATGAAACAGCAGATGTTCCGCAGATGGTGGAAACGTCAGGTACATGAAGCAGCAGATGTTCCGCAGGTGATGGAAACGTCAGGTACACCACAGGTACGTGAAGCGGCAGATGTTCTGCAGGAGATGGCGGCAGAATATACTTCAGAGAGAGGAACCAAAGTCTTTATAATGGAACGGCATAGCTGCGGAAGTCTGCTGTCTGCCCGGCTCACGGGTGGTATCACTATGGGGAGCGGCAGATTTTAGTGTTTTGTGGGTATAATAAGATGCAATTGTACTGTCAGAGTTACAGTACAGAAGGAGGTAAGTAATGGAATGGTTAGGTGTGGTGGTAGTTTTATTGATTTTATTGATATTGTTTGTATTTGTTTCCTGCCTGAAGATAGTTCCTCAGGCACAGGCATACGTCATTGAGCGTTTGGGTGCCTATCAGGGAACATGGTCGGTAGGATTCCATGTGAGGGTTCCTTTCCTTGATAAGATAGCGAGGAAAGTGAATCTAAAGGAGCAGGTGGCGGATTTCCCACCCCAGCCTGTGATTACGAAGGATAATGTTACCATGAGAATTGACACGGTGGTTTTCTATCAGATCACAGATCCCAAGCTGTTTACCTATGGAGTGGAGAATCCTATGATGGCAATTGAGAATCTTACGGCTACCACACTTCGTAATATTATCGGTGATTTGGAACTGGATCAGACCCTGACCAGCCGTGAGACGATTAATACCAAGATGCGTGCGGCATTGGATATTGCAACGGATCCCTGGGGAATTAAAGTGAACCGTGTGGAACTGAAGAATATCATTCCGCCTTCCGAGATTCAGAATGCAATGGAGAAGCAGATGAAAGCGGAGCGTGAGAGACGTGAGGCGGTGACACGTGCGGAAGGTGAGAAGAAGGCGAAGATTCTGGAGGCAGAGGGCGCTAAGGAGTCGGCAATTCTTCGTGCGGAAGCAGATAAGCAGTCGGCAATTCTTCGTGCAGAGGCGCAGAAAGAGAAGATGATCCGGGAGGCAGAAGGTGAGGCAGAGGCAATTTTGAAAGTGCAGCAGGCCAACGCGGATGGTATCCGGATGCTTAAGGAGGCCGGGGCGGATGCAGCGGTGCTGAAGATTAAGAGCCTGGAAGCATTTGAGAAGGTTGCTGACGGTCAGGCCACTACCATACTTCTTCCGGCGGAGTTAGAGGGCATTGCCAGCATTGCAGCAGCTTGGAAAGAGGGAACGAAACAGTAAAGACAGAAACAGTAAAGACAGAAGCAGTAAAGACAAAAACAGGTATAGGATCGGTTCCGGCAGGGTTCTTGTCGGAGCCGATTTTGTTCATGACAATAGAAGACTCGCGAAGCGTGGATTCTATTGTTTGTGCGCCCGGCGGAGGATATGACAGCGTATGTACAGAGAGTGATAATATAATTGCACAGTATCAGGGACAGGTTTTTTCTCATGTATTGTTTGTGCCGACTGCATCGGCATAACGGGGACTGTGGCAGCATAGAGAATTATGGCGGGAAGAATCAGACAGATAGATGAGTGGAAGCAGGATGAATGTGGAGGAATATCTTGCCGCACATGACGGTCGGAAGATTGGACACGGGCAGACGGGGCGGTATCCTGTCTGCCGGAGATACTGGAGTTGCATGTGAGCACTGATGATATTATGATTCTTATGAAGAAGTATCAGGAGCTTTCCAGAGCGGACATAAGCCATGAGCTTCTGGGGAAAATTATGAGGGCGCTGGCAGTGATTCACAGCCAGGATAAATGGGCTTATCCGTTGGCATCATGAAGAAGAGCGGGTTTTGGCCAAAGGGGATTTTCATTGGGATAATCTGCTGCAAAGTGAGAACGGTGATATCGTAATCTGTGACTGGCAGGGAGTGGGTGCAGGAGGCGCCTCAGGGGGTATCAGCTTCTTCCTGAGCCGTCTGGGAGCGGACGGGATAGACATAGAACCGCAGAGAGCGGCGGAAATGTATTGCCGGGAGAGGCTGGCGCTTACTGGAGAAAAGGTATCATCCACAGCGTTATCCGGGCACATGAAAGCTGCCAATGTGATTACCTCTTTCCAATTCTGGCATGAGTACTTGCATGGAAGTTCCTGCGAGAGAGTCAGAGGTGTTTATGAGAAAATGAGCATGGTATATGGGGAAAAGTATTAATTGATTAGTCATACCCTCCAGGAATACTTCATACAATGGTAAAAAGTATTCTTGAGGGGTATTTCTTTGAAAGATTATATTGAAGAGCGTGCCATCAGCATCGCCAATTATATCATCGAAAGCAATGCCACGGTCAGACAGACAGCCAAGGCTTTTGGGGTAAGTAAGAGCACTGTACATAAGGATGTAACCGAGAGGCTTGTTCAGGTGAATCCGGCGTTGGCAGCAGAAGCGAGAAAAGTACTGGATGTGAATAAGTCCGAACGGCATATTCGCGGGGGACTTGCCACGAAGGAAAAATATCTGCACCAGCATTGAGACTTTTCAGGAAAAGAGAATCAGAAGAAAAAACGGAAGGAAAAACAGAAGGAAAAATAAAACAAGCCATGGCAGCGCAAGGGGAAGTCTTGCAGCATTGCCATGGCTTGTTTTTATGCCGTTTGTTATCAAAATTTGTTGAAAAAGGTACGATTCCATAGTACAATATAAATTATTAGTAAAGTGTCTCCGGCAGAAAGGAGAATTATGAATCCTAAACTTGAAGGTATGGACAAGCCTGTGCAGCCAGGTATTGATACAAGTCTGTCAGATGTGAAAGTGCCGTCTATGGAATCTCTGAAGAGCAGATTGGAGAATCTGTTTCCATGCATTGTTTCTGATGCCCCAGGGTATAAGGACGTGTTATCTACAGGGCATAAGGAAGTATTATCCGCAGAGCGTAAGGACACGTCGGTTCCTCTGGAAGACGGAACTATTGTAACAATCCCATCCCCTGCAGACAGCAGGAAGACACAGGAAGAGATTTTAAGCAGCCGTGATCTATTTGCCAAGTTCGGGTTTGACATGAGGGCGTTTCAGAAGGAAGTGTCTGCTGAAACAAAGAGCCTGGATTCCGCAAGCCCGGATTTCCGGGAAGCCTTTGACGAATATGCGGATGAGGATTTGTACATACATTCCGGTTACGGGGAAAAATGCGAAGGTACGCGCAGAGCCGGTCCGAATTGTATGGCTTATGCCTATGGCATGTCCAGGGAACCGGATGGCAGCATATATAAGAAGAAGCCGGAACCGGGACATTTTGCAGGATTGGATACCCACCGGGAATTAAGTGAGGCAATGGAAAATGGCTCGCCTGAAAAGGTAAAAGGGACATTTGAAAAGTATATGAAGATGGATATGGCAGCCATGGGGAAGGAATTGGCTGAGGTGGATTCAAACGCCTATCAGCCCAAAGCAGGCGAGCGCATGTTTGCGCTGGTTACAGCACCGGAGATTCCAGGCGGCGGTTCGGATTTCCATTTTTACGTTAAGGATAAAAACGGGTACTGGTCTCATAAGCCGGGCGTCACCAATCCGACTATTTACGACAGCTCCGGTCATATGATTGAAGACCCGTCAAAATGCAGCCGCAGTTTTTATACAAACTTTGTGGGTTTCTATGTGATAAAGGATAGATAAGGGGAGGTGCCGCAGATGACGGAACATAATGCTATGCTTGAGGATTTTCAGGTTCTGCTCAACCAGGAGAAAAGGGTTGTACTGTCTAAGCTGGGTACACCTGCCGTTTTATTCCACGCATTTGCCATATATCACAGAAACGGTCTGTGGATGGTTTTATGTTTCAGGGAGATACGGGACGGGGATGAGTTTCACTCCGTGTTGAGAGCGGTTTCCTTTTATGATGATGCGCTGAAACTTTTATGGTCAAAGGGAATACGATTGCTGCCGGAATCGGCGGAGGTCATGGACGGGAAATATAAGTCGGTTGACGAAATTGCGGCTGTCTATGGGGAACCCCATGCCGAGATGGGAGGCGGCAGAACCGTGTATCAATATCTAACGGAGGATGGGGATATTGTCTTTCTGGAATACGGAGTAGACGAAATGCTCCATGTGTCCCGGATGTCCCTGCCTGAAATTGCCGAAAAATTTCCTGCGGTTTCTACTCACGAGCGATGAAATCTGCCACAATGACCTCGGCGCAATTCGCTCGTGAGTCGGGTTACTTGGCAAGTTTTAGTGACCGTCAGTATAAATAAAGGTTATAAGAAAGGGGAAGAGAGCATGTGAAGAAACAGAATATTTTTGCAAGTGCGCAGATGATTGTCTTTCATCCTGTCCTGAAGGAAAACAGCAGCATACGGGTACAATATTTCAAGTACCTTCGGAAACTGCTCCGCGTTGTGAAATGGGACAGGAGGAAATACACGAAATCCCAGCTTGCTTTCTATAGAGATAAGTTGTGTGATGGGAAGAAGGAATCCGGTGGTGGGAAGAACATTGCTTTGGTGTCAGGATTTTGTTATCTGATGCCCTTTGACCTGACGATTATGCTTGGCTTTCATGACAAACTTGTACATACAAAAAAGAGTGCAGCCATCATTGACACCATGGCTTCGGATTTTAAGCTGTCACGGGAAGCGGCAGCTTTTCTGGAGAGGGAATTGGAAGCAGGTCTTGGGGATGAGGCGGCATGGAAGGATGTGATGGGGCATAGGGAGGTTAAGAAGTATCTGCCCTATCTTAAAATGGTGAGGGATAACATTATGTTCATCAAGAGGCAGCCCTACAATATCCTGATTACGGCAACCATGAGCGCGGGGAAATCCACCCTGCTCAATGCGTTTGCAGGCAAGGATATCAGTTTAGTGCAGACCATGGCTTGTACCAGCAAGATTCATACCATCATTTCCAAACCATTTGAAGACGGTGTTGTAAGTGAACATGATTATGATATGTTTATGAATGCGTCAACAGAGGAACTGCTGAGGGATAATGAGAATAACAAATCATCTAAAATCATGGTGGGTACCTATTTTAACAGCGAGCTTGGGGGACAGAGAATGATTCTGTATGATTCTCCGGGGGTGAACTCCAGTGAGCATCCTGAACATGCGGACATCTGTCAGGATATGATACATTCCGGAAAATACCGGCTGATGATATATGTGCTCAATGCCGCGCAGCTTGGGACAACGGATGAAGAACGCCATTTGGAGACGGTTGCAAAGAGCCTTGGCAGGGCAAGAATAATTTTTGTGCTGAACAAAGCGGACCAGCCCATTTCACGGGAAGAAGATATCAATGGGGTGATAGAGAGACAGCGCCGGTTCCTCAGTGAAAAAGGGTTCTGCAATCCTGTGATCTGCCCGGTTTCAGCCGAGGCTGCTTACCTGGTGAAAAAGAGCCGGAGCGAGGGCCTGACCCGTCTGGAACAGAGGGGGATGGAGATGTACATGAATAAGTTTGAACGGTATAGCCTGGCACCGTATTATGAACAGCAGCTTCACTGTGCGCCGATGAATTCTTCTGAGGATGAAACGCAGATGCTGTTTCAAAATTGCGGATTTGCTTATCTTGAAAAAGTGATAAAACATTTAAAGAACGGAGGGACGATAAATGGCTCAGGTATATGTTAAATACAATCCCTACCGCCTGGAAACCCAGATCAGGGTCAATGGCAGGGATGTGTCAACAGACAGTATTCTCTATAAAGTAACCAGAGGAAAGCGTCTGCAGGAATGGATTGGCAGATTCCCCCAGATGCTTCGGGAGGAACTTAACACGGTGGATTTTTCCCTGGAATACTGCGGTATGGCGCTGGATTGGGACGACTTTGAAGATGCCTTTGAACAGGCTCGGAAGGAAGGCATTGTAAAGGTCTCAGGCATGAAGTATATTGCGGGCAAAAGCGATGTTGATATCAACGAGAAAATTGTCAAGGTATTTCAGGATCTGCAGAAGGGGCCTATAGAAGAATTCCGTGATGCAAAATTGGTAAAAGCGTTTGAAAATATCAATGATGCAGTTTTTCCTGTCAGCGTCATTGCAACCATGAGCTCCGGTAAGTCCACGCTGATTAATGCGCTGCTTGGCAGGGAGCTGATGCCTTCCCAGACAGAAGCCTGTACAGCCACAATTACTGAGATACTTGATGCAGATGGGTCAGAATTCTGCGCGGTGGTTTATGATGAAGAGAACCGTGTGATTCAGGAAATTCCTGCGCTGACCTATGATGTGATGTGGAATTTGAATCAGGACGAAAAGGTGCATCGCATTTGTACGGAGGGGAAGATTCCGTTTCTGGATTCCAAGGATACTGCATTGATGCTAGTGGATACGCCCGGACCGAACAATGCCCAGAACCAGGCCCATAAGAATACTACTTATCGGGCAATCAACAATGATTCCAACAGCTTGATTTTATATGTATTGAATGGGGAACAGTTGGGAATTAATGATGACGATGCTCTGCTTCACTATGTGGCTGCGCAGATGAAAAAGGGCGGTAAGCAGATACGGGATCGTTTCCTGTTTGTGATTAATAAGATGGATGGGATGAATCCTGAGAAAGAGGATGTTGCCGGGGCAATCCGCAATGCGAAGAGATATCTGGCATCCCACGGTATTGAAGATCCGCAGCTGTTCCCGTGTTCTGCTTTTACGGCGCTGAATCTCAGGACAAGCTTAAACGATGTTGATATAGACAGTCTCACAAGACAGCAAGTACGTCAATTGCCGTTGGCCGGGCAGGATGCTTTGGTGATGGTTGATAAGCTTGTGGGCTTTGAATCCATGCACCTTGAGAAATATTCAACCCTTTCTCCCAGTGCCCAACAGGAGTTGAACTATCGTCTGAGCCGGGCTGTTGAGAACAATGACACCAAGGAACTGGCAATGATTCACTCCGGCATTTATTCCATTGAGGCGGCCATCTCTGCCTATGTAACAAAGTATGCCAAGACGAAGAAAATCAAGGATCTGGTGGAATCCTTCCAGGAAGTTCTGGAGAGCAATGAAGTGCTTGTGAAGGCGAAGACAAGGGTGGCAACGGACAGTGCAGCAGCCCAGGCATGTGCGGAGCGGGCCGCCGCCGTAAGGAAGAAAATTGCTGACGGTAAGGAGGCTGAGGCATTTAAGCAGAAGATTGCCGCCCTGGATCCCATGCCTAAGATTGAAGAAAAGGCGGAGCAGCTTAAGCAGAATGCCGCTGCCAAATCCAACAGGATATTCAGGCCATATGGCGAAACCATTACAGACAGTGATGAGGCGAAGCGTCTTGTGAATCAGTTCAGCACCTTCAGTTCTGATGCGATGGCGGAGCTGACTTCCGAACTGGAAAGTGTGATCAACAATGAAATTGTCAGTACGGGTGAGCGGCTGCTGATGGAATATCAGGAGAAACTGTCCAAATTTGACGAGACGGCTTCTGAGGAACAGCTTGATTTCCAGACGGTTGACTTGATTAAGGGTGCATTGAATTCCATGCGTGAAACTGCAGAAGCCTGGACTTCCGATGAATTTGCAGCCGAGACGGTGGATGATATCGGCGTGACCACCAGCGAGACAAGAACCCATTATGTAAAGGTAGGCCAGCAGAAGGAAGAAATCATTGTGGGCTCCCATGAGGAAAAAATCGGTACAAGACAGGTCGAGAATGGTTCGCATAAGGTAAAGGTGGGCACGCGCAAGGTGAAAAATCCTTCCAAGCGCTGGTGGAAAATCTTCACACCAAAGTATATCGATGAGGATGTATATGAAACGGTTATTGATTATAAGGAAGAGGATGTGTACAAGACGGTACTTGATTATAAGACGATTATGCGAGATGTCTTCGAAGAGAGAACGGAGCAGATTAAGAAGTTCAGCGTTCTCACCAACCTGATTCAGACAGCATTGATGGCTAAGATGCGGCGCAATCTGGACGAAGGAATTGACGGTGCACTGACATATGCAGGTGAGCAGGTGGAGGGCATGAAAGCCCAGTTTTCTAATATTTTTGCGGAGTTGGATAAAATTATTGCAGCGAAGTACGATGAACTGGAAAAATGTGCTTCGGATGAGGCGGAGAAGAATGCCAGACTGCAGAAGAATCAGGAAATCCTTCAATGGATTGAAGGCAATATGAGGGAAATTGACACCATCCTTGATATGTAAAGTGTGAGAAGAAAATCTAATCGCTTGCGGCAGAGGCCGCTTCGCGAAGATTTTCTACGGCGCAAGGGCAGCGCCTGCTCACACTGAAGAATGCCAAATGCGGGCATTCTTCTCATTGATTGTTTGCGCCGACTACATCGGCATGACGGGAAGTGTGTAAGAAATCTTAAACGATATGACGGGAAGTGAGGAAAAGAATGAATAAAGAGATCAAGAACTTTGCGGACAGCAGGGATTTGAAATCACTGAAGTACATTTTTGTAGATTGTCTTGATGTCGATCCCACTTTTGTGCGATATGAAGAAGAATATAACTACTGCAGATCCATTCCGGGGCTTTTGGAGCGGCATGTGGAACTGACGCCGTTTACACAGGATACATCCAAGTGGAATGAGGACTACTGGACAAGCTTGAAAATGGATCTGCTCAAGAATTTCTCTGAGGAAAGAATGGCGCATATGCGTGAAGTTGCCAGGGTATTTCTGGCGGATAAGGTGCAGCGGATATTGGAAGAGCGCGGTGTCGGCAAGACTTCCGCCATGACAGACAAGGCATCTGAACAGACAGAAGCCATATCAGGAGGAACAAAAAGGGTATTTCAGGAGGCGGATAGCAATTCTGCAGCGTTCCATGGAACAAAGCCATCAGGGAAAGCAGAACAAGACAGGATGATTTTAGAGGCGAAACAGAGACTTGCCCAGGAAAACAGGAAAATAGAGCAGAAGAGGCTTGCTGATGACAGGCGTATAGAACAGCAGAGTCAGCTATATCAGAATGGGAATCAGGAAGCGCCGGAAGGTCATTTCTCAAAAAAAGCAATAGGGATTGCCATAGCGGCAGTTGTGGTAATAGCGGTAGCAGTTATAGCAGCTATCCGGTTCCTCAAATAACGCAATCCCGTGAAAATGAACGCAATATGCAGAATATGCCGCAAAATGAAAGCAATATACAAAATATGAAGCAAAATAAAAGTAATATGCAGAATATGCCCCAAAATGAACGCAATATGCAGAATATGCCCCAAAATGAAAGCATCAAACAAAATATATCACAAATATATTTGCAGAAATCAGCAGTGACCATGAAAACGCAGGGGACACCTGAGCTCATTGCCGGGTATACAAGGTATCAGATTTATTCCAATAACACATATATATATTCCGTGTCTTCTTCCTTTGGATGGCTGTACCGGGTCAGCTATCACAGGGAAATTGATATGAATATTACAGATGGAGAAACTGTATTCAGGCGTATCAGCAAGAATGATCCAAGCCTGCATGAATTATTGGGTAAAAGACCGGTTATGATAGAGGGGCATCCGGAGTTGTATGAAGGAAAGAAGTATTATCTGTATTTTTATCGAAATTATTCTCCGCGTGTATACGTGATTGTACCGGAATCGGGTAGAATCCTGCAGCCGCCCATTGATGATGTATCCGCAAGAATGTATTTTATATATGAGCCCAAAGGGAGGTAACCGGAAGGTGAAGTGGAAAGAGAAAGCCGATCAGGCGCCTGAAACTGAGAAAAGCAATGTGATTGAGGCAGGAAGCAGAAGGCACAGTGCACCTGAGGCTGATGAGCAGAAGGGATCGGCCGCCGCTGCCATATATGCGGATTCAGTGAGTGAATTGAATTTTGCAGCTCTGCAGCAGAACCTCAATCACTGCCTGACGATTATTGATAATGAGGTCATGAAGGACTATGTTCCCTCCCTGTGCCGCTGTCCGGTGATTCCGCTGGAAGAGGCATCTCTGGAAGAACTGCAGCAGATTCAATTTTTCCGCATTTCCAAACTGGTTTATCAGGAAGATGAGTTTTCGGTGCACAAGCTGGCAACCATATTTAATGCTTTATCAAATAAACCCTGTACGCTGGTATTGATGATACAAAGCGACGGGCAGAACAATGATTTCTATCTGGGGGTCCGTTCCAGAGATGTACGGCATTCAACAGGCACCATGAAACAGCTGCTGGAACAGAGCCTGCTGGGATTGTTTCCGGGAAGCGATACCGAAGGCTATTACAGTGAAGCTTTGCAGACGGACATGAAACGGCTTTGCACGGGCTGCGTGTCCAGTGTAACCTGTATTGCGGACTATAAACAGGATAAGGACTCTGTGGGCAATAAAGATTTCATCCAGGGACTGGAAAAGTTTGTCAACAGCATGCAGGGCAAGGCATTTACGGCAATCTGTATTGCAAACAATCTGGAACATCAGGATTTGACGGAGACAAGGAAGGAGTATGAACGTATTTATTCGATGATGTCTCCTTTTGCAAATATGCAGTACAATTATGCCCTGAACCAAAGTAAGGGTACATCAGACAGCGACACCAGGGGAAATGCCAGGTCGGTGAACGTGAACAGAACTGCCGGGGTGAATACTACAATAAACAATGCAATTGCCCAGACCCAGGGAAGCAGCGTGTCACGTACAAATACCCTGACCAGCGGAAGCAATTTGTCCGTCGGGTCAGGGCAAAACCATACAATCAGTGCATCGGACGGCGTCAGTGACTCCGAGTCAACCACGAAAACCGTGGGGGTGCATGCAGGTGTGGGCACAGGTTTAAAAATCGGTAAAAAGCAACGTGGAATTAACATAAATGCGGGAATATCCGGCAGCGTATCCAGGGGCAGAACCCATGGGACTTCGCATACGGATTCGGTGTCTGATTCCATCTCCAGAAATCTCACTTATGGGATCAATGCATCTCAGGCCGTGGGAGAGACCATTGGTGAAAACAAAAGCCTTACCCGGACACAATCCTATGGTTCAGGAACCCAGTACAGTGAAAGTGAAGGAAGCAGTTTTTCGGTCAATACCGCACACACTAAGGCATTGAGCAATACGTTCGGCAGCTCTCAGGCGGTTACGCTGAATGTACAGAATAAAGCTTTGACGGATACGTTGGATCGGCTTGAAAAGCAGCTGAAACGTCTTGATGAATGTGAAAGCATCGGCATGTGGGATTTTGCAGCATATTTTCTGGGCGAAAGCGCCGCGGAAGCCGAAACTGCCGCCAGCATGTATCGCTCTCTTGTTTCCGGCAGTCAGAGCGGATTGGAAATTGCTGCGGTCAATACATGGACGGATGAGGAAGAGGTGAAGGAAATTTCCAGGTATGTTACCAATTTCCTGCATCCGGCATTTCTCTATCAGTTTGAGGAGAATCCAATCGGGCGTCAGACCATTGTTGACGCAACCGCGCTGGCAAGCACAAACGAGCTTGCGATTCAGCTGGGGCTTCCCAGAAAGTCGGTGAAGGGGCTTCCCGTGACAGAACATGCGGTGTTTGCACAGGAGGTTTTAAGACATTACGGGAAAGAGGATGAGAAGAAAACGATTGCCCTCGGCGTTGTCCATCATCTGGGCAGGGAAACGGAAACGGCGGTAGAACTGGATCTGGAGAGTTTGTCAATGCACACCTTCATTACCGGTTCTACGGGTGCGGGTAAGAGCAATACGGTGTATCAGATACTCTCTCAGCTCTTGAAAAATCATGTCAGGTTCCTTGTGATTGAGCCTGCCAAGGGGGAATATAAGAATCTGTTCGGAGACAGGGAGGATGTGTCCGTTTACGGGACAAACCCTCTGCTGACGGAACTGCTCCGCATGAATCCCTTCAGCTTTCCGAAGGAAATCCATATCTATGAGCATTTGGACAGACTTGTGGAGATATTCAATGTATGCTGGCCTATGTATGCGGCAATGCCGGCTGTGTTGAAGGATGCCATGGAACGGGCTTACATCAAGGCAGGATGGGATTTGAAGAAGTCCCGGAATAAATACTCGGATCAGCTGTTCCCCAATTTTATTGATGTCCTGGAACAGGTGGACGAAGTGATGGAGCAGTCCCAGTACTCCAATGACAATAAAGGGGACTATAAAGGCGCTCTGTGTACCAGACTTCGTTCTCTTACCAATGGTATCAACGGTTTGGTATTTACTTCCGAAGAGCTTCCGCCCCAGGATTTATTTGACAAAAATGTGATTGTTGATCTGAGCCGCGTGGGATCGTCCGAGACGAAATCGCTGATTATGGGTTTATTGGTGATGAAGCTGCAGGAATACAGAATTGCCTCCTGTACGGGAATGAATGTGCCGCTGAACCATGTAACTGTGCTGGAGGAAGCACATAATCTTCTGAAGAGAACTTCTACCGAACAGACGGCGGAGGGGGCTAATCTGCAGGGGAAGTCTGTGGAAATGCTTACCGGTGCCATTGCGGAAATGCGTACCTATGGGGAAGGCTTCATGATTGCGGACCAGTCGCCGGGATTGCTGGATATCTCCGTGATACGCAATACGAACACGAAGATTATTATGCGTCTGCCGGAATATTCCGACAGGGAACTGGCGGGGCGTGCGGCAGGTCTGAAGGAGGAACAGATTGCAGAGCTGTCCAAATTAAACAAAGGCGTAGCTGCCGTGTATCAGAATGACTGGCTGGAAGCCGTACTCTGCAAGGTTGAGAAATACAGGGGCGAGGCGAAGACACTTGCCTTACCTCAGAAAGCGGAAATTGACAAAAGGGATGTCAAGGGCGAAATTATCAGCCGTATGATTGCAAAAGATATCTACCGCCTGATTGACCGGATTGATGATGCAGTGGTCTATACCAATATGCCTGTTGCCGCCAAATGTCTGTTGTTTGAGTATGTGAAGATCCCTGTGCCTCAGAGGTTTGATGCGGCTGCGGCAGTTGCATATGAACTGTTTTCTGCAGAGAGTGTATTTTCAGCGCCGGAAATGCGCAGCTTGGATTATGAACGGCAGAAGCGTTTTCTGATAGAACATCTTACGCCTTCTATTGCACCGCTTCCGGAAGACTGCAGTCGGATTATTCTGTATCTGGTTGCATATCAGAATGCGCAGAAGACAGGAAACCCTTCCGTCAGGGTATTTTTACATGAGCTCATGGAAGCGGAAGGTTAGCAGAAAAATAACAGAAAGATAACAGAAAAATAGCAGAAAAATAACAGAAAGATAACAGAAAAATAGCAGAAAAATAACAGAAATACAGTAAAAAGGGAACTGTTAAAGGCAGAAAATGAAAAATAAGTGATAGGGTATTTATCCGGACAGCATTGAGTTAAGGTTTGTCTGCGAAGCCGCCGGAAGTCTGTACGGGTACCTGAAGCAGGGGGATGGATATGGAACGGGAGAAAGACGGAATCGGAATAGAAAGGCAGATGATGAAATGACGGGAGATTTTCAAAACAGATTTTTGTTTGTCGATGGCGGGCTTTCGGAAATAGGAAAGGTGTCCGAAGCGCGAGGCGAAGGGGAAGCTCCGTCCCTGAATAACTTAAAATCCAGGCTTCAGGACATTCTGCCTGCAGAATCAGACAGAAGCATGGATCGTAAGACGGAAATGGCAGAGGAGGCGCCCTTTGGCAAAGAGCATCAGAATTTTGTTACGCTTGAAGACGGTACAGTTATAAAACTGCCTGGGACAGAAGCAGCCTCCGGTGTCCTGGGAGGTTCTGCAGAGAATTTATCCGGTGAAAGCATAGAGGATCAAAACCAGTCAGAGGGATTGTCAGAGGAAGAAAAAGAGCAGATAAAAAAAGAAACCGGCTGGTCGGATGAAATCATAGATGCAATCGGGTCTATGGAAGAATATGAAATATATAAAAATGCAGGATTGGTGGAAGCCGAAATTGATGGTAAAAAGTGTCTGATCCGAAATGACATTGATTGGAACCAGAAGGATGCAGAGGGACGGACAAACAGAGAAAGAGCCAGCCAGGGTTTACCGCCCTGTAACAAAGACGGAAAAACAATTGAGCTGCATCACATCGGACAGCACGCGGATAGTCCGCTGGCTGAACTGACGCCGGAAGAGCATCGCGGGAAGGGAAATGACAGCATACTTCATGATAAGACCAGAGCTTCCGAAATTGACAGACAGGCGTTTGCCCGTGAAAGAAGCGAGCACTGGGAAGCAAGGGCCGGGCAGGAGAATTGAGAAATGTATGCGGTATTTCATAAAAGGAGCCAGTGCCGGGAAGCGGGAACCTGACAATAATATGCACACGAAAGACTTAGGAGTACATTATAATTGTGAGGTTTGCATATGGCAGAAACGGGGACTTTTATAGTAAGATAAAGATAGCATAAGCTTTGGCAATATATGTTGGAGTCCTCTGCATATATTGCTGAAGCTTATTTGTGCGTTGCGTGTATAAGCACATTTCCTGCGCTGTTCACTCGTCCCCGCCGCGAGGCGTTTTTATGTGTATTCTGCATGAAAATCCAAATTGCCAGAATGACGGCTTAGACAGTGGCTGTTCCCTTGCGGACAGCAGCACAAACAATTCATGAATGGATGCAAATATTTCAGATGTATACTATAATAAAGAACAGGCGGAGACAAGCCGGAATGGCAGAATGTGCTTTTGGCAATCCTATGGACGGGAGCGGTGGAACAGATAAAACAGGGAGTCAGGAAACTGCAAGAAGCCACAAAGAGCCATAAAGAGCTGCAGAGAGCCGCAAGGAGCTGTAAAGAGCCGCAGACAGCACTGGATTAGAATATGAAATACAGAATGTGATATATAGAATATGAAGTACAGAATATGAAATATAGAATATGAAATACAGAATGTAATATATAGAATATGAAATACAGAATATGAAATATCAGAGTGGAAGGAGAATGATATGTCTGATGAGGGTAAAATTTCATCACTTGCAGCGCAGGTTATGGGGCTTGCGCGGGATGATATTCTGATACATCTGAGATTTTTTGACAGGGCATTGTCGGAGCTTACCTGTAGAGAACGGCAGAAGACAGGATGTTTTGCCACGGATGGCAGCACATGCTTTTACGATCCGGTTTATGTGCTGAAATGCTATCAGGAAAACCCTAAGTATGTCACCAGAGCATACCTTCACATGCTGCTGCACTGTATATTCTTCCATAGCTTTCAGTATGACAGGCTGGACGCGGATAAGTGGGATCTGGCAGCGGATATTGCGGTGGAAAATGTGATTTTAGACCTGGGATTGGCGGGAGCGGCACTGGAAGAAGATGAGGAGACGGCAGGAAAGCTGAAAATTCTGCAAGAGGATGCGGGGGCGCTTACTGCGGAACGGATTTACCGGTATTTCGTCAGAAATCCATTGACTGTCAGGGAAGAGAACGAGTGGAAGAGATTATGTGTAAGAGATGTGCATTCTCTGTGGAAACCGGCGGAGCAGTTGATTGTAACACAGGAGCAATGGGAGAAAATCAGCCGGCGGGTAAAGGCGGAGTTGAAATCTTTTACGAAAGCCAGAGCAGACTCCGGAAGCCTGATAAAAAATCTGGAAGAAGCTACACGGGACAGGTATGATTATGGCGAGATATTGCGCCGTTTCATGGTAATGGGTGAGGAGATAGGCGTAAACGATGATGAGTTTGATTATGTCTATTACACGTATGGACTGGAGCAATATGGAAATCTTCCGCTGATTGAACCTTTAGAATATAAGGAAAGCGTAAAGGTAAAAGAATTTGTCATTGCCATTGACACGTCGGCGTCCTGCCGGGGGGACATTGTCAGGGCCTTTTTAAATAAGACTTATTCGATTTTGATATCAGGCGAGAACTTTTTTCATAGGATGAATGTTCATGTCATTCAGTGCGATCATCAAGTGCAGAGCGATACTAAGATTACCTGTCAGGAGGAATTTGATGCGTTTTTGAAGCATGGGAAGCTGACAGGATTTGGGGCAACGGATTTCAGACCGGTATTTTCCTATGTGGATGAGCTTTTGGCCCGGAAGGAATTTGAGAATTTGAAGGGATTGATTTATTTTACGGATGGATACGGCATTTATCCGGAGCGTATGCCGGATTATCAGGTGATATTTGCGTTCCTGGGAGAGGACGAGAACCGCGCTGCTGTGCCGTCCTGGAGCATGAAAGTAGTGCTGGAGGAAGAGGAAATGACATCCTGACAAGGGTGCCGGAAGAAGAAACAGCTGAATGGCCGCAAATATATTGGCTGTACAATAAAAACGGAAAGATTGAGGCGTATGGTATGAATGTAAAACAGGCAAAGGAATATATTAAAAGTGCAGTGAAGCTGTATTTGAAAAAGGATGAATTCGGAGAGTACAGGATTCCGGTGGTGCGTCAGCGCCCGATCTTCCTGCTGGGGGCGCCTGGAATCGGCAAGACGGCAATTATGGAACAAATTGCGCAGGAAATGGGGATTGCATTGGTTTCTTATTCCATGACGCATCACACCAGACAATCTGCATTGGGGCTGCCGTTTATCACCCAAAAGGATTATGGCGGAATTTCCTTTAGTGTATCGGAATATACCATGAGTGAGATCATTGCATCCGTGTATGAGACCATGGAAGAGAGCGGATGGAAAGAGGGCATTTTGTTTCTGGATGAGATTAACTGTGTATCGGAAACGCTTGCGCCTGCCATGCTGCAATTCCTGCAGTATAAGGTGTTTGGACGGCATCGGGTTCCGGAGGGGTGGATCATTGTGACGGCGGGGAACCCTCCGGAATATAATAAGTCCGTTCGTGAGTTTGATGTGGTTACGCTGGATCGTCTGAAAGTGTTGGAAGTGGAGCCTGATTATCTGGTTTGGAAGGAGTATGCGGCGGATAAGCATATTCATAATGCCATTTTAAGTTATCTGGAATTAAAGAAAGAGCATTTTTACAGTATGGAGATGACCGTGAAAGGGCGCAGCTATGTGACTGCCAGGGGATGGGAGGATTTGTCAGAGATTCTGGCGCTTTATGAGGAAGAAGAGCTGCCGGTGGATGAGACTTTGGTGGGACAGTATCTGAGGAGCGACAAGATTGTAAAGGAGTTTACCGCGTACTATGATTTGTACCAGAAGTATAAGAGGGATTATCGAATTAACGATATCCTGGCAGGAACACCGTCAAAACAGGCTGTGGAAAAGGCCAGGAAAGCAGCATTTGATGAAAGGCTGTCTCTGCTGGGGATGCTGTTAGACAGGGTGCAGGCGGATATGAAAGAGGTAATGGAACAGGCAGCATTCCTGGGAGATCTGCGGCCGCTGCTGAAGGGGTTGGGCACATTGGCATCAGGAGATAATGCGGCGCCTGTGTCAGCGCAGATTGGAAAGCAGGCAGAAGGACGTAAAAAAGTGCTGGAAAAGCAGCAGACGGCCAATTCTCTTTCTGATAGAGACAGGAGAAAGCATCTGCAGGTCATTCGGTTTCTGGAAGAGTGCAACCGGGAGCTTTCTCTCCATGGGGACAGTACGGGAGAGGCTGCTTATGCCCTGGTGAAAGAGAAGTACAATGGGCTGGTGGCTGGAATGAAAGAAGAAACGGGAAAAGTGCAGGCCAGGCTGCATGCATTGTTTGTTTTTGCAGAAGAGGCATTCGGCCAGGGGAATGAAATGCTGGTTCTGGTGACAGCGTTGACGGTGGACAGTGCTGGTTCGCAGTTTATTGCTGCTTTCGGGAGTGCGGATTACAGCAGGCACAGCCGGGAATTGATGCTTAGTGAGCGCAGGGATCATATTCAGGAGCAGATTGCAGAGCTGAAACTGTAGGAGCATGGCCTGGCTTCTATACTGCAGAACGCCAGGATTTACAGTGATGCTTCCGGGAAAGTACTTGGCCGGCGGTCTGCAGTGGGGCTGCATTGCAAATTTAATCGGTGCGCAGTTTGAAGACAGGACTGCCGTGAAGAGCTGGAGGAACAGATCGTGACAGGGACAGGGGGCGGATATTGGAGAAAACGGGAAGAAACAGTGGATATATCAGGCAGTGTGGAAATTGGCGTTGTCAGGTATTTGGCAGAATAAGGGTGAGGTAAGTGGAAAGGCATGGAGGACACATGGGAAACGGCAGGGACAATAGGATGCAGGAAAAGCAGTTAGAGATAGCGGGAGGGGTTCTGTCTTATGAATTGTCGGAAGGAAAAGTGCACATTGTGGAGTATCGCGGCGTGGGGGCCAGAGTGGAGGTACCATCGGAGATAGAGGGATGTCCCGTGACAGGTATAGGAAAGAAGGCATTTTTGAGCAAGAAAAATCTCCATAATATTATCCTGCCGGTTACGGTGGAAGAAATTGGCGACTGGGCATTTGCCTATTGCGGCGGACTGGTGCAGATATCATTGCCTGATCGCAGAATTCTCTTTGGCAAAGCAGTTTTTAGAGATTGCAGCAGATTGGATAGGATTGAAATTAGAATAACTGAAGATAAGGCAGAAATTCCAGGCAAAGGAATTCCGGAACTGTCAGCGGCTGCAGTGAGGGTGATGGACGCCTATTATCTGCTGGATATCCCGGAGGCGGGAACCATGGAATGGCTGGCGAAATGGGACGCCAGGCTTATGGCCATTCTTCAGACCCCGGATCAGGAAGGCTATTCAAAGCAGGTTTTGTGCGGTGAAGAAGATTATGGCAGTACGGATCTGGATGCATTTACCAGCAGCAGACGCAGGGAAAAGGTCAGACTTGCTTTTCTGCGGCTGCGCTATCCCCAGGGACTTTCGGATTCTTGCAGGAGGGAGCTGGAAAATTATCTGCGCAGTCATACCAAAGGACAGCCGGGAGAAGAGACATGGGTGGTTGTGCTGGAAGAATTCGGCAACGAAAGAGAATATTATGAATTGTTTTCGGACTTGTCCTGCATAGACGAAGATAATTTTGATGGAATACTTATGGATATTGGGGAAGGGTATCCTGAAATGAAAGCATTCTTTATGAGACTTCGGGAAAGGCAGACGGAGGGAGCGGATTATTTTGCCGGGCTGGAACTGTGAGAACTATGTGGGAAGACATCATAACATTTTGACAGTTTCTCATAACAAATAAGTATTGAGAAAATGCGGATATTCCGCTATTCTGTATTTAACAGAAAACAAATAGTTAGTGCGGCGCGGCAGGCGGGCCGGACGCTGTACGGAAAAGAGGGCGTTATGAAGATATTGGTTACAGGAGGTGCCGGTTTTATCGGCAGTCATACGGTGGTGGAACTGCAGCAGGCTGACTATGATGTTGTGGTGTTGGATAATTTGTGCAACTCCAGTGAGAAGTCCCTGCAGCGTGTGGAGGCAATTACAGGAAAGCAGGTTCCTTTTTACAGGGCGGATATTCTGGACAGGGAGGCTTTGGAGCAGGTGTTTGCCAGGGAGCATATTGACGCGGTGATTCACTTTGCAGGATTGAAGGCAGTGGGGGAATCCGTACAGAAGCCCTGGGAATATTATGAGAACAATATTGCCGGTACCCTTACCCTGGTGGATGTTATGAGGAAACATGGCGTGAAGAATATCATATTCTCTTCCAGCGCTACGGTATATGGCAACCCTGCGGTGATTCCCATTACCGAGGAATGCCCCAAGGGACAGTGCACCAATCCTTACGGCTGGACCAAATCCATGCTGGAACAGATACTGTCGGATATTCAGAAGGCTGACCCGGAGTGGAATGTGATTCTGCTTCGCTACTTCAATCCCATTGGAGCACATAAGAGTGGAACCATAGGGGAGAATCCCAACGGAATTCCCAACAATTTAATGCCCTATATTACCCAGGTGGCAGTGGGAAAGCTTCCGCAGCTGGGAGTATTCGGCAATGATTATGATACCCATGACGGAACGGGCGTCCGCGATTATATTCATGTGGTGGATTTGGCGGTGGGACATGTGAAAGCATTGCGGAAAATAGAAGAAAAGGCCGGGTTAAAGATTTATAATCTGGGTACGGGCGTGGGATATAGTGTACTGGATATTGTGAAGAATTTCGAGGAAGCCACAGGGGTTAAGATTCCTTATGTCATCAAGGAGCGGCGTGCAGGGGATATTGCTACCTGCTATTCCGATGCAAGCCTTGCGAAGAAAGAGCTTGGATGGGAAGCCCGGTATGGCATCAGGGAAATGTGTGAGGACTCCTGGAGATGGCAGAAAAACAACCCCAATGGATACGAATGTGAGAAGAAAATCTAATCGCTTGCGGCAGAGGCCGCTTCGCGAAGATTTTCTACGGCGCAAGAGCAGCGCCTGCTCACATTGAAGAATGCCAGGCGAACGAGCTCGCTTGGCATTCTTCTCGCATATTGTTTGTGCCGGCTGCGTCGGCATGACGGGAAGTGTGAGAATACGAAACAGCCAGGTCAAGGATGTAATGCCGCTGAAGCAGCAGGCTCTGATTTGGCTGCCTGTTTGTGGAAATGAAAAAAGTCAGTCTAAGCCACATAGATATACATGAAGATAAAATGGCATATGCTGCCGGCCATGACAAACAGGTGGAATACTTCATGAGAGCCGAAATCCTTGTGCCTGGAATTAAATATAGGGAGCTTCAGCGCGTAGATAATACCTCCCGCCGTATAGAGAAGACCTCCTGCAAGAAGCCATAGGAATGCTGTGGGAGCCAGGGTGTCAAGTAACCTGCCGAATACCAGAACGCATACCCAGCCCATGGCAATGTAAATGGCGGAAGAGAACCACTTTGGACAGGTGATCCAGCAGGCTTTAATAATCATGCCGGCCAGAGCGATACCCCATACCAGCGCAAGCAGTGCATAGCCCAGGCTGCCGCCCAGTACAATGAGGCAGACAGGCGTATAGGAGCCTGCAATTAATACGAATATCATCATGTGGTCTAACTTGCGGAAAACACGCAGGGCTTTTCCGGTCAGATTCACCGAGTGGTATGCGGCGCTGGCGCCGTAAAGCAATATCATACTGGCCATAAAGACTGTCATGGCGCCGAGGCTCATGGAAGTTGAGGATAATCCTGCCTTGACCAATAGCGGTATGGCGGCAAATATGGCCAGCATCATGCCGATAAAATGTGTTATTGCGCTTCCCGGTTCTCTTATTGTAATCTGCATATCAATACCTCCTGATTAAAGTTCCGTCTCTCCACTCCAGCCCGCTTGCGGGGGAGAAATTTTCAGCTGCAAAGGGGTGCATCTGATAATTCTCCCGGAGGCTTCCGTTCCGAGACTGTTTAAAATTTCCTCTTGACATTTCTTAGCCGGACTGTTACAAGTATCATCTGAATAGAAATCAGGTTTGTAAAACTATATAATCGATATCAGAAATATGACAAGTGGTTTTGGAAACTATGTGATAGAATGATATTATACCCTTATTGAGAAAAAGTCAATACTAATCTTCCTCTATTACTTGAATTTCCAGATAGTCAAAATCTATTGTCTCAATAAAATTATCTTGTGTAAAGCGGGCTTTGCGATGACGCTTGAATTCAGATATGGTTTTGTCCAGCCAGATAGGTTTTCCCAGATCAAATTGATAACACACTTCGTCCAGGGCGTGAAATACTTTATGTGTGCGCGTATCGGTACTGTTATCTGTAATGCAGGTGTCCTGCAGCATATGATTATCCCTGAAAGTTCTTGCCCATAAACGAAACATGTGATTGTCCTTTCCTGGTGTCATAACGTCAAAATGGCAGCTTAGATAAGGCCATGCCTGTGTTATGTCCCGTAGTCGATTCTGTTATGCCTGTTCTCATCCGGTGAGATTCATGGTTAATCATAATAGATTTCTTCCATAAAAGCAAGTCATTTGAGCAGAAATAAAAATGGCAGTATACAGGTATTTTTATGCAGCAATGCTCATATATATAAAAGGTATGGTTTTTATCAATCTATCTTCTTAAAAAAGGATTAACTTTTGTGGATAATATACATTTGTGCAAATATTTATGGTATAATGATTTGATACCATGGTATAATGCTCTGATATCGCGGCGTAATGATTTGATGCCATGGTATACGGAATTCGGACAATTTTTATTACATATACATGAACATGATCAAAAGTACAATATAGCCAAAGGAGCAGAAATGGAATTGAAGGATGATTACCGGGAGGATCGGGACGGTGTTGACAGCTGGAAAGAAGTAACGCTCATTTATACCGCGGCGCTCAGACAGATTGAAACCAAGATCGATATATTGAACGATGAATTTCAGCATGTACACCAGTACAATCCTATAGAACATATCAAAGCCCGTATCAAGACTCCGGAGAGTATTGTGAAGAAGCTGAAGCGGGACGGATATGAATCCACCATAGACAATATGGTAAAGTACATTAATGATATTGCCGGCATTCGTATCATATGTTCGTTTACTTCCGACATCTACAGAATTGCCGATATGATCAGGACACAGCGGGATATCAAGGTATTACGGGTTAAGGATTATATCACTTTTCCCAAGGCCAGCGGTTACAAGAGCTATCATTTGATTGTGACGGTTCCGGTATATCTGTCGGACAGGGTCATAGAGGATACGAAGGTTGAGATTCAGATTCGGACAGTGGCAATGGATTTCTGGGCAAGCCTTGAGCATAAGATTCATTATAAATTTGAAGGAGACGCGCCTGAGTATATCAAGGATGAACTGGTTGAATGTGCAAAAATGGTGTCGGATTTAGATGCCAGAATGCGGAAATTAAATGATGAAATTCTTGCAATCAGCGGAGAGCGAAGAGAAAAATGAAGAGGAGCCGTGAGGGATGAAAATAAGCGGCGGCTGTCTAAAATGAGGAGTGCCCGGAAACCTCTCAGCCTCCGGGCTATTATGAAAAAATCATTCTTATAAGCTGTATTATTTTAACAAATATTTGCTGCTTTTGATATTAAGAATTATAGCAATTAAATATGAACAATGTATGAATACAATGTAAAAAGATGGTGAATATTACAAGAAATAAATGGCAAAACGTTTCTGCTTGTATATTTTGCATAAATTATTGCTTTATAATCAGGCGTTCAGAAAAAGAATTGGAAAAAAAGATAAAAAAGTTATTGCAAATTTAGAAATTACCATGTATACTATATGTTGCTGTGACATGATAGCTGTGAAGCGCGAGGTTGCCGGCTGTTAGAAATGATGACCGGGTTTTCCGTGGAGCGAATGTCAAGTTAGGAAACTGACGACAAGTCACTGTACCCAATGAGCGTCTACAGTAATAATGTAGAAACGGACGTGTAAGGTCATGGTTCGGAGAAGTTGCGTAAGAATTTAGGACACACACGGTAGAGTGTACAGTCACCGCTTGTCGTACTAAAATGAAAATGAGAATTTTCATTTCGTTAAAAGTGCGAAAAGGAGGCGACTTTTTTTATGGCAAGTCAAGTAATGAGAATTACACTAAAGGCTTATGAGCATCAATTGGTGGATGCGTCTGCGAAGAAGATTATTGAAACTGTGAAGAAGACAGGCTCTGAGGTGAGCGGCCCTGTGCCTCTTCCTACGAAAAAGGAAGTTGTAACGATTCTGAGAGCCGTACACAAGTATAAGGATTCCAGAGAGCAGTTCGAGCAGAGGACACACAAGAGACTGATTGATATCATTGCACCCACCCAGAAGACAGTTGATGCATTGCAGAGACTGGAGATGCCTGCAGGTGTGTACATTGACATAAAAATGAAGAATAAAAAGTAAAACAAAACCTCTACTTAGACGTATGAACACGGGCGCGGAGTTCATGTGTGAGACGTGCTTTGGAAAGTAACGGTCCGGCAGACAGCCTGGATTGTTATCTCCGGCGGTTGCGGCGCAACGGTAACCGGGTGGTCCGCTATGTAGAAGCTGCTGCAAGAGGCAGCAGCCAGATAATGCCTTACAGGCAGAAAGAGAGGAAAAATGAAGAAAGCAATTTTGGCAACAAAAGTCGGAATGACTCAAATCTTTGCTGAAGATGGTACTTTGATTCCGGTAACTGTGCTTCAGGCCGGACCCTGTGCGGTTCTTCAGGTTAAGACGGAAGAAAATGACGGATACAGCGCAGTGCAGGTGGGCTTCGTTGACAAGAAGGAAATGATTGTCAATAAGGATGCCGGCGGCAGAAAGGAAGTAATCCACAGGCATGGTGCGAATAAGGCTATCGCAGGCCATTGCAAGAAGGCGGGTGTAAGCGCTAAGAGATATATCCGGGAATTTAAGCTTGACAATGCGGGCGAATACAGCCTGGGCGCTGAGATTAAGGCAGATATTTTTGCAGCGGGCGATAAGGTGGATGCTTCTGCAATTTCAAAAGGAAAAGGCTTCCAGGGCGCAATTAAGAGATTGGGACAGCACAGAGGACCGATGAAGCATGGTTCAAAGTTCCATCGTCACCAGGGCTCCAACGGTGCATGTTCTTCTCCCAGCCGTGTGTTCAAGGGCAAGGGAATGCCTGGACATATGGGCTGTGTGAAAATTACAATCCAGAACCTTGAGGTGGTAAGAGTGGATGCGGACAAGAATCTGCTTCTGGTGAAGGGTTCCGTACCCGGACCCAAGAAGGGGTTAGTCACCATCAAAGAGACCGTCAAGGTTGAATGTTAAGAATAGAGCGAAAGGAGGGCCAATCAGATGGCAAGCGTATCTGTTTATAATATGGAAGGCAAGGAAGTTGGTACAATGGAATTAAGCGATGCCGTGTTCGGTGTGAAAATTAACGAACATCTGGTACACATGGCAGTTGTACAGCATCTTGCGAATATGCGTCAGGGAACCAAGAAGGCGAAGACGCGTTCTGAGGTGTCAGGCGGCGGCAGAAAACCCTGGAAACAGAAGGGAACCGGTCATGCGAGACAGGGATCAACCAGAGCGCCTCAGTGGAAAGGCGGCGGCGTGGTATTTGCTCCCGTTCCCAGAGATTATTCCTTTAAGATGAATAAGAAGGAAAAGAGGGCAGCTCTGAAATCCGCGCTGACCAGCAAGGTGCAGGACAGCAGACTGATTGTTGTTGACGAGTTGAAATTTGATGAGATTAAGACCAGGAATTTCGTTGCTGTCATGAATAATCTGCAGGTGCAGAAGGGACTGGTGGTGATTGCCGAGAATGATGCCAATGTTGTTATGTCTGCAAGAAATATGGCAGGTGTGGATACTATTCTGGCAAATTCAGTTAATGTATATGACGTTATGAAGGCTAAGACGGTGGTGCTGACCAAGGATGCCGTTGCTAAGATCGAGGAGGTGTATGCGTAATGGCAGATATTAAATATTATGACGTTATCCTCAAACCGGTGCTTACGGAGAAGAGCATGTCGGGTATGGGCGATAAGAAATATACCTTCCTGGTTCATCCGGAGGCAAACAAAAGCCAGATCAAGGAAGCTGTAGAGAAAATGTTTGAAGGCACGAAGGTGGAGCGCGTCAACACCATGAATTGTCAGGGCAAGACGAAGAGACGCGGGATGGTTGTGGGCAAGACAGCGAAGACCAAGAAAGCCATTGTGCAGCTTGCAAAGGACAGCAAAGAGATTGAAATATATCCGGGACTGTAAGTCGTCTGTAACAGTTCAGACCCGCGGCAGAGGCTGTCGGAACTGCTGCGTAAGCTTACAGAGGACGATATGGAGATTGAGATAATCCCGGACTGTAAGGATTGCAGAACAAAGGCAGGATGATTTAGGTATGCGGTGTGAAGCCTCCGCCGCGCAAAGAATCGAAGAAAAGGAGATAAGACAACAATGGGAATCAAGAAATATAATCCCTATACACCTTCCAGAAGGAATATGACAGGTTCTGACTTCTCTGAAATTACCAAGAAGACTCCGGAGAAGAGCCTGTGTACTTCTCTGAAGAAAAATGCCGGCCGTAATAACCAGGGCAAGATTACCGTGAGGCATCATGGGGGCGGCAGCAGAAGAAAATACAGAATGATAGATTTTAAGAGGAATAAGGATGGCATTTCTGCAAAGGTGATTGGTATTGAGTATGATCCTAACAGAAGCGCGAATATTGCATTAATCTGTTATGAAGATGGACAAAAGGCATATATTCTTGCACCTCAGGGGCTGACGGACGGAATGAAAATCATGAACGGCCCTCATGCGGAAGTGAGAGTAGGCAATTGTCTGCCGCTGTCCGAGATTCCGGTAGGTACTCAGGTTCACAATATAGAATTATACCCCGGCAAGGGCGGCCAGCTGGTTCGTTCTGCGGGCAACAGCGCACAGCTGATGGCAAAGGAAGGAAAATATGCTACTTTGCGTCTCCCCTCCGGTGAAATGAGAATGGTTCCTCTTGTGTGCCGTGCTACGGTAGGTATTGTCGGCAATGCCGATCACAATCTGATTAATCTTGGCAAGGCAGGCCGTAAGCGTCATATGGGTATCCGTCCTACAGTACGCGGATCTGTTATGAACCCCAACGACCATCCTCATGGCGGTGGTGAAGGTAAGACAGGTATCGGACGTCCGGGTCCCAGCACACCTTGGGGCAAGCCTGCATTAGGTCTTAAGACCCGCAAGTCCAAGAAGGCTTCTAACAAGTTAATCGTGAGAAGACGTGATGGCAGGGCAATCAAGTAAGTAAATGTTTTGTATAAAAACAGGAGGAAAAAAAATGGCTAGATCACTTAAAAAAGGACCTTTCGCAGACGCAAGCCTGTTGAAGAAAATAGATGCTTTAAATGCTTCAGGGCAGAAGCAGGTTATCAAGACTTGGTCCCGTCGTTCTACAATCTTCCCTTCCTTTGTAGGACACACAATTGCAGTTCATGACGGCAGAAAGCATGTGCCTGTATATGTTACCGAGGACATGGTTGGTCATAAGCTGGGAGAGTTTGTTGCAACCAGAACCTACCGCGGCCACGGCAAGGATGAGAAGAAATCAAAGGTAAGGTAACTGCTGCAGCCGAAACCCCTGTGGACGTGTGTCACGGCAATCATATGGAGCATGAAGACATATGAAAGCAGCCAGGATTTCAGCGCGGCAGGGTAGAAGTTTGAAGCCAGGTAGTAGATAAGGAGGATATGGATCTATGGCTAAGGGACATAGAAGTCAAATTAAGAGAGAGAGAAATGCCCAGAAGGATACCAGACCTTCAGCAAAGTTATCTTATGCAAGAGTGTCTGTGCAGA
>CAJUAP010000031.1:0-1589 GCA_910584435.1 uncultured Acetatifactor sp.
GATAGAACGAAGGCCTCCGACGCCTTTAATGCAGGTTCGATTCCTGTCGGATGCACTTTACATCACCTTGAGTTATTTTTTTTTCTGCGGGCAATCCAGGGGAAAATATATTATGTGCAGGTGGGGGTTGCAGAATGGAAACCGTTAGATTGATTTGAAGGAAAGGTGTAGTTTATGCAGAAAGATAAAGTAGACGCATTTCTGGATTTTATATTGGGACACACTAAAATTGTATTTCCGATTACTGTAATAGCAGTTGTGGCTGTCTCGGTGTCTGTGGGGTTAAATGCCAACAGAACAAGGGCAAATGCAGAAGAACCGGTTATCGCGGCATCTCCGATGCCTATGGTGATGGCACCTGAGACAGAAGTGACAGATACACCCCAGTCAGTGGAAGTAATTGCTGCTCCGGATTCCCAAACGGAAACGGATTCGATTCAAAAGGTGTCGGAAGTAGTTCCTTTGATGCAGAATGAAAACAGTGATATTTATACGCTGATTGTTACTTATTATAATGCGTGTGCTATGGGTGATGAAGATACGCTGAACAGTATTTATGATGAACTTTCCGAGAATGATCTGCTGCGTTATATGGAGACAGCAAAGTATCTGGATCATTACCCGTCTGTGGAAATATATACGAAACCCGGACTTGTAGAGGGCAGTACAATTGCGTATGTATACTATCGTGTCTGTTTTGTAAATCATGAGGAAGAGTTCCCCGGATATGAAGTATTTTATATCTGTGAAGACGGGGAAGGAAAACTGTATATTAAGAATGAAAATAACTTTACGGAAGAAGAGAAAGAGTATATTGCAGCAGTGACACTGCAGGATGATGCGGTAGAATTTAATAATCGTGTCAATGCAGAATATAATGATATGATAGAGAGTAATCCTCAGCTTTGGGTTTATCTGAGGGAACTTGGTTCTCAGGTGGATGTAGCGGTTGGCTCGGCGCTGGTAGTGCAGGGACCGGAAGAAGGGGGACAGGAAGGTAATCAGGGGGAAGAGGTAAATGAGCCCGATGTACCGGAAGAACCTGCCGCACCGGCAGAGGATCTGGGACCTCAGTACGCGAGTGCGACTACAACGGTCAATGTCAGAATGTCTGACAGCGAACAGGCTGATAAGCTAGGGAAAATAACAGGCGGTA
Organism: uncultured Acetatifactor sp.; assembly: GCA_910584435.1. GTDB lineage: Bacteria > Bacillota > Clostridia > Lachnospirales > Lachnospiraceae > Acetatifactor. Next base: position 1,157 of record CAJUAP010000031.1, read on the forward strand.
CCAGGATTCAGGTACAGGAAGTACTGCTGAACGGCTGGACGAAAGTCATTTACGAAGGGAATGACGGATATATTAAGTCAGAATTTCTGCAGATGGAAGAATCCGCAGGCGGCCAGGAAGTCATCGGCCGGGTGACTGCCATTGAAAATGTTAAGATTAGAACAGCGGCCAGTCTGGAAGCGGAAAGTCTGGGTGTGCTGATTGCAGGAGAATCTTTGGAGCTTCTGGCCAATGAAGACGGTTGGTGTAAGGTGAAATTTGAAGACAGAGTTGCTTATGTGAAAGCGGAATATGTCAGTCAATAATTGAATAAAAATAAGATATTGTGGGAAGCCTTTTACAGAGAAATGCTGTAGAAGGCTTTTCTGCATGAAACAGCATTCTGCAGAACCGGAAAACAGTATATAAGCATAACACACCCAGAAGAATTAGT
>CAJUAP010000031.1:1689-23499 GCA_910584435.1 uncultured Acetatifactor sp.
GCACACATGCATCTGGTGTGCGCTGATTCTTCTAAGACAGGGGTGTGTCATGCTTGTATACGGAACTAAAAAACAGTATATGAGCATAACACACCCAGAAGAATTAGTGCACACATGCATCTGGTGTGCGCTGATTCTTCTAAGACAGGGGTGTGTCATGCTTATATACGGAACTAAAATGGAGGAAACATATATATGACATCACACGAAGCGGCTATATACAGGGAGATACAGAGAAATACAGATACGGCAATGAAAGCAATTGACACTATTTCGGGTAAAGTATATGATGATGATCTTGCATTGCAGATTTCCAGGCAGTCTATCAGATATTCAGAGCTTCATAATGAGGCATGCCGCCAGTTGATGAATGCAAAAGCAGAACGCTATCAGGGCAATGCATTATCGGATGCCCTGTTGAAGACAGGAATTCATTATAATACAATGCTTAACACCAGTACAGGACATCTGGCAGAATTGATGATTAAAGAAAACAATAATGGTATTCTTGAAATGGAAAAGGTTCTGAAGCATCACGAAAATGCAGGGAGGGAATCTGTGGCCCTTGCCAGGCAGCTGATTGATTTTGAGCAGACCAACATTGCGTGTTTAAAAGAATATCTGTAGCCGGAGACGGACAGCAGGAGCAGTGCTGTATTGTGCATGTTGTATAAAAAACTGCTGAAAACTTTTACAGTTTAGTGAATTAAAGTGAGTTGAGAATTTGCGGCATACGGGTTATAATTACTTGAGGATTACGGTGTCATATGAGGGCATGACTTCCTGCCCGTCCTTTTTGTACGTATTCATCTGCTCTCCGGCAGCTGTCTGAAGCTGTTTGAGAAGCTTGTGTGGCACATGTAGCGATAAAGATAAGGAGGACATTATAATGTCGTATGTTGATGAGGTATTTGAATTGGTAGTTGCCAAGAATCCGGCACAGCCTGAATTTCATCAGGCAGTGAAGGAGGTTCTGGAGTCTCTTCGTGTTGTAATCGAAGCCGATGAAGAGAAGTATCGCAGGGATGCTCTGCTTGAGAGAATCGTGACACCTGAGAGACAGTTGATTTTCCGTGTTCCGTGGGTGGATGACAAGGGGCAGGTGCAGGTGAACAATGGCTTCCGTGTACAGTTCAACTCCGCAATCGGTCCCTATAAGGGCGGCCTGAGACTGCATCCAAGCGTAAATCTTGGTATTATCAAATTTCTGGGTTTTGAACAGATTTTCAAGAATTCATTGACCGGCCTTCCCATCGGCGGCGGTAAAGGCGGTTCTGATTTTGACCCTAAGGGAAAATCAGACAGGGAAGTTATGGCGTTCTGCCAGAGCTTTATCACTGAGCTGCATAAATATATCGGTGCAGATACGGATGTTCCCGCAGGCGATATCGGAACAGGTGCAAGGGAAATCGGTTATATGTATGGTCAGTATAAGAGACTGACAGGTTTATATGAGGGTGTGCTTACAGGTAAGGGACTTTCTTACGGCGGTTCCCTGGCAAGGACAGAAGCAACAGGTTATGGTCTGCTGTACCTGACAGAGGAAATGTTAAGCTGTAACGGTAGAGATATTAAGAATAAGATTGTGGCGGTATCCGGTGCGGGCAATGTGGCAATCTATGCGATCCAGAAGGCACAGCAGCTGGGGGCAAAACCGGTGACTTGTTCTGATTCCACAGGATGGATTTATGATCCCAACGGAATAGATGTGGCATTGTTAAAAGAAGTGAAGGAAGTAAAACGTGCAAGGCTGACAGAGTATGCTGCGGCAAGACCCAGTGCACAATATCATGAGGGCAAGGGTGTATGGACCGTGAAATGTGATATTGCGCTTCCCTGCGCGACCCAGAATGAGCTGAATCTGGAGGATGCGAAGACTTTGGTTGCCAATGGCTGTTTTGCAGTGGCAGAGGGCGCTAATATGCCTACAACCATGGAAGCAACAGAGTATTTCCAGCAGAATGATGTATTGTTCTGTCCCGGAAAGGCATCCAATGCGGGCGGTGTTGCAACTTCAGCACTGGAGATGAGCCAGAACAGCGAACGCTTAAGCTGGACATTCCAGGAGGTTGATTCCAAATTGAAGTCCATTATGGTAAACATCTTCCATAACCTGGATGATGCTGCTAAGAAATACGGCATGAAGGGGAATTATGTTGCGGGCGCAAATATTGCCGGATTCCTGAAGGTTGCCGAGGCCATGACAGCACAGGGCATCGTATAGGTTACTGAGAACGAAGTGAACAGTAACTCGTATAGTATACAAATAGACAGAAAAACAATATTTAAAATCCCGCAGGCAGCTGAAATGCCTGTGGGGTTTTCTTTGTATACGGACCCAAAAGGTTACTGTTCTGTTCACTTACTCTTACCGTCCAAAGAAACCTTTAGTGAACAAATTTTCAGGATAGCTATTTTAAATTGTTTAGTGTATGATAGTGGTAATACGTAAATATGCAGATGCGGAAATGCCCAAAATGTTAAAATATAATAGTGTTTGAAATTCAGCGGATGGTTAGTGAGGATTACATATGTTTAAGGCAGAAGGAATAAATTATTCAAAAGATGAGAACATTATGGATGAAGTGATGCTTGACGGGGAAGATGACCTTGGCGCGGCATTATCAGCCAAAGAAAGCGGATATCCGATGTATAATATTAAAGTGGAACATGGTTTTTATACCGTATATGAATTAAAAAGAAAGTATGACAGCGAAACAAAAAAATTATTCTGGACAGTGATTTTCAGAGAGAAAGCGTCTGGAAACCCGTACAAAAGGCGGAGCTTGTGGAAAGCATATTGATGGGGCTGCCTCTGCCTATTTTCTATTTCAATCAGGATAAACTGGGCAGGCTGATTGTTGTTGACGGAAGGCAGCGTCTGACTGCTTTATTTGAGTTTATGTCTAATAAGTGGCCGTTAAGAGGATTAAAAGTATTAGATGAGTTAAATGGAAAAAAATTTGATGATTTGTCCCCTGTGGTGCAGTCGCAGATTGAGGATTATCAATTGCAGGCGCATGTGATTCAACCGCCCACAGCCGACAGAATCAAATTTGATATTTTTGACAGGGTGAACAGGGCCGGGACGCAGTTAAATAAGCAGGAAATCAGAAATGCTTTATATCAGGGGAAATCCACACAGCTTTTAAACCAAATTGTGGAAACCGGTGAATTTGCAGAGGCAACGGAGAATGCGTTTGAGAAAAATGCCAGAATGAAAGATAAATACCTGATATTAAGATTTTTAGCATTTGAGCTGTATTTTTATGGAGAGATTAAGGCGGATAATGAGAAATATGTATACAAAAATGATATTGACGAATTGTTAGGATTGGCAATGGAACATATCAATATGATGATGACTGTGGACGTAGCCGCGTTATTTGATATGACCATGAAAAGCCTGAGAAATTCCTGTACTTTTTTTGGTGAGAATGCTTTTAGAATGGTGCGGAGAGACGGTACAAGAAGTCCTGTTAATATGAATATTTTTGAAGTGTTAATGCATATGGCTTCCCGTTTGGAAGAAACGGATTTGCCCCGCAGGAAGTATATTAGAAAGAAAGTTGATGAAATGAAGAAAAGTGCCCTGTTTCAGGATGCTATAGGAAATCATCGCGACAGCTGGCAGAAAGTACAGATACGTTATAAGATGGCTGATGAAATATTGGAGGAACTGCATGGTAAAAGAGTTGAAAATTGAATCGCTGAAAAGCGTCAATGAATTGAAAATTAATTGCAGAAAGCTGAATTTATTTACAGGGACAAATTCTTCGGGAAAATCTACTACATTGCAGGGATTGCTGCTATTCATTCAAAATCTGGACAGCTATTATGGACTGAATGGTCCGTTTGTTTCTATTGGGGATTTCAGAGAGGCCAGAAATTTTAATACTAAGAGTGATGCTATTACGATATCCGTCAGCAACGGCGCAGAAGAAGCGGGCATTAGAATCAGTGAAAAGGGTTTGGAGCGCCAATGGGGGACGGACACGAAATTGGCTGATTCAATGAAATGCAGCAGTGGAAATATACATTACATTTCCTGTAACAGAATTGGTTCCCAGGATGTATAGTACATATAAGCGTAAGATTACAAAACAGTATTCTCTTGCTGATATTTTAAAGATGCAGGGAGACCCTGTGGTAAATAAATTTAAGGTTTATCTTCATAAGCTGTCTGACAGTAAGCCATATTGGAATGATTCGGCTGCAACATGTGAGGATGTACAATATGTCTGTACAATCGGGGAAATTCCTAATTGCATTACTGAAACCTGTGAAAGAGACGGAATTCTTTTTTCCTTTTTACATAGTGCATATGGGGAGATGTACCTTGAGCTGCTTAGAAACGGCAGAAAATGCAGTGTTCGTAATGCAGATAAACTGGCTGCATTAAAAGAGCATCTAAGCCAGGCCGGAATCATGCAGATATGGGATAAAAATTCTTTTTACATCAGTGATATAGGGTGTAAGTTTGAAATTCGCTTTAATGAAAAAAATCATAAGGTTCCCCATTTTCATATCTCTGATGCAGATTACAGTATATCACTTTCAATTCCTGATATGGATGTACTGGCAGGAGAGCTGTCTTCCGGTATGGAGAACAAAGTTAGAGCCTGGGGATTAAGGAACATTCAGCATATTGTAGAATTGTGGAATAAGATACATTCGGATCATATTATAACTCTTCGGTAACAGTGCCGTGATTTGTCTGAACTGTTGCATTCTTTGAGTAAAAGATATATTTTTTCTCCTGATTACATCTTGAATATATGCAAAAAAGTGGTAAAATAGTACTATAGTACCTTGTTTTATGTTATAATTACCTGAATCTATCTTTTCGGCATTAGATTTTTGGACATAATGATTGAAATTTGTCAGAAGGGCCGGACATTGTTTGTCTGATCGAAGGCAGGTTCCGGCTGCAACAAAATGACAAGGTTGTTCTGGCTTTTATGGGGGAGAAAAGTAAATGGCAAAGTTGAGGAGACACATATCATTTCTGTACTTATTACATATTTTTTGTCTGCTGTTATTTGTCAGGGGCGGATTCACGTGCAGGGCTGCAGAGGCGGAACATTCGCAGGACCGCGTGTTGTTTATCAGTTCCTATTCCTATGCATGGGACACTGTCCAGATTCAGGTGGAAGGCATCATTGACGGCCTGGGAAACAGTATTGTGCTGGATTATGAATTTATGGATACCAAACGTGTGGATGACGCGGAATCATTAAGGCTGTTTCACGACGGACTGGCTTACCGTCTCTCCAAGGTTGAACCCTATGATGTAGTGATTCTCGGAGATGATGCTGCACTGCAGTTTGCTTTGGATTATCGGGAGGAATTGTTTGACGGTATCCCGTTAGTGTTTGAGGGTGTGAACAGTGTGGCTCTGGCTGAGAGGGCGGTTGCAGAGCCTCTGGTGACTGGTGTTATAGAGACTCTTTCGGTGGAGAAGAATATTGAATTAGGTCTGCGGATTAATCCTTCTGCCAAAAAGGTAGTGGCAATTGTGGACGATACCATTACAGGAGAAGCGGTAAGGCAGGGACTTCAGCAGTTCATGGAAAACTATGCCGGATTAGAGCTTTTGGAGATTAATTCTTCTCAGCTTACTACGCAGCGCTTGAAATTGGCTTTAAAAGGTGTAAGTGATGACAGTATCTTAATCTATATTACTATGACAGAAAGTGCGGATGGTAAGAGGTATACGAGTTCGGAGGCAATTAAATTGATTGCGGATTATGCCAATGTACCTGCACTGCGTATGGTGGAGGGAGGTATCGGAGACGGCCTTCTGGGAGGTAATGTGGTATCCATGTATCAATCAGGGGAACTTGCCGCACAGCTTGCACGCCAGATTATCATGGGCAGGGGCGAGGAATCCATGGGGAAAATTCTGGACAGTCCCACGATGTACTGTGTCGATGCAGATGTGATGGAGAAGTTCAATATCCGGTTGTCAGTGCTGCCGGAAGAAACCGTAATTGTAAATGAAAAAGAATCCTTTATTCAAAAGAACAGAGAGGTGCTGGTGCCGGGGGTTGTACTGGTGGGGGCCTTGATTGTGATTATCGGCTGGGTGACTTTTGATAACTGCAGACGCAGAAAGCTCATGGAGCAGCTTCAGGCCACAGGTAAAATTCTGGAGTCTGCCTCACAGCATGATTTTCTGACAGGAATTCCCAACCGGAGTAAATTTATGGCTGATTTGAAAGAGCAGATTGACTCGAAAAAGCCATGTACGATAATGATGATAGATATTGATAATTTTAAGGGAATCAATGATACACTGGGACACACGGCAGGAGATGAAGCGCTTCAGCAGGTTGCCGGAAGGTTAAAGGAAATGGGTACTGACCTCTTGACTCCTTACCGTTTTGCCGGAGATGAATTTATTATTATTCTGAAAAGCAGCAATAGTAAGATTGTGGAGAAAACAGCTTATCAATGCCGTCAGATTTTTACAAAGCCCTTTCAGCTGGCAGGGGGCGAGAAGAAGGTGGGCGGAAGTATCGGTATTGCTTCTTATCCCAAGGATACGGAGGATATGGAGCAGCTGGTGGTGTTTGCCGATGATGCTATGTATCATGTGAAGAAGAGCGGTAAGAATGATTTTGCGTTTTACCAGCCTGTGAGCCAGGACAGATAATGGAGCGGCGGCAAGGGTTCTCCAAAAGGATAAAGGGCTGTAGCCTGTGGGCTATGGCTTTTTTGTGCACACGGACGCGGAAAAAACTGAAAGGAACTGTTGCAAATATGCAGCCATGTTTTTAGTGAGTTGATTGCATTCTGAGGAAAAAGTTGTTATAATCATAAAAGGTTTACATAAACGGGCTGTGTTATAGGAGATGAGGGATGGCAGGTAAGAAATATTACGCAGTAAAAAAGGGGAAAACAACAGGTATTTTCAAATCCTGGGCGGAATGCAGGGATTCTGTGGATGGTTATTCCGGCGCGGAGTATAAGGGATTTATGCTGTTGGAAGAGGCAGAAGCTTATATGAAAGGAACAAAAGGGTCTGTGGAAGACTCTGCTGCACAAAAGGCCGGAAGGATAGAGCGTCATGCCGGCAAGGCCGGGGGGGCAGACAGGAAAGACAACCATGCTGCCGGCAAGGCCGGGGGAGCAGACAGGAAAGACAACCATGCTGCCGGCAAGGCCGGGGGAGTGGATGGCAAAGACAGTGATACAGATAAAGCAGACAGAAAAGAGTGCGTGGGAGAGTGCCCCGAACCGGGAACATTATTGGCATACGTGGATGGCAGTTATGATGATTCCCTGAAAAAGTACGCTTTCGGCTGTGTGTTTATCACATCGGACGGACGGGTTGAAACCGAATACGGCAATGGGGATAATGAGCAGTCTCTGCGGCATCGGAATGTAACAGGTGAAATGCTGGGAGCTATGTATGCTGTGAAAACGGCTTTACTGAGCGGCTTTACCAGAGTGGAAATCTGTTATGACTATCAGGGAATTGAAAAGTGGGTTACGGGCGAGTGGAATTCTAAGACAGAACTGACCCGTAAGTATGCCCTTGCCATGCGTGAATGGGGGAAGGATATTGAGATTTGTTTTACGAAGGTTGCGGCGCATACCAATGTGTATTATAATGAATTAGCGGATAAAATGGCTAAGACCGGTTTACGGGAAGGCAATGGGATTCCGAAGGTACGTAAGTTATGCTGCAGGCCGCCGGAATTTGCAGCGAGAAAATGAGCAAAGGATTCTTGCCCGCGGTCTGCAGTCGGGACTCATGGCAAGGTTTACCAATGTGAAGTATAAATCGGTAATGACGGAGGAGTGCTGTGGAACAGATGAGGTTGAATAAATATCTTGCCCATTGCGGCGTCTGCTCCAGGAGAGATGCGGATAAGCTGATTGCAGAGGAAAAGGTGCTGGTAAACGGGCAGGTGCCGGAGCCGGGGCGCTGCGTCAATGAGGGAGATATAGTGACGGTGTCCGGTAAGCAGATCCGGCAGATGGACAGGGCAGTGGTGCTGGCATTTTATAAACCGGTGGGAGTGACTTGTACGGAAAAGGATGCACATGCGGAGAAAATCATATCCGATTTGGTAGAATATCCTGTCAGGCTGACTTATGCGGGCCGTCTGGACAAGGACGCAGAAGGTTTATTATTACTCACCAATGACGGCAATTTAATCCAGGCAATGATGAGAGGGGCAAACTGCCATGAAAAGGAATATCTGGTGAGGGTAAACAGGGAGGTGACACAGGATTTCCTTGTGGAAATGTCCCGGGGAATTTATTTAAAAGAGCTGAATGTCACCACCAGAGCATGTAAGGCAGAAAAAGTGAATCGATTTACATTCCGGTTGATTCTGACGCAGGGATATAACCGGCAGATCAAACGGATGTGTGCTGCCTGTGGCTACCGGGTGCGCAGCCTGAAGAGAATCAGGGTCATGCATATTACACTGGGCCGCCTGAAGCCGGGGGAATATTGCGAGCTGGGTCAAGAGGATGTGGAGCGGCTGTACAGGGATTGCGGTTTGACCCTTTGAAAACTGAACTGTTACAGTTGGTGAGCCGGCAGGTGATTTTGTGCGGATGAGTGGAGTGCAATGTTAGAGCAATGAAATACAGGCAGGTATAGCATAATAGATGGAGGTGTGCAGGAAAATATGCAGTCTGAAAAAGCAAAACGAATGAAATATCTGGTAGAGACGCTGAATGAGGCATCGAAGGCATATTATGCCCAGGACAGAGAGATTATGAGCAATCGGGAATATGACAAACTGTACGAAGAGCTTCAGACATTGGAGCAGGAAACGGGAGTTGTACTGGCCAACAGCCCTACTGTGACGGTTGGATATGAGGCTGTGGAAGAATTGCCCAAGGAGCGTCATGAGAGCCCCATGCTGTCACTGGATAAGACAAAGGACAGGGAGGCGCTCAGGGATTGGCTGCAGGGGCATAAGGCGATTCTGAGCTGGAAGCTGGACGGTTTGACCATTGTGCTTACCTACCGGGAGGGAAAGCTTGCGAAGGCTGTGACCAGAGGGAATGGTGAGATAGGAGAAGTGATTACCAATAATGCCAGAACATTCATAAACCTGCCGTTGAATATTCCCTTTGCCGGTGAATTGGTTTTACGGGGGGAAGCGGTAATCAGCTATTCCGATTTCGAGAAGATCAACCAGGAGATTGAAGAGGCAGAGTCAAGGTATAAAAATCCCAGGAATCTCTGCAGCGGTTCTGTGCGCCAGCTGAATAATGAGATTACAGCCAAGAGGAATGTGAGATTTTATGCATTCACTTTGGTCAGTGCAGAAGGGGCGGATTTCAACAATTCCAGAGAGACGCAGTTTCAATTCCTGGAAGAGCAGGGATTTGACGTGGTGGAGCATTATCTGGTGACAGAGGAGGACATTCTGGATACGGTTTCTCTGTTTGAGAAGAAGATAGAAGACTATGATATCCCTTCCGACGGTCTGGTATTGACCTATGAAGACATTATTTACGGACAATCCCTGGGGCGGACGGCCAAATTCCCAAGGCATTCCATTGCTTTTAAATGGGCGGATGAACTCAGGGAAACTACATTGCAGGAGATTGAGTGGAGTGCCAGCCGGACAGGGCTGATTAATCCCGTTGCAATCTTCGACCCGGTGGAGCTGGAAGGAACGACGGTGAGCAGAGCGTCCGTACACAATATCAGTATTCTGCGCGGACTTAAGCTTGGGATTGGGGATCGTATTACCGTGTATAAGGCTAACATGATTATTCCGCAGATAGCGGAGAATCTGACAGGCAGCGACACTGTGGAAATACCGGAAGTCTGTCCCGTATGCGGCGGCAGGACGGAAGTGCGGCAGGTGAATGAAGTGCAGTCCCTTTACTGTACCAATGAGAAATGTGCCGCGAAGCAGATTAAGGCATTTACGCTTTTTGTCAGCCGGGACGCCATGAATATCGATGGATTATCGGAGGCTACATTGGAGAAATTCGTGGATATGGGGCTGATTCATGAATTTGCTGACTTATTCCACCTGGAACGACATCGGGAACGAATTGTGGAGATGGAAGGATTTGGAGAAAGATCCTATCAAAAGCTGATTGACAGTGTGAACCGGGCCAGACATACTACTTTGCCCAGGGTGATTTACGGGCTGGGAATTGCCAACATCGGAGCGGCAAATGCTAAAATGCTGTGCAGATACTTTGAACATGATATCAAACGAATGCAGGAGACCGATGTGGAGACATTAAGCGCCATTGAGGGAGTGGGAGAGGTGATTGCATCCGCATTCGTAAATTACATGCAGGATGCAGAGAACCTTCAGAAAATAGAGGCATTGATGGCGGAACTACAGATAGAGGTTCCCAAAGTGGAGGAAGGCAGCCAGACTTTGTCAGGCATGAATTTTGTTATTACCGGAGGGCTTACGTATTTTGCCAACAGGAATGACTTAAAGGATGCGATTGAACAGAAAGGCGGGAAGGTTACAGGGAGTGTTACCAGCAAAACCACCTGTCTGATCAATAATGATGTGGCTTCTACATCCTCCAAAAATAAGAAAGCAAGGGATTTAGGGGTGCCTGTTCTGTCTGAGAAGGATTTCATGGCGCAATATGGAATAGAAGCCGGAATAAAAGCTTGAAAAGCCGGAATAAAGGCTTGAAATGCCGGAATAAAAGCTGGAATAGAAGCAGCAATACAGTCATGGACGTGCCGACAGAGTATATGGCGCCGACAGGGAGTATGATGCAGACAGTGTATTGCAGCATGGGAACAGGAGGATAGAAATGCCGATAAGGACACAGAGCGATTTACCCGCAAAAGAAATCTTAGAAAACGAGAATATATTTGTTATGGATGAATTTCGAGCAATGCATCAGGATATACGTACACTTCAGGTATTGATTTTGAACAATATGCCGGTGAAACAGGATACGGAGCTTCAGCTGCTGCGGGCATTGTCCAATACGCCCCTGCAGGTGGATGTGACTTTTATGAATGTGAAGAGCCATGTGTCCTTGAATACATCGGCCAGCCACCTGAATAAATTTTACACCACCCTGGATGAAATTTATGATAAAAAATTTGACGGGATGATTGTGACAGGAGCGCCGGTAGAAGATATTTCGTTTGAAGAGGTGGATTACTGGAAGGAAATGTGTGAAATTTTTGATTGGGCCGAGACGCATGTCACATCAACGCTGCACATATGCTGGGCGGCCCAGGCAGGATTTTATCATTATTATGGTATTAATAAGAAGCAGCTCCCCCAAAAGCTGTTCGGCATATATGAGCACAGGGTGAAGAACCGCAAGATTCCATTGGTGCGGGGGTTTGATGACATTTTCCTGGCGCCTCACAGCCGTCATACGGAGACACCTGCAGATGCCATTCTTGCCTGCAGTGAGCTGACAGTTCTGGCAGAATCACCGGCAGCCGGTGTGTATTTAGCGATTGCGGAAGAGGGGAAGAAGATTTTCGTTGCCGGACATCCGGAGTATGACAGGTATACCTTGAACAGTGAATATCACAGGGACTTGAAGAAAGGACTGCCCATTCAGATTCCATATAATTATTATCCCGATGACAACCCGGAGGAAAAGCCATTGCTTCAATGGAGAGCACACAGTAATAATCTATATAGCAACTGGCTCAATTACTACGTGTACCAAATGACCCCTTATGAGCTGTAGGGGAGTGTGCCGGAAATGCCCGGATAGAAAAAATTGCTCATGATTCAGGCACACTTTGCTGAACATAAGGGGTTGGAGGAAAATGAATAATATATATCAATGAGACTACGACTTAGATAAGTAAATGAGTAGACAAGTAAATGATCAGATAAGTAAATGATCAGACAAGTAAATGATCAGATAAGTGAATGATCAGACAAGTAAATGATCAGATAAGTGAATGATCAGACAAGTAAATGATCAGACAAGTAATCGATTAGATAAGAGAGCCGGATATCTGTAAGGTTTATGAAAGCATTGATTTTTATAGTAAGTCGGGAAGCTGTACTCTGTAAAGGAGTACAGCTTTTTTATGTTTTTTTATGAGAAATTCCTTCGGGGAGAGCGGTGGAAAGAAGCAGAGCTGGCAGTGTTCACAATTTGTTACTATACATGTATAGTAAATATGAAAAAAATTTGTATTTATTGGTAGAATATAAGTAATTATTGTAAAAATACCGGGGGAATTGTATGGAAAATGATAATGATGGGATCAATGCTCCCTTTGTAAAAAGTGCATATTATCCGGGGAAGCTTCTTCGTGCCAGTGACTTTATCAGAGAGCAGGAATACGGTAATCGTAAGCTGGAATTTATCAACCGCAAATTTCATGGCTGGGGTATTGTGGAAGGGCTGGAGATATATACGGAGAAGGACGGCAGTCTGCATCTTATGCAGGGCAGTGCCATAGATTCCTGTGGAAGAATTATCATAGTGCCCGGGCACAGACAGGTGGAACCTCATGAGATTGAAGGATTAGTCCCGGAATCGGCACAGGATATGATTCTCGGTATTCAATATGCGGAGAGGGCGGTGGAGACGGAGCCTTCTATTTTAGAGAAGGAGAAGTGCAGCCAGCCGGCAAAGATAGTGGAAACCTATACGCTGAGAGCGTTCGGAGAGTCAGAATTCCAAAGGCTGCGGCGAAGGAACGCGGGCAGAGGGGAAGCACTGACAGAGGAAAAGATACTCTATGAAAGCGAGATGGTAACGCTTGCAGTGCGGATTCCCAAGGTGGTTCCTGTTGATAGTATATTCAAGCTCCGGATGTGGATACGGGCGGCGGATAAAAGTATCCGCATTGGATGGCGCGGTACGGCAAAACTCCAGGGAGCGCTGTTTGTACAGTCAGGTGAAACATATGCCGTATTGGAGGAAGAACAGGTTGTATGTTCGGGCAGCCTTCAAAGGGAATGGGAAATCTGTACGGAAGAAAACAGGATTCTGCCAATCCTGATAGAAATCAGTCATCTGCAGATTCTTACAGAGCATATGGGGATGACAGAGATTCCTGACTGTCAGTTTTATGTGGAAACGGCTTCATTATATGATCAGACGGTGAAGAAATATCTTGAGAACCCAGGAGAACAGGAAGCGGCCGAGGATTGGGTGCCGCTTGCCAGGCTGAGGGCGGAAGAGTATTCGGGGTCTGGTAATTACAGGTTCTCTCAGTATCAGGAAAGTAATGTGCGCATGTCCGTTGTGCTGCCGGGGGAAGAGGATATCCTGAGACAGATTGCGGAAGAAAACGGTATTCTTGATATCCGTTGGAGAAGACTGTTACAGCGTATATGGTATCTGCAGAAACCGCTGCCGCCGCTTCCGGGGGCGTCTGCGCCATCGGCTTTGTATCCGCCGCCGGTTCCGGGTTCGTCTGCACCTGCCGCTTCGTTTTCACCAAAGCTTCCGGGGCCGTATTCACCGCCGGGAGCCGGTGCTTCCGTACCGCCGCCTCCTTTGCCGCCGGAAGATGTTATGACGAAACAGCAGGTGAGGGAACTTATGGAGGCAGACAGGAAAAATCGTGTTCACCGAGGTGTTGCTGTGATACCGATTCCAAAACATTACCGCAAGAGACAGGTATTTTATTCGGAAGAGATATCCCATGGATTCCCAGGGGAAGATGTAATCATGTGGTGCGGAAGGAAGCAGGAAGTGTACTTTTCAGCATATTGGGAGCATCACAGGAACCAGTATCAGCTTTTCAGCGGAGAGGAAGAGTTATTTGCCGGGAAAAAGGATGACTGGCAGATCAGGCAGCAGGCGCTTGTGCAGAATGTGGAGGCCGGGACATTTCAGATTGCCATAACCCTAGGAAAACGCCCCAGGCATAACCGCAGCAGGGAGGTTGTCATCTCATGGACGGCAGTCAGGATTGGTTAGACAGTGAAATTTTAGAAGCCGGAAAGTGCCTGTTAGGGTTATTCCGAAATAAGCTTTGTCCGGCATATGTACGGGAGCAGGATATGATTATGTATGCGGCTCCCTGGGAAGAGGCAGACTTCAGGGTTGGCGTCTATTTGTATGACATACAGGATTACTCTGTGATGATGACTTCGGAAGGGGCGCTTACCGACACGGAAAGGCGTTTTCCGCCGAAGGCAGTGGAGCTTTCTTACATGGTTTTCTGCAATGAAACCCATCGTTTTGGTGGAATACAAAGGGAACAGATTCAGGTCATGCTGAATGAAATCGTCCGCGTGGTATATGATAACCCGATGCTGGAACAGGGAAACGGGGAAATGCTGCAGATAGCTTTTCTGAGGGAGAATATGGATTTTAAAATACGGCTGTGGGGGAGCTTCAGTAAACCCCTACAGCCTGCGGTCTACATAAAAGCGGCTCCCCTGCTGATACGTTCCGAAAGAAAGCGCAGAGTGAGCAATGTGCAGGAGAGAGATTACCATGTTGTGCCTGGGAATTCCTGACAGTCTGGAGGCTTCGGATATGGAACGGTTAAGGTATGGATACGGAATGGTTAAGGTATGGATACGGAACGGTTAAGGTATGGATACGGAACGGTTAAGGTATGGATACGGGACGGTTAAGGTATGGATACGGAACGGTTAAGGTATGGATACGGGACGGTTAAGGTATGGATACGGAATGGTTAAGGTATGATATGGTATGGCCATAGTATGGGACGGAAAACAGGAGTAGGATAATGAAACCATTGATGATTCAGGGAACGTTATTAAAGTGTAGTTTTGGAAATGCGCCGGTGCCGCTTATGGTACTTCCCGATAAGAAAGTGAATTCCATGCTTCCGGCAGCCACGGCAGCGGATCATATACCATTGCTGAACATACTGCCCTTTGGCATGTGTTCTAATCCGGCCAACCCCATGGTGATTGCTGCCACTGCCGCCGCCATGGGAGTATTGACACCGGTTCCTTGCATTCCCTGTACGGTGCAGGAATGGACAGAAGCCAGCGAAAAGGTTAAAATTAAGGGGGAAAAAGCACTTAATATGGATTCCAGACTGCAGTGCCTGTATGGGGGAAGCATACAGGCGCAGACGCCCCTGCAGCCAAGGGTGCTTGTATAAGAAAACTTCGTAACAGTTCAGCGGCCTGTCTCAACTTGTTACAAAACTTTCCAGGGGATTCAGCGTATGTGCTGGCATCGGCATTTCATAAGAGCAGCACAGGTAATCAATGTCTTGGCCGTTTTAGGGCGGCAGAAAGGAGAAATATGGCAGAATATTTATCACCCGGCGTATATGTGGAAGAATTTGATTCCGGTATTAAGGCGATGGAAGGCGTGGGCACCAGCACAGCGGGATTTGTGGGAATGGCACAGAAGGGGCCGGTCAGGGGGCTGCCGGTGCTGATTACCAGCATGGCAGATTACCAGAGGCGTTTTGGAGGTTACCTGCCGGAACGGATTTACGGAAATAAGAGATTCCTGCCCTATGCTGTGGAACAGTTTTTTAACAACGGAGGCTCTTCCTGTTATGTGATGAGGGTATGTGGGGAGGAGACAGACCAAGAGGGCAGTCCTGCTTCTGCCCAGGGCAGTCTCCAGGGAACAGCGGAGCCGTTTATGACTCTCAAAGCTGCAAATCCCGGTGCATGGGGCAATGGGATTTCGGCAGCATTCGTATTGGCACCCAAGAACAGAACCAGGGTGAAGGGGCCGGGGGAGGATCAGAGTACGATTACCTATGAACTTGAGGATGCCTCCTGTCTGCAGGAAGAAGATATCATTGTTCTGCAGCAGGCAGAGAAGGGCAGACCTTTCTGTTTCGGCAGGGTGCAGAAAATTGAAGGAAACAGGATTACTTTACAGTGGCAGGGGAAAGAAGCCGGAAATCTGAACTTCCCTAACAGGGATGCCGATCCGCCGGAAGAGGGATCCGATGTATTTCTGTATCTTGCGGAATGGGAGCTGACTGTCTGGGATGATACGGTATCGGAACAGTATGGCAGTATCTCTTTTCAGCCGGGACGCAGTAATTATGTGGAAAATGCGATGGCAAAATCCCAGCTTGTACATGTGGAGATGAGCATGGGGCAATTGGCGGCGGATGTGCTGGAAGGATTGCTGGGGGAAGGACAGTCCATAGATATGAAGCTGACAGGTGGCAGTGACGGGGATATCAAACAGGATGAAATTGATGCTGCCATGTATCAGGGAAAGGATGGTGCGCCGGATAAAAGGACGGGGCTGGCATCGTTTCTGACACTGTCCGATGTAAGTATCATGGCAATTCCGGGAATTACGGATGAGGCTGTGCAGAGCGCGTTGGTCAGCCACTGTGAAACTATGGCGAACCGTTTTGCCGTTTTGGATATGCCCCTTGACAGTACGGAAGTCTCCGCGCTGCAGGAGTTCCGGGAGAATATAGATTCCAGTTATGCGGCCATGTATCATCCCTGGCTGCAGTGCTATGACCCGTTGGCAAAACGCAGTGTGTTTATGCCGCCGTCCGGCGCTGTGGCAGGAATCTATGGACGGACGGATAATACCAGAGGGGTGCATAAAGCACCGGCCAATGAGGTGGTGCGCAATTGTACGGGGCTTTCCATAAAATATAACGAGGCGGAACAGGCAAAATGTAATCCTAAAGGGATAAATCTCATCAGAGCCCTTCCCGGACAGGGGATTCGGGTATGGGGCGCCAGAACCTGTTCCAGCGACGGCAATTGGAAATATATCAATGTCAGAAGGCTTTTTATTTTCATTGAGGAATCTATCCGGGTGAATACCAACTGGGCGGTGTTCGAGCCGAATGATGAGATGCTTTGGTCGCGAGTGGAAGGGACGATCAGGGTATTTCTCACAACCCAGTGGAGAAACGGCGCCCTGGCAGGAACTACGGCGGATGAGGCATTCTTTATCAATATAGGAAAAAGTACCATGACAGAGGATGATATCTTAAACGGCAGATTAATCTGTATCATAGGCGTAGCTCCGGTGAGACCTGCGGAATTCGTGGTCTTCCGCATTACACAGAAGATGGAAAACGCGCAGTAGGACGGAAGGAGGAATGACAGATGGCAATGGTATATCCCTTTAAAAAGTATAATTATGAAGTTACCATCGACGGCAAGTCGGTAGGAGGCTTCTCCGAGGTAAGCGCACCGGATATCTCGTCCGACCCCATTGAGTATCGGGAGGGAAATTTCGCGGTCAATACGGTGGGCAAACAGCCCGGCCTGATAAAATACGGGAATGTTACATTAAAATGGGGCATGACACAGTCCATGGATCTGTATAACTGGATGAAAGAGGTGGAGGGCGGAACCATTAACCGTAAGACAGTGGTAATCAGCCTTCATGACGATCAGCAGAAGGAAATTGCAAAGTGGACGATTATATCGGCATGGCCGACGAAATACACTGCACCGGATTTCAATGCAACCAGCAATGAGGTTGCAGTAGAGACATTGGAACTGGCACATGAGGGCGTGACCAGGGATAAATAGTAACGGTTCAGCGGTCTGCTTGGTGCATTCCATGGAAGAAGTGCATTCCATGGAAGAAGTGCATTCCATAGATAAACGAAAGCAGGGAGACAGCAGATGATTTTACAGAGAGAATATGAATTTACACTTCCCAAAGGATATATGGACCAGGAGGGAAATATTCACCGTAACGGTGTTATGCGGCTTGCAACAGCCCTGGATGAAATTGAAGCTGCCAGGGCGCCGGGGGCCAGGGACAATGGGGATTATATGTCGGTACTCTTGTTGTCAAGGGTGATAACAAGGTTAGAGGGTGTGGAAAATATTACTCCGGCGGTGATTGAACAGCTTTTTACTGCAGATTTTGCCTTTCTGCAGAATATGTATGAAACCATAAATAATGCGGAAGAGGCAGTGATTCATGTGCAATGTCCGTATTGCAATAAGAATTTTACCGATACCTTAAATTTTGCTTCCAGGGAATGACAGTTACCAGCCGGGAGGAACTGTTTCAGGAAGTCTCCTTTATCGGGTATTATTTTCATTGGACAGAAGAGCAGATTCTCAGGCTGCCTGGTCTGTCCAGAAGAAGATACTGCAAAGAAATCAATAGAATTAACAGGAAGGTGAATGGGGAGAACAATGTATTTTCCATATAAAACTATGAGACAGTTGTCATTACCTGTGATAGATCCCATTCCCGGTTATCGGTTTACGGTATTTTTAAACGATGTGATTATGGGATTTCAAAAGGTTTCGGGTATCAGCCGTACAGTGGAAACGGAAAGTTACCATGAGGGCGGCTTAAATACCAGTATACATATTTTCCCGAAATTCTGCGGCAGTGAGAGAATTCTGCGCATGGAGAAGGGAGCCTGCCGGGGAACAGAGCATCCCTTCATTATGGCAGGAGAGAGGCTGGAAGGGCCGTTAAATCTGATTGTAATGGATAACCTGGGGATTCCGCTGAAAAGCTATTTATTTACAGGACTGCTGTTAAAATCCTGGGAAGTGGGTGAGCTGAGTGCGGATCAGAACAGCATTCTCATGGATCGCTTTGAGGTCAGCTATGAGGATTTTGATGTGATGAAAGTATAGGCAGGCATATGAGAACACAGGTGAAAAGGGTCTGTACGTCATCCCGTATGCATTTGGAATATGCGCTTGCAAAGAGCGGCAACGGGAAGGCGGAGCAGCAGACAAGTCCGGAACGGGAAAAGGAAAAGCTCAGGGAAATGGTACGGGTTCTTGTGAAAGAGGCGGTACAAAAGCAATTGAAGGAGCAGCAGGATTATTATAAGTCCCGGCCTTCCCTGGCGGCAAGACAGATGGAGCAGATGTTTGGAACGGGCAATCTGGAACGAATGCTGACGTCGGCAGTTTCAATGAGGGTCTATGAGCAGATAGAAGATCATATCCGTCATGAATGGATTAGAAAAGGAAGGTGAGAGGATTGGCGGAGTTTCAGAAAGCATTTATGGGACCATATGTGGACGGGCATATGGAACTGAAGGGAAGATTCTATGTGCAGTTTAACCCCGCAGAGCTGTCAATCGAGGAAGCCATGGGTGTATCGGATGTGTCACAGGCGGATGGAAGAGTGAAGAGCAGACAGATGAAGAAAGGGAACAGTGTGGGGCAGCAGTATCCCCCAAAGGGTTCATCCCACAGGAAATACAAGGGGCTGACAACACTTTCTGTCAATTTGTTCTATAATACTCTGAATGATCTGTATCAAACTTCCTATGATGATGTAAGGGAAGAAATTCGTAAGTTATATCCTTATACCAACACCACAGAAATCATTGAAAATGCAGATGCTCAGAAGGGGCAGAAGACATCGGTTACTAAGAAGAATAAAGCGCAGCTTATCTATTTCTTCTGGGGGTCTATTGCAGTGGCGGGAATGCTGCGGCATATGAGTGTGACATATACAATGTTTGCGCCCGACGGTAAGCCTGTCCGGGCGCAGGTGAGCATATCCATTGAAGGGTTCTATGTGGGGGAAGAGATTGCTTCGGATCGTAAGGCGGAGGGAGCCGGCGCTTCAGGGAAATCTGCAGGAACCGGCAAAGCTTCCTGCCAGGCGTATAGGGACAGGGATTATCAGGGCAGTATAAATCCAAGGCTGTGTCAGTAAGAGAAACGGACGAAAAGGAGACTGTTCCAAGGCTGTGACGGTGAGAGAAACGGACAGACGAAAGGAAGATTATTTTGGGGAAAATAAGTGGTAAAAGTCTGGCAGATAAATATCAGAATTTTCAGAATCCCTGTGTCAAGGTGATGGCTTCGGGTAAGGAAATACCGGCAGGAGACGGCGTTTATCTGGAGAGAACCGAAGTGATTTCTTCTACAGGAATGGAACCAGATATGGCAGTGTTGATTTATCGGGCAGATAAGTTTTCAGGACAGAATTTTCTGCAGATGGAAAAATACTTGGATGTGGGGCAGAAAATGGAGATACAGGCAGGCTATGGCGACAATGCTTCCCGGATTTTCTTAGGATATCTGCATGAAGTGGAGGCGGCGGATTTTATGCAGGGTTACGTGGAGTATACGCTGATCTGTCTGGATGTAAAGGGATTGATGAAGAAGAACAGTGTATACCAGGTGTCCGGTTCCAAAAAGGTGCAGCAGATTCTGAGTGAAATTTTGTCTACGGAGTGCTACAGGGATTTTATTGAGGAGAAAAAGGTTGATCCTCTGCCGGAAGCAATGAATCAGGATTGTATGATAAAAGGAGAGACACATTATGACTGGCTGTGCAGTCTGGCGGCCCGTATGGATTATGAATTTATCTGCGGCAGAGGGCAGGTGTTATTTCAAAACAGCCGCAGGAAGGGGGCACAGACCCTGGAGCTGCGGGTGGAATATGGACTGCAGGAGGTTCGGGGAATCGTGACAATGACGGAGCAGACAGGGAAAATACAGATCTGCGGTTATAACAGAAAGGATGAAAAGGTGATGGGAACGGCAGAGTGGCCGGGAATATCAGGACCATTTGCCAAGAAAATGAAACAGGCGCTCCAGGGGTGTGAATTGATATTCTGGGACATGGAGTTAGAAAATGGCGAGCAGGCAAAACAGTGTGCAAAAGCGCGGATGAATCAACGGGTCGGAAATTGTGCCTGTATGAAAGCTGCTGCCATTGGTATCCCGGAACTGCTGCCGGGTATCTGTGTGGAGTTGGTGAATGGAACTGCAGAAAGTCTGTCAGGTGAGATTTATGTACAAGAGGTTCGGCATCTATTGGATGAAAACGGTTATCGAACCATTGTCAAGGGTGTAAGGCTATAGAGTCATAACAAATTGCCGCAAGCGGCAATGAAAAGAGCCCGGCTAAGAAATGTCAAGAGGAAATTTTAAGCATCTGCCGTTCATGGTACTGGAGCGGCAGATGCGGAACTTAAAATAGGAGGAAAATATGATTTCAGATTACCTGGATTATGACATGAATTCTCAGGAACAGGACGGACAGCAGGCCGCCTATGATATGTGGGGAACGGTTCTGCCTGATTCGGACGACACCGAAGCGGGTAATGTGAGAGTGAAGGTGAGGCTTATGAAGGATAAAATGGACACCTTTGATAATGTCCCCGTATTGACTGGATATGGAGGCCGTGATCATGGTGTTTTTTTTCTGCCGGAAGAGGGGGATATTGTGCGGCTGACCTTTATGGGGGGAGATTTCAGGCATCCCGTTGTCACCGGCTGCCGTTTCCCGGAGGGCAGCCAGTTTGTGAAAGATATGTGCCAGGAGGAGAAGCCGCCCAAGGCATTCCTGGCAAAGAACGGAAGTAGTGTGCTTTTTGCGGGAGAAAAGGGAAAAGAGAAGGTTGAAATATCCGGCTCCCGGCATATGAAATGGCAGCTTGACGAAGAAAAGCAGCAGATTTCCTTTGGGGATAAAGAACAGAAGAATTATATGGTGTTGGATAAGAAGGAGCAGAAGGTTCTGGTAACATCACAGTCTTCCATCCGGCTGGAATGCGGCAGGAGCTGTCTGGAACTGAAAAAAGACGGAACAGTGATTGTACAGTGTGAATCATTGAAGGTTGAGGCGAAGACGGTGGAAATACAGGGGAAGACTAAGGTACAGGTGAAAGGACAGGAGCTTTCGCTTGAAGGTGCAACAGGCATTTCCGTTCAGGGAAAGGGGCAGATTAAAGTAAACAGCAGCGGGCCGTTGAAACTGTCAGGCGCTATGATACATTTAAACTGAAGTTTTGTTCATTTGTGCGGTATGATGGGAAGCATTGGAAAAGGATTATGCAGAGAACAGTGCGGAGGAAAAGTAAATTGTGGGGAACAGCGGATGCGGAAAAGGAATGTGAGATGAACAGTGGGGAAGAGAGGGAAGGCGTGGGAAACAGTGGATACAGAAAAGGAAGCTGTGGAG
>CAJUAP010000031.1:23599-41044 GCA_910584435.1 uncultured Acetatifactor sp.
GTGGGACAGGCAAGGAATGTGAGATGAACAGCGGGGAAGAGAGGGAAGGCGTGGGAAACAGTGGATACAGAAAAGGAAGCTGTGGAGAACAGTGGGACAGGCAAGGAATGTGAGATGAACAGCGGGGAAGAGAGGGAAGGCGTGGGGAACATTGGATACAGAAGAGGGTCATGTGGAGAAAAGTGGATGTAGAAAAGGAATGTGCGGAAAACAGACATGGGATAAGGAGAGGGTATCATGGAAGAAGGATGGGGATTTCCCTTTGTCATATCGAAGGAATATGGAAGAGTGGAGACAAGCCGCGACAGTGAAAATATCAGACAGTCCGTGGAGATTATTCTGCTGACGGAACCTGGGGAGAGATGGATGCATCCGGACTTTGGCACGAAGCTTCATCAGTTTCTATTTGAAAATATGGATAGCCAGACAACGGAAATGATTCGCCGTGAAGTGATTCATTCTCTTCAGTTATGGGAAAAACGGATACAGGATATTCATGTGGAAACACAGATGCTGCCGGAGCATCAGGGAGAACTTCACATTACCGTTACTTATTGCATTGTGGGAAGGGAAGAAGAAGGAAGGGTCGAAGTTACACTATAGAATAAGCAGGGAGAATTCGGACAGAGCAGCGGCATGTTAGAAAGTGTGGAGTTGGATTCTGAAGCGCCGGACAGGAGGCTTAGGTGAGAGAGAACTTGCAGATACGGGTAAAAAAGCTGGCGCTTGCCTATGAGACAGGCTGGGAATATATGCCTGGAAGTGAAGAGCCAGGCAGTGTGCTTATGGATATTTTTCTGGAAATGGCCGATGAGAATCAGAAGCGTTTCGGCAGAATATGGGAGAAGCAGGAGCGTGTGTTCTTGCAGGCGGTGCCGGAAATCGAGGAGGAATCGGGCGGCGGCAGGGGGGCATTGCTGGTAGAGGCTTCTGAAGAAGAGGATGGGAAATGGCTGGAAGAGGGTACGGAGGCATATACGCTTCAGGAAGGAGGACAGCCGGTTTGTTTCCATACCGCATGTGCCATACAGTTGACTGCTGCCAAGCTTAAATATGCTGTTTATCAGCGTGGGCTATGTGCATGGCTTATCTATGGAGGAGAAGAGGTGGAAGTGCTGTCTCATCCAATTTTCCGGTGGCGATTCCGGGGATTGTGTGATGGCCGGAAGGACTTTTGTTTTGCAGTGGATTTCGTCAGGACGAATAACCGCATGGAAACTGAGGATGACAGAACGCAGCACTATGCGAGGACGGAGGATGGCCGGACGCAGAACGGTGCGGAAACGGAGGATGGCCGGACGCAGAACGGTGTGGAAACGGAGGATGGCCGGGCGCAGAACGGTGTGGAAACGGAGGATGGCCGGACGCAGAACGGTGCGGAAACAAAACGCGGCGGACAGAAATATCCTGAGACGGCCCTGCCGGGCACATGGTCAATCAGTGATGGAACCCATTGTTATTCCATAGAATGTGAGCAGACGGCATCGGGCTGTTTGCTCACAGGGCGGACGTCGGAATTTGCACATAATCTTACGGGTGAGATGTATGAGATCTGTCTGGAGATTCCGGCGCAGGAGGAATTGCCGGCACAATGGCTTGAAATATTGTGTATGGATATGGTTTTGACAGGAGCGCCGGAAGAAAAAGAACCGGATATCTGTCTGACAGATTCCGGCGCAGACGGAGGCGGAAGGGTGCTTCCTTTTGGTACTTCACCGGAAGAAGCAGCCTGTTGCTATCTTGCCTGTGACAGTATTATGGCATGTGGAAAAACGGAGATGACGATTCGGTTTCGGGAAGTTTTTCAAGAAGAAGAAAAACTCCCCGAACCCCGGCCGGAGGAATTGAGAAAGCTGTATAAAAAATACCCCTGGCTGCAGATGACAGAGACTGTACAGGAATGGCAGACAGAAGATACTGTATGGGAATATTTCAATGGCAATATGTGGCGTATTCTGCCGGAAAGTGAGAAGTGGAAGACATTATGCGAGGTTGATAAGGCAGGAGAGAAGACATACAGGTGGAAGTGCCCTGAAGATATGCGGCCCTGCGCGGTGGAAGGGGAAGTGCATTTATACATTCGTCTCCGGCTGAACAGGGTGCGGAATGCATTTGCCCCATATTACCGCAAAGCAATTCCTGTGCTGGAGGAAATCAGATTTTCGGTGGGAGAGCGTTCTGTGAAGCCTGTGGAACAGATACTTCCACATTGTGCCGAAGCAGAAGAAGAGAGGATGTATCTTGGGTTTGACAGGGAAATAACGCCCCATAACTGCTGGTACACGGGAGAGAATATTTGTTCTTTTTCCACAGAGCAGATAAGAGGAAGAGATCATATTTTCGGCAAGGATGCCTTCTGGGTGGAACCGGGGGAGAAAAAGGCAGAGAATCCGGCTTGCTTTTTACCTAATTATGTGCCGGTTCTGCAATGGAAAACCCAGGGGGAAGCCCAGGACAGGCAGCTGTTCATAAGCGTGGGAACAGATTTTAGTGTGCAGCCTGGGAATATGGGGATACTGGAGGCGGTATGCGTGGGAGATATTCGATGCGGTGGGACGGGTGCACCGATTCTGCTGGAAAAACAGGCAGCAGAACATTATTTTATGCACTTTGGAAGGCTGCTGACCCCTATGGATATGGAAATGATACTGCAGGAGAGGTATCCGTTTCTCAAGGTGAGCGGCTGCAGACTGCAGCAGACAGATAAAAAGCTTACGGTGGAGATTGAAATTGTGAAGGATAAGGAAAATATCCATAAGATGCAGGTATTACAGGAAGAGGCCCACAGCAGACTTGCGGAAATACAGGAATGGCTGGAACTGGCTGCGGCGAAAAGGGGACCTGTCTGGCTGAGGGACTGCCGCGTAAGCTGCTGTTTACAGGAAACACAAGGTATCGGCTGAACTGCTGTACACAATAAAGGAAGCGGCAGAGAAAGGATTGACAATGTTGAAGCAGATATGGCTGGATGACAGCAGTTACGATGATATATATGAGAAAGCTGTGGAGAAGCTGCAGCGGCAGGCCCCCTGGTGGACGCATACAGAGGTGTCGGATCCGGGAATTATGCTTTTGGAAATGTGGGCGGTTCTTACGGATATGCAGAGCTATTATCTGAATCAGGTTCAGGAGAGCCATTACAGAAAATATCTGAAGCTTCTGGGAATCCCTCCGGATGAAGGGGAGTGTGCCAGTGCATGGATTTTTTTTGATAATGTGGAGAGAGAATGTGTCGTGCCGGCGGGGACAAAGCTATTGGCGGACCGGATGGTTTTTGAGACAGAGACAGAGGTGCGCCTGACTGCAAACCGTCTGACAGGGTTTTACCAGAATACGGATGCAAATCGGGTGAAGGCCATGCAGGTGTACCGCAAGACAAAATTTTCACTGCAGGAAGGGGACGAGAATCTGTTTTCTTTTGTTTTAAAGGAGCAGATTCAGCCGGGAGAAGAATTTCTCTTCTTTCTGCTGTTGGATGAACAGGAAAAACGCAACTGGGCGGCACCGGATTTTCATATGGTGCAGCTGGCATGGGAGTATGAAACTTCATGCGGCTGGCGTGAGGCACAGGTGGTAAGGGATGATACCAGAGGTCTTCTTTTCAGCGGCTGTATCTGCCTGTGTATGGATATGCCCATGGCTGAAGGGAAAGAGGGATATGAAATCAGATGCAGGATGAAGGAGGGCACCTATGATTTGGTGCCCTCTCTATATAAAATCTGCCTGAACGTGGTCAGAGCGGTTCAAAAAGATACGCTGTGCTGTGAGGAAATGGCGGACTTTTCTCAGAACTGTCACAGGGTGTTATTGAAAAGTTATCTTGCCAGAACAGGAAATCTCCGTATCTTAAAGAAGGTGGAGGGCAGAGGAGAATTCTGGGAGGATATAACGGACAGTCCTGAGATTGTTCTTGATCCGCCCGTTACGGAGTATTGTATGGAGAGAAGCCTTGTGTATGCAGGAGAAGGTCATGTCAAAATTGTGTGTACTGCGGCCTGCGGATGCCCGGATGACTTTGTGCGTGATGTGACAGGGATTGCAGCACAGCAGATTGCTCTGCCATGGGAGAAGGTGCTGCGTTCCTCTGTGAAGCTGATGCTTTTGCAGGAAGGGGGCGCGGGGAAGGTGTATCGTACCTGGCGCAGAGAAGAGCCGGAAGAAGACAGGTATGAAAATGCCTGGCACTGGAAGGAAGAAGAAAATGTGATTGTTCTGGGAGATGGCAGGCATGGAGACATACCGGAGCCGTCAAAGAACGGGCTGCGTATTACCTCCCTGGCTCTGTGGGAAGGGGAAAAGGGGAATGTGTCCATAGACAAAATTGTACATTGGGAACGGCCGGAGCTGTTCCGGCAGATTACCTGTACAAATCGTCTGACAGGCAGGGGCGGCCGGAACCGCTTACTGCCATCCCTGCAGTTTGAGCAGGTCAGGGCAGATTTGCTGCGTCCAGGCAGGATGATTACGGAGGCGGATATACAGGCATTGGCTATGGAGACACCGGGACTGCTTCTGAAAGAGGTAAAAGCGGAGTGGAGGGATGGTGCGGTGTGGATAAAGGTTGTTCCGGTATATCCGCTGAAGAATTCATATTGTGTGAAGCGATACCAAAGCCAGATAGAAAATCATCTGGAACCGTACCGGCTGGCCGGAACTAGAATTCATATTGAAATCGCAGGATAGGAGGTTTTATTATGCCGACACATTGTTATTCCAATGCCGATTTGCTCAATTGCGGCAGACAGGATGGTCTGCGGCACACAGGTGAGGGGCTGGCGGTGGAGCGAGAGGGGCAGTCAGGAATTTATGTCAGCCGAATCTATGACAGCGGCAGAGAGGGAACCCAGTGGAATCAGTTATGTCTGGATATAGGCAAGGGAGTGCTGCTGCAGGTCTATGTGTGGCTTTTTGACAGAATGGAGGAAAGTGAAGAGGGGTTATGTCAGGAAGATGTGAGGCAATGGTTTACAGGGAAGAAGGCATCTGCTCAATATCATTCCGAGTATCGAAATGTACTTTTATTCGGACATGGAAGAGGGCGTTATGCCAGGATTGCCATTGAAATACTGTCGGGGAGTGAAACGGGCGCGGTATTCCGCGGATATGATCTGTCCTTTCCAAAGGAGAGTTTTACGCAATATCTTCCGGCAGTTTATCAGAATCATATTCAGCTGGAACGTTATCTTGCCGTACTGCAGAATATTTATCTGGAGTTGGAAGAAGAGGTGGATAAGCTGCCGGAACGGCTGGATCATGCATTGTGCAGCAGAAGGCAGGCAGTCAGACTGGCAGGATGGCTGGGATGGGGGGAATTGGCCTGGCAGGTGGAAAAGGATACTTTGAGAAAGCTGCTGCAGACAGGAACAGCCCTGACAGGGAAAAAGGGCACCTGTGCATATTATGTGGGAATGGCAGAGATTTTGACAGGGCAGAAGGCGGTGATGATAGAAGAGCCGGAAAAATGCAGAGCGGTCGTATTCATATTGGAACAGCCGGAAAATGGAAGAGAGCGTCATCTGGAATGGCTCAGGAAAAATGTTCCCATTGGAATTGAAATTGATTTTATTATATTACATAAAACGGACAGGCTGGACGGACAGTACTTTCTGGACAGGACATCCTGTTTGTCGGAATACGAATCCGAGCTTACGGAGAGCGGCTGCCCTATTGAGAATCTGCGTTTATCGGACAGCCTCGAATAAATTATAACAATAACCGGAAGGTGGGGAATAAATGGAGGAAAGGATGGAAAGAGAGGGATTTGCGTCTCCGGAGGAACATATGCAGGAGTATATGGATCTTTTTCTGATGCTGCAGGAAATGGAATGGGAGCATTCCATGGAAGAGGAGGCGCTTAACTTATTTGCTGAGAGATGTATTCGGCTGGAGGAGCGGGAGCGGAGGACGGAGGTTTTTATTCCGGCAATCTGTCTGCAGAAATGTTATGCATTGACGAAGGCTGCATATTGGACAGTGATGTTTGCATTCTGCTGCGAATTGGAGGACGGTTTGTGTATGGATTACAGAAATCGGTACAAGGATCACTGGCCCAGTCTGCAATATATACTTCATCTGTTTTCTAAGGTTCTGCCGCTTTCCTTTTTGGATGTTGCACTGCTGTATGGAAGAGAAGGGGTGCTGAAGGACATTTTGGATCTGTTTATGGAAGAAGCGGAGAATGGTGAACAGAGGAGTTATTTAAAGCAGCCGCTGCATTTGAATTATTCGGTATTTCATTTCCTTCTCGTCGGTGAATTGCCAGGGCAGGAGTGGTATAGGATTTTTCCGGCAGACGGAGAAGAGAAGGTGTCTGAGAAGCGGGAACTGCTGCCGCTGCACGAAACAGAGTATGTGAAACTGTGCAGACTGCTGAAGGCAGAGGGAGTGTTGAGGTTCTTAGTGTATGGAAGAAAGGGAAGCGGCAGCCATACGTTTATGGAGCGTGTATGTCTGGGGGCCGGGAGATGTGCGGTTTTTATCAAGCCGATGCGGATGTTTCAGGGGGAAAATGCGCTGCAGGTCCGCAGACTGCAGTCACTGCGGCTGATTGTCAGGCTTTTACATCCAATGATTATTGTGGAACCTGTGGAGGAAGCATCCGGAGATTCCATGCAGGAGGACCGGAAGAGAGAGCTTGGGCTGCTGCTTCAGGAGCTGAAGGACAGCTGCTTCTGTTTCCTGGCACAGACGCCTTCTCAGTCAGCACTTGTGGAGGATTATGCGGATGTACGCATTCTATTGACGGAAATGCTCTCTTCCGGGGAAAAGCGGCAGATGCTGGATGCCTGGCTGGAGCCGGAGCAGCGCAGGCAATGGCAGGATGCGTATATGGACAAATATCAGCTGAACATAGGTGAGATGAAAAAAATGCAGAAAGCGATCCGTCTGCAGGCAGAAGGAAATGATCTGTCCCCTGCAAATCAGGAGGTTTGGCTGGCTGGCAGGAAGGAAAGGCAGGAGGCTTCTGGGTTGGGGAGGCTGATCGAGGAAAGGTATGAGCCTGAAGAAATCATCCTGTCAGCAGAATGTCAGAAACAGCTGGATACAATTGTCCGGCTGGCGAAGGTCTGGAAGGGGGGAAAGGGGCTGCAGCTTTTGTTTCACGGCAGTTCGGGAACAGGGAAGACAATGGCGGCTTCAGTGCTGGCAGGGCAGTTACAGCTCCCTCTTTTTAAGGTGGATTTGTCCCGGATATTTGATAAGTATATCGGAGAAACAGAAAAGCATATTGATGAGATATTCCGCCTGGCCCGGCGCAACCGTTATCTGCTTTTTTTTGATGAAGCGGATTCCCTGTTTGCAAAACGGACGGCTGTCAGAGATTCTCATGACAGATATGCAAATGTTTCCGCAGCGTATTTGTTACAGAGAATGGAAGAGTATGACGGTGTCTTGATACTTGCCACAAATCTGAAGGATTACTTTGATGATGCATATGTGAGGCGCATCCGCTTTGTGGTGAAATTCAGTCATCTCAACAGGGATGGGAGGGAGCGGTTATGGAAGAAGGTTCTGCAGGGAGAGCCGTCTGCAGCGCAGGAGGTGGATTTTGGGGAATTGGCGGAGGCAATAGAGTTGAGCCCGGCCAGAATCTGTGCGGCGGCTCAGGTGGCAAAGCTGCTGGCGCTATGTGACGGGAGCAGGTGTGTTACACAAAGCCATCTTCGGGAGGCGCTGGAGTTGGAAGTCAGCAAGGATGAAACAGCAGTGAAACGGTTCTGGTAAAAAAGAGGATATTGGTATGAGAAAGAATTATGTCATTATGATGAGAGAGCTTCGGGAAGATCACGATCTAAGGCAGAAGGAGGTGGCTGCCTATCTGAACATAGATCAGAGGGTCTATTCCCGTTATGAGACAGGAAAAAATGCGCTTCCCATAGAGAAGGCAATATTATTATGTAAGTTATATCATGTGTCCGCAGATTATTTTTTAGGGTTGGACACAGTGAAGCGGAGGTGGTAGAATAAGTAGGGGAAAAGGAATAGGAAAAGGAAAAGGAATAGGAAAAGGAAAAGGAAAAGGAATAGGAAAAGGAAAAGGAATAGGAATAGGAAAAGGAAAAGGAAAAGGAAAAGGAAAAGGAAAAGGAAAAGGAATAGGAATAAAGAGAAAAGGAAAAGAGAAGAGGATAAAGGGAAAGAGAAGAGGGAAAAGAGAAAGATGAGAGGAAAAGGGAAAAGAGAAGAGGGAAAGAGGAATGAGGGGAAAGGCAACAACAAGGGAAAAGTGATGTGGAATAAAAGGGGAGTATAAAAGTAAATTTAGTGGAACAGGAAGGAATCTGTAATGGAAAAATGGTATGTTGCGGCAAAAAAGGCAGATTTTGAAGCCTGGGCGAAAAAATTTCATATTACTCCGGTGCTGGCAAGGGTTCTGCGGAATCGCGATCTGATGACGGAAGCAGAAGTTGGTAAATTTCTGAACGGTACGCTGGAAGACTGTTATTCGCCATGGCTGTTAAAAGATATGGATAAAGCGGTGGAGCAGATTATGGAGGCCATAAATCAGAAGATATCCATACGTGTGATTGGGGATTATGATGTGGATGGCATCTGTTCTTCTTATTTATTGACCAAGGGGCTGCAGATACTTGGTGCAAGGGCTGATACTGCCATTCCCCACCGTATTCATGACGGATATGGACTGAATGACAGCCTCATTGAAGAGGCAAGGCAGGACCACATTGGTATGATTGTTACCTGTGACAATGGGATTGCAGCAGCCGCACAGATTGCTTTGGCAGATTCCTATGGTATCAGGGTCATTGTGACAGACCATCATGAAGTCCCTTACATTATGGAAGAGTTGCATTCCAAGGAAGAGTTGCATTCCATGGAAGATGAGCATTCCAAGGAAGAGTTGCATTCCATGGAAGAGGTGCATTCCAAGGAAGAGGTGCATTCCATGGAAGATGAGCATTCCATGGAAGAGGGGAATATCAGAAAAGTGTGCCGCCGGGAGCTGCTGCCTCCGGCGCAGGCGGTGATTGATCCGAAGCAGGAGCAATGTCATTATCCCTTTCCCGGTATCTGCGGCGCTGTGGTGGCATACAAATTGATGGCGGCATTGGCAGAGAAGACCGGAAGCAGACCGCTGCAGGAGGCCATGGAGGAATTCCTGGAATTTGCGGCTCTGGCTACGGTATGTGATGTTATGGAATTAAAGGACGAGAACAGAATTCTGGTGAAGGAAGGGCTGAAACGGCTGAAGGCAACAAGGAATCAGGGAATCAGGGCGTTGATTGAGGTCAACGGTATCGAGCCGGACAGGCTTAGTGCTTACCATTTGGGATTTATCATTGGTCCCTGCCTGAATGCTACCGGCAGACTGGACACGGCAAGGAGAGCGCTGGAACTGCTGCAGAGCCGGACACGGGTGGATGCCATGAGCGCTGCCAGAGAGCTGAAGGAATTAAATGACAGCAGGAAGAATCTCACACTGCAGGGTGTGGAAGAGGCGGAAGCATATATTGAGAAACGGCATATGGCACAGGATAAAGTTATGCTGATTTTTCTGCCGGAGGTTCATGAAAGTCTGGCAGGAATTATTGCCGGACGTATCAGAGAGCATTATAATCATCCGGTTTTTGTCCTTACCAGAGGCGAAGATGGTGTAAAGGGTTCCGGCCGTTCTGTGGAAGGGTATCATATGTATGAGGCCATGACGGAGGCAAAGCAATATTTTATCAAGTTTGGAGGACATGCCATGGCGGCAGGGCTTTCTATGCGGGAAGAAGATATCGAGGAACTCCGGCAGGAGCTGAACCACAGGTGCAGACTGAGGGAAGAGGATTTTATTCCCAAGGTACATATTGATGTGCCCATGCCTTTGGATTATGCCAATGAGAAGATTGCGGATGAACTGGAGCTGTTGGAACCTTTTGGTGTGGGGAATCCCAAGCCGCTTTTTGCGCAGAAAGAGCTGATTTTTGTGTCAGGTACCAGGATGGGGGCGAAGAAAAATTGTGCCAGGTATCTGGTGCGGACGCAGAATGGTATGGAGAAGCAGCTGGTATTTTTCGGAGATTTGGATAAATTCGGCAGGTTTCTGGAAGAAAAACATGGCGTGGGAAGCGAGAAGGCCCTGTATGACGGCAGGGGAAGTTATACGGTTTCGGTGGTGTACCAGATGGGGAAAAATACCTATCGGGGCAGGACGGAAGTGCAGTATGTGATGCAGTATTATTCCTGATGCAGCATTCCGCCAGGAGGCTGTCCGCGGCAATGGTGCAGACATCAGGGAATGATAACTTGAGTCACGGAACTGTTGCAATGTATCATTGGAATAAGAAAGGCAGGATAGATATGATTTTGACAGTGACATTGAATCCGGCAGTGGATAAGACCTGTGAACTTGGCACATTGCTGCCGGGGGAAGTGAACCGGCTGGCGAAGAGCAGCAGTGTAGCCGGGGGAAAGGGAATTAATGTGACTAAGGTACTGCGGCAGTTCCATATGTCTGTGGCTGCGGTGGGATTTTTGGGCGGAAGCGGCGGCAGAATGATAGAGGATGCCGTGGAGAAGATGGGGGTGGAATGCCATTTTACGAAGATAAAGGGGGAAACCAGAACCAATATAAATGTATTGTCCAAGGACGGTACCGTGACAGAGCTTCTGGAACCGGGGCCGGAGATCCTGCCGAAAGAACTGGAAAGCTTCAGAAAACAGTTTTCGGGCTGTCTGGAAAGGTGCGGGCTGGTGGTGTTGTCCGGCAGCATGCCCGCAGGGGTACCTGTGGGATTCTATGGGGAGTTAATTGAAGAATGCCATAGGGCCGGGCGGAAGGTATGTCTGGACGCTTCAGGGGAAGTGCTGGGAGAAGGGGTGAAGGCGAAGCCTGATATTGTGAAGCCGAATCGAAAGGAGCTGGAATATCTGGCCGGGAGGACGCTCATCGGATCCGCGGCGCTTGCAGAAGAGGCCGGGAAGCTCATTGCCGGGGGGATTGGCAAAGTGATACTTTCCATGGGAGAGGAAGGGCTTATGTATGTGGACGGCGGACAGGTATTACATCAGGCAGCAAGGAAAGTGCAGGCTGTCAATACGGTGGGCTGCGGCGATACGGTAGTGGCGTCTCTATGCATGAGTGAACTGGAGGGAGAAGAGCCGTCACTGATGCTTCGGAAGGCTGCTGCCATGGCGGCTGCAAATGCCATGACCTGGGAAAACGGCAGGATACCCATGGATGCCTATCTGGAATTGCTGTGAACGTTTTGCCGGGTGGATAGGAGGCTGGAATGTTTGAACAGGATTATATTATGCGGCTAATCAGGGAAATGCTAAGGACATTGCTTTTATTGCTTTCGAAGGTACATAAAGTGTTGACAGGGCAGTGTTCTTATGACAGAATGTGTTTGTGCAGATGCAGAGAGAATACTTATGCATAGAAGTAAGGGGCGGCTGCAGATGAAACGGTAAAAGGAATCCATGCTATGATGTAATGAATTGTACGATAATAGGGAATTTAGAGGGAGGGAAAGATTATTATGATAGATGAAAGGTATCATTCGCGGAAAGAAGTGCAGGAGGCCGTGGTGGCAGGAACGGAAGCGCTTGGGGCTCTGGAACGGGCAAAAGAATGCCTGAACAGTGCGGGCAATTGGGGAATCGTTGATATATTGGGTGGAGGCTTAATCAGTACTTTTGTAAAACATTCCAAAATGGGAGATGCCAGCCGTCTGGTGGAAAAGGCACGAAGTACCTTGAAGCAGTTTCAGAAAGAACTTCAGGATGTGCAGTCCTTGGAGGAAATCCATATTGAAACAGGGGATTTTCTGGCCTTTGCCGATTACTTTTTTGATGGTGCTATTGCCGACTGGCTGATGCAGTCAAGGATTAAGAAGGCGAAGCGCCAGGTGGAAGAGGCCATTGAAAAGGTGGAGAAAATTCTGGAACAATTGCGCCGTCTGTGAAAACGGCACGTACAGCATTTTAAATCAATCCGGGAGGCAGATTCAAATGAAATTACGGAAAACATTTCGCATAAATACCATATGGGTGCACATTGTCTTAGCTTTTCTGGGTACTTATGGAATCTGTTATCTGGGCAGTCTCATGGGGATAACAGACGTTTCTTTTTCGGTCTTAAACGGATTGCTGATGTGTGCCGTTTATGTGCTGCTATCCCAAACCAGACAAAGTCTCATGAAGAATCCGACACCAAAGCAGCGCAGACGCAGGTGCCTGTATGCAGAAGGTGTAAGCTTTCTCTTCAGTGTCACCATGATTATGGGATATCAGCTGCAGGTGAACGGGCTTACAGAATGCGGTGTCAGGGGAAAGGGGCTGATTCTCCTGCGGGCAGTCTGTCTTTCCATTGCAGTCTTTCCCTTTGGCAATCTGTTATTTCAGGGAATTGAAAAGCTGGTTTCTGTGGATAGGCGTCAGCATGGCACCCAATGGAAGCCTGCGGCAGTGTTTGCCGTCAGCGCTTTGGCAGTATTTGTATGCCTGATTCCTGTATGGCTGGCATATTACCCAATCATTATGTCCTATGATTTTCACAGGCAGGTCAATGAGGCAGCCAAAGGCTTTGCGTGGTTCTGGCCGTATCAGCCCATTGCACATACCTGGGTGATTTGGGTATTTCTTCAACTGGGGGGCGCGCTTAACAGTCTTGAGGCCGGAATAGCGGGAATGGCTTTGCTGCAGATGCTTCTTTATTCCCTTGTCACGGCTTATGCCTGTGCATTCCTTTCCCGTGTCACTAAGAAAAAGTGGCCGGTCATTGCCGCGGTACTTTTTTTCGGTATATTTCCCCTGAACTCGGTTATGGTGATGTGTACCACAAAGGATGTTCTGTTCAGCATCTTATTTCTTCTGTTTGCGCTGCTGATGGCGGAGAGATTCTTTTTCAGGCAGCATGGCCGGAACGGAGTACTGTGGGATGTGATGATAGTGGCTGTGGGCTGCCTGATGATGCAGTTTCGCAACAATGCCATTTACGCAGTCACGGCGTTCTGTATTCTTTGGGTATTATTTGCTGACAGGCAGGAGAAACTCCGCATTCTTCTGCTCTGTGTATTGCTGGCTGCAGGCGGCAGGGGTACGGGTGCTGTCATTAAAACAGCCCTGGGAACAGAAATGGAAGCGCCAAAGGGTGAAATGTACAGCGTACCCATTCAACAGTTTGCAAGGGTGGGCTATTATCATGGGCAGGAATTGGATGAAGAAATGTGGGAGCTGTTGAATTCCTGCATTTATGCCGAGGCTTGGGAATTATATAATCCGCCCATAGCCGATACTGTGAAAAACAGTGGCGTGGCATTTGATGTTACTGGCGATGGGCATGTGAAGCGTTTTCTTCATAACTGGTTCAGCGTGGGGCGCCGTTATCCCAATGAATTTTTAGATGCCTTTCTTGAGCTGACCAGGGGGTATTGGTTCTGGGATGACAGATCCTATGCGGAATGCCTGGGGTATGGACTGGACGGCCGGATGGGTGTCATCTATACTTATAATTCGTCTGAAATAGAGAATGTGGGAGAAATTGCGCATGTTTCCAAATTTCCATGGCTGGAAGAACAATTAGAGAAAATTGTCAGTGCCAATGTCTTTTTCCAATGGCCTGTGATTTCCATAGTGTTTAAAAGCGCTTTTTATTTCTGGAGCTTATGTCTGCTGTTCCTGTTCTTCTTATATCTGCGGCAGAAAAAGCAGGTCGTATTCTGTCTGCTGCCGTTGCTGTATATGGGAACTATGCTCTTAGGGCCCGTGGTGCAAATGCGCTATCTGTTTCCTGTTATGGTGACGCTGCCGGTATTGGCTTCTCTGCTGGTCATGCCGAAAGACACAGCAGAGAAGTCTGCGGTTTGATGCGGATGCAGCAAAAACGGCGATTTCGTGCACAGCTGTCTAAGCTGCCGTTCTGACAGCCATACCCCGTGGTGGGAGCGGGTGGACAGCAATCCGAAACGTCTTTGTGTAACACAGTGATTGCAAGGCGGCATGCTGATTTTGAAACTCAATTTTGGCTTCGCGGCAGGGACTGTCTGACAGGATGATTGACAGCCTGTGTATTTGAAAGGTATAATAAACTGGCATTGAGCCGCTGTATTTCAAGCGGCGATACAGGCGGACTGTGCCGGCAAACCGGATTGAGCCGCTGGATTTTTGGAGGATGGGATCGTGGAAGAATATAGTCAGGGCAGATTTTTTCATAATGTGGGCAAAGCGGTGAATGTCTTAATGCTGGTAATTTTTATTCCGGTACTGTTTTGTGTGATGTTTATCGGAAATAAAATGGATTATTTCGATGATGTGAAGGCGGATATTTTAGTGCCCAACGCGCTTCTTACATTGATAGCTTTGGGGGCTTTTGGGATCGGCCTCTGGCTGCTGTCCCTGGGGCGTAAGATACAGTGGAGCCGCCGCATGAACCGGTATATGAATTTGGGGCTGGCGGTTCTCTTTACAGGTTTTTTCTTTTTCTGCCTGATGCTTTCAAAGGAGACTGTCTTCGATATGTCCGTGGATCAGGGAATTGTCCGCAGAACAGCCATTGATGTGGCTCATGGGATTCCTATGGGGTATCGGTTTGAATTTTCCATAGATTATAACAATCTGCCCATCACATATATTCTGGCGCAGCTCTATCGGCGGGGGGAAGGATGGTCATGGTTCCATCATAATCCGGAGTATTTGTGGGTGATAACGGGGTGTCTGTCAGTAACCGCCGCAGGCTTCTGCTGCTGTGAAATGGTTAAGAAACTGACAAAGAATCCGGCTGCTGTACTGCTGGCTTTTGGGCTTTACCTGCTGACGGCAGGTATTTGTCCCTGGAAATACATTCCTTATACGGACAGCTACGGAATATTTTTTCCGGTGTTATGCCTTCTGCTTTATCTCTACAGCCGGGACTGCAGAAACACATTCGGGAAAATCATTCTGCTGGCCGCAGCATTTCTGAGCGGTGCGGCAGGGGGATTTATCAAGCCCAGCGCCTATATTGCCGTACTGGCTGTGCTGGGAGTGGAAGGGATTGCGCTCCTTGATGCTTTGATTGGATGGATGCAGAATAAGAGGAAGATGCTTGAGAAGAGCGGTGCGGGAATCAGGTTTCGCAATACCTGTCTCTCCCTGTTTTTGAGCTTGTTTTTTGCCGGTACACTGTATTGGGGAACTGATATATGCCAGGAGCACATTATTCAGGCAATGGGGCTGGAATATAATGAAGAATTGGAGTCCACACTTCAGTATTACTTTTTTTCAAGCACCAACGAAACGACCACGGGAAGCTTCAGCATTGAAGATTATGGTGTGTTTGGAGAATTTCAGTTCAGCAAGGAGGAGAGGAATGCGGCCTGTATGGAGAGGGCCTGGGAGAGGATCCGGCAGAGAGGACCGGTAGGAACCATTTATTTCTGCCTGAAGAAGCTGGTAAAAAGTTTCAATGACGGTACTTTTGCCTGGACGGATGTGAGATATTATGAACCGTTTCCCGAGAATCTGGCGCATGCCAACAGGGGGGCAGAATTTCTGAGATCGCTTTTTATGCCCGGCGGTGCCCGGCAGGCATGGTATGACACTTTTGCAGAGCTGGTATGGATCTTTCTTCTGGCAGGAATTCCGGGTATTGTCTTAGGGAAAAGGGAGAGAGCATCTTACATGGTTTTTGCCATGCTGTTGATTGGAATTCTGCTCTATCTGATGCTGTTTGAATCCGGCGCCAGGTATCTGTATATTTTTCTGCCGGTTTTTACTGCAATGTCTGTCTGCGGCATGGAGTCTGCCGGAGCTGCGTTGGCGGGAATCAGGACGAAGTCAATTGACCGGAATAAATAAAATGGTATCATCGTGAGAAGGAATGAAGGAATGAAGGAATGAAGGAATGAGGGAATGAGGGAATGAAGGAATGAAGGAATGAGGGAATGAAGGAATGAGGG
This sequence comes from uncultured Acetatifactor sp., assembly GCA_910584435.1. Taxonomy (GTDB): domain Bacteria; phylum Bacillota; class Clostridia; order Lachnospirales; family Lachnospiraceae; genus Acetatifactor. The sequence continues at coordinate 39,484 of CAJUAP010000031.1, forward strand.
AATGAATGGGAATATAGAATATAGAATGATAGATTATGAGGAAGTGTCCACAGGGTTATTTCAGGAGTTCCGAAGGCATCAGAATGTGACAAAGTGCTGGCGGAAGGAGGAGGGAAGGTGGTGTATAAAGGATATTGCATTTGTTGATGACTGGTCACAGAATGACTATGAATGTTTAGTGGATTCTCTGAAGAAGAATCTTGCAGAGGGCGGCATGGTATACGGTGCGTTTAAACAAAACAGTCTGAAGGGATTTACCTCGGTCTCCGGAACTTTGTTTGGATCCGGGGGAGAGTATTTGGATCTGGTTGAGATATATGTATCGGAAGAACTGCGTGGGCAGAGTGTGGGGACGGAACTGTTCATGAAAGTAAAAGAGTGGGCAAAACAGCATGGTGCAGAGAAATTGTATATCTCAGCGCATTCTGCTGTGGAGAGTCAGGCTTTTTATAAGAGTATGGGCTGTGTGGAGGCGCAGGAATACAGTGTCAGGCATGTGGAAAAAGAACCATGCGACTGCCAGTTGGAATGTCTGCTGTAGACCTGTTATGGATTCTTTTATACATTGTTTACGATTTCCTTATATTTTGAACACAGAATGAACACAATTTGCCTGTATGATAGATTACAGATAGTTGATAAATGATTCACTATCTTCCCCCTCATAAGAAACAAAAACCCTCCGGTGTAGGCCGGGGGGTTTTTGTTTCTTACTATAATTTCTGATTCATAAAATAATCTGACAAAGTGCAGGAAGGTTCTGTGTGAAGCGCTAAAGTTTTCTGGCTTGGATTTAATATCTGTTAAATGCCGCAATCATATTGTACACGGCTTTCTTCTGTTCCGGGGTAAGAGTTACCCATTTGTTGAATAAATCTTCCAATTCAGGTGTAAGTTCAACCATTTCATTTTCAGCAAAGAATTGAGACAAAGCAATGCCGAATCCCTTACAGATTGCTTCTAAAGTAGTAATAGAAGGGGTGGTATTACGGCGGAATATATTGGCAAGGGTGGATTCGGAAAGTCCGCAGTTTTTGGATAATCGGTATTCAGTCCATCCGCGTTCATTCAGTAACTGGCGCAGTCTTTGATGTATATCCATTTGACAGTTCCTCTTTTTGACAGTAATTGTTCATTTAGCAATGGATGCAAATGTGTGAGGCACATTTGATAGTATATATTTATTTGTATTTAGTTTACCGTTTACTTGAAAAGTAATATACACAATACTTGTAATTAAAATACCAATATATTAAACTGTATTTTGGAATATCAAATAGAATTATATATGCATAATCACGGGTACAAAAGTTTTCCTGTTTTATCCAAATTACAAGCAAGGGGTGATTGGAGATAATAACGAACTATATTGGCCATGAGGATAGGGGGATGAAGAAGACAGGAGAATGGAAATCAGGAGAAATTATTTTACAGAAGAGCAGGAAAGGCTGGGACTGTTGGAAGAAGTTTTACATTAAGGAAAATACATGTGTTATGGTGTTTTATTATAACCTGAATCCGTGAAACTCATTGTTTTTATATGCCAATCTACAATCAGATT
>CAJUAP010000032.1:0-1546 GCA_910584435.1 uncultured Acetatifactor sp.
ATAAAAAAATAGTGCGATAGAGTTTTTTAAGCTCTACCGCACTATGCTTTTACTATTATCTACCGTAAAAAAATAAATGCGGCAGAGGCTTTAATACCTCTTGTCGCATTTAATTTTAAAACTTATCCTAAATCAGCAAATGAATACGATAAATCTCTCTCCGTATCATCAATTTGAACCGTATAACTTCTGGTCTCATAATCCGTCTTTCTCAAAGTAATTACATGAGTTCCTTCCGCCTTCCGGAAGCTGCAGGGAGACACTCCTACATAATTGCCGTCAAGATATACCTCCACATTTTCCGGCGCATCCACATACACCCTGTAATAATTTTCCACCGTGTCCGCAGGATCAGCGCTGGGCATAGGAACCTCCGCCCCCCCATTTGCATCCAGCACCACATTAACCCCCGTGGATTTCTGCATCACACGGATATACTGTGTAACGGATTGATATCCCTCTGCCCTGGCAATCAGCTGATGCAGACCATATTCCAATGTCACAGGCCCCGAAGTATCCACCTTGGTACCGTCAATATACAATTCCGCTGCGGAAGGTGTCACGGAAAACAGCACCACGCCCGACTGCGGTTCCGGTACCGTCAAGTCACCCACATCAAGCTCCGTCTCTTCATTTCTCCTGATTACCACACTTTTGATTCCGCCGCCGCCCCTGTTCGTCACATTCACCTGATAGCTTCCTTCTGGTACCGCCAGCAGCATATCCTCTGTAATCTGCCGTATTTGAGACTGCCCAATCTCAATCCACCCTCCAATAAAATTCTCATCATTTGCCAGCCGCAGATATCCATGCCCTTTCTCCACCCGAACCGTAAATATCTGATTGTCAATTCCCTGAAAACTCAATACATCCGAAGCATTCAAGTCCATCAGCTCAATACTTCTGTCCTCCGAGATATATTGTGTCTTGGAAGTAAGCTTATAGACTTCGGAACCGATACTTATCTCGTTCCGCGCCTCATTTATCTCATACCGCTCCACATTCGTATAGCTCCATGCCTGAGATGACAGCTGCATGGAGGTCAGATGCTTTTTGGATTTCAAAAAAGTCACATCCACAATATCGCCCCTTTTGAGCTGGCTGATTGAAATCCCTTCGCCATATTTATCGTACAGCCTCGTAGTTCCATCCATCGTAAGTGTATATTTACGCCCCAGATCCAGATTGAGAAATGTCACGGTATTTTCCGCCTCGTCCCGCCCCACCAGAATTGCCGTATCCGCAGAATCATAACTGTCCGGCCGGGTCACGATAAATCCCGTATCCACTCTGTCCGGTACGTGTGTCGGCACCGGATTCCCCGTATTGTACACATAAGGATTCTCACACCCTGTAAGCGACAAGACTATTGCAATACTCCATAATGCCGCTGCTGTGTTCCACAGATTTCTTATATTTCTTTTGTTTTTTTCCTTCATATTTATACCGCTTTTCTCTTCATTATCTCTATATTTATACCGCTTTTCTCTGCTTTATCTCTATCATTTATACCGCTTTTCTCTGCTTTATCTCTATCATTTATACC
>CAJUAP010000032.1:1646-39307 GCA_910584435.1 uncultured Acetatifactor sp.
CTTTTCTCTGCTTTATCTCTATCATTTATACCGCTTTTCTCTGCTTTATCTCTATCATTTATATTGCTTTTCTCTTCATTCTCTTCATAATCCCTGCATTCCCTTACTGTTTTCCTGTTTATAAACATACCGCAGTCATTTCCTGAATACTTCATCCAGAAATTTCTGCTTCTCCTTCTCCTGAGCAATGACCCGTTCCAGCTTCTCCTGATTCCGCCCCGGAATCCATGCCTTGCCGGAATTATAATAAAAGTTCACAATCTTCCAGAATTTCTCCGGATAGCCAAACCGATAATACAAATCTATCCGGCTATGGTCTGAGATATGGCGCTCCTTCTCGTAGACCTCCAATAACTCCGCTCCCAGCGCCACCGGCCAGTTCCCCTTTTCCAGAAGCTTGCGCAGCAGAAGATACAGATCCCTGATGGGATTATCCCTCATGCACTTCTCAAAATTCACCACAAACCACCCACTATCATCTTTCAAAATATTATGATACTGATAATCTCCATGGCAGAATGAAACCCCGTTCTGTTCCTTGGCCGCTTCCAGATGTCCGCCGCCGTCCTCACAATATTTCTTCCACTCCTCCGTTATGGATACTGCCTGCTCCAGGAAGAAATCAAAATGATGCAAGAGATAAATCTCGAACTCGGTCTTCTGTCCCTTCTGCTGCAGAAATTTCCTCACTCTCTTCAACTCTCTGTTGTGTTTCTCGTACTCTTTCCCAGCCGTAAATACGGTGGGGAGATTCGGCGTATCCAGCGGAAGCGTCATGCTCTCATGTAATCTTGCCAGGAGCCTGACTGCCCCTCTGCATTCTTCTTTATCAGAAATATTACATTCTCTGGCGGCCCGCCAGGTCTTCAGCACATAACCGCTGCCGTCATTGTCCCTCACAAGCAGCCCACCCTCTTTATTGGGTATGATTGCCTCTGCCTTCACCAGACCGGCACATGCTATCTGATTTAAGAGTCTGTTCTGAAGCTCTATTCTCTCCTGGCTTCCTGAATACTCCTTGAAAATCAAGCATCCCTGATCGGTTTCACACACAATGGCGCCCCTTCCCTTTCTGGTCCGCTGCACTTCTATTTCATACTGTCCCAATAATTCAACTGCCCTGTCATTCACTTCCGGCCCCTCCTGATTCGTCTGCATACCCCACTGTATTCAGTTATTGTCCATTCTCCGAACAATACCTGATTCATTCGGCTAAACTATCATATGAGAAGAATCCTGAAAGTATGTTACAAGGTTTCAGTTATCTCTGATACTTTTTTGCTTCCTCCAAAAGCCTTTCCTTTTCATTGCATTCCGGATAATCCAGTACCAGCTCCAAAAGAACATGAAGCACTTCTCCCAGCTCCCTGCCCGGCTTCCATCCTGCAGCAATCAAATCCGAACCCGTCACTGCCAGACTCTTTAGTGAAACGCATTGTTTACCGGCTTTTACCTCTTCATACAACCGCTCCCATTTCTCAACCTTCTCCAGCTTCTCCTGCCGCTGATAACTGCTCTGAGCCAGAATATCAGCACGTTTTACTGCGAACAGCGCCGGAAAAACCCCTTCCCCCATCTTGTTCACAGCCCTACGCATAGCCTTGATATTAGGTTTGGAACCATTGCCATAATCATGATACAATACAAGCTTACACACTCTTTGAATCGTATCATTGTCAAACTTCAGACGCCGCATAATCTCTTCCGCCATCCCGGCGCTCACAGCCTCGTGGCCATAAAAATGTGTGATTCCCTCTCCGCTCACTGTCAGAGCGGCAGGTTTACCTATATCGTGAAACAGCATCGTCAGCCGCAATACTCTGTCCGCTTCCACAAATGACAGAGAATGCAGAATATGCTCTCCCACGCTGAAGCAATGATGAGGATGCCTCTGTTCCGTCTCCATGGCCTTATCAAATTCCGGAAAAAACACCTTTGTCACACCGCATTGATATGCAGTTCTAAGGTAGTCAGGATGGGATGAGAGAAGCAGCTTCACCAATTCTGTCTGTATTCGTTCCACGCTGATTTTGCGCAGGGTGGGTGCAAGCATTTGGATGGCTTCTAATGTCTTATCCTCTATGCCGTACCCTAACTGGGCGGAAAAGCGGATCGCACGAAGCATGCGCAGCGCATCCTCTCCAAAACGCTCTCCCGGCTCACCCACACAGCGTATGACCCCTGCCTCCATGTCCCTGATTCCGCCGAACAGATCCACCAGCCCTTCCGCATCATTATAAGCCATGGCATTGATGGTCAAATCCCTTCGCTTTAAATCCTCTTCCAGGTTCGGAGTAAATCTTACCTCTTTGGGATGTCTGCCATCCTCATACACTCCATCCACCCGGTAGGTAGTCACTTCAAAGCCTTCTCCCTCCAGCATCACCGTAACCGTTCCATGCTGCAGCCCCGTATCAATGGTTCTGGAAAACAGCGCCTTCACCTGATCCGGCCTTGCCGAGGTAGTGATATCCCAATCCATGGGTTCCCTGCCGAGAATAGAATCCCTCACACATCCTCCCACTACATATGCCTCAAAACCGGCACCTGCAATCGTCTCTATGATATATTTTGCCTTTTGGGGCATTTTTATCCTGTCATCCTGTTCCATATGCCCTCCCGAACAAATCAGTCTTCCGCAAACAATACCCGTATTGCCTCCGCCAAACCATCCGAATCATTATCGGCGGTGATATAGTCCGCCGCCGCTTTCACTTCCGGCTGCGCATTTCCCATTGCCACTCCAACACCTGCACATTTTATCATAGATAAATCATTATACCCGTCGCCGCAGCACACCGTATCCGCTGACTCCATGCCAATCATTTCCAGCATCCTGGCCAGCGAAGCCGCCTTATCCACATTTGGGGGCATAACCTCTATAAAATAAGGGTCGGAACGATAGATGCTTGCAGCATGTCCGAATTTATCCTGTAACTGCTTCTCTAATACCTCTGCACGCGCCGGTTCCGCGGTCATCAGACATTTATATACATCAAAATCCACGAAATCAATAAAATCCTCCACCATGCGCACTGACATTCCATTCATATGTGCCTCCATGGTAATATACCGATCCGGCACAAACGCAGAAATCGCCTCATTTCCCAGATGCGTCGCCAGCCCGCATTCCGCTTCCCTGGCAAAACGGTATAATTCCGGCAGTAATACGGAAGGCAGCGTCCTCTGATAGATAATTTCCCCGGTATTACATTCCACAATACGCGCACCGTTAAAGGACATCAGATATCCTCCGTATTTCTCCAATTCCAGTTCCGATTCATAGGGACGCATTCCCGGTGTGGGACGCCCGGAAGCCAGGATTACCTTATGCCCTCTTCTCAATATATCTCCAATCGCTTCCTTTGTGGCAGCACTGATTTCCTTTCGGGAATTCAGCAGTGTGCCATCCATATCCGTCACCAGAACCTTTGCCCCCATAAACGCCCCCTTAAATCATGCAGCTTCAAGATAAATGGGAAAAGCGGTGAGAATCCCCACCGCCCTCCGTTTTCTATTACTCATCACCTCAGTTACCTGATGAACTTTCCGTTCCCGATGAGCTTCCGTCTCCTGACGAGCCTTCCGTTCCCGATGAGCTTCCGTCTTCTGACGAGCCTTCCGTTCCCGATGAGCTTCCGTCTCCTGACGAGCCTTCTGTTCCCGATGCGTTCTCATCTTCTGACGACTTCAGATATGCCAGTCTGCCCTTAGGATCTTCCACTTCCATACTTGCAGTCAGATTCTCCAGATAATCATTCAGATTATTTGACAGCAATACATTCTGAATCTGCAGAATCCACTCTTCCTGATTGGGTGCAATATAATACATCACATAAGTGTATGTCTCTCCCTCAGGACTGGATACTATGGTATCACCTGCTTTGCGCCCGCTATCCGTCAGCCAGTCTCTCAATTCTTCCGGCAGTCCGCTGGGTGCCACGCCTTCCAGCAGTCCGCCTTCCGCAGCTGAGACATTGGTATCCATATATTTGTCACAAATCGCAGCAAAGCTTTCTTCTGTAGCCTCACCGCTCTTCCACTCATCCAAAATTTCCTGTCCGTTGCCATCCGCTGTGACTACCACACGAACATCCGCAGTCAATGTCTGGTCCAGGTAACGGCTCTCAAATCCAACCACATAATAGCGGTGATTCACAGAGTCTTCTATGACAGTTGTATCACCGGCCGCCCTGCCGTCCTCAAACAGCCAGCTGCCCACAGAGCTTGAAACAGCATTTGCCGTTGACCTCTTAATGTTTGTCTTAAACTCCCCGGTGGTTTTAATGCTCTTTTCCGCCTTCTCAGCCTCTGCCTTCGCCTTCTCCATGGCCGCTGCAATCTCGGCTTCGGAAGGCTGGTAAACCGTCTCCCCTTCTCCGCTGCCTTCCGCACCGGACTCTGCACCATCATCTGCAGCAGGTTCTACCGGATCGGCCAGCTCAGTAGGTTCCGTAGGCAGCTCTGCGTCCACCTGGTAGATGTAATAATCGACAGAGTCATAGCTTGCCTTATTTTCTTCATAATAAGCCTGAATTTCATCCTGAGAAGGTTTCAGCCCCTCGGCAATTTCATCCGTATAAGCAGCCACATATAAGGACTCTTCCAGAAAAGGCTTTACCCTTGACTGTGTTGCATACACACCGTACATTCTCTGCATATATTCCTTCACTGTGGTACCGGCTTCAGCGGCGGCTTCCTCCACGGCTTCCATATACTCTTGATACTCTTCCCCAGAGTCATAAGTAAACCCGGCCGCTTCTGCCTCCTTTGCCAGCCCCTTATTCCGGGCAATATGCTCCACTGCCAGCTGGTCAAAATAATCTTTCCAGGTGAGTGTATCGGAGTACATCTGCTTCGACAAATCCCCGCTGAGATCCACTCCGAAATAATAGAGCATATAATAATTTTCAGAAATGTAATTATTACTTGCCATATTATAATAGTAGTCATACTCACACCTGGAGATTTTCTCACCGCCCACTTTGATATAGGTGCCGTTCACTGTAAGCCAGGTACGCACAGGGAAAGACGCCACCAGACATGCCAGCGCTGCCACCAGCACAACCCCTCCGATTGTACCGATACGCTTGTCCCTCTGCTCCTTTTCCTTCTGCTCCTTTCTTCTCTGCATTTTCAGATCATATTTCGTAATTGTCTTTTCGGACTGCTGCTCCGTATCCTGCATTTCCTTATTAGATTTAGACATAATAATATTTTCTCCATTCCAGTTCTGCAACCAGCAGGTTTTATATTTACTGCGTGAAATCATTCTACAATATTTCCCGCAAAATGTGAAGTTATTTCACATATTTTTCAAGTTTTTCCACAATATTTTTTATACAGCCGGGTTCAAAAGGACTCATAAGCCCTACTTCCTTCACCATATTGGTGAAGAAATCACTGGCGGACAATCTGCACAGTTTCAGATAGCTCTCCCATGCACCCTTGAAGTCAGCATCCATCTTCGCCTTATACTGCAGTGCACAGGTCTGTGCCAGACAATAGTCAATATAATAAAACGGACTATTGTATATATGCTGCTGCCTCTGCCAGAATCCGCCTTTTCCAAAGAATTCGTCATCGCCGTAATCCTGATGGGGCCTGTATTCCTTTTCCAGCTTCAGCCATGCCGCATGACGCTCTGCAGGAGTCATATCAGGGTTCTCATAGACAATATGCTGGAATTCGTCTACCATACAGCCATAGGGGATAAACGCTGCCGAATCCTCCAGATGCATTTCAATATAATCCTCCGCCCTGTCGCCGAAGAACAGGTGCATCCACTCCTGGGTGAAGAATTCCATGGACATGGAATGAATCTCTGCCGTCTCCATGGTAATCTCGGAATGCTCCCTGATGGGATCGCTTCCTGACAGATATCCCTGGAACGCATGTCCGCACTCATGGGTAATCACATCCACATCCCCGCTGGTACCGTTAAAATTGGCAAACACGAAAGGCGAATGATACACAGGCATATATGTCATATAGCCCCCCGCCCGCTTCGTCTTACGTCCAAGCACATCAAACAGTTCATTTTCCATCATAAAATCATAGAATTCCTTCGTCTCTGGTGAGAGCTCCCCATACATTTTCTGACCTGCTGCCAGAATCTCATCAGGGGTGCCAAAAGGCGCCGGATTGCCGTCCTTAAAATATACCGAACCGTCAATATAGCTCAACTTATCCAAGCCCAGCCTCTGCCTTCTGCGGTCATGAAGCTTCTCCGCAAAGGGAACCAGATACTCCTTTACCTGATTGCGGAATGCTTCCACTTCCTTCTTCCCGTAACAGTTGCGACGCATCTTATAATATCCCAGTTCAACGAAATTCTCATACCCCATTGCCCGTGCCTGGGCAGTGCGGTTCTTCACCAGTTTATCATAGATTTCATCCAGCTTGTCTCCATTTGCCTGGAAAAATTCACTCTGCTTCTTCCATGCCGCCTCTCTTACACTTCTGTCCGGATCCACCAGATAAGGACGCATCAGAGACAAATTCAGCTCCTTGCCGTCGAACATAATCTTCGCCCCTGCAATCAGCTTATTGTACTCCGTGGTCAGCGCATTGGCCTCCTGCATCAGGGGAATCAGCTTCTCATCCATGGACTTCTGCGCAAGCTCCATATTCTTGAAAGCCACGGGTCCAATCTTCTCCTCTAAATAAGCCCTGTAGGGAGAAGCATATAACTTCTTCTCATATTCCAGAAGCAGATTATGGTAGATAGGCCTCTTCTCATTATAGTATTCATGCTCCCTGGAATAAAACTCATCTGTGGTATCCACATCATAACGAATATGCGCTATGGTCATCTGTGTATCCACCTTATCCGTAAGCTCATAATATTTTTGATGAACCTGGAACTGTTCCTCACCACTCCCGGCTCTGTCAAATTCTTCCATTAACGCTCTCATTTCTTTTTTGACCTGTTCAAAATCCACACGTGTGTATGGCATATCCCTAAATTTCATATGCTTGTCCTCTTTTCTGCTTTTTTCATCAGCCCTGTTCTCTCTTCTGCTTTTTCTCATCACCTTGTCCTTTCAGCATTTTTGCAATGAATAAGGTAATATCGCTGCATAATTGATGCAATGAATAAGGTAATACTGCAGATTGATTGATGCAAAGCTATTCTGTCTTAACATTATATAATATTTTTTTTGCCGATACAAGCATTTATTACAAACATACCGCATTCAAATTTCATTCAAATTTCCTGGACGGATAGTGCTTGCGCTTTCATTTACATTGTGATAGAGTAATATAAGTACTACAAATTTCATATGAGGCGGAGGAAAAAGAGCGAAAATGTTTGAAGATCTGAAAAAGAAATCCTTTAAGAAATCCCTATGGGCATCCGTTTTCCTGATTATTGCAGGATTAGCCTTAATCGGCTGGGACGCCATGAACTTCTGGTATGCCGTTACAGGGTATGTAACCTTTGAAGACCTGGCGCCGGATCAAATCCGAAATCAGCTGGTGGATGTGGAACTGACTGCCAACTTTGGCTGTTACCTGGAGGAATATGAATATAATTCCGAGACCCGCTACAAGAAAACCACGCATTTATATTACATCATCTGGACCGGCGATGAAAATGCCGTCGATTACCGTTACATGACGCTGAAGGTTCCCCCCAGCTATGAAAAACAGCTGGAAGCCATGGCTGAGAACACTTATAACCAAATACTGTCAGACCCCATTTCCATAAGCGGTAAAATCAAGAAGTTAAGCAATGAAGATTATGGCTATTTCAAAGATTATTTTACGGAAGACGGTTCTTTTACCGTGGAAGAATTTGAAGCAATGACACTGCCGTACTATATTGACCTGTATGGGAGCAAAGCCAGCATGAACAGCGTCTACATAATTCTCTTCGCAGGCGGCATCCTGCTGCTGGCTATCGGAATCTTCAGGGTTGTCAAAGGGGCAGGCGGCGGATATCTGAAGAAACTGCACGAGGACATTACAAATGCAGGATATACAGAGAATGTGGTTGAATCTGATTATGCCAGTGCCGAGTCCTTTGATAAAAAAGACGAATTGAAAATAGGACGCCTTATGACATATTATACCATCGGCGCCCAGACAAGGGCATTTCCCAATAATAAAGTCATATGGACATACCAGAGCACCATTACCCACCGCACCAACGGCATTAAGACCGGCACTACCTACAATGTAATCTTTTTCATAGAAGGTTATAAAAACGAAATTACCCTGGCAGTCTCCGATGAAGCTGCCTCACAGAAAATACTTCAAAAGATAAACACCATCTTTCCCTGGGTTGTGGTTGGATATTCCGATGAACTGAAGAAGATGTATCAGAAAAACCGGGAGCAGTTCCTGCAGCTGCGCTATAACACATGCCAGCATATTCCCGTTGAACCGGATATGTACGGCAGAACACCTATTAATCCCGGTAACTTATAATGAATAAATAGAATGTACAAATAAGAGACTGCCGCATGTCACACTCACATGCAGCAGTCTCCCTTTTTTCTTATGACACGTTACATGCCTTCATTTCCCTCCGGCGGCACTGAAGACATGCGCTTACTTTTAAAGCTCCGCAAAAGTGGTATCATACGGCGCAATGGTCACGGTCTTCTCTCCCCATTCGGTTGGAATGACAGCGGTCTGCTCCTTATCACTGTTATTGATAATAACCAGCTTCCTGCTCTCCGGATAGTAAGCACATTCCGTATAGAGATTATCCGTCATGTACAAACCTTCTATGCCTTCTCCTCCTGCATAGCGGATCAACTGGTACAGCATACGGGTATTCTCCAGATTTACCTGGAAGGATGCCAGATAGATACCTTTGCCTTTTCCAAATGTATTGACGCTCACCAGGGGCTTATCCCCTTCCGCCATCAGTACTTTTGCCCTGCCGTCTGTCAGATACAAATGCTCCTTGGAGGCCACGCTTGCGCCTGCGGGCAGTATGCCTTCTCCGTCCTCCGCCTCAAATGCCCATTTCCCATGGCAGACCCTGGCTCCGGTATCCTTGTCAATTCCCAGTACATGGGCCATACGGAAGTATTGATCATATCCTTCCACAGCAGAAGGCTCATTGACGCCGATGAAAGCGCCGCCCTCATATACCCACTTGGTCAAAAGGGTCACAACCTCTTCGTCCTTCCAGTTCTCGCCGCCGCTCCAGGCGCTTCCGGCATAACCGGCATTGATCACCACATCCACATCTGCAAGCGCTCCGGCCTTCACGTCCTCAAAGGAAATGAAACGCACATCCACCGGCAGACCGGACAATGCCTCGTTAATATGAATCAGGTCATGCATATAGGTCTCATGGAAATGCCCCGACAAAGTCCAGGAGCGAAGCGCACCCCAGCTGTGCAGCACAGCCACCTTCGTCCGAATGGTATAAGGCTTGCCCGCATCATGGAAAGAAGCAATCAGACGGAATTCATCCGCAACCTTCTCAATATAATCACAGAAATCCGGGAAATCTTCCACCAGATGCAGATATCCTCCCAGGCCGATTCTGTCAATCTTCGCCCTGAGCAATGCTCTTCTGACACTGTTCCAATATTTCTTGGCATCCAGGGTAGGATCGCCGCCCTCCGCAAAGGTAGGGGCACCGCCCAATCCCACAGGGAAAAGGTAAGGATGCAGACGAAGCTCATGGGTTGGAACATCCACTCCTGCACAGAGCCTTGCCTCATAGCCGGAGAATACACATTTAATCAGCCCGTCAAAGCCAAACTCCTGGAACCTTCCGTTATACGGCTCTACTCCTACCCAGCTGTCATCATAGAATACATATGCCTTCTTGCCATACTCATGAACCATGTCAATCAGCTTCCTGCCAAAGGAAATAACAAACTCATTCACAAAGGCCATCCAGTCGGCCTTCTTCCGGCTGCCCGGCATATGGGTCACATGAAGCTGCCCCTTGTTGATGAAATCCTCCGCTGTCATGGCATATCCGTATTTTTTCTCGAATTCATCCAGGGCCAGCGCACTGACAGTATAATCATAAGAACCCCAGTCCGAGAAAAGATGGCGGTTTCTTTCGCTGCTGCCCCATATCCATACAAAATTATAGAACATGGAAGTAAAACGCACCACTGTAGTATCAGGATGTGTCTCACACCAATTCTTCATCCATCCCAGCATGTACTCCTGGGTCTCCGGGTACCTGGGGTCAATCTGCATCAAATGCTCCTTATCCCAGTTATTTGTGGTATGATTATACATGGAGATTTCTTCCCAGATACGATATGCCAGGAAGCTCACCGTATACTTATGAAAGGGCACAACTCCTTTTACCGTAACCGTACCGGCTTCTTTGCCGTAACTCCACTGAGAAGCATCCACCTTTTCATTTACGGTTCTGTCATAGACCTCCCAATACTTGAAAGCCGCCTCCGTATCATTTATCCTGAACTGCTCTTCAAAAAAGCTCTCCATTAAATCAATGGTGATTTCATCACCTTCCGCCACCTTCGCCGGTGTACATAAGAAAGTCTGCTGCAGCTTATCCGGATTCTTCTTCGCCCACTCATTATGGTCGCGGATAATACATATTGTGGAATAAATTCCATAACCGGCATGTACAATTTCATCCGACAGCACCGTACCGTCACTGTCCCTGATAACATCAGCCCCCCACTTCTCAGCCATCTTCAATGTCAGCTTCTCATACCCTGACTCTCCCGGGAGCGTAAAACCACCTTTTGTTTTCGACATTTTCCTCCTCCTATTCCAGTTCCCGCTTGTGGGAACTTGTTCCGAGACTGTTTTAAATTTCCTCTTGACATTTCTTAGCCGGACTGTTCTCATGACATCTATTTGTTTCACATAGCCCCTTGATCGTTTCATTGACCATATTCACTGATCACCTGTATCTTGCCAATGATATGACGATTAAATGTCTCCAATTCTTCCGCCATAACCCACAGCTCCTGATGATACCCGGCCCCAACCGTATGAATTTCAAACTGCTGAACATAGGCATCATCCACCTCAAATCTTGTCACATAACCCTTGTGGTCATCATTATATTTCACATTCCACTGCGACGCAATCTCCGCTGCGTATTTTTCATTTACCACCGGATAAAATATCGGCTGCTCCGGCAATCTCGGCGGATACTTCCGATAACCGCTTTCTCTGATCAAATCCAGCTCCTTTGAGCCCACCGGCCTGTACAACACCATAGAATACCCCCTTAGATTCTCCATGGGCTTTGCCCACTCTCATACCGCCGTAGAAAATCTTCGCGAAGCGGCCTTTGCCGCAAGCGATGAGATTTTCTTCTCACAATTTTAATTTCCGGCAGATCTCCACCGCTTCCCCTCTGGTAAGCACCTGCTCCAGGGCCGCACTGCCGTCAGACGCTATCAAATCCAGATAACAGGCCGCTCTTATATACGGCCTGGCAAATTCCCTGCACTTTCCGTCATAGGCACATGGTTTCTCCCACACCTCGCCGGGAACCGCCCTGCGGCTCTTGTATCCGTTGACGGCAAATACCATAAATTCCTCTAACGTCACATTCCGCAGCGGATAAAATTTCCGATCTTCTACCAGACCGCTGTCAATCATGCCGTTTTGATACGCACATTCCACACATCCGGCATACCACTCATGCCCCACCACATCTGTGAACATATCATTATATACATTGGTGGGGAAAAATCTCGCCGTCTTAATAATCATGTCAAGCGCCGATACTCTGTCCGCCGGCTCCTCAAGCCTGTCTACCTCCGCAAGGAGCAATGCCCCCTCTGCGGGATTTTCCACCTTCTCAAATATCTTCGGCTTCACCATAGGCACAATATGCTCCGCCGGTTCCCATGCTCCGAATCCGTCCGTCACACACTCCGCCAGGAAACGATATGCAGACTCCTGACGGCTGCCGCATACTCTGACAATTTCTTCCGCCACAATCCCTGCCATATAATATGCGCCATAATCATTACTATGGGTGTAATCTCCCGGATAGAAATAAGCTTTGGACGCTTCCAGCCCCTTCTCTATAATGAATTCCATGCTGCATTTATGAAGATCCACTACCGGCACATTCTCTTCTTCACCGATTTCCAGACAGACCTGTGCATATTCTGCCAGCAGATCATTATAACTCCCGTCATTTCCCTTCCAGGTATTCCTTGCAATGGGGGTCACTATCAATGGGAAGACACCCTTCTCCCTGCACTCCTTCAGATAACGCAGCAGATGATTGCGATATCCCCCCTGAGCCTTCAGCGCTTCCAGCTTCTGATCATTATGCCCGAACTGGAAAAAGCAGTAATCCCCGGTCTTGGCATATTGGGCAAGAATATCATAATGCCCTTCCTCCCGAAAGCTGGATGTGGTCAGACCGGAATGGGCATGATTGGACACTGCCAGCTTCTCTGTGAGATACCCGGAAATCATCTGTCCCCATCCGCAATAGCTGCATCCGGGCGCATAGGGATAATCCGCGCTCTGATCCGTCACAGTGGAATCACCTGCAATATAGAGTGTAGGACAGGCTGCTTCCTCCACAATGATCTCGCTGAATTTCGGCTGGTCCGCTAATACGGTAATATCAAGAGACTTATCCTCAAAACGCTTCGTATGCCCTCTCGGTATAATATCGCACACATTTACTGTCATTGTGTGACGGAATACCGCCTCTCCGTCAACACCGCTGCCGATTTGCTCTATGGGCATACCATCCGCCGCGGCAATATCACCCCGCCAGCCCAGCCGTCTGCGCCCCGTGAATATCAGCACATCCTTCACAGGCTTCCTGGCTCGTATCACCAAAGTTACCTTATAATTTCCCTCACGGGGCACATCTATCTTGAAGGAAAGGGGGATACGCCGGCACTCCCCCTCGAATCCTTCTCCGGTCATCTCTTCCAGACGGCCGATCTCCTTCTGTGAATCCAGAAAACACCCCGTACTGTCCTCTTCCACAAACGACAAATCCGAATCCTGATACCAGTATACCGTGTCAAACGCCGAATTCAGCTCCGGTATCTTCAACAGCTCCTGCTCCCGTCTGTTCTGCTCCGTTACAAATCCATACCCCTTGCCGGGCCGGTATAAGTCCCCGGCGGCAACGCCGATCACATTCGCTGTACCGGAATCCTGTCCAAACAGGAATCTTCTGTAAAACATTAAAGCGCACCATCCTTTTCTATCTTATCTGACATCAGCAGTGTGGAGAAGAATGCCAGCACAAGCCCCTGGCCCCAGCCCTGAATCCAGTCCCTGGAAATGCCTCTGTAACCTTCTTTGTCATTCATCACGGCTGTCCCTGCGGACACATTCATCACCTTGCCGTCCTCGCTGACATTGGCAAGCAGTCCCTTGATAGCCTTGTTAATGTATTTGGAATGCAGCGGATTGCCCCTGTGAAGCATGGCTGCCGCAATTCCTGCAGATGCGGAGATTTCCTCATAGGATTCCGGATCATCCAATACCGTCCTCCACAGACCGTTTTCCGTCTGCAGGGTCTTCAGCGCCGCCAGCTGCTCATTGAGAGAACCTGCCACATCCATGTATTTCGGATAGAGGTAGCATTTCGGCAGCTCATTGCCCACCTGAGACATGGTATATGCCGCCCACGCATTTGCACGCCCCCAGTAGATGCCGGACATGTGATTGCCTGCAATATTGTCATACCCATGATAATACAAACCGCTGCTGGGATTCTGCAGATATTTGATATGCCAGTAATACTGATTCAACGCATCATTAATCATATCCTCATTCTTCTCCATAACGCCCACACGAAGCAGAAGATATGCCGCCATGAACAAAGTATCACACCACACCTGCTCCGGGAAGTCATTCTTTGCAGACACAGTATGCTGCAGTACCCTGTCCCCGAAACGAAGCGCATCCTTATTGATATATGCCATCTTGCTCATGAGAATATCATAATATTTCTTCTCATTGGTGGCCTGATACAAAGTCACCATACAATGCCCCATGGCACAGGCATTCACAGTCCACACCTTGGGCAGCCCCAATTCAATCAGCTCATCCACCCTCTCCTTCAACAGATCCAGATACTCCGTCTTCTGGGTCTTCACATAGGCATCACTGATCCCGTAATACGCCACCCCGCAGGGCCAGTCCCAGGTCAGATCCATATTCATGGTCTTCCTGACGATCTTATCGATCACCTCTTCCATCTGCTGCTTGTCATACTCCAGCTGTAACATAATTCCCTCCGTTCTGCCTTATGGCACAAAATACTATGTAAGTTCCTATTCTCTATTTTATTCTACCGGACAATTTAAAGCAATCACTTTTTACCATTTCCTGTATTTGGACATGCATCTTTCATTACTGTTCACTCCGTTCACAGTAACAAGCCTTCGCAGAAGGCTTTAGGCACAGAAATCGCAAAATCAGCGATTTCGCGCACAACGACCTTGGGTTTGTCACGCAAACGACTCCGCATATTGAAAACCGACCTTCTCCATCTCCTGCCTTGCCTGCGCAAAAATCCCCGGATATTGATACCATACTTCCGCAAGAGAAGCCTCGGCCATTTGCATATTATCATTATTTATATTAGCCGCTACCGCCCTGTTCCCGTCCATATATATCCTCAAATCATCATCCGATATCAGCCAGTCACGATAATTGGTAGGAATAGCAAAACTATACCTGGCCCTGCCTTCTTTCATCAGCCCGCAGTTTAGTTCCAGCAGGATATCACAATCCCCGCACCAACCCTCAAAATCAATCTGCTTCGTATAGAATTCCTCCAATGTATGCTCTGCCATATCAGGATAATTGTCATTCCCGCATAAATCATAATACATTGTGGTCCATGCCGTTTCAAACAGCTTGTCAAAACAGCGTAAGATATAGTCCACAACCTTTTTTGTGAAATCCAGATTCTGAGCATCCAGCTCCCAGATCCTTATTCCCAGCTGAATATCCTTCTGAAGATACGGCGTATTCAGCACAAACGGCAGCACCACTTCCGGATATTCCCCCTCTGCCTCCTGCCGCATGATAAATTCCCAATCCAAATTATACTGCATCAAATAATATCCTCCTTCCCAAAATATGACTGATTACCATTCCATCATAGCACATGATTCAGGCCGGCACAATTCTTTTTACTGCTGCTTTCTACCCGTCTCTGATTTCCATACCGGAATCGTTTTCTATATTTTTCAGCCAGTCTGCCGGCTCCATTTCATACACCATATGACAATTATCCGGAAACGGAAGCATTTGTCATTAAAATAGTTCATATATTAAGATAAAAATAATTCAACTTTGTCCTTTGTATATTTTCTTTAAAATCATCTATTATTGCTTTTTTAATAATATTTGTAGAATAAAATCAATCAATAAATTAATAAAAAATAATACTTGCATATTACACCATAATATGTTACCATTTTTAAATCAAGTGAAGAGAAACGAAACAGAAAAGAGGACGATCATGGAACAGACAGCTATCAGCCAAAAATATGGCAAAACCTACCACATGCCCCCGGAGATTACCTATGACTGGGTGCAGAAAGAATCTATTGAGAAGCCCCCCGTCTGGTGCAGTGTGGATCTGCGGGACGGCAATCAGGCATTGATAGATCCCATGCCCCTGGAGGATAAACTGGAATTCTTCCGTCTCCTGGTGGAAATCGGTTTTAAGGAGATAGAAGTGGGATTTCCCGCATCCTCCGACACGGAATATAATTTTATCCGCGCCCTGATTGAACGGGACATGATACCGGATGATGTAACCATCCAGGTGCTCACCCAGGCCAGGGAACATATTATCCGCAAGACATTTGAAGCGGTGAAGGGCGCACCTCATGCGGTCGTACACCTCTATAATTCCACCTCCGTAGAACAGCGGGAACAGGTATTTAAAAAGGATAAAGACGCCATCCGACAGCTTGCCGTGGACGGCGCACTGTTATTAAAGCAGATGGCCGATGAAACGGAAGGAAACTTTACCTTCGAGTACAGCCCGGAAAGCTTTTCCCAGACGGAACCCGAATACGCCCTGGAAGTCTGTAATGCGGTGCTGGATGTATGGCAGCCCGATGCCGGACACAAGGCTATCATTAACCTGCCGTCTACGGTGCAGGTAGCCATGCCCCATGTATTCGCCTGCCAGATAGAATATATGCATAAGCATTTGAAATACCGAGACAATGTAATTCTCAGCGTACATCCCCACAACGACCGGGGCTGTGGTGTCAGCGATGCGGAGTTCGGCATCCTGGCAGGGGCGGACAGGGTGGAAGGCACTCTCTTCGGCAACGGGGAGCGCACCGGCAATGTGGACCTTGTGACCGTTGCATTAAACATGATGAGCCATGGCGTGGACAGCGGCCTGGATTTCTCCCATATTATGAAAATCCGTCAGGAATATGAGCGCTTTACCGGCATGAAGGTACATGAAAGAGTTCCCTATGCAGGAGATTTGGTATTTACCGCCTTTTCCGGTTCTCATCAGGATGCCATCAGCAAGGGCATGACCTGGCGGAACGAAGGGAAAAGCGGCGCCCGCTGGGATGTCCCCTACCTGCCCATCGACCCTGAAGATGTGGGACGGGAATATGAATCCGATGTCATCCGCATCAACAGCGTATCCGGAAAGGGCGGCGTGGCCTTTGTGCTGAAACAACAGTTCGGTTTCTCACTGCCTGCAGCCATGAGGGAAGAAGTGGGGTATCTGGTGAAAGGCGTCTCGGACAGAAGGCATCAGGAACTGCATCCTTCGGAGATACTTGACATATTTAAGGAAAACTATATTACGCCCCGGAAAGTGTTCGACATTCCGGAGTGCCATTTCAAGCAGGAGAAAGGAATCCAGGCGGAAGTGACCATAGTTCAGAATGGCGAAAAACGTGTGATAAAGGCCGGAGGAAACGGGCGCTTAGACGCTGTCAGCAATGCCATCAAGACCCTGTTCGGCATCAGCTATCAGCTGGCAGTCTATGAAGAACACGCCATCTCCAAAGGCTCCAGCGCCAAAGCAGCCGCCTATGTAGCAGTCATCTGTGACGGCAGATATTACTGGGGTGTGGGAGTGGATGAAGATATTATCAAGGCATCCATTGCCGCTCTGACCTCCTCCGCCAACAAGCTTGCGACAGAACAGCATATCACAGAGGGCAGAGAAGAACGCATTGTGGAAATCATCAGCTTTATCAAGAACGATTACGAGAATGTAACCCTTGATACCCTATCGGAGGCATTCCATCTCTCCACCCCCTACCTTTCCAAATATATCAGGGAAAAGTCGGGATTGACCTTCCAGGAATTAGTGCGGAAAGAGCGCATGAGAAAAGCCCGCGCCCTGCTGAGGGAAACCAACCAGACCATAGAGACAATTGCAGCGGAAGTAGGCTATGAAAATGTAGAGCATTTTAACCGCCTGTTCAAGAAGAATTACGGAATTACCCCGGTGCAGTACCGAAGGCAGGAATCCAATTAAGCCCACAGTATCAGCCTCCTTTAACAATAAGGAGGCTGATGAAGTTTATTTTATAAAAAGAGGATGTTTAATCTATACAATTGTCAGAATATCCGAGAATCCTGTCACCTCGAAAATCTCCATAATGGTATCATTTACATTTGCCACTGTCATTTTTCCTTTTTTATTCATGGCTTTCTGGGCCCCCAGCAGCACTCTCAGCCCTGCAGACGACAAATATTCTAATTCCGTCATATCAATGTTCAGCTCTTCGATTTCATTCATATGCTCTTTCAACGCCGCCTCTAACTCCGGTGCCGTATTCGTATCCATTCTGCCTTCCAACGCCACATTTAGTTTTTTACCGTTTAATGTCTTTGTAATTTTCATAGAAACCTCCATATAGTTTTTTGTTATCTTAGTTTTTCACCCTTGGAAAATCTTCATTTCGTGACACCTTCATTCCATGAAGTCTTCATTCTGTGGATTCTTCATCCTGTAAAATCTTCATTCCGTGATATGCTTTTTAATCCTCAAAATGTTCTGTCCCTTCTGATACTCATAGGATATTTCATCCATGCTCTTCTTCACCATATAAATTCCCAGACCGCCGATCTGTCTCTCATCTGCCGAAAGCGAGATATCCGGATCCGCGCTTGCCAGGGGATCATAGGGTGCGCCATTGTCAATAAAGGTAATAATCACAGCCAAAGGCTCCTCTACCACCTCCACCCTCACAGTAGCCACCCCTACCTCCGGATGATATGCATAATATGCAATATTGCTGAAAAGCTCATCAATGGCCACATCTATCTGCATCTGCGCTCTCATAGGGCAGTCCAGCATCTCCAACTGCTCATCCACGAATTCCGTGACCGTCTGAATATTTTCCACCACCGCTTTTACTGTTAATTCTCTCATTCTTGTCCCCCATTCCGCATACGCCCTGTATCAGAAGCCTCTGCCAAATCCCCTGCTTCCTCCGCCGCCGAAGGCTTTCCATCCAAAACAGCCGATCTCCGCCCCCTGTATTCCATGCATATCATAGTGATATCGTCAAACTGGGGTGCGCTTCCTACAAACTTATCGATATCCTGCTTCACCGCAGGAAGAATGTCACTGGGCGCTTTCCTGCTGTTTTCTCCAAGAATATTCCGCAGCCGCTCCATGCCATAGAGCTCGTTCTTCCCATTGGTGGCCTCGGTGACGCCGTCCGTATATTGGAACAGCTTATCCCCCGGCTCCAGCATCAGGCTCCCCCCGCGATACCGCATATCCTCCATGCCGGCAAGAACAAACCCCGGCACCAGTTTATAGCTCTCAAATTTTCCCCCCTTCCGGCAGATGAACGGCATTTCATGTCCCGCATTGACAAACTTCAATTCTCCCGTATTCAGATCCAGAACCCCCTCGAAAGCAGTAATAAACATTCCCTCGCTGTTGGCTTCACACAGAAGATTATTGACCCTGGAAAACACCTGCCCCAGATCCTGCCCCGGCTGTGTGTGATCCTTAATCAATGTCTTACCGATTACCATGAACAGAGCCGCAGGAACTCCCTTGCCGGAAACGTCTGCAACCACCATGGCCAGGTGCGATTCATCCACCATGAAGAAATCATAGAAATCTCCCCCCACCTCCTTTGCCGGGTTCATATCCGCATAAATGTCAAATTCTTCCCTCTCCGGGAATGCCGGAAAGATACAGGGAAGCATGGACTGCTGGATATTCGTTGCCACATTCAGCTCCGCGGCATTCTTCATAGCCGCCGCACTCTGGTTGATGGAATAGAATATCATCCAGAACTCTACGAGAAATATGATACAGACCGTTAAATACAGCGGGAAAAACCAGCTATGCGCCGGCGTGATTCCGTTGCTGTTGGAAAACAGATTGATGACATAAAAGCCCAGCACTGAGACCAGCAGCGCCGGAATAAACAGAATCATATTTCCTTCCACTGACTCAATGGTATTATGCACGTATTTCTTCAGAAACCGGGCATAAAGCACTGTAATCAGAACATAGACCACCAGCTTGATTGCGATAAAAAACAAAATATTGGGCGTCTCATAGGGTCCTTCCCTGATCAGCCCCAGTTTCGGTGCAAGCAGGGAATCTGTGGTTCCGCACAGCATAAAAGTGGATACATTTCCTATCAGACAGCCCATCAGTGCAATCACGAGCTTCTCAGACCAGGTGCCCTTGTATAAAATCTGGCTTACAATACACACCATGACGGACAGACCCAGAATCCCCACCGCATCATTATACAGATTCATCCAATAACTGAAAAATGCAATACCATAAGCCGCTACTGCCGCCGCGGTCCAAACCGCCGCCCTGACAGTACCCTTATATTTGGGGGCAAGCGTTATTCCTGCCAATACTGCCGCAAAAGCCGAAGCCAGAAAAACGGCAAAACTCCATAAGGCAACCGTAATCATTACTCTTTACTCCCTTTCTCATCCTATACTGCACACCGATTAAATTTACAGTATAACCAACCGCTCCAATGCTCATTTCCGGCCTTGCCGCCCCGTACACCGGTTCCATAATCCTTATTCAATATGAAGCATTCCTGAGAAACCTGTCATGTCGAACACTTCCATAATGGACTGCTTCACATGAACCAGCTTCATCTCCCTGCCCTGGGCATTGCATTTCTTCTGAAGCATCAATAACACCCGCAGCCCTGCAGAACTCACAAAGGATACCTTGTCAAAATCCAGGGTAAGATTCTCATATTCATCCGCCATGGGAAGCAATGCCTCCTGCGCCTCCGGAGCCGTCATCGTATCAATTCTCCCTTCCAGGAACAGCACCACTCCCTCTCCCTGCTTCATTAGTTTTACCGTCATTCTCATACCTCCCTGTTCATCATCCGGGTTCGTTATGTTACAAACAATAGAATCCACGCTTCGCGAGTCTTCTATTGTCATGAACAAATTCCTGCTGCCGCAATGCTGTTCATGCACTGCGGCACCCGGTTATTCTATGCTGCCTCGTTCCGCCGTCTCCGCCCTGACATTCATTTCCATAAGCCAGAACCCCGCTTTCCTCAATGCCCCCTGGAATGTCCTTTGGACGGCTTGGAGGGTGCCTGTTTCTGCTGCGCCGCCTCGCGCTCCTTCGCTCTTTCTTTTTTAGCTTTCTCAGCCAGGTTTTCATTTACCACTTCCTGAAGCTTCTCTCTCTTTTGCTCCTTCTTTTGATTATGCTTGACATCAATGGAAAATGTTGCCCCGAACTTTTTGTTTTTCTCATCTATACTCACTTCCATCTTTATAGCTTTGCCCAATTCTCCGCTTATGGCCTTTTTTGCCAATGCCGCTCTGTACCCCGGCTTTTCTCCCGCCTTTTTGCAGAATTCCTCCAGACCGGTAACTCTCGCTACCACAATGGAAGTCATTGCCATCTCATAAAGATTGCACAATCCCAGTTGGGGCTTCCCGGGGTTGGCCGCTCTTTTCTCCGCCATACTGTTCTTTACCGATTCCCATACTGCAAGATCATGCATATTATTAGATATGCTCTCCTCTTTCCCAAAGTTTACTCTGGCACTCAAAGCTTTTTTGGCATATTGGAAATAATACGGAAGTCCTCCGCCCATGTCAGAAAACTCCTTTAAGACTTCTTTTCCCTTGCCGGGACTTTCCTTCTCCCCAATACTTATTATCTCCTCCTTTACAGCATGACGTTTATTGTATTCCTGCCTTATATCCATCATGGTAGAGGCCGCCCGCATGAAAACGATGCCCTTCTCGGAAAAGAGTTCCTTTTCATTGGTATAATCTATACTGGATGCAAGCCTTTCCATTTCTTTTACCAGAGCCCTTCCGCCATGTAAGAACGCTTCCGCCTCCCACTTCACGTCCCCGGCCTTCATTTTATCCACAACCTCTTTTCCAATTTCATTACGCTCTTTCACCAGCTTATCGGGATCCAGCACATCTTCCGCAGAATATCCCCTGTCCAGCATGGTACAGATTGCCAGAGATGTCATGATGGAACGCGTGGCGCTGAAACCTCCCGGAAGTTTTTCGGGCAGCGGACCGTTTTCTTTCATCCATCCCCCGAAGAATACTTCCTTCATCCTGTCTTCGGAGGTACTATCCACCTCCAGTTTATTTAATGTATTACGAAGCTGAACCCGTTCCCTGGCCTCCATGGTCTGCTGGTAATCCACCGCCTTGGCTGCCTTGGTTTGATAACGGCCATGCCTTGCAAAATGTCTCTCCCAGGCATTTAAGGTCACTTTCTCCAAAGGCGACGGCTCATATCCTGTCTTGGTAATGCCCACCGGTTCCCTGGGAATCTTTCCATACCTGTCAGGCACAAAAGCCTCCACACGCTGCCCGGCCATAAGACCTGCGGATACAATATTTCCCGTCATCTGATTCAGGTTCTGCTTATACCATGTACTCTCGTCCGTTTTCGCATCGATGGAACCGTCCTTGATGCCCTGCCGGAATTTCTCTTCCATGATTTCTCTTACGGTTTTCCCGCCTACAATAATCAGGTCTCCACGGTTGATGCGTCCGTGGGTGGTGCTCTCCGCCTGGGCAAACAAAGGGGAAATCTGTCTGTCCGCAGTAGCCCCCGCATACTTTTCCATGGATGCCTCCGCCACTTCTATGCTGGGGGCGTCTTTGGGGATTCTCCGGCGGCTCTTGCCCCAATACTCAGGATTGGCAAAATACTTCTGTTCCATCTTGCTTGAAAAATCCGCAAATTCCACATGGATGGTCTGCGGAACCTTCGCTGGGGACTTCCTCTCGGCTTCCAGCTCCGGGGTCAGGGGGATTTTCAAACCTTCCACCAGCTTCCTCTCTTCCTGACCGGGCACCCGGTCCGTCAGCCCTACAGCATATTCCATCACATTCAGAAGCTGGTCAAATCTCTGTATGCCTATGCCTTCCTCCCTGAGTTCCCTGGCCGCATCCAGGAACCAGTCGGAATCCTCCTGTACAAAAGCCCGTTTCGCAGCCCTTGTATTCACCTGAATCCTTTGGCATTCATAGGCTACTCTTTCCCAAGTGGCGCCGATTCCGCTGGAGGGCTTATCATACTGCTCCAATAACTGCCTGGTATACGCCTGAACTGCTTCCGGACGGGTGGCCTGGGCTGCCTTAATCCTTTCCATGCGGTCCTTAAAGCCCATATCTACCTCCGAGTAACAGCCTGCAGGATCTACCGCCGGATATTTCTCTCCAACATCAGGTTCATCCGGGAAAACTCTCCCCCACCCGTCCAGTTCATTAGAAGCAGTTTGGAATGCCCTCGTTACCCTATGGTGCTGCCTGGAATATGCCAGAAACCTGTTATCCGAATCTATCCAGCCATGCCTGTTTCCTACGGTCGCCCGTCTTATTTTTTTGTTCCTCTCCAGCCTTTCTTCCTTTTCCTTTTGCGCTTTTGCTTCCTCCGGGCTGAGTTCCTTCTGTTCTTCCGCTTCCCTGGGCTTCCCTTCCTTTTCGATTCTGGCCTGTTCCCTGCGCCACTCTTCTATTTCGTCCAGATCCCTGATAAGCACCTCTTCTTCCACTGCTTTCTCTTTCAAATCCTCCAGCATGCTCTTATCCAATTGATAATGATACTTTTCGTACTGCTCATATAAGGTTGGCATAGTTTTCCTCCTATTTAAAGTTCCGTCTCTGCACTTCAGCGCCCACTCAGGGAAGAAAAATTCATCTGCAAAGGGCGCAGCTGAATTTTTCTTCCGGGCGCTTCCGTTCCGAGACTGTTTATAAGTTACCTCTTGACTAGAGTTCCGTCTCTCCACTTCAGCGCCCGCTACCTCCGTCCTTTTGACGGACCCTTTGGTGTCTGTTTCTGGGGCGAAGCCTTCTGTGCTTCCTTTTCCTGCTCTTTGGCTTCCTTTTTAGCTTCTTTTTCGGCTTCCTTGGCGTCATTTTTGTCCACTGCTTCCTGAATTCCATGGCTCCGGCTGCCGGTTTTCTGTGCCTGTTTTGTCTCTATCTGGAATTGCACGCTCCCCTTTACAGCGTCAAAGTTCTTTACTTTCATGTAGCTTCCCAGCTCCCCGGACAGAACCGCTTTCCTCACACCGGCTTCAAAGCCTTTGTCATTCTCCACCTTCTCGGTGAACGCCTGAAAATTGTCATTACTCATCAACGCAACATTTACCGTATAATGTTCCATGGTTCTGCCAAGTTCCGTAATCGGTTTCTCCGGATTTGCCGCCCGTTTCTCCCCGTACAGCCCACGCAGGTATTCCCATTTGGCTATTGCTGTCAAATCCTTCTTCGCATCAACTTCCCCATAATGGCTGTGGGCCTTCATTGCACCCTTTGCAGCATCCACATAGGAGGCTACGCTGTCCCCTGCTTCAAAAACCTCATCCCAGGCTTCCTTCCCTCCGCCCAATGCATCCTGTTCCGCCACTGCCTGAATATCCTGCTTGAAATGCTTCATCTCCTGTCCTAAATCAAAGGTCACGGTGGCCGCATACATGAAAGCCCGGTGTTTGTCAGAAAAGAGTTCCTTCTGATCTGTGATATCAAAGTTCCCCAGGGCATCCATCTCCTTATTCAGCGCCTTATGCCCCTCATAACAGACTTCCGCCGCCCATTTCGTATCCTTGGCCACCAGTCTGTCCATGGTCTCCCTGCAGATTCTCTCCCTTGCCTCGGTCATCTGTTTTGGATCCAGAATTTCCTCAATATGGTACCCCTCCTTTAACATGGCACAGGTTGCCAGGGTAGTGTACGCGGAACGCGACCCTGAGATTCCGTTTACGGCACTGTCCGGCAGAGGCCCATGATCCTTGACCCAGCCCTGGAAAAAGAAATTCTTCATTCCTGTTGTGCCAGGCTCCTTCAGCTGAAACTTTCTCTCTTCATTCCTGGCCTGTACCTTGTTCCTGGCTTCCATCACTCTGTTGTACTCCGCTGCCTTCGCCGCTTTTTCCTTGTAATAGCCATGCTTGGCAAAATGCCGCTCCCATGCGTTCAAGGTCACTTTCTTAAGGGGCGAAGGTTCATACCCCTCCTTGACAAACTGCACGGGTTCCTTGGGAATCTTCCCGTTCTTATCCGGTACAAAAGCCTCCACACGCTTCCCTGCCATCAGCCCGGCAGACACAATATCATTGGTCATTCTCACCCGGTTCGCCTCCAGCCAGGAAGACCGGCTCATTCCGTCTTCCAGCTTTCCGCTCTTCCATTCCTGGTCAAATCTCTCATTCAGGATATCCGATACCATCTTCCCATCCACCGTAATCAGCTCATCCCGTCGAATCAAGCCGAAGGACGCCTTTTCCGCCCGGCCAAACAGGGGAGAAATCACGCGGTCTGCCGTGGCATTGGCATAGCGGTCGATCATTTGTTCCAGTGCCTCCCCCCTTGCCACATCCTCCGGCAAATGTTCAGGTCTGTTTTGCCAGGTCAACGGACTGGAAAAAAACTTCTGACGCACCTGATTGTCCAGGCTGGCAAATACCACCTGTACCTTTCCCGGCACCACTAATTCATCATTGCGGCATCTTTCCACATCCGGCTTTAACTCTGCCCCGATATTTTTCATAAAGCTTCGTTCCTGGACGGTGGGCCTGCGGTCCGTAAGACCTGCCGCATATTCCATGACATGGAAGAAAGCATTCATACGCTTGATATTTACACTGTTCTTCATCAGGTTTTCGGTCTGCACTTCCAGATAGCGTGAACTCTCCGGCGTGGGCGCCATCTTAGCTGCAAACTGCTGTGTCCGCACCGTCCTGCTGTCGTTCCTCATTTGATTCCAGCATTTTCCGATTTCTCCTGTAATTCTCTCTACTGCTCTGAGCTGTGTATTCACATAATCCTGTATTTCCCTCGGCCTGCTGCCCAATGCCGCCCGAAGCCTGGCAAAACGGTCTGAAAATGCCATATCCACTTCACTGTACTTTCCTCTGGGGTCAATTCCCGGAAACTTATCCACGATTTCCGGATCTTCGGGATATATTATCCTTGCATTATCCCATGATTGGAAATGGGTATCCGCCCGGTCCATAGCAATACGCACTTCTCTTTCCCTCACCGGTGAAAGCTCGCGCTTGCCCTCGCTGTTGATCCAGCCATGCTCCCAGCGCTCTAACGTCTCATTGGCAAACAGTTTATCCTCCTGTTCTTTCGCATAGTCCAGCAGTCCCTTTTCTTCATCAGAAAGCTTCGGACGATATTCTTCATACTTTTGGAATACATCTGCCATATTTTCTTTCCTCCTGTCTCAGTTCTCGTAAAGGGGAACTTATTCCCGCTCCTTCTTCCTGATACCTATTTTATCAGACAAAATAGACAGAACCCAGGCATGTTTCTGCCTGAAATCTGTCAATTTTGCCATTGCTTCAGACAATGCCTTCCGCTGCGATCAAATTTACACCTTAAGATGCCTTTGGTACCACCCAAAACCTGCCTTTGTTTATGTCACTCCAATGTTTGACTACTTTCTCATTCCTTTGGCAGCCGGCTGTTTCTGTTTTGCAGCTTGCTGCGCCTGCTTTACCGGCTTCTGCTGGACTTGCTTTCCCTGCCGCTGCGCCTGTCTTGCTGCATTCGGTCCTTGCTTTGCTGGCTGCTGCGCCTGTTTTCCGGCTTGCTGCTGGTTCTGCTTTCCTGATTGCTTCTGCGCCTGTCTTGCTGCATTCGGGCCTTGCTTTGCTGGCTGCTGCGCCTGTTTCGCTGCATTGGGGCCTTGCTTTCCTGCCGCCTGTTTTCTGGCTTGCTGCTGGTTCTGCTTTCCTGCCGCCTGTTTTCCGGCATTCGGGCCCTGCTTTCCTGCCATTTGTTTTGCAGCCGTATTCTCTTTCTCCGGTGCAGCATTCTCGGCCGTTTTTTTCTGCCCTGCCTGTGAGTACTTCACCAGTTCCCCAGGTTTTTCCAGCTCGCTGAGTTCCTTTCTCTCTGCCTCCGTCAGCTTATGCTCTGCCTGTTTCTGGTACAATTCTGTCATCCTTGGACGTTTCCCCTCGGCCTCCCCCAAAGCAACCATGACTTTCTCCGATGCTTTTGTCACCTTTGCCAGGCTGCTGCCGACCTTCTCATACTCCTGTCTGACCTGATGATACTCCTTCACTCGTTCCAGCATTTTAGAAGCTGTCTGCATTTTAGCCGGGGATGATTTCCAGTCAGGATTCTCTTTCAACCACTTTTCTGCAGATTCTTTTGCCTGTCCTATCCCTTCCAGCTTCTTGCGGTATTCCCGGGCCTGTTTCTGCAGTTTTTCATGTTTATCCCCCAGCTGGGTCAGCTTTTCAGATGCATCCTTACGGAATTCCTCCATCTTCTGAAGCCTGTTCTTGCTATGCTTTTCATCATGCTGATAAAGTTTATACTCTTCCCTGCGCTCCTCTGCCTGTTTCGCCCGTTCCCGGTTCTGCTCCTGCTTTCTCCTGGCTTCCTGTGCCTTGGCGGACTTATCCTCCTTTTTCATGTGCTCCAGTCTGCTTTTCTCTATGGCCGCCGAACGAATCAATTCCATTTCCTTCTTATAATTCGTTCGCTCTTCTCTGTTCTGATAGAACCCGAAAGTCACTATTTTTAAGAATCTGTTCAATAATTTCGGCATGTGGCTGGGCGGTGTATTTTCCATTTTGGGGTCAGACAGATTGATTTTCTGACTGGGAGTCTTCTTGTCCATGGACTCCTCCGCCATATCAAATTCCACAAAAGGCTTATTCTTCTCAATGGCCGTCTGCGCCATTATCATGCAATCCATAAAAGAATACCCTTTTTCCTTCATATATTCCGATGCTTTTTTCCCCTCGATCGACACCCTTTCCGCTGCCATCTCAGGATGCGTGGAATTACTCCACGTATTGATCAATGAAATCACATGATAATCGAAATTCTTCATTTTATCCATGGTAGCATTGATCTGCTTTTCATCTCCCAGCGCAACCAATACCGAACTTTTCTCCGACATCAGGCAGGCACGTTTAAATGCCTGTTTGTCAAGCTTTTCATCCTGCTTGGCAATAAACGGAACCTTTTCGTCTTCCTCCAGGACTTCCTTCGTCTCCATTTCCACTCCTATCTGCCCTTTTTGCGGGCGCACAACCCAGTCTCCCTGTCTGCATTATATACTGCACGCCGAATAAATTTACAGTACAACCCGACTGCAGACCGCCAGCCAGGTACTTTCCCGGAGGCGTCACTGTAAATCCCGGCGGTCTGCAGTATAATACGCAGTGTTTTAAACTGAAGGAGATTATGCGGACTGCATCAATTCTTCATAGGTAATCTCCCATACAAGCTCATCACCCCGCCGCACCTGTGCCGCTTCTTCCTCGTCATCCACCAGCGCTTCTTCCGCCTCTCTCATGATATCTTCCAGATAGCTCTCAAAATCGATTGTTTCATCGGATTCATGGAATTCTTCCTCCTCAGACTCCGCAGCATACCTTTCCTCAAGGTTCTCTGCAGATTCCGCCATAACTCCGTCTTCTTCTGCCTGTTCTATCATGCCGAACATCTCATAGAATTCTCTCTCCATGCGATCTGCCTCAGTCTCTTCATCCTCCGGATAACCGTCATCGGATTCTTCATAGCCACCATCCGAATAGCCGTCATCGGATTCCTCATAGCCATCCTCCGGATAGCCGCCATCGGATTCCTCATCATCAGTACCTGTAAATCCCGTAACTAATTCCTCATAACCGGCCTGGGATTCATCATATCCAAGGTCCTCCGACAATACAGACCAATCTTCTGCGCTGTCATTCGATGCATAGAATTCTGTCTGTTCCCCACCTTTCTGTTCTGTTCCCATATCTCTCTGTCTTGAAGGACTTGCCGCAGATGCTCCCTTCTGACCGCCCATGGGCTGTTTCGTGCCCATATTCTGCTGCATTGCAAGGCTGCTGCGAAGTTCATCCATTAATTCCTTCCGCAGACTGTTGCGAAGCTCTTCTATCAATTCCTCCTCGAATAAGGCTCCTGCCTCATAATCCTGTCTTCTGCTGTCATTCGCTCCTGGGTGCCCATATCCGTATGAAGGTTCTGGCACATCCTTTGATGCCATATCCTCTTCCGATATCTCCACGATTTTCACGCGCTGTCCTGACGGGCGTGCAGGCATCTCCAAGGCTTCCTGCTCTTCTTCCTCCTCAAGCAGCATCTTGAACTGTGCCAGGTCTTCTTCCTCCCGCTCCGCATCCAGCGTGCGTATAATATTGTCCCACCATTCCTTTCCCTCCTGATCCGAATAATAGGGCGATTCAAACTCACTGTCCGTAAACAGGCTTTGAACATTTTTATTCGCCTCTACCACCAGAGAAGAACGATTGGTAGGAGATGTAATGACAAACGCCTGCCCTCTGGCTGCATTGATGATTTCCTCCTGCTCCTGTTCATTAATCTGTCCCGCCTTCTCATACAGCTTGCACAGATCATGCATATCGTTCGGCGCCAGTGCAAAAATCAGGGAATACTGGCAGGCATTGATAATAGCCGTTGATTTACGCGCCAGCTCCTCGCTTCCCACGAAATCCTTAATGTTCTGCGTAATCACTATCTGCATACCATTGTACTTACGGATACGCTTTGCCAGCTGGAACATAAAATCCAATGCCAGAGGATATTTTGTATCAATAAATACATGTGCCTCATCTATGACAACCACAATCTTCCGGCTGGCGTGGTACTTCTTGTTATAATCCCGGTTCTTGATAATCTCGTTGTCCAGCCATTTCAGCACCAACAGCATCTGCGCATTGGCAATCAGATTGTTGCGGTTTGCCAGAAGGGACTGAAAATTAAACACAATAAAATTCTCTTCCGTATTGATTGTGGAATGCCCGTTCCAAAGAACGGAATTACGTCCGCCGGAAGAAAACTTTGCTATGTAATTAATCAAAATCTGCAGATTTCCTTTCAGGTAATCGCTTTTGGTTGACTGGAATTCCTCCAACACCGTATCATACAAATCATCAAAAATAGGATAATCTTCCGGTTTCAGCTTGGATAAATCCGTATGCTCTTCAATCCCTTTCATGCTGTATATCCGAATAATCAGATTATTCAGGTATTCCAGGGCGTCCGGCTCGATATCCGGCAATATCTGCTTGAAAAATTCCTCCAGAAACTGCAGGTGTGTATGAAAACTGACGCCGGAAGCCTGCTGTTCCCCCTCTTCGTCATCCTCCAGATTCGTAATAATCTGGAAGGGATTCAGACGCCCCTGGGTGGCATTTCCCACATTAATTATTTTTCCGCCCAGATTATGTGCCAGTTCCAGGTACTCATTCTCCGGATCCAATACGAAAATCTTGCTGTTTTCCGCCGCCAGATTGGACAGCAGAGTTTTCGTTGCATAGCTTTTTCCGCTTCCGGACTTACCGATAATTGCCATATTGCTGTTGACACGCTCATTATCCCTGCGGAAAAAGTCGATAAACACAGGCACGTTGTTCTTTTTGCCCAGGTTAATACCGCCTTCATCCGCCGTATAAGTATAGACAAAGGGAAACACTGCCGCTACAGAGCTGGAATGGATGGATCTGCCCTTCCCCTCCCTTGGGTCATAGCCCGATACCTGGCCTGCAATCCATGCCTCCATCTGCAGAAACAGGCTGTCATTCAATTTCATATTGGAATCATTGTAGATCCGCCGGATATTCTTCTTTAAATTAGTCATATGGGGAAGTGCACTGTCTTCCGGCTTCTCTTTCACCCGCGGTTCGGCCATGCTGCCCTCCCAGTCATAGCCTGTGACATAAATATTCACATTCATCAGAATCTCATTATCATTCTGCAGCATAATGAGAAGTTCCGAAAGGGTATCTATGTGTGTGGAAATATCTATCAGCTTACTGGTCTTGCCCGTACTGTTCTCCTGGGAACGCAGTTCGTCTATGGAGCGGTCAATGGCACGTATGGCCTTGGTTCTGTCCATGGGCTTCATCTTCATTACCACCTTGGTCGCCGGGGTATCAAATACAAAAGCGCCCCATGCATTGGCAACGGTCATAGGATAGTTTACCACACGGAAATTGTGGGTCAGAATGTTGTTGACCACGATATTTTTCGCATAGATATCCAGTTTCTCCGGCAGGGAAAACTCATAATATTCCTCCGGCTGCAGTTCCAGGGCATCCCTTTCGTCAAAATCCAGGGACTGGGTATATTTTAAGAATACCGCCAGCTCCCGATCATCCAGTCTGTGGGGCGAAAGCTCTCCGTTCCGCAGAAGTTCTATTGCCGTCTGCACCTGGTTATTCAGCAGATTCCTGTCACTGTCAAACAACACCAGATAGAAATATGGAAGTACCACCTTATTCTCAAAGGACAAATCATTCAATTCTGCAATTCTGTCATTGATTATCTCAATTCGGCGCTCCAATTCTTCTGCCGTAAGCATACCGCGGCAATAAGCATTCTTCAAATCCTCTATTTTCCGATGCTCCGCCTGAACAAATTTATCATAAATCACGGGCCGTTCTATCTTGACCAGGTTGGCGGCATAATTGGGATTTACGTTGCGCAGAACGCCTCCCAGCGCTTTCTCTATGGTATTATTCTGGCGGAACTCACTGAAAAAGCGAAATTCCACACTGGGCAGTTCCAGTACCGCCCCATAATACTTTTTCTCATATAAGATCAGGCCGTCCTGAATCCCTGTATATGCGATTACTCTTCTGATATCCTCCGGTGCCTTTCCGCCTTTTCTACGCTTTCTTTTGTCCGTCTGCTCCTTGGCATAATTTCTTCGGTAGGCATAATGTCTGAGAATATTCAGCAGAAATTCATAATTTCTCTCATCATCCATTTTAAGCAATAGCAGGGCTATGATAACCAGCCCTCCGGCCATCAGGTACATTTTCCCCGGAAGATTGGAAACCAATATTGCTACCTCTACCACTGCTCCAATAAATCCTACGGCCACATCTCCCACCGTAAATCCATTGAAAAATTCCATGGACACATTTGTTTTCTTAGGTATAATCCTCATCGTTTTATTTCCTCCCGGCTGCAGCTATCCGCCCGCGGCGGCACAAACAATCAACGAAGAACGCTGGTTTTTGCGTTCTTCCTGTGTGAAGTTTTAGAATTTCCAAGTCTGCGTCTTTTGCAGACTTAGAAATTCTCTTCACACCTTAGCGAAATGGCTGTCTTCCCCTTTGTGACGAGCCTCCGTTCCACTTGGTGTTTCCCTTTCCAAATTTCTGAGATGATCTCCTGCCGGACAATTTGGGACCGCGGCTTGCCGACTGATATCTGCCGCCGCGTCTGCCTGCAGTCTCCCTTGCACTGCTGCCTCCTGCGGATGACCTTACTGCACCGCTTCCGCCGCTGCCGACAAACTGATTGCCCTCACTTTCCGTTACATTACCGCCGGATGCGGCTTCCCCTGCATTAACCAAGTTTCCGTCCGAGGATGAACCTTCATTTCCGCTGTCACCGTCTCCTGCATCACTTCCACTGTCCGTTCTGTTTCCGCTGCTGCTTCCGGCAGCTGCCAGATTGCTTACGGACGAACTTCTCTCACGGCTATTGTTTCCGGATACTCCTCTTACGGCACTGCCCTCGCGCGGATTTTCGGAAACCCGATTCACCGATTTCCCTCCTGCATTTCCGGCATTACCTCCTGTACCGCCGTGGCTGCTGCTTCCTGACGCTCCGCTTCCCGATGCTCCGCCCCCACGGCTGCTGCCTCCTGACTTTCCGCTTCCCGATGCTCCGCCTCCGCGGCTGCTGCCTCCTGACGCCTTTGCATTTGTACCACGTCCTCCGCCTGAAGAAGCTTTTCCGTTTCCGCCGCTGGCTTTACTTCCCTTTGCTCCTCCTTGACCGTTATCGCTGCCCCCTGACTTTCCTCTCACCCCGGCGCTGCTTCCGCCGGAAAATTTATTTCCGCTTCCGGAGCCGCCGGAAGAACTGCTCTTTCCTGAAGAACCGCCTCCGGAACCTCCTTTCGCCGAACCGCCTCCCATAACCGAACCTGCTGCCGCACCAGCCAGTAAACCGGCCGCTGCGCCTTCTGCACGAGATTGAGGTGCCGACAAATCCGCTAAGTTCCCTTCCTTTCCTTTACCACCATGTCCGACACCATCCTTGAACATGGCATTTGCCTCTTTTTTTGCCTGATTTCTCTGATGAATCCTCTTCGCACCACGATACAGCTGGCCGGGTGCCTGAACCACCTTCCCCACTGCCTTCAGCCCAAGCCCTGCAGTCTGTGCCACCTTTCCTCCTACAATCCCTCCTAACGCCGCACTGAGCGCCTCAGAATTGGCCGCCGCACCGCTGTTGCCAGCCACAATCTGCGTAAGCAGAGGGGAAGCCTTCAGCACTGCATAGGAACCTCCCAGGATAAACAAAAGCTGACAGAGATAATTGGTAAAACCATCCTCGAAAAACCGCAGTTTCCCATCCATAATAACCTGAATCATTACCAGATAAAGCCGCATTGCCATCACTGATCCGAATCCGCTGATAACCTTGATTGTAAACGCCTGGCGCCAGGTTTGGAACCTCATGCCGTCATCTAAGGGTATGGTGGAGACAAATGCCGGCGCCGACAGATAGAGCAGAAGCAGATCAAACAGCCTCAGGATAAACAGGAAGATACACTGGGTCATAATTACCACGAATACAATACAGGTAATATATCCCACATCATACCGCATTTCCCAGATATCAAAGTCCTTCCTTACCTGAGTCAGATTTTCATAGCTTTTCGTCCCGTTCAGATAACTTCTTCTGAGCGCATCGTCAAAAGATGCATTGCGCCTGTATACAGAGCTGTTTGCCGCATCCATGGAACTTACCAGGAAAATCGTAGTTGCAACGGATACCTTGCCCTGATCCGGCCTGGATGCCGTCTCCATAGGACGGAACTGAGGATTATATTTAATCTCATCCATCACCGTGGTAAGCGCCTCAGTCACGGAAGAATCCACCGTCTCCAATTCAAGATCCTGACCGATATCCCCCGCACCGGCAATCAATGCAATGGCCGACTGCCAGGTATGATGCCCATCCACCATGGGATATTCATAGCTGAAAAACTGCTGCTGCTGAAGAAATAACAGATCCTCCCTGATATTATTAAAGCATACATTGATGTTATAGCGGTTTTCCACGGAACTATTGACGGAATAATTTGCAATGGTATTCATAATCCGGGTCATAGCCGCATTCTCTGCCCCCGTAAAACGTTTTGCATTGCCCCCGTCATTGAGCAGAGTGGACGCATTGCTCATGAGATAATCGATCCGTATGAGGCAGATATTGGCCAGGTTGATACTGGCAATACAAATTACAGACACAAACAGAAAACTGACACAGGAACGCAGCGCCCCATTCAGAATCTGCCCCAGGGACTGTTTTACGCCGCCTCCCATATCCAATATCTTACGTGTCACTGCCACTACGGTGAATACAAAGCACAGTACTACGCTGATAGCCGTCATTCCCCAGAAGATTACCGCTATGATATTCTGGCCGAAAAAGACATTAACCAGATAATCCTTCTGACCATTGTAGGATACCTTCGTAATTCCGGCAAATACATCAAATATTTTCTCCATAAAGTCCACCAACATAAGCAGTACTCGAAGCAGCTTATAAAGCAGAACGAAAAACCAGTCAAATAAAAGTCTTGTGAGCCACTTTCCCATTTATTATCTCCTATTAGAGTTCCGTCTCTCCACTCCAGCCCCCCTTGCAGGGGAGCAATTTTCATCCACAAATAGCGCATCTGAAAATTCTCCCGGGGGCTTCCGTTCCGAGACTGTTTTTTGATTTGTTCCGTCTCTCCACTCCAGAACCCATTCTCTTTCCTTATTTACCTGACCCTCAGATGGGTCTTCACATACCGGAAATAGCCGCCCAGACCCGCCGCAATCATAATGAGCAGCAGGAAAACCAGCATGGAAGTCATTGTAAAATACATCTCTATGGTAAAACGATATTCACTGCTGTTGCCTGCCTTATCCCGGATTGTCACAGTATATTCCCCGTAATCTTCCAGGGTAAGGTTATACGGAACGTTGACAGACTGCCCATCCCTGACCACCTCTATGACACTCTCTTCCTCCCCCTGCCGTATCATAGTCACCGGCCCGTGGGCGGATTCTCCCATGACCCCCTGCAGTTCCAGCCTGGGTGCAACAGAATCCTTCTCAAGTTCTACACGGTAAGATAGTCCTATCTTGTCACAGCCGAATTCATAGATATATTTACCGTCGCTGGGCATCTGGGAGGATGTGCCCGAAGGCGCCGCTGCCTGCTCATCATTGACAATGACACTGATATAGTTGAAGCCTTCTGGAATTTCAAACCATTCCATAGAATTCGTTATGGACTGCAGGATGGTAAACTCAAACCGGTCTCCGTCCGTACTTCCCTGCCCATAGGTTTCCATGACATAAGCCCCTTCCTGGACAATGTTGTAGATATCCGCATCCGTCACCCTGTCCCCGTCGCGGTAGAGGACGTACTGATGCCTTGTGCCAAGCTGGAAGGAGATGCTTCCGTTTGTAATAATCCCATTGGGAAGAGAACTGTAATACCGCTTGCTTCTATCCCCCTGTACATAATTGACATACATTTTCAGATCGGTATCATAGCCCATATTATCCGTAATCATAATTACATTATTATCTTCATTTCCGTCGTCCTCCGGAACTCCGCCGGTTCGCTGATCCAGCACTCCCTCATAACCAAGATCATAGTCCTCAGGCATATAAATGACTGTAGTCCGGCTCTCCTGGCCGCTCTGGTTCCCTTGATCCTCCTGTGCTCCCTGGGACACATCCTCCGCCGGAGGATTGCCCCCTTCCGGCATACTTGCGGCTCTGACAGGCAATACTGCTGCAATTCCCAAAATCAATGCAGCCGCAAGTCCTGCCGTCCGTATGGAATAATGTTCTGATAAATATTCTCTCAATCTCATTCTTCCTCTTCCTCATCCCCTACGATAAGCTGATTCCGCCTTGCCACATCGTAAAAGACCTTATCCGCAATAAAAACGTTCTTACGAACCTCTGTTAAATCCATCTGCCCCATCTGATAATATTTACACAGATAACTGGGCGTAAATTTCGTCATCAGAGGATAATTTCCAAAGGTAACAATGATGGCGTTTCCGGTGCTCTCCTTATTGTTCAGCTTCTGCAGCTCCGAAGGATAAATCAGGGGCCTGGTCTGCATCTGGGAAGACAGGGAGAACTGGCCGTCCTTATCCTGGGAATTGCTGGATACGCTGTTGGTAGATATGGTCACATTGCCGCACAGCTCCGAGAATTCCTTACAGGTGTCAATATCATTGGAGCCGATGAACATTTTCACACCGCAGTTGCTCTTCACAATATCCGCAACCTGATCCCCATACACTGCATTGAGCTGGGCATAGGACTGCACCACCATATTAAACCATATCTTTCTGGAACGTCCTACCGTAATCATCTTATCGAATTTCTCTATCTTAGGCATATTTCCGAATTCATCCAGAATAAAATATACATTCCTCGGCAGGGACAAATCCTCCCTGGAAGATGCCTTCTTAATCAACGCCTTATACATACACAGGATAAACACCGAAGCCAGAGCATGCCTGGTATCCTTCTCGTCCGGTATCTTCAGGAACAACGCCGTAGGCCGCTCCGCAAGTCCGTCGGCATCAATGTCCGTGGCGGAGGTCAGTCCGCACAGACCCTTGTCATTGAACATGGAGAGCTTATCGAAGGCAATGGACATATAACTGGAAAGGGTGGAGTCCGCCGCGCTTAACACCTGTCTGGACAGCGTAACCGCAGAGGACAGATTACTCCTTCCCTGAAAATACCTCTTTAACTCCGCAAATTCATTTTCAGAATTGGCAATGATTTTATTTAAATTAAAGAAATTATATTTGTCCTTTGTCATATGTAATTCCGGATCTTCACTGTCCTCCAGCATGGCCAGCAGCGTAGCCATAATGATTGACCTGGCTCCCTTCTCCCACACCGGATCGTCCTTTGATTCAATAGGGCAGATAACGGACACCAGATCGTTCAGATCCTCATACATCTCATCGTAGATTTTCTGCCTGGCCACCGATACATCATTGGCACATTCTTCCCGTGTCGGATAGGCTGTCCCCGCATATTCATACCATAATCCATTTTCGCTGCCATAGAGATCCTCACTATAGAGCAGGGTAAGCTTGGGATATTTTTCCACAGAATCTTTATGTACTTTAATCCCCTTTCCGGCCTCTACATAATCCTGGTACATGTTCCAGATACTTTCCAGCGGATTCCAGCGGTAAGAAGAATAGGTATCTCTCAAATCCAGCACCTTCACATCATACCCCTGTTCCTTTAACTTGCCGCTGTGGAGGGAGAACAGCTCTCCCTTAGGGTCTGTCATAATCATGGAAGAACCTGAACTGGTCTCCGCGATAATCTGAATCATGGGATTGATAAATGTAGTCGTCTTACCTGAACCGGTAGCACCGATAACAAGGCTGTGGGCGCCGGGACATACATTGACTTCCAGCTCATTCCCCTTGTTGTTCAGAACCGCCCTCACAGGCACCCCATCCTTACTGACTTCTGCAGCCTGGCTGAAACGAAATCCCGGAAAATATTTATCCCTCTCCTTATCCGTCAGAAAACGGGAGTTCTCCAGCGGACTCAACAGACCATCAGGCCCCCTGCCTTTTTTCCCGCCCCCTGTCATAAGCTTCTTCGCCGATACCTTCCTTCTGGCAAGTGCAAAGTACATCAGCAGCAACAGTGCCGGAAATACCAATCCATATATGTATGCCTCCGGTTTCAGAAGTACCTGTGGTGAAAATAAGGGTTCTCCTCCTTTGAATTCTTCTATCCTGAGCGCCAGACTGCCGAAGATAAATGCGCCTGCCGCCACTCCCAGGATACCTCCCAATACAATCAGTACAATCTTCCATGCCTTTTTCTCCATTTTCCTGTATCACCCTTCCCTGTCAAACCATTTTCCCTTCCGATGCTGCCATTCCATACCACATGGCAGATTCTCATTTCTTCTCCGCTTTCCCGCCGGGGAAAACTGCTGCCGTTCCCGGGCCGCATCAGAAGATCCGCCATGCGTATCCAAAGCCTTCACAGAAGGATTCCAATTATGTTCAAAACCCGTCAATCTTGCAGCCCTGTTGAAATCCAGAATTCTTAATGCTATATTTTTGTTATTATCTTAACATGGGTATTTTTCCAATCCTAGTACATTATTGCATTAATTTTTGAGTAAATAGTAGACTTACATCCGAATAT
>CAJUAP010000033.1 GCA_910584435.1 uncultured Acetatifactor sp.
CCACTTTACCTCACCGCCCCGGAATTTTACTTCCGGGACAGCGATAACCAATCTGCCGATTCTTTTCACGATGCCGTT
The DNA here is from genome assembly GCA_910584435.1 of uncultured Acetatifactor sp. GTDB lineage: Bacteria > Bacillota > Clostridia > Lachnospirales > Lachnospiraceae > Acetatifactor. Next base: position 79 of record CAJUAP010000033.1, read on the forward strand.
CTCTGTCTCAACCGCAAATGAAATGACTTGTTTATCCATAAAACCCATCCCCTTTACAATCCATACGCTGTTCTCCGCTCTGCCACATATCTGGCATGGATTTCCTCTTTCTCCTTCTTAAACCTGGTCTGCAGCTTTTTGGTTTCTGCCTCCATGAAACTTCTCTCCGCATCAAGCATCTCCATTTTCTCCCTATCCAGACTGATTACCAGTTTCCCATCCTCGCACTCAACCTTAATCTGATCCCCAATCTCAAAACCCATTTCATTCAGCCACTGTCCTTTCAGAATGACGGTCGGCGTAGGCTTGTAATTACGTCCGCTCTGTGAGATTACCTTAATATTTCTGACTTTCTTTGATTCCATAGACTTGCCTCCTTAAACCGTAAATGAACATTTACTTTGGAAATAATGTACTCGCTGCTCAATCCCAGAAATCAGCCCAATGGCACCACCTCCCCTCAGCGCAAAAAAATAACTGCTAATGTTTTTGCATCAGCAGCTATCGCTTTAGTTCAGTGTATTAAATTTGGTTATTGGTTATTTTTACCCTCTTCCTTAATCCTGTAGTAATCATCCATACTCAGGCTCAATTTCACATGGGTATCCGGTTTTGATTTTCGGTTGCTCAAGAGGCACACAGTCTCCACATGCACCGTCTGCCCAAACTGGTCCACACCCCGCACTCGCCGGATTTCATATCCGCCCTCACACAGAATCTTCAAGTCCCTGGCGAGAGTAGCAGAATCACAGCTCACATAGACAATTCTGTCCGGCTTCAGACGCAGCATCACTTCCAGACACGCCCCGTCACATCCCTTCCGGGGCGGATCTACCACAATAACATCCGGCAGCGGCAGCTTTATTTTATTCTTCTCTCCTGTGTCCTGTATGGATTCCTTCAGTACATCCTCCGCCTTCCCGATATAAAATTCCGCATTTGTAATTCCATTTCTGACTGCATTTTCCCTGGCATCTTCAATCGCCTGGGGTACAACCTCCACACCGCAGACCTTTCCTGCACTTCCAGCCAGGAACAGCGAAATTGTACCTATACCGCAATATAAATCCCACACCACCTCATTCCCTGTAAGAGAAGCATATTCCAGAACCAGGCTGTACAATTTCTCTGTCTGCACAGGGTTCACCTGATAAAAGGACAATGGCGATATATGAAAGTTAAGCACCTCCCCTGTAAAAGGATATCCCGGCTGCCGCATATCTCTCACATGAATGGTGTCGGAAATGGTATCCTTTCCCCATAAAGTGTGGATTTCCTTTCCCATAATCACATTTGTCCGATCCGTATTCATACTGACTGACACACTTGCCATCCCTTTTATTTTCGCCAACCCCCTGATCAGTTCATCCTGCCTGGGCAGAAACCTGCTGCCCTTTTCCTTTGCGTTAATCACCAGACATACCATGATTTCCCCACTGGTAAAGCCCTTCCGAATCAGCACATGACGTACCAGCCCCCTCCCGGTACCCTCATCATATGCACTGATTCCATTCTTACGCATATACTCCAAAACACAATCCAGCACTGCCTCATTCTCTTCAGCGCCCAGCCAGCAATTTTTATTTGCTATTATATTATGTGTCCTTCCGGCATAGAATCCGGCAGTCAAATTGCCATCCCTGTCAGTACCTATGGGATATTGCGCCTTATTACGGTATCGATAGGGTTCCTCCATCCCTATGATGGGTTCCATATGAGCATCCACATATTCCGGCGCAAATCCGCCTATGCGTATCAGATTGTTTCTTATTTTTCTCTGTTTAAAGGCAAGCTGCTCTTCATAGGCAAGAGCCTGGAGCTGGCAGCCGCCGCACTGCCTGTCGCAGGAGCATTTGGGTTCCACACGAAAAGGAGAAGGTTCCAACACCTTCTCCAAACGTCCGTAAGCATAATTTTTCATACACTTAACAATTCTTGCCTCCACAGTGTCCCCTACAATGGCATCCTTCACAAACACAGCAAATCCGGCTATTTTTCCGATGCCCTCGCCTTCACTGCCCATATCCTCTATTTCCACTGTAACGAAGTCATTTTTCCGGAAATCCATTTTTTCGTACCCCTGCTTCCTTCCACAGCTTTATATCCAAATGTATTGCAGCAAATCCAATTGCACCACATTACAAATCCGAATACACCACAATACAAATCCAATTGCACCACAATACAAATCCAAATACACCGCAATGCAAGGCCGTATACACCTCAATGCAAGGCCGTATACACCTCAAAGCAAATCCAAATATATTACAACACAAATCCATATACACTTCATGCAAATCCAATGGCACCACAGATTAAATCTAATGCTCTGCCGCTCTCGTCTGTCTCATTTCAATAAACAGCAATCCACTGAGCAGCAATCCACTAAACCAGCTCTTCCGCCAATGCCTCCAATTGCGCTGTGTTTTCCTGCTTCATAGCCGACAGCAATGTAACCGTATGCTCTGCAAATGTAATCTCCTTACTTTCCTCCAGCATAGCCCTCATGGCCTTAGCAGCCATGGGCGCCCAGGAACCGTTTTCAATCAGCCCCACAGTGCGCTTCTGATAATTGTGATCCACCAGGCGCACAATGAAATCATGCATAAAAGGATTGATTCCGGCATTATAGGTATTACATGCCAATACCAGCTTACTGTACCGGAATGCATCTGCCAGTGCTGCTGCCATATCATCCCTTGCCAGGTCATACGTTGATACTGCCATTCCTTTTTTGCGCAGCTCCTCTGCCAGATATAAGGCGGCCTGCCTGGTATTCCCATAAATAGAAGCATATGCCACCGTCACGCCGTCACGCTCCGGCCGGTAAGATGACCAGGTATCATACAAACCAATATAATATTCCAGATTCTCCCTCAGCACAGGCCCATGAAGAGGACAGATCATCCGAATGCCCAAACCGGCAGCTTTCTTCAGTACATTCTGCACCTGCAGACCATACTTTCCCACAATCCCCATATAATAACGACGCGCTTCCCCCGTCCATTCTTCCTCCACATCCAATGCGCCAAACTTGCCAAAGCCATCCGCGGAGAAAAGTATCCCATTCTCAGCCTCATAGGTCATCATCACTTCCGGCCAATGTACCATGGGCGCATAGACAAACTGCAGCTTATGTGCACCTAACACCAGTTCCCCTCCGTTTGCTGCAATTACCTGCTTCTCCCCCATTTCCAGGGTAAAGAACTGGTTCATCATTTTAAAGGCAGGGGGCGTGGATACTACCTGTGCCTCCGGATACCTCTCCAGAAACAGCGGAATATTGGCGGAATGATCCGGCTCCATGTGCTGAATCACCAGGTAATCCGGCTTACGCCCCTGCAGAGCGCCTTCCACATTCTGAAGCCATTGCTCTCCGAACTCTCCGTCCACAGTATCCATCACGGCGGTTTTCTCATCCAATATCACATAAGAATTATACGACATTCCATTGGGAACCCGATACTGCCCTTCAAACAAATCAACTTTATGGTCATTAACTCCTACATATAAAATATTATCTGTAATCTTCATACCCTGCCTCTTTTCTATTTCAAATTATCTATTTCAAATTTTTTATACCAAATTTTCCATTCCAAATACTCCAATACAAATATTCCATTCCAAATATTCTATCACATGACAATTCCACATTGCACCGGCAAAACGGCGGCAAACGCTTACCTGAATATTACCCTCAGGCATTGCCTGTTTTGAAACAGAAATACTACAGCAATTTCAAGGCAAACCACAATATATTCACACATCCCCGGCAGCCCGCAAGGCATTTTGTCCGCGTTTCTATCCGGTCATGCCACAATGCATTCACACATCCCCGGCAGCCCGCAAGACATTTGTCCGCGTTTCTATCCGGTCATGCCACAATGCATTCACACATCCCTGGTGGCCCGCAGGTTCGACTCAAAGAGCCTGTTATACCCAAACCACCCCTGGTTCTCCTTATTATTTTCCAGAATCTCCTTAAAAGTTTCCAGTTTGGCATCCGTGTCGTCTGCATAATTTAATGCCAGCGCTTCAATCAACGCCGGAATCTTCGGCGATCCATATTCATATTTCCCATGGTGGGCAAGGATACAATGCTGCACCTGTGCCAGCAGACCATGAGGGAAGCCCTGAATTTCCTTTGCCTTCTCCGCTACCATCTGAGATCCCATGACAATATGGCCAAGCAGCTGCCCGTCATCGGTGTAATCATTCTCCGGGAAAGCCGAAATCTCCCTGGTCTTGCCGATATCATGGCACATCGCGGCAGTCAGCAGCAGATCCCGCTTCAGCACAGGATAATTACTGCAGTAATAATCGCACAATTTGGCCACACTTAAAGTATGCTCCAATAATCCGCCCACAAAACCATGATGTACCGTTTTCGCTGCGGAAGAATTGCGGAATGCTTTGACAAAAGCGCTGTCTTTTACAAAAAAAGCCTCCAGCAGATTCTTCAGATAAGGATTTCCAATGCTTTTAATCAGTCCCAATAGTTCCTGATACATTGCATCAATATTTTTGGAGCTGACCGGCAGATATTCTTCCGGGTGGTATTCTCCCTCCCGGCACACCCGGATTCTTTTCACACTGACCTGCAAGGTTCCCTGGAAATTATTCACATCCCCGTATACCTCTATGTAATCCAACGCGGAATAATCACCAATTCCCGGATTGTTCGGTTCCCATACCTTTGCGTCTATGGTGCCCGTCTTGTCCTGCAGTATAATGTTCTCATAAGGCTTCCCGTTTTTTGTCACTGCTGCCTGCTTATATTTGCACAGATAGATATCAAACACCCTGTCGCCTTCTTTGAATTCCTTAATATGCTTCATTTAATTCCCCTCTCCCAGTTCAATATGAAAGCTCATCTCACTATATTCCCCCTGCTGCACCTGGCGCATCACCACTACCTCCACCGCATCGTCTGGCACCATCTCCAGCAATGCATTACTGTAAAGCCGGTAAGATGATATCGCCGTATCATTCATTCCCGTTATCACATCCCCCCGCTGGATGCCTGCCCGCATAGCAGGAGAATCCATGGCAACCTTCTCCACATATGCTCCATAGGGCACACCGAATTGCTGGTGCGCCTCCCGCGGCACATCTCCGCCTGTGATCCCCATATAAGCCACCGGACTGGCATTGGACATTTTCTGCACCATATTCTGCAAATCAGAAATGCTGTAAGCGGCAATCACATTCGCCATATCGGAATCCGTCGGGCTCTTCATGATAACGCCTAACATCTGCCCTTTCAAATTGAAGAGCATACCGCTGGCGTCCCTGCTTCCACAGATATCTGTCTGAAGCTGTCTGTAATTTCTGTCTGTCATGCACAGCGTACCTGATGACGATGTGATCATACCATACCCCATGGAATTACTTATACCCATAGGACTCCCCAGCGCAACCACCGGCGTCCCCACGAGATTCATCCCGTTAGAAGAGCCAAACGGCACCACCGGAAATTCATCTTCGATAAATTCCTCCGGCATATCCATCAAATCCACCGACAATACTGCCAGCCCTGTCTCCCGGTCCATCTGCTTCAACTGCGCCTCCACGATAGTACCATTATAAAAAGTCAGCAGCAATTGCTCTGCGGATATAAGAAAAGAAAAATCTGCCAGGATTAACAACTCTTTGCCGGTATTATAAATAATCACACCTGATGACAGGCTTCTGCTCTCCTGTACGTTCTGAAACCAGTCCACATTGGATGTCACTGCAGTGACAGTCACCATATACCGGTTCATCCTGTTTACATATGCGGACAAAGCGCTGTACAGCTCCACATAATTCTCCAGATCCAGGGTCACTTCGGCAAGAATCTCCTGAATCTGTTCGTCTTCCAGTACGACACCTTCCTGCTCCGGTTCCGGAGACGGGCTTTCCGTAGGAATATTCTCCGCCAGCATTTCTTCCGGCGACATTTCCTCCTGATCCTCCGGGAACACCACCAGGGGAGGTTCTTCCTCCGGATAAAGCCAGTTATTAAAAACCGGTTCCAATATCAGAAAGGTAAAGCAGGCAATCAATCCGAAAATCACCGCCATAGCAGCCGTGATAATCGTTTTCCGGAGCAGCTTCTTCTTGTTCACGGGTTTTACCTTTATCTTCTCACTCAGGAAATCGCTTTGATCTTTCTGCTCCGAATCAGGCATATGTCCTCCTCTTCAATTGCCGCACAGGGCAACTTATTCCAGTCACGCATCCGATTAGTTGCTTTTCTAAAAGTATACAAAACTCAGGATAAAAAGTAAAGAACAATTCGTGCTGCAATTCGTCCCCGGCATAATTGATTATTACTGCTCACTCCCTCCACTGCAGACCTGCATGCATCGGGCCGCTCCAAAACTTCACTATAATTATTTCTTACTCTATAAAGTTTCATAATATAAAAACCGATAAAACATATATATTATACTAAAATCGCATAGGATTTCAGACAGCTGCACCATACTTCATATCAGTTCAAACAAAAGGCTGAACGATTCATTAATTTCTAGCGCAGGGAGGCAAAGGAAATGATTGTTGCACATAATTTACCGGCAATGAATGCAAACAGGATGTTAGGCATGAACAGCCAGTCTACAGCCAAATCAACAGAAAAATTATCTTCAGGATATAAAATAAATCGTGCAGCGGATGACGCGGCAGGGCTTGCCGTCTCCGAAAAAATGCGGCGGCAGATACGGGGGCTGCGCCAGGGCGCAAATAATACCACCGACGGCGTTTCCTGGGTGAAGATCGGCGACGGCGCCATGAATGAAGTCAACGATATGCTGAACCGTATGACAGAGCTCTCAGTCAAAGCCGCAAACGGCACTATGTCTTACAGCGACCGGGAAGCCGTTGACAGCGAAATAAAACAGCTCAAAAAAGAAATCGACAGAGTATCTGCCACTACGGTATTTAATGAAATTCCTATTTTTGACAATACCAATTACCAGCCTAAGATGACCATTGAAGGAATGCCGGGCGGATTGGAATTATTTGATGCGTCTTACGATGATGCCACCGGCGAATTCAGCTTCGGCGGTGTTATTTTTGACGGCAGCAGAATCAGCTGGAATGAAATTCATCCGGATATGGTCTCCATGGATGCCGATGGCAATCAGGTTTTCCGGCCCGGGGAATATACCTATGCAAAAAACGGCATGGAATTCACCGTATCCTGGAAAGAAGGTGCGAAAGGTCCTGATTTGACAAGAGAATTTGCAGTGACGGCAGACAGCAGCGGAATTTCTTTTGCCGGGAAGGCATTCCAATGGGAGAACCTGGTGGATGAAGACGGACAGCCAGCCGGCAAAGATAATGTCCATAGCGGAAACTGGACATTGCACTGTGCCGGTTCCTCCGTCAGCTTTCACATTCCTCAGGAGGTCGACACATTAGAGGAACTGGCTGATGCCATGAATGCCTGTGTCAGCGAGAAGATTACCCAGACCATACGAAATGAATATATCGGCAATGCGGATGAGACAGCAGTCACATCCAGTTTTATGCAGCATATATGGATATCCAATGAGCTGGCGGCTGCCTTAACAAGTGTGCATGATTTCTCTATCTTTGTCAATGCGGATGAAACCGGCATTTGGCTGCAAAACGCAGACGGAACGGATATCAACAACTCCAAGCTGACATGGGCTGAAATGGGCATCAGCTCATGGGACAGCGGCGCGGATATATCAGCTTCCAGGACATACAGTTACAAATACTATTCCGGCGCCAGCAAAGACAAGCCATACCTTGCCTTTGATTTCAGCCTGTCAGATGTAACAAGCATTGATTCTGTTATAGACGGCCTGAACGGCATGGAACTTAAGGACGGCCGGATTACCACCAGTTACGGAGCCGCCATAAAAGCAGATATCACTTCCCCCGGCGGCAATACGGACATTAAGAAGTTTACATCCAGCGCAAACAATATTAAGGTCAGTTTTGAAGAAGAAATAGACCTTGGACGGGATTTCGACAGCAAGACAGATGCCGTTACCGGAGATGTGAAGATTGATGTACAGGACATAAACAACGTCGACACAGCCGTTCTTACATTTAACGGCACAAACGGCGATATCACCTATACAGGCGATGTATCAGGCGTTGAAACTGCAATGGCATCAGATGTGGAATCCTATCTGGACTATATCACCATGTGGGCCAGGGAGGCCGCCCTTGCCGGAACAACCTTGGATCATTATATAATACCGACCCTGACAGATTTGGTCGGCACAGCTAACATTACAACATCCGGGCATTTCACTGATCAGGTGACGGTAAACAGCAACATGTCCTATACTCCGGGCAAATCAGATACCAGACCCCAGCCGGGCAAGACTTATCCCTCAGCATTTATTGATTTTTCCGCTGTTAAAAATCTGGACGACCTTTTATTAAAAGGCTTCGACTCTACATGTATGACCTGCGACACTCATTACAGCGTAGTATTTAAAAACGGATTGAGCAGTACCGTTGAATATAATTACAAAGCAGAGGGCCTGAACCATACATTAGAAATCAGCCTTGACGCCCTGAAAAACAGAGTGGCCGGAGGCGAGACCATTGCAGAAGTGCTTGTGGATATCATGTCCGGTGTATTTGATTTTCACTATACACAGTATGCGGCCGGCGACCCCAATGGTTCTCCCCGTGATAACAACACCCTATACATATTTGATTACAGGCCGCACTATATCGGTTCAAACGGAGCCGACTTTGGCACAGAACCCTATAATCCGGCCGGCCAGAGCTTCTACAGTGTAGACTTGAATTCAGCTGACAATGGGAGTATTCAGCTGAATTACACCTACGATTTCAGCAAAGCCTCCAAGCACCTGGAAGTACAGATGCAGCCGGATGCCAATGGGGAATATGTCAAGAATCCCAGCGGCACATATTCAAAATATGACCCGAATACAGATGCCGGCAAACAGCGGTATACTCCGGCGACTGTCTACAAGGATGCAGACGGCAATGCGGTGACGAAAAGCGAGGCAGCTGCGTCATATGCGAAAAATGCGGTAAAAGACATGCTTTCCAGCACCACTGTGTCCCTGGATGCAAAAGATTACACCTACATGCAGTTATCCGGGAAAGAAAATACAAATACTGCTGTCCGCGGGTTATTCCAAACCTCCACCAGCATAGGTGCCTACACAGAGACGGGAATCCGTATACAACACAGCGCAGAAGCAGATGATTTCACTGAAATTCCCCGTTTTGCCCTGAATACCATGGCATTGGGGCTCTCCAAAGCAGGTACCAGAACCGTGGCTCAAGCATTGGAGACTTTGGATTCCCTGGCGGCTGCGAGCAATTATGTATACTCAAAGCGTGCGCTGTACGGCGCATACCAGAACCGCCTGGAGCACACCTATAACAATCTGCTGAACACGGTGGAAAATACGGAAGCAGCAGATTCTCGGATAAGGGATACTGATATGGCGGATGAGATGGTCCGCTATTCCAATTACAACATTCTCCAGCAGGCAGGCCAGTCAATGTCAGCCCAGTCCAACCAGAGCAATCAGGGGGTAATGTCCCTGTTATCCTGACATTTTCTGTAACAGTTCAGTCATGCCATTCATAGGTCTTGACAATAGAAAGCCTGCTTTCTATTGTATGAATGGAATGTACATCTTCACCAACAACCAGATAATATTGCCGACAACTTATTTCATGTCGGGCGTCTGCCCTATGGAAACGATTGTGCAATTTGTCCTTTGTGAGCAAGCTCCCACGGACAAATTGTACAATCATTTCCGCATGGCTGAACTGTTACCATTTTCTGCCGGCCATGCATGGATTTGCATTCATAACCCCAAAATGATATAATGCAGTTACCGACCACCATAAATATAAAGGAGTACCAAATGAACCAGAAAGTCTTAAAAACCTTAGAATATAACAAAGTAATTGAACTGCTGGAAGCAAAGGCCAATTCACAGCCGGGCAAGCAGCTCTGCCGGGAACTGTCCCCTTCCACGGACCTGGAAGAAATCCGCAAGAACCAATCCCATACTGCCGATGCTGTCAGCCGCCTGTTCAAGTCCGGCAGCACATCCTTTGGCAGCAACCGGGATTTAGGCTATGCCATCAAATCCCTGGAAATCGGAAGCGCCTTATCCATACCGGAACTGCTGAAGATAGCCGCCATGCTGGACAATGTATCCCGTATCAAGGCATATGGCAAAAGGGACCGCGAGGACACACCGGAAGATACCTTAGACGAATATTTTGAACGGCTCACACCCCTGACCCAGCTTGCCAATGAGATTAACCGCTGCATTCTGTCCGAGGAAGAAATTGCAGATGATGCCAGCCCCAGGTTAAAAAGCATCCGCCGTTCCATGATGCAGACCAACGATAAAATCCATACCCAGCTTTCCTCCATGCTCACAGGGTCCTGCCGCAGCTATCTGCAGGATGCCGTGATTACCATGCGCAATAACCGCTATTGCATTCCCATTAAGGCTGAATACAAGGGACAGGTAACAGGCATGGTCCACGACCAGTCCGCAACCGGTTCCACTTACTTTATCGAACCTGCTGCTGTTGTGGAACTGAACAATAAACTGAGAGAACTGGAATTGGAAGAAAAAGCGGAGATAGAGAGAATTCTTGCCGATTTAAGCGCCCAGGCCGGAGCTCACACGGAAGAATTGGCCGATAACCAGAAAGTCATGACCCTGCTGGATTTCATATTTGCCAAGGCACAGCTGGCCATGGATATGAACGCCACGGAGCCGATGTTTAATGAGGAGCATTACATTCATATCAGGAAAGGCCGCCACCCATTATTGGAGAAGAAAAAGGTCGTTCCTATCGACATCCATCTGGGCAGAGATTTCGATCTGCTCATTATTACAGGTCCCAATACAGGCGGCAAGACCGTCTCCCTGAAAACGGTGGGGCTTTTTACCCTGATGGGCCAGGCGGGATTGCACATTCCGGCAGCAGACCGTTCGGAGCTGTCTATCTTCACGGAAGTATATGCGGATATCGGAGACGAGCAGAGCATAGAGCAGAGCCTGTCCACATTCTCCTCCCACATGAAAAGCATTGTCCACATTTTAGGCCATGCAGACGGCAATTCCCTCTGCCTCTTTGATGAATTGGGCGCAGGAACCGACCCGACGGAAGGTGCAGCGCTGGCCATTGCCATTTTAAATTACCTTCATGACAGAGGTATCCGCACTATGGCCACCACCCATTACAGTGAGTTGAAAATTTACGCCCTGTCCACCTCCTTTGTGGAAAATGCCTGCTGTGAATTCAGCGTGGAGACCCTGCAGCCCACTTACCGGCTGTTAATCGGCATCCCCGGCAAGAGCAATGCCTTTGCCATCTCTTCCAAATTAGGACTGTCCGATGAGATTATCAATGCCGCCAGAGAGCAGATCGGCAAGGAGGATAAAAACTTTGAGGACGTCATTTCGGACTTGGAACAAAGCCGCCTGACCATTGAAAAGGAGCAGCGTGAAATCTCCCGGCATAAGGAGCATATCCGTGCCCTGGAGGAACAGCTGCGGCAGAAAAACGAGAAAATCGACCAGGCGAGAGACCGCATCCTCAGGGAAGCCAACGAGAAAGCCAGGGATATCCTTCAGGAGGCCAAAACCTTTGCCGATGAAACCATCAGCGATTTCAACAAGGCCGCTGCCGGAGCGGATATCAGGGAATTGGAGCAGAAACGCCAGAAGGTCCGGGATAAAATCGCAGAGAAAAACAACCGCCTGTCCGTTGGCGGCATGGAGAAAAAGCAGCCTGCCAAAGCTGCCATTGATCCCAGGAAGCTGAAAAAGGGGGACGATGTGAAGATTGTTTCCATGGGATTAAAAGGCACTGTCAGCACTCTGCCCGATGCCAGGGGGGCATTATTCGTCCAATGCGGCATTATGCGCATTCAGACAAATGTGAAAGACCTGATTGCAGCGGATGATGCCGGAAACGCATCTTCCGCCCCAAGACGTTCCGGCTCCGGCTCTTCCAAAATAAAAATGGCCAAAACCCTCTCCATTTCCACGGAAATCAATCTGCTGGGCAAGACAGTGGACGAAGCCCTTCCTGACCTGGACAAATATCTGGATGATGCCTATCTGGCCCACCTGCCCAGTGTCCGGGTGGTACACGGGAAAGGAACCGGCGCCCTCCGCAATGCTGTCCACAGCCATCTGAAGCGGTTAAAATACGTAAAGGAATACCGCCTTGGGGAATATGGGGAAGGCGATGCAGGTGTTACAATTGTCACCTTTAAATAAAGGCCGTGTAAATATTAGAACAGGAGCAGTACTGAAATGGTAAGCAAGCAGAGAATTTTAATTGTAGATGACGACAACAATATTGCAGAATTGATATCCCTCTATCTGACCAAAGAATGTTACGAAACGCTGATTGTAAATGATGGGGAATCCGTCATGCCCTCCATGAAGAACTTTGTACCCAACTTAATATTACTGGATGTCATGCTGCCGGGCATTGACGGTTATCAGGTATGCCGTGAAATCCGTTCCAAGTCCGCCGTTCCTATTATTATGCTTTCAGCAAAAGGGGAAATATTCGACAAAGTTCTGGGATTGGAGCTGGGCGCCGATGATTACATTGAGAAGCCTTTTGACTCCAAAGAACTGGTGGCAAGGGTCAAAGCAGTGCTGCGCCGCTATAAACCAACCAATACTGCTCCTGAGAATTCCAACGACAAATGTGTGCAATATCCGGATTTATCCATTAACCTTACCAATTATTCCGTCCTCTACAAAGGACAGACCGTAGATATGCCCCCCAAAGAACTGGAGCTGCTCTATTTTCTGGCCGCTTCCCCCAACCGCGTGTTCACCAGGGAACAGCTTCTGGATCAAATCTGGGGGTATGAGTACCTGGGAGACACACGTACCGTAGATGTGCACATCAAACGTCTGCGTGCGAAGATTAACGACCATGCAAAGTGGAAAATAGCCACCATCTGGGGCATCGGGTATAAATTTGAGGTACTTACCTTATGAAAAAAACCCTCTATTTAAAATTTGTACTGGCATATTTTATCTTTGGCGTATTCAGCTTTATCATTGTCACTACTTTTGTGCCCAGCGTCACCAGGGAACAATTGATTCGTGAGAAAGCGGAAAACCTTTATCTGGAAGCAACACTTATCTCCAACACCTACGCCCTCGGACTATATACCAGTGAGACAGATCTGGAAACCGTGAAGACACAATTAGATGCCCTGGCAGTCTACTTGGATTCCATCATCCGCATTATCAATCCCTCCGGCCGGCTGGTACTGGACACCAACGCCCCTTTAAACGTAGAGGATGTGGTAATGATTGAAGATTTTAACCCCACCCTTACCAGCGGCTCTTACTACACGATTAATCGTTTTTATAATACTTTTGAATCGGATATGCTGAGTGTATTTGCTCCCATTACCTCCAACTATATGGTGAAAGGTTATGTGGTAATCCATTGCGATATGAAAGATATTCAGGAATCCTGTAACAGTCTGCTGAATATTTCCTATATCACACTGGTCATTTTGTTCCTGCTCTCCCTGATTATACTGATATTTTTTACTGAAATCGTGTATGTGCCTCTTCGGAAAATCACTTATGCCACTGAGCAGTATGCCAACGGCAATATGCACTATGAATTCCAGGTGGAAAGCGATGACGAAATCGGCTATCTTGCTGCCTGCCTGAATTATATGGCGAGCCAGATTGCCGGTGCGGAAGATGATCAGAAGAAATTTGTGGCCAATGTATCCCATGACTTCCGCTCTCCCCTGACCTCCATACGCGGCTACTTGGAAGCCATGATCGATGGCACCATCCCTCAGGATATGCACGAAAAGTACCTGAACATCGTACTCAATGAGACAGACCGGCTTACGAAGCTGACCAACAGTCTGCTCTCCCTGAATAATCTGAACACAAAAGGGATGCTCTTAGATCGCACTGACTTTGACCTGAATAGCGTAATCAGGTCTACGGCAGCTTCCTTTGAAGGCACATGCCGCAAAAAGGTCATTGCCATTGAATTAATTCTCACCGATGAGGAAATGTACGTGTACGCTGATATGGAAAAAATCCAGCAGGTACTTTACAACCTGTTGGACAATGCCATTAAATTCAGCCACCACAACTCCGTGATTAAAGTAGAAACATCTGTCAAGAAAAACAAACTTTTTCTTTCCATTAAAGATACCGGCATCGGCATTCCCAAGGCTGACCTGAAATTAATCTGGGATCGCTTCTATAAATCCGACCTCTCCAGAGGCAAGGACAAAAAAGGTACGGGGCTGGGACTGTCCATTGTGAAAGAAATTATCAATAGCCATAGTGAACATATCAATGTCATCAGTACCGAAGGTGTGGGAAGCGAATTTATTTTCTCCCTGCCCTTATCCTCCAAAAATGAAGAGGATGATTGAGCCGCCTAACCCCCCTGGAAAATATTTACCCGTTTCAGATTCTCATCCATAAGAATAATATCCGCTCTCTTACCCGGCTGCAGAGAACCGATCTGATCATACATACCAATACTCCTGGCCGGATTCATCGTGGCGGCAGCAATGGCTTCCCCCATGGGGATACCAAAAGACACCGCCATACACATACAATCATACAAATTGCTGACGGAACCTGCGATTGTGCCGTCTGCAAGCATTGCCACATGACCTTTTACTTCTACCTGCTGTCCGCCCAAATCATATGTGCCGTCCCCCATTCCCGCTGCACGCATAGAGTCACTGATCAACACAATTCTCCCAGGAAACAGCTTAAATGCCGCACGCACCATACTCTCATGCACATGAATCCCGTCACAGATTAATTCAGCCATACAATGCTGATCCTCCGAAGCCGCACCTATCAATCCCGGTGCCCTATGCGCCAGGGGCATCATGGCATTAAATAAATGAGTCACCTGTCTGGCGCCTGCAGCCAGGGCCTCCTTCGCTGTGTCATAATCTGCAGCAGTGTGTCCCAGTGAAATTACAACCTCCTTATGAAGTTCTCTGATAAACGCCATTCCCTTCTTCCCGGCAGTTTCCCTTTCACTCCTATCATCCTCCTTTTCCCTGACACCTACACCTCTATCCCGAATGCTTTCCTCTCTTTCCCTGACACCTGCGCCTCTATCCCGAATGCTTTCCTCTCTTCCCCTGATACCTTCCCCTCCGTCCCCCCGGCACTCCCCTGCACCGCCGGGGGACAGTGTAACCACACGGATGATATTTCCACATGCCTCATTACATTTCCGGAAGAAATCCACATCCGCAGGCAGAATGCACTCTTTTCTATGAGCGCCCCCCTTACGGATGTCCAGAAAAGGCCCTTCCATATATATCCCTGCCAAATGGGACATCCCCTCGCCGTCTCTCCACCCCTTTGCCATCCGAAAGACAGAGAGCAGCTTCTCCTTCTCCAATGTCATGGAAGCAGGACAATACGAAGTAATTCCATGGGCATACTCATACGAAAGTATCTTTTTCAAGCCTTCCGCACTGCCGTCGGAGAAATCACATCCCATTGCCCCATGACTGTGGATATCAATCAAACCGGGAATCACCAGAAGCCCCTCCGCCTCCACCTCCATAGTATCTGTAACCTGTTCCCGGCTCTCCACAATCCTGCCATTTTCCACATATAAATCTTTCTTCACAAAACACTTATCTTCCTGATAGACAAAACCATTTCTGATTATCATAGAACAATCCTTCCTTTTATGCCGTACCGGCTTCTTACCCCAATATCCCACACCCATAATAATTGCAAGGCGGAACGCCGTGTTTTGAATGCAATCTCGTCTTCGCAGCATGAAAACACCTCGCGCCGGAGGAGAGCGGGTGAACCGTCACCAGCAGAATTCACATATTGACGAACCTCTGATTAAGTATTATGATATAAGCTGTATTGTTCGGGGAAACAGGTGGAAATCCTGTACGAGCCCGTCGCCGTGAGGCATTGTTATACTCGTGAGCGCATACATTTGCCGCTTTTTGTCCGGCATTACAGAAGCGTTCACTCGTTACACATTTTGTCTGGCAGATATTTTAAAGCCAGAGTATATATTACCGGCCTTACCGGACGCCGCAATCCGGGAAAATGCCATTGGAACACATCCGAGAAGGCTGGCCGGCAAAATGCCAAGTCGAAATATCCGGACATTACACCCCTGTTTTCAACTGTTTGGACATTGTTCCGAACCGCAGCCGCGGGCGCCGGCTTTTCAGGGAAAATATAAAAGCAAAGGAGAATCAACATGCAAACGAAAAGAAGACAATATTTCCTGCCATTTATCCTTTGTATAGTGCTGACTGCGGCTATTGCACTATTTACAACCGGTTGTAATGGTACGGACACGCCCCCTTCAGGAGCAGATGCAGCACAACAGGACAATTCCGCTCAATTAGGGGAAGGCAGCACAAAATTTGACTTTACCGTGGTGGACAAGGAAGGCACAGAAACCAATTTTGAAATTCACACGGACAAGGAAACCGTAGGTGAAGCCCTGCTGGAACTCGGCATCATTGCAGGTGAAGAAAGCCAATACGGACTATTCGTAAAAACCGTAAACGGCATTACGGCAGATTATGATAAAGATGGCGCGTACTGGGCATTTTATATCAATGATGAATACGCCCTGACAGGTGTTGACTCTACGAAAATAGCAGAAGGAGAGCATTACTCCTTCAAGGTAGAAGCACAATGAAATTAAACACAAAAGAAATGGCTGTGTTTGCAATGCTTGGCGCCATCATGTACGCCTCCAAGGTTATCTTGGAGGCGGCGCCGAATATCCATCTCCTTGGTGTATTCACCATAGCCTTCACAGTAGTATACCGCCAGAAAGCATTATACCCGATTTATATTTATGTCATTCTAAACGGTATCTTCTGCGGCTTTGCCACTTGGTGGATTCCTTACCTGTACTTATGGACCATCCTGTGGGGAGCAGTTATGCTCCTTCCCAGGAATATTCCCAACAGGTTTCGTCCTTTAATCTATATGGCAGTCTGTGCCGCACACGGCTTCCTGTACGGAACACTCTATGCACCTGTACAAGCCCTTCTGTTCGGACTGAGCTTTCAGAAAATGCTTGCCTGGATTGCAGCAGGTCTTCCCTGGGACTGTATCCATGGCATCAGCAACTTTTTCTGCGGCATTTTGATTGTTCCCATCATATCAGCTCTTCGACTGGCGGAGAAGACTACCGGAAATGAAGGAACACACCAACAGCCGCCTCAAAATCAATAGTTCCCCTTACAATTAACAGAAAGCAGCAACAAGTAAGCAGCAGACAGCAAGTAAACAACAGGCAGCAAGTAAACAACAGGCAGCAAGTAGCAGCAGACAGCAAGTAAGCAACAGACAGCAAGTAAGCAGCAGGCAGCAAGTAAACAACAGGCAGCAAGTAGCAGCAGACAGCAAAAAGGGAATCCGCCCCAGCACCTGGCTGGCTTTGCGGATTCCCATAAAATAATGCTGGTAGCCGGACTTGAACCGGCACGGAGTTGCCCCCGAGAGATTTTAAGTCTCTTGTGTCTGCCTATTCCACCATACCAGCAGATGATTTACTGACTCATTGAGCTTTAAGCTCATAGATTCATGCTTTACTGCATCTTGACCGGAATACATAAATGGATGGAGGTGGATTCGAACCACCGAAGCATTCTGCAGCAGATTTACAGTCTGTCCCCTTTGGCCACTCGGGAATCCATCCATATTCTCCATTCACACATCCTGACCAAGAAATATTGTATCACGAACACACATAAAATGCAAGAAAAATTTGCTTCATTGCTCACTTTCGTTCGTGCCAATGGTAACAGTCCCCTCCGCCGGGCCACCCGCACGAAAAGCAGTCCGATAAAATATCAGCGACAATATCATCCCTGCGACCCAGCCTGCAGGCCATGCACACCAAATGCCCACTGCACCAAACGGCTCTGCAAAAGCAACAGCCAAAATCACCCTCAGCACCAGATCCGTAAAGGTTGCCGCCATAAACCGCCCCATCAGTGCCCCTCCCCGAAGCACACCGTCCGCGGCTAATTTTAAGGCTGCCACAAAATAAAACGGCGACACAATCCTTAAGAACAATATCCCTGTGTCAATGGCCGTACCCGTGATATCCTCCATGAACAGATACAGCAGAACCCTCCCTGCCAGAAAGTACAGCACTACCAATGGCGCACACAGTATCCACACCATCTTCCAGCCGGCACGGAATCCCTGCCGGACACGCTCCATCTTCTCCGCACCGATGTTCTGGGAAGTAAAATTTGAGATACCGTTTCCTATGGTAGTCAAGGAAGTAATCACCAGATTATTCAGCTTGATCGCTGCGGAGTATCCCGCCATAACACTTGGACCGAAGCCATTGATCACACCTTGCAGCACAATATTTCCCACAGAAATAAAACTCTGCTGCAGAATGCTTGGAATTGCCACAAGGGCAATTTTCCCCAGCAGCGGCCAGGAGAAAACAGCCGTTCTGCCCTCCACAGGTATCCCCTTTAGACGTTTCAATACCACTGCTACTGCCAGCAGACAGCTGACCCCCTGGCAAATGAACGTAGCCCAGGCCACACCGCCCACACCCATTTGAAATGTCTTCACAAACAACACATCCATGGCCACATTTGCCAGTGAGGACGCTGCCAGAAAATAAAACGGCGTCCTGGAATCCCCCAGTGCGGAGAAAATACCCGTACTGACATTATAAAAAAACAAAAACGGCAGACCCCATATGTAGATATCCAGATAGAGCATGGAATCCGCAAATACTTCCTCCGGTGTATGTATCATATACAAAAGCTTCTCACAGCCCAATACACCAAATATCATCAACATGGCACACAATACTCCTGTGGCAATGAGTGAAGTATAAACTGCCGTCTTCATTTCTCCATATATCTTAGTACCGAAGAATCGGGACACAATCACAGAGCAGCCGATATTACATCCGAATGCAAACGCAATGAAAATCAGTGTAATCTCATAGCTGTTCCCCACCGCCGCCAGCGCATTTTCTCCTACGAATTTTCCTACCACAAAACTATCCGCAATGTTATAGAGCTGCTGGAAAATAATACTGCCGAACAGGGGCATACAAAACTGCCACAATACCTTTCCGGGTTCTCCCACTGTCAAGTCCTTATTCATATGATTGCCTTCCTCTCTGTCCATTGCACATTATACACCCTTACAGGCAAAAATCAAGTTGAAAAAATCCTGCCGTTTACAGCAGGATTTTTTCCATGTAACAGTTCAAGTTCCGATTTCTACTATTCCTCTTCATAAAAGAATTTATAAATTCCCTCTGCCATTCCCTCCGCCAGCTTATCCTGATACTCCTCTGTGACAATAGCATCCCTCTCCTTCTTGTTCGTCAGATAAGAACATTCCACCAGGCAGGAAGGCATGTTTGCTTCTCTGACCACATACAGTCCATCCGTCTCCCGCAGATTCCTGTCCCTGGCTCCGGTGGCCGTCACCACGCCCGTATGAACCAGCTCTGCAAACCGTTTGCTTCCTTCCGTGTCTTCACAATAGTACGTTTCAACACCGGATACCTCGTTGTCCTGTTCCTCATAAGTATTTTGATGAATACTGATGTAAACATCCACACCAGCCTCATTTGCTTTGGCCGCCCTGTCCTGCTTGTCGATAAAGGTATCATTGTCTTCCCTGATCATATAGACTTCAAACCCCAGAGTCTCCAGCTTCTCCTTCAGACGCTCTGCAATCTGCAGATTCACTTCCTTTTCCAGAACACCCTTCCTGTCGCTTCCGCCGTCCACACCGCCATGTCCCGCATCAATACACACCACAGGAACCTTCTCCCCCTGCGGAATTCCGGCAGGTGTCGGCTCTTCCCTTTCCGGTACCGCCTCTTCATCACGCTCCGGAACTTTTCCCATTACCGTTCCCGGCTGCTGATCCACTGTCCCGTCTGCCTCTATTCCGGTTATATTCTCCTGAGCCTCCAAACGCATCACATAATACAGCCCCCCGATGCAAGATACCATCAGAAACAAACTGATCGCAAGCAGCATAACCGAATCTTTAGCCTTCCTCCGGCGTCTGCCCCTCCTGCTCCCCCTATTATCATAAGAGCTCATCCTCACCAGATTGACCTCCCGATTCCGCTGATTTCTTCTGTCATACTGTCTGTCCATACATATCTTCCCTCTTCTTCCGCATCCCTATAGATTATAAGCTCCTGCACTGCCCTGTCATAAAATCCATTTTATATGAATTATGTATATTACTCTCATCCTTTTTTCATCATAATTGTATCATCATTCTTATAATTTATTTTAAGTTTACCCCATTTCCGGCCGTCTGTCACCTGGAAATCTTCAGAAACAGCTCATTGATACCTTCATAGAATCCAACGGTTACAATGGTATTGTTCTCTGCCGTACCTGCAAAACAATACTTTTTGAAATATGGCGTGGTTTCTGACAGGGGATTGGTATTCTCGTATTCCTTTGGCGCTTCCAGTCCCATGTATTCTGCCCAGGTATTCACAATGTCATCTGCCGCCACCTCGCTCCAGCTCGTCATCCCTGTGCGGACATAGAATTCATAGATTTTGCCTGTATCCGCATCCACATAAGCATCCAGCAGACGATTGTCCTTGTTGGCATTTTGTTTCGCTGTGCTCAGACTGATTTTCCATACCAGCACATTATTCCGCGGTTCCAGTCCGTCAATGGCAGAATACAGAACCGCACTATAGGAATAAGCCGTCAATGTTTTCACTTCCTCAGGCAGTATCTTCAGACTTTTGAGTTCTTCCATTCCCTGATTACATAATTCAATTCCCACACTCCCCGGCACCTCATTCCCGGAAGCGTCCTTCCTGTTTACTACCAGGGCATACATACCTGCATATTCCCCATCGCTCCCGTCTATTCTGGTCATGGCATTCTGAGCGCTTTCTGCCAAAGTCTGATTCAGGCATTTGGACAATATATACAGCTTTTCATTGCTGCTCAGAGAATACCGGTATCCCTCCATTCCCGTGTCCGCTTCCTGGGACTGAATCTGATTCAATATTCCTCTATCGCGATACCGCGCCAGCTCTTCCGGCCCCCATACTGCCAGTCCTACTATGGCTGCTGCCAATGGGATCAACAGCAGACTGATTTTTCTTCTGTTTATCCTTTTTCTTTTTTCCAATTCTCTCTCTTCCCATATATCATATTTTAAAGCCGCTTCGCAAACCCATTACCTTATCTCCGCCTTCCTGCCGGGAATCACAAAGCTGATGCAGGTTCCCTCTCCCACCTTACTTTCAATCATAAGCTCACTGTTATGTAATCTCAAGATTTCCACACATAACGCCAATCCCAGTCCTGCACCGTTTCTGCTGCGGGAACGGGATTTGTCCACCATATAGAAAGCTTCCGTTACCTTCTTAAGCTCATCTTCCGGAATCCCCACTCCGTAATCCTTCACCTGGAACAAGTATCCGCCGTTTTCCTGCTTATGTCCTGACAGCTCTACGACTCCTCCCTCTTCCGATGCCTTACAGGCGTTGTCCACCAGATTCAGCAGAACGGATTTCAGCAGATTTACCTCGGCATAAATCACCCCGGATTCATACGCTGCCTTCAGATTCTGCTCCATATTCCCCGAAAACATATCCTCCAGATACCGGAATATCGTCTCTACTTCCATCGGCTGTAAATCCACCGTCTCCCGTTTTGTAACAATAATATCCAGCAGCCGGAACGACATACTCTCCAAACGTTTTCCCTCCGTATAGATATAATTCGATGACAGAAAATGCTTCTCTTCGTCCAGCTTTCGGGACCGCAGCAGATCCGCATATCCGATTATTGATGTCAATGGTGTCTTTAACTCATGCGCAAAAGCAGCTATAAAATCCTCCCTGGCTCTGATTTCCTCCCTCAACTCGTCAAAAGTACCTTCCAGCACATTTGCCATGTGATTAAAATCCATGGTAAGCTGTCCCAGCTCATCTCCGCTGATCTGCCGGGCACGATAACTGTAATCGCCCTCCGCCATCTTCCTGGTAGCACGGGTCAGCAGCCTGATAGGCTTCGTCAGCCAGATACAGATGATTAACATAACCGCAGAACTGCACAGCAGCATGGCAAGCGTCACACGCCGGTAGACGGAAAAACCCATCGTTCGTTCCTTGAATATCTCCGTAATATCCTCTAAAGTCTCCAGGTACAGGTTGCGATTCAGCGCATTGACCCTGATACCCGTATGAATATAATAATGGCCTCCATATTGGATGATCTGCCATGTCCTGGCGTCTTCCGGTATCTGCATCAGCAGACTGGTATCCTCCGGAAAACCGTCGCTGACATACAGAATCTTCCTCTCCTCCCCTGACAGGCGAAGGCACCGCTCCGACAGCCTGGCGCTTCTCTCCAGTTTCGCACCGATCTGTTCCACCGCAATATCCTGCAGCACATTATATTGGGTGGGCACATTCAATGCCGCCGTCTCAAAGGCAAACTGCAGAATATTACTGTCATCCAGCGCCTGGGCAATTTCCCTGTTCAACGCGGTTTCAAAGACAAAATTTACGAAGAGATATCCGCTCAACCCGAATGCCACTGCCATAATAATAATTGTACACAGAAGAATCTTATACAGAAGCTTCATACCAACCCCCATGCCGCCCAAAGAGGCGGGCTTCGCCCCCTCTTAGCAGCACAAACAATCAATGAGAAGAATGCCCGCATTTGGCATTCTTCAGTGTGAGCAGGCGCTGTTCTTGCGCCGTAGAAAATCTTCGCGAAGCGGCCTCTGCCGCAAGCGATTAGATTTTCTTCTCACACTTTAAATCTCCAGCCGATAGCCTACTTTATATACCGCTACCAGATTGTCCTCCCAGCCCATTTTCCTGCGGAGCCTCTGCACATGCAGATCCAGTGTCCGGCTGTCGGCCAGATACTCATCCCCCCATACTTTTTCGTAGAGATTCTCACGGAACAACGCTATATTCTTGTTGCTGATAAACAATACCAGCAAACCATACTCCTTGTTGGTCAGCACAACCTGCCGCCCTGCCCTTGTGACTGTCCGGGCATCTAAGTCTACCACCACATCTCCTGCGGTAAGAATGCTTTCTGTCTTATTATAACGGCGCAGCACCACTTCCACTCTGGCCACCAGCTCCACAACATCAAAGGGCTTCACCAGATAATCTTCCGCACCTAATTTCAGCCCCTTCACCCTGTCCTTGACTTCATGCCTGGCGGTAATGAAGATCACCGGTATCTTCAGGGGCCGTATATACTCCATAATATCATATCCATCCACCCCGGGCAGCATGATATCCAGCAATATTAAATCAAAATTCCCCGTTTCTATCATATCAATTGCCTTCATGCCATCCTGCACCGTCCTGCATTGATATCCTGCCGCCGACAGATTAATGTCTATCAAATCGCATATTGACTTTTCATCATCCACAATCAGTATCTTGATCATTCCTCTTTCGGCCACCCCCAATATTCCCTGATGGTTTTCACCAGTTCGCTTAATTTATCGTCTTCCTCACCCCGATAGGAATCACAGAACTCCGTATCCTCTACAAAACCGTCCGTCCGCTGATAATACACGGAACACCTGACATCGATCAGAAGCTCTCCCTCATCCCCTGCATAGCTGTATCTGGCAAGTACCACAATATCCTTCATGCCATCCCCGTCCATATCCTTACAGGTAATTCCCTTTAAGGAATACAGGTTATCATACTCTCCCATGGGCTGGAAGCTCCATACAATATACCCCTGCTCATTGACCAGGTAAATCATGAAGATATCATATATCCGCATTCTGATAACACCGGGCACCACGCGCAGACGCCCCTGTTTCTCAAAATCAACAGTATAACATTGCTCGGGAATGACCTGGAACCCGTTGTTCAGCAGTTCATCCAGCGTGGAAGCAGTATATAAGATCTCCGTAGAGATACCGTCCTGCACATAAGCAGCAATAAAATCAGCACTCTTATTCATACTGAAACGGTTTATTTTATCAGAGATTCTCCAATCACGATAAAAAGAACCGTCCTTCTGAAAGAGCACATCCCCCGTCTTATATGTCTTGCCTGCATAATCCCCTTCTGAATTCTCGCAATTGGTAATCAGCACAATATCCGTGAGCCCGTCCTTGTTCAAATCCCGGAAGGATACCGCTGCAATTCCTGTGACAGGCTGTTCCAGCTGCCCCATAAACCTGTAGTTTGTTTCCAGCTGATCTGTCTTAAAGAGCACTTTCCCCTCATCATCCACTATCAATACTGCAAGCCTATGGTATTGTTTATCCATAATGGATATAAAGGTAACTTCCTCTTCTCCGAAACTTTCCAGCAATATCGGAAAGCTCTGGTTTTCAATCACCTCATACCCGTTTTCTTCTATGTCCGCCACATTTTCTATGGCGGCAAATCTCTCCTGATATGCCTCATACTTCTGAAGCAAGGCCGCAAGAGAATCCTCCTGGGCCAACGACTGTACCGGATACCACAATAATCCATATATGCAGACAAAGAGTACCATTGCTATCTGCTTTCTACCCACAAGCCGCTCCTTTCTCCTGCACACTGCTATACCACTGCACGGAGATTTCCCGTCATGCCCCCCAAAGAGGTGGGCACAAACAATCTGTGAGAAAAACACTGCCCAAAGCGAGCTTGCTCGCTTGCGTTTTTCAGTGTGAGACTTAGAATTTCTTAGACGACGTCCTTTGGCGTCTTACAAATTCTTCTTACACTTCAATATAACCCTTCCTTGCATCATTTTTGCATGTTTTGCACTAATCAGGTATATATTTCAACACCATAGCACAAGTGGGCGACAGCTCAATCCGGATTTTCCCGGCGCTTACTTCATACTCCTGTCCCTCAGTGCTGTATCCGTTTTCATCCGTACAAATCAATACTTTCATCTTCCCCTGCTTTGCAGTTCCCAACATCCATACGGAGATTATCTTATAGACAGAGTGATAATTGTTATTAATCAATATCAGGCTTTTCCCTTCTCCCTGAAAACGTCCATATGCCAGAAAATTGTAATCGCTGTCCACACATATAATGGAGCCTGTACGCAATTCCTGATTCTCCCTGCGTATTCGGATAATATCCTTGTGAAAAGCAATCAATTCCTGATCCTCTCTCCCCCAGGGATAAGTACGCCGGCTGTCCGGGTCGGTGAATCCGCACACACCGGCTTCATCACCATAATATATGGTAGGTGCTCCCATCCAGGTCATCTGTACCACAACTGCCTCCCTGAATACTGCCTTATTGACGCCCTGCTCCGCCGCCTCCGGCCCCAATGTACTGATTCTGCCCACCTTGCGGTTGGTGCGCGTGAGAAAGCGGGAATGGTCATGATTGGATAGCTGGTTCATTGCCACCTGCCAGCTGGGCATAGAGAAACTGGCGCTGTGATGCTTCATCGCCCCCCAGAAGCTTCCTACATTTCCCGCCAAATCCTCTCTGTAATCATCACTGTGCTTCTCCATTCCAGTAAAAAACCATGTCACAGGCTCCATGAAAGCATCGTAATTCATCACGGTATCCCATTCGTCTCCCTGAAGCCATTCTCTGGTATTGCCATAATGCTCCGCCAGAATAATGGCATCAGGATTGGCTTCCTTCACAGCCTTTCGGAACTTTTTCCAAAAGTAATGGTTGAATTCCCGGCTGTGCCCCAGATCTGCAGCCACATCCAGCCTCCAGCCGTCTGCATTAAAAGGCGGAGAAACCCACTTTTTTGCTATGTGCATCACGTAGTCAAATAATTCCTTAGATCCTTCATAATTCAGCTTAGGCAGGGTATTATGCCCCCACCATCCATCATAGGAATTATTATGCGGCCAACCGGTCTGATTCTGGAAGTCAAAATATCCCCTGTAAATGCTGTCAGCACTCACATAGGCACCCTTTTCATATCCCCTCACCTTCTCATAAATGCGCTCCTTATCCATCCATTTATTAAAAGAGCCGCAGTGATTGAACACACCATCCAGAATCACATGCATTCCCCGTCTGTGAGCTTCCTCCACTACCTGAATAAACAACGCATTGCTTGCCTCCAGATTCAAACGATTAGAAACGCGATTGATATACCTGGAAGCCAATCTGTTCTCCTTCTGCCCTGCCGGAAGCAGATCACCCTTATCCGAAACAATCTTTCCGATATGGGGATCAATATAATCATAATCCTGAATGTCATATTTGTGATTGGAAGGAGAGACAAACAAGGGATTGAAATAGATAACCTCCACCCCCAGTTCCTGCAGATAATCCATTTTATCCAATACACCCTGCAGATCTCCGCCGTAAAATTCCCTCACATCCATCTGCGCCGGATAACGGTTCCAATCCATTACCCGATGTACCGGTTCATTGATATAGCAATACTCGTTGCTCAGAACATCATTAGAAGTATCTCCGTTATAGAAGCGATCCACATAGATTTGATACATAACCGCGCCTTTTGCCCACTGGGGTGTCTTGAAGCCCGGCAGAATAACAAAATTATAATACTCGTTTACCTCCCGAACCAATCCTCTGGCATTATAGTATCCCACCATCACGCCCGAACGCACCTCAAAATAGTAAGCAGCTTTCTCTTCCCCCAGCTGCAGTTCACATGCATAATAATCAAACATTGTATCTGACTCTGCCAGTTTCATCGCATGTTTCTTATCCTGATGTACCAGCAGAACCTGATCCACATTATTCCGGGCCGTCCGAAACCGTATCACTACCTTATCGTAAGGTTCCGGTTCCACAGGATTGATATACTCACCTGTAGTATCTGAATACAATGCCCTCCTGTTAAACACAGGACGCATATTTGTAATATACCTCTGCACCTTTTCTATCTGTGCAATCTCCTCCAGCTTCACTTCCATACACATACCCTTTCTGCCCGCTCCTGTGAGGGTGTATGCTCCCTCCTCTCTGGACATTCCTTATTCATAAAAAAAGCAGAACACTATGCTAAAAAGGACAGCCATGGGGTGACTGTCCTTTTTGAGAAGGTATTACTTATGGGGTATAGCAAAAACTATATAATGTATTGGGGGGTTACGCATATTATAATACCATTTGTACCCCGTTTTGCCTATTCCCAAATTTCACAAAATTAACAAAATACATTCTGCATTTTTGTCAATTTTATACAAACCCCTGTCAACCTTCTGCTTCGAACAGCGCTTCAAATTCTTCCCGTCCGATTTTTTCCTTTTCCAGCAATAACTGTGCGCATCTGTGAAGTACCTTTGACTGGTTCTGAATGATTTCCTTTGCCCTGGCGTAGCACTCGTCAATGATACTCTTCACTTCTCTGTCAATCTCACCTGCCACCGTTTCACTGTGAGATTTGGCATGTGCA
This sequence comes from uncultured Acetatifactor sp., assembly GCA_910584435.1. GTDB lineage: Bacteria > Bacillota > Clostridia > Lachnospirales > Lachnospiraceae > Acetatifactor. Next base: position 27,494 of record CAJUAP010000033.1, read on the forward strand.
AGATCCCGGCCGATAAATACGGCATCATCATCATCGTCATAACAGATCACACCAATGTTGTCAGACATACCGAAGCGTGTCACCATTCTGCGGGCCACCTGGGTAGCCTTCTTAATGTCGCTGGATGCCCCTGTGGTAATATCCCTGAAGATAATCTCTTCCGCAATCCGCCCTCCCAGAGAAACCATAATCTCCTGAAGCATCTGCCCCCTGGTCATAAACATTTCATCCTTCTCCGGAAGGGGCATGGTATAACCGGCAGCGCCGATTCCTGTAGGAATAATGGATACGGTATACACCGGTCCCACATCAGGCAAAACATGGAATAAGATAGCATGACCGGCCTCATGATATGCGGTAATCCGCTTTTCTTTATCCGAAATAATGCGGCTTCTCTTCTCCGCGCCAATTCCCACTTTTACAAATGCCTTCTTAATATCTTCCTGGGTTACATAGCCCTTACCCTGTTTCGCCGCACGTATGGCCGCCTCGTTCATAAGATTCTCCAGATCCGCTCCGGTAAATCCTGCCGTAGTCTGTGCCACCTGCGTCAGATCCACATCCTCTGCCAGAGGCTTATTCCTGGAATGTACCTTGAGGATATCCTCCCTGCCGCCTACATCGGGTCTGCCCACTGCTACCTTTCTGTCAAAACGTCCGGGACGCAGAATAGCAGGGTCCAGAATATCCACCCTGTTGGTGGCTGCCATGACAATAATTCCCTCATTGATACCGAATCCGTCCATCTCCACCAGCAACTGATTCAATGTCTGCTCCCTTTCATCATGACCGCCGCCCATACCGGTTCCGCGCCGCCTTGCCACCGCATCAATCTCATCTATAAACACAATACAGGGTGAATGTCTCTTGGCTTCCGCAAACATATCACGGACACGGGAAGCGCCCACACCCACGAACATTTCCACAAAATCCGAACCCGATATGCTGAAGAAAGGTACACCCGCCTCCCCCGCCACTGCTTTGGCAAGCAGGGTCTTACCGGTTCCGGGAGGCCCCTCCAGCAATACGCCCTTGGGAATTCTGGCACCTACCTTTGTGTATTTCCCCGGCTCCTTCAGGAAGTCAACAATTTCCTCCAGTTCTTCCTTCTCTTCCTTCAGACCTGCCACCTGGGCAAACGTCACCGGCTTGTCAAACAGACAGAGAGTTGCCCGTGACTTGCCGAAATTCATCATCTTGCTGTTGCCGCTATTGGCATTCTGTGCATTGACCATCATAAACAGAAAGCCGCCCACCGCCAGCACAATCAGCAGCGGCACCAGGGTTGTCATGACCCAGCTCTCTCTGGGCACATCCTTTACAGACGGATCAAACCCGTAAGACCTGGCAAGCGCTTCCGCCTCCACAATATCCGTCACAAAAAACTTCCTCTGGGTTCCGCTCTTCAGCGTGACATTCAGATATCCCGTGGGCATCTCACTGTTAGGGTTCACTGCCACGCTTTCCACCCTTCCGGCCTCCACATCACTGATAAACTGCTCCCTGGTATAGTTGTCCTCCGTCCTGCCGAACATTGACATAATCACTACCACACCAAGCAGCAGCATGATAAACATAATATAGTTAAATCTTCCTCTGTTTTGCTCCAACTTACAAGCCTCCTATTTATACTGCGCACCGATTAAATCCGCAATGCAACCCGACTGCAGTATCGAGTTCCGCCTTCTATTCTTCTTTATATACCCCATCATTCCGTTCACACTTCCCGCCATGCCGCTAAGAGGGGGCGAAGCCCACCTCTTTGGCGTCTTAGAAATTCTTCTCACAATTCAACTACTCCAATATAGGGCAGATTGCGGTATTTCTGAGCATAGTCAAGCCCATAGCCCACAACATATTCATCCGGGATCTGAAAACCCGTATAATCCACCTTCACATCTACCACGCGCCTGTCCGGCTTATCAAGCAATGTGCACAGCCGCAATGACTTAGGCCCCCTGCCCCGCAGTACTTCCAGCAGATAACTCAGGGTTCTGCCGCTGTCCACAATATCCTCCACCACGATAACATCCTTATCCTTCAGAGATTCATCCAAATCCTTCACAATTCTTACCAGACCGCTGGATTTGGTATCATTTCCATAGCTGGCCACTGACATAAAGTCCAATGATACCGGTACCGATATCCTCTTTGCAAGCTCACACATAAAAAAGCTGCCGCCCTTCAGCACACAGATTAGATGTACCTGCTTTCCTTCATAATCTCTGCTGATCTGTTCTCCGATTGCCTGAATTCTCGCATCCACTTCCTCTTCTGACAATAGTACCCTGATACTTTCCGCCATTTTCATCCTCCGTTTTCATAACCGGCACAAATACCGGCTATGTATTCTCAATTAATTTTACCTGTAAAACCTGCTTTGTATTCTCTTCCACCTTAAAATATTCACTGATACGCCAGCCCACCAGCCATAAGATATGATGCTCTGCCGCTATCACAGGTATCTCATCCCGAAACTGCCTTGGTATTTTCTCCGTTATCATATAGTCCTTCAGCAATTTGTGCCGCATTCCTCCCTTTCCGTCCGCAATGGTAAGGAAATCGCCGGTTCTTCTGGAGCGAATCATCAAAGATTCTTCTATTTTATCATAATCAAACCATTTCGTATACTGATTTTCCGGAACTTTCTGACCTTTCTGCCTGAAAAATAATACAAATTCCACTTTTAATCCATTGTTCAAGCGGCAGACAAAGGGAAAATCCATTCCCTTCTCCCCCGACGGCACCATGACCGGCTCCTTATCCCACAGCAGCACATCCGCCATCTCTCCCCTGTGCTCTATGATCATCTTCCCATACTGCCGCCTGATAATAATTCCATATGGAAGATGAATACTATGGCTGCCTTCCTTTGCTGTCAGAGACATAGCATCCTGAATATGCACCATAGCAATATCCTTACCGCCGGGAGAGACTTCTCTCAGCACAGCAAACAGCATACGCTTCTGCAATACCTCATGAAAGCTTTGAAACGTTGCCAAATCCAATGCAATGCCTGCCTCCCCATCCCTTATCACACATTGCGCAAGCGCCTCTTTCGTCTGCTGCTCCAGATACGCTTCCGTCTCCCGAAGCATATCTGCCGTCCGGCACATATGCTTTACTGTTCCCCGGACAATCTCCTGCTCCGCATAGGGCAGAATATTGTGCCGGATACGGTTCCTGCAATATACATCCCCCTCGTTGGTTTCATCCGTACACCATGCAATCTGCCGTTCCCTCAGATATGCTTCTACCTCCGCCCGTTCCAGACAGAGTATCGGGCGGATCACCTTACCGGATTCCCCACTCCTCACCGGCGCTATCCCTCCAAGCCCCTTCAGGCCGCTTCCGCGAAACAAATGAAACAGCATGGTCTCCGCATTGTCGTTACTGTTATGCGCCACGGCAGTCAACGCGCCGCCCATATGTTCTGCCGTCCGCCGGAAGGCTTCATAACGGACTCTCCTGCCCATGTCCTCCACAGAACATTTCTCTTCCGATGCCATCCTGTGTACATCCGCTCTGGTCAGATAAAAGGGAATGCCTTCCTGTCTGCACAGCTTCTCCACATATCCGGCATCATCCTCCGCCCCGGCACGAATGCCATGATTTACATGTACCACCGATAACGACAGCGGCACCCTTTTGGCATATTCCAGCAGCAGAAAATAAAGGCAGACAGAATCCGCCCCGCCGGATACCCCAGCCACAATCCTGTCATGAGGAACAATCATTCCATGTTCTTCTATATAGCAAAATACCTTTTTTTCCGTATATTCTCTTACATTCATGGTATTATGTTATCCCAAAATGTATAAAAAGTCAATTCATAGTGACAAGCCACTGAACGGTTACCGGTTTTACGCCTCCCAGACACCGATGACACCTATTGTCATATCATCCCGAATCTTACCGCCGCAGGCGCCCAGGGCTATCCGAAGCAGACGTTCCGCCATTTCTCCCGGATTGGTTCCCTGCAGTCCTGAGACAACCCTCAGCATGGCATTTTCCTGTTCCCCTTTTTCAAATGCGTCCACCACCCCGTCGGAAACCATAATCAGAAAATCCCCATCCTGAAGAACCTTATCCACCGGCTGCACTTCCACCTTCTGAAAGATGCCAAGGGGCAGACTCCCCATCACAAGCTGCTCCACTTCTTCGGATCTTTTCAAAAAGGTAACGGCGCCCCCCACTTTGCGCAGCTGGCAGCTTCCTCGATAGAGATCAATATCACAGATATCCAATGTAGGATGGTTTCTGTCCTCTCCTACGGCAAACAATGCCGTATTCACCATATCAATGGCAGTGTCCATCCCGAATCCTGCCTCCAACATCTTCTCCATCAGATCCAGCACCCTTTCACTGTCTCGTCCTGCGGCCTCGCCTGAGCCTGTCCCATCGGAAATCATTACGGTTACTCTCCCCTTTTCCGCTTCGATGACAGAATAATTATCCCCCGATACCGTTTCACTTTCTTTCACTGCTCTGGAAAAACCGGTCAATACAATAAATGCCGCCTCTTCCTCAAGAACAAAACTCTGGGGAATACTTTCAATCATATAAGGACTTGCCACCGCAAGCTGCAGCCTCCTGTCAAGAAGAACGGAAATCATATCTGCCGCCTCATCCGCAGACACCTTTGCACCCTTTAACGTACTCATGGTAAGCGCCACTGCCTGCTGCCCGTTTGTCCTGGGCAGATAACAGGGATTCTCCACACGTATTCCCTCCTCTGCCAGCGCCTGAATCAGAATTCTCTTCTTCCTGCCCTCCATGGGCTGGTACGCAAGCACCTCACAGGCGGCTTCCGTCATTATCTTGGCCATCTCATTTAAATGTCCTCTGATAATCTGCCTGTTTTCCCACAATCTCCTTTCCATAAAGAGTGTTCCGCGATCCTGATATTCCGGACCGAATTCCTGATCATAGCTTTTGGCCAGCTCACAAAAGCTGTCCGCATAATTTAACAGCCTGCGTCTGCACAGATCAGACACCTGTGCCGTCTGTAATTTTTTCTCCTCCTCTTTGCGTCTGAGCACTCCTAATCCACACCTTTCTATTCTTTGATCTACGGCCAATGCCCCGCCGATAAGCTACACTATACTCGCAGCCCGAAAGGATTTTTGTCAAAAATACCACCCTGCCCCCTTAAAGTTTTGCGACAAAAAAAACGGAAGCTTCCGCTTCCGCCAAATGGTTTCCTTCACCATCATTTCTCCTGTTTCAAAAGTATCTCATCTTCATACACAAGCCCCAGCTTCTCCCTGGCAATGTTCTCAATATACCCCTTCGTCTGAACCTCCTTGCCATATTCCTGAATCTCAAGCTCTCTCTGTTTCTCTGCCTCTATCTGGCTCTCCAACAGCTGAAGCTCATTATTTTTGGCATCTATCTTCTGCTGAAGTTCATTATTTTTAACCTGAACCATGATCATAATGACAATTACAACCACTGATACAAGGCACATGCTGAAACGATTCTGAGGTTTTTTACGATATGCAGCTTTACGTCGTCTCTCCATTAGGGCATCCTTTCAGACGAAACCGGATGTTTCTCTTCGTCTCTCACTTTTTTTACATTCATTTTCAGAACCTTTATGAATAATCTGAACCGGTTTTTTACAGCACGCTTCATCCTTCGTAACAGGCGGCCCACTCTTCCGCCAGCCCTGTAAACAGTATGCCCTGCCGCTCCGAAGAGGAACCCAAAGGGTCTGCACAGCCATCTGAGAACTCTCCCTATGATATACAGCAGCTTATTTATGAACAAGGACATGTATTTTACAAACAGCGGACTGACCAGCTTCTTATAAGAAACCATTCCTGCAAGTGCGCCGATGACAGCAAACCACCTGAGCGTTCCGTCCCCCTCATGATACATCATCAGAAAGACTTCGCTCCCGCAATATATCCAGAATATCAAATCCTCCAGGGAAACAAAAAAAGAGCTATGGGGAATCACTCTTCGGAATATCCTCAAAAGATCATACACATATGTAATGAAAATTCCCATCAGCAGAGAATGCAGGAGAAATTCTTTTTCACTTACCATAAACTCACCGGAACAGCCTGGTCAGAAATGATTCGTTTTTATGTCCTCCCCCGGCCACGTCAGAATAAGTAAAGCTGTCAATCTTACCTTCTATATCCACTTCTCCCTTTTCAAGTGTCAATCTGCTGACGTGAAGCTCATCCCCCTTAATCATTAACATTCCCTGTTCCGTCTCTAACAGAATTTCATGTATGTCGAAGGAAAGCACATCGTTCACACCACTGATAGCGCAGTTCCTTCGGTTTGTCATTGTCATCTTGTGCGCTGCCCGCGTACTTCCGCTTAGATCCTCCATAAGCCCCTCCTTTTCTAACACAATGAATGTATTAATATATATATGAAAAGCTTATGAAAAAAAGAACCTGCCAGGCTGTATTATGGCAGAGCATCCCCACTCAGATGCCCGCCATACTTTGCCTTCACAGGAAATAAATTTCTCAAAGAAACCTCTGCAGTCCCCCATGCAGCGGACTGCTCCGCCTTGCATGACTGTACGCACTGTTACCCTCTATAAATAACGGAAAAGCTCCTTTGCCTCATCTTTCTTGACAGACTCCTGTACATCCAGTACCTCGACGCGGACGTCCTTATTGCCGAAGGAAATAGTAATCACATCTCCTGCCTTTACCTCTGCCGACGCCTTTGCCGGTCTGTCATTGATTGTCACACGCCCGCTGTCACATGCCTCATTGGCCACAGTACGCCGCTTGATCAATCTGGATACCTTTAAATACTTATCCAATCTCATAATATTAACCTCCGGAGAGACGTTCCACACCCACTATGCCTCCACACATCAAAAGCCCGGCAAATGTCCGTCCTCATCCAGCATACCATCTGCCTTGTCCTTTTCGGTACCGCTGCACAACGGGAGGAACCTTACACCGGGCTTCCTTGTGTTGATTCAGGTTATGAATAACGATTAATTCACCATATCCTTTAAAGGCTTGCCCGGCTTAAACTTGGGAGCCTTAGAAGCCGGAATCTGCATAGGCTTCTTTGTCTGAGGATTCCTGCCCTCTCTTGCCGGCCGCTCAACTACTTCAAAAGTACCAAATCCAACCAATTGAATCTTCTCACCCTTCTTCAATTCATCAGCAACAATATCTGTGAATGCCTTTAATGCTTTCTCAGCATCCTTCTTGGAAATGCCCGCCTGTTCAGCCATAGCTGATACTAATTCTGTTTTGTTCATGTGGAACTCCTCCTACGAGTTTTCATTTTGTACATTTCGCGATGCTCTCTGAAACGTCTACATATATATATAAAGGTTTTTCAGGGGTTTGTCAAGGTATTTTCCACTAAATCAGCAAATTGAAAATGTCAATATTAAATGCGACACTTTTTTAAATTTTTTTCACCCGATTTTCTTAAGCTCTTCCTCGAAAAGCTCCCCGGCAGAATGATAGCCATGTATGCGGCGGGGATAGTTGTTTATCCAGTTTTCCATTTCCTCTACCTCTGCGTCCGTCATGCCGTCAAAATTTGTCCCCTTTGGTACTTTACGCCGTACCATTTTATTAGTAACCTCATTTGTGCCACGTTCCCAGCTGCTATACGGGTGACAGTAATATAGCTGCGTCCGTTTCCCCTCTCCCAGTATAGAACGTTCCAGCTCTTCACAATATGCAAACTCGCTGCCATTGTCTACGGTTATGCTTTTAAAGACTTGCTTAAACATAGCGCCCCATTTTCTTTCCAATGCGTCTAAAGCATCTACTACCGCCTCTGCTGTCTTGTCCGGCAGCTTAAATATGATCTCGTCCCGCGTCTTTCTTTCCGTCAGTACCAGCAGGGTATTTTTAGATTTCCCCCGCTGCCCTATCACGCTATCCATTTCCCAATGCCCGAACTCTTCCCGCTTGTCTACCTCTTCCGGGCGCTTTTCTATACTTGTACCCGCCGCTGCCCTTGCCTGCTGCCTCTTCACTTTCTTATAGTCCCTCTTCTTATTTGCCTTTACTGGTAAATCCTTATTTGTAAGCTGTAGAAAGATACCTTTATCAATATAGCTGTAAAGCGTCGTTACGCAGATCGTGACGGAAAATTCCCCCTCTTTCCCCTGCGCCTTAAGCTCCCCCAGAACGGCAGCCGGGCTATATCCCTCGTTTACTATTTTATCCTCTATATAATTCGCTAACTTAATATCGTTGCCGATCTTAAGCACGCCGCCCTTGTTTTTCAGATTCTCCCTGTACTTATCGTCTGCAATGTCCGGGCTGTATCTTTCTTCCTGTGTGAGATCAGAGTTAAGCCCGGTATAAACTCCCCTTTTTATTTCCCGGTATATTGTGCTGCGGTGTACGTGCAGCATGTCTGCGATCTCCTTTTTACCATGTCCCGCCTTTAGCAATGCCTCTAATTTTATCCGATCTGCCTTTGTTAAGTGCTTACCCATTTCCCTTACCTCTCTTTTGTCCTATATACGACGAAAAGCCGCAAACTCTTTTACAAGTCTGCGGCTCATTATTTGCGCCTCATTTACAGCATTTCTTACATGCTGTATACTTCTTTTTTGCTTGGCTTAGTGGTATGCTCTTTGGGTTTTTCATTCCAGAACATGTAGGCTTACTATGGTACTTTTTGCTGCTGCGGTCTATATATACGATTGTCTCCCCTACGGTCTGCGCTGCGCGGCTTTTCTTCTCTTCTATGATAACGTCAAGCTCTATATTGCACCCGAACGTTTGTACCCCACCCCCGGAAATTTCCAGTATTTCTGCGGTGTAGCGGGCTTGCGGGTATTTCCGCGCTAAGTCCTTTGCCAGTTCTGCCGATAAATTTCCCAGTACCTTATTTCCCCACTTGATGCACGCGGCAGGCTCCCCATTGTATGTATATTTTTCTACTGTTATGTCCTCGTCTCCTGTCATGGTTCTTAATATGTCCTGGCGGTTTTCCCCGTCCTCATTATCAAAAGTCACGCCTACTATTTTTGTGCGTATGGTTTCCGCAATCCTGCTGCCAGATGCAGCGGCAGGCGTTCCCGTTGTCCTCGGCTCTTCCTGCTGCCCTGCTGCCTCTTTCGCTGGCTTGCGTGCAAGCAGAAAGCATACGGCAGCAATCACTATACAGCCGATACCGCCCGTAATATTCCCGGACGGCAGCGCCACAATTCCGCTTACTGCAAATAAAGCAACCACAATATATAAAATAATTTGTTTCTTTTCCATAAATAAGCCCTCTCTTTCGCCTTTTAGTTTAATTCTAATATTTCATCAGCAGAGGCGTTAAGCTCCCTGCATATTTTCGCCAGTGCTATTGCGCTGGGTGTCCTCTCTCCATTCTCCCAGCGGCTTATATCCTTTGGGTAGACTTGCAGGCGCTCTGCAAGTTCTTTCTGCGTCACGCCTGCCGCTTTTCTGGCTTTTTTGATATTTTCGCCTAAATTCATGCCTTGTCCCTCTCTTCTTTAGCTCTCATAATCAAAGCTGCCAGCATTTTTACTATTCCGATCACTACTAAAAAAATGCCTAATTTCAGAATCATGCCCTTTACTCGGCTCTGGGTTTATGCTATATTCTTAGTAGGCGGTGGGCTTGCGCCCACCGTAGGCATTTAACCTAATAGCTTGTCTATTATGATAAGTGCCGCTCCTACGATTAAGTCTATCAGTGCATTTGCCGCCAGCGATTGCCATTTGATAGGCTTTTTCTTTTGTTTCTTCTTACCCATTCCTGCCGTTTCTCCTTTCCAGTGCTTTACACTTATTTGCTTTGTTCTCCTTTCTATGATTTTATTATATACCCTTTTGGGTAACTTGTCAATGCAGTATATGTAAATTCTGGAAAAAATAAAGGGTATGCCACCCGTGAATGACATACCCCAACGCACTTATAACCTTGTGCAAAAATCCAGTGCTACCCAGCCTGCACCGCTTTTCAGCTTTCCCCAGCCTGCCGCGCTGCCCTCTCCTGCTTTTACCTCTGTAATGGTAAATACGCCTTTTCCTGTATACTCTCCTGTATGCGCGTAGCCTGTGCCTGCGCCCGTCCGTATACGCAGATCAATAATATCTATCTTAACCTTAAACGGAACACTTGCCGCCTCTGCTTTTCCTGTATCTATGCTGGCTACGTTCCCGCTGGTTCCGGCGTACTTGTTATAATATTTCTGCCCGTATGCCGCCCGTTTCTCCTTTACCGCCTCGCTCTGATCTGCGGGCTTTTCGTACCCGGTCAGCACTGCATCAGAGGCAGCCCGTACCGACATTGCAGCCTTAAGCGCAGAAATAACAGACTTATAGCCCTGTAATTCCTGCCACAAGAAAGCAAGCTGCATATCTAAGCTACCGATAGACGCGCGCGCCGATCTTGCAAAGTCAAGTAGCGCCTGCTTGCGGCTGTAATACGTCCACTGTGCAAGCCCATAGCCCGCGCTATCCCTCACAAAATTTGTATAGCTGCTATTGTCTACGGCTGCTGTATACTCTGTGTCAGTCATTCCCAGCTTTGTATTATAGGAATTTTGCAGATTGCATGAATTAAGCCCGCTCTCTGCAAAAAGGTTTCCCATAAGCCCGGCTGCTGCATAAGCATTTAAGCCTTCGCCTGTCAGAAACTCCCAGATCGCGCTTTCCACACTGTAAACCTCTTTGCCGTTCCAGTCATACACATTATAGCCAGCAATACAGGCTTTCTTTGCATTTTCCAGACTTTCAAAAGCGCCCAGCTGCCCGGCTGCAT
>CAJUAP010000034.1:0-15061 GCA_910584435.1 uncultured Acetatifactor sp.
CGGACAAACGGTTTTCAAGACCGCCTCGTTATGACCACTTCGATATCTCTCCAAGTGTGCTGTTGTCTCAACGGCAAGGACTATTCTACCAAATGAATTCAAAACTGTCAACACCTTTTTTCAATTTTTTTCATTTTTTTCTAACTTTTTTCAAAACATAAAAAACGCCTGTTTAATTCAGGCGCTTTTTATGTTATATATCTGCCATAGTCTCCATTTATTTCCATTTTCATTTTACTCCGGGTGTACTAACACAGATCAGCCCTTAACAGCACCCACCATAACACCCTTGGTAAAATACTTCTGTAAGAAGGGATACAACGCCAGGATAGGAACCGTTGATACAATAATGGTTGCGTACTTAATTGTCTCCGCAATTGCTGCCGCGTCCTCAGCACCGCCCGTATCCGACATATCTGTTAGAATCAGGATACGCCGCAGCACAATCTGCAAAGGCTGCAGTGACTTTCCTTTTGCATCATTATCCAGATAAATAAACGCATTAAACCAGGAATTCCAGTGAGCAACACCATAATACAGCACCAATACCGCAATGGTTGCCTTCACTAAAGGCACCAGTATCTTCCAGAGTATCGTCATGTGTCCCGCACCATCCAGCATAGCGGATTCCGTAAGCGAATCATCAATACCGGACATGGCCGTTCTCATGATAATCAAATTATATGTACTTAGTGCACCGGGCAGAAGCAGCGCCCAACGCGTGTTATACAAATGCAGATCCTGAATATTCAGGAATCCGGGAATCATACCGCCGGAAAAGTACATAGTAAACATAATCATAATAGTAAAAAATGTCTTGCCCGGCAGATTCTTTCTTGAAAGGAAATAAGCTGCCAGAAGTGTCATAAAAATATTGATTGCAGTGCCTATCACTACATAAATAATCGTATTTCCATATCCGACCCAGATAGCCTTGGTATTAAATACATATTGATAAGCTTCCGTACTCCAGCCCACCGGCCACAGAATTGCTTCCGGATGTGAAATCAATAAATTGGATTCACTGAAAGAAGCTGCAATTACATACCAAAAAGGGTAGACACATGCTATGGTAAATAATGTCAGAATAATTACATTACACACGCCAAATATACGCTCACCGCGGCTTAACTTCACCTTGGGGCTGGAGTCCATCATATCTTTATCTTTTTTTGCCATCTTTTCCCCTCCTTACCACAAGCTTGTTTCCGTGGTCTTCTTACTAATCCTATTGGCAATAATTACCAGGATAAAGTTGACCACCGAGTTAAATAGTCCCACCGCCGTCGAGAAGGAATATTGTCTGTCTAACAGACCTCTTCGATATACATACGTTGAAATAATGTCGGCCACATCATAAATAGCGCCGTCATAGAGCAGGATTGTCTTCTCATATCCCACACCCATAATCTGGCCCACACGCATTATCAGCATAATGATAATTGTAGGCAGAATACAGGGAATCGTAACATGCAGAGTCTGTTTCCAGCGGTTGGCTCCATCCACCTTCGCCGCATCATACAATTCGGAATCAATGCCTGTCAGTGCCGCCAGATAGACTATGGAACCCCAGCCTGCTCCCTGCCAGATATTAGACAGAACATATATGGGAATCCAGTATTGACTCTTCGTCAGCATACTGCCTCCCTCATACCCAAACATAGTCATAAAATTCGTAATAAAACCGTTGGCACCCACGAACTGACGAATCATTGCACACAATACCACCATGGACACAAAATGCGGCATATATGTAATACTCTGTACAATCTTGGAAAATTTCTTGCTGCGCAATTCATTGATCAAAAGCGCCAGTATAATGGGAATCGGGAAACCAAAGATCAAAGTTGCAAAACTCAGCCTCAGCGTATTAAGAAGCAGACGTCCGAAATAATCGCCTGTAAAGAAATCTATAAAATGCCGAAACCCAACCCAGTCACTTCCGGCCACCCCCCGCCTGGGATTAAAGTCCTGGAAAGCAATGATAATACCATACATGGGTTTGTAATGGAACAAGATGTAATAAATAATGACAGGAAGAAGCATCAGATAAACAGCCTTGTTTTTCCAGATAATCTTCCCCGTCCTCTGCATTCTGACAGAAAAAGGTTCCTTGCCTTTCGTCAGCGCCGGTGCAGATGCCTCGCCTTTCTTCATACGCAATCCCTCCTAATGACACCAGTAGCCGAAAAGGCTGCCGCTGCCTATGCAGCCGACAGCCTTTTCGGATTTCCTATATCTCAGTCACACTTCCCGTCATGCCGACACAGTCGGCACAAACAATCAATGAGAAGAATGCCCGCATTTGGCATTCTTCAGTGTGAGTAGGCGCTGTTCTTGCGCCGTAGAAAATCTTCGCGAAGCGGCCTCTGCCGCAAGCGATTAGATTTTCTTCTCACACTTACTATCTTGCATTATAACGATCCAATGCCGCCTGCTGAATTTCAACCATACGAGCCACATCTTCTTTTACCTTGTCAAGATATGTCTGCCATTCAGCATCAATGTCAACATCAGCATACCCTGCCAGAACCCTGCCGCGGAACTCCTCAGATGCCGTTGTTACATCACCGTTCAGTGATGAATACTCTCTCGCCTCATCGGGAGTCATGGTAACAGGAGGCATAATCGTACCGCTTACATCATTTTCAGCCCAGAGGGAAACTGCTGCCTTCTGCTGATCCGTTGCATAGTAACCCAGAATATATCCAGGATCCTGAATAAATGCACCTGACATATTTGCACGTCCATGATGTGCCATTTCTACTGCAATGTTATCAGCATTCATGATTGTATCAGAATACTTACATGCGGTACCATAAGGGGTCTCTTCAAAGCCGTTATAAGCAACGCCTTCCTGACCGAAGTTAATCTCATTATGTCCCTGCTGGCTATAGCAGAAATTCAGGAAAGCTGCAGCAACTTCAGGATACTTGCAGTCTGCGGAAATTGCGGCATGTGCCTTGGAACCCGTTGCATAATCTGTGGAACCGCCGCTGTACTGCACCTTCTGTCCTGCCGTTTCTACCGGGAACTGTGTGCCTACCAGCTCAAACTTCTCACCGTAAGTAGCCGGCTCTGCCCATGCTGCGGTATTCCAGGAACCCATTCTGGAGCCAAGTGCGCCATAGCTGATTGCAGAATCGCCGTTCATGATATCCGCCTTGGTATTGGCAGGTGTCCAGTCACCATAGCTGGGATTTACCAGATCAGCCTTCATCCATTCCACTACCTGCGCCAGCATGTTCTTATAGCCTTCTTCTGCTTTGCCGAAATGAACCTTGCCGTCTTCTGCAGAAACATACATTGCGGAACGCATACCAAATGTACCGGACAAGAGGTTCTCCATATAGCTTACGCTTTCAAAAGACAAAGGATGCTTCACACCATTCTCCTTCATCTTGGTCATAGCTGCAGTCCAATCATCTACAGTCACCAGATCCGTTGTCTTGTAACCTGCTGCCTCAAGCAGATCGCCACGCACAATCGGTCCGGATGTCGTTCCCAGAAGCCTGCTTCCACGGGTGAAAGGGAAAGTATAATAATGTCCGTCATCTGTCTTCACTGCGGTATCCAGGCAGGGATTATCCTGCAGATACTGCCACATATCAGCTGCCGGACCATCCGGAGTAATATAGTCATCCAGCCAGATCAACAATCCGTCCGCTTCTGCCTGAGAAGGTCCTCCTGCATATCCGGATGTCCACTCCCACTCGATAATGTCAGGAAGGGTCTGATTGGTAGACATCAGGTTGAACTGCTGCGTAACTTCATCACTCTTATTGGTTGCGGGTCCCACGAATTCAATGGTGATGCCTGTCAGTTCCTGCCAGCGCTTTGCCCACTCCGTCATCTGCACGGAATCCGGTGTATCCTTATGATTCATAATGTTGCTGGGAACGCTCATCCAATAAGTAAGAGTGATTCCCTCGCCGTCTGCATATGGATACTGTACATAATTGCTTCTGGGAGTTGTCAGCGCACCGGGCTTGCCCTGCTCGCTTTCACTCAATGCGGGAAGAAGAGCTGCACCTGCATTATTATCGTCAGATGCCCCCCCCGTTCCGGAATTATCGCTGCTGCCGCTATTGGTATTACTGCTTTCATTGCTGCTCTGGCTGCTGCTGTTCTCAGCACTGCTGTTGTTAGAGCTGCTGCCATTGCTTCCGTCGTTATTGCCGCAACCGGTCAACAGCATAGCTGCTGCCAAAGTCGCAGAAGTCACGACAGACAAAACCTTTCTCTTTTTCATTTTTTTCCTCCTGTTTTGATTATATATTTTCAGCCCACAACACTCTCCTTCTCTATGAAGATGTGTGTCTGTTAAGCTGCCTTCTCAGGCAATTCCATTTATGTAGCAGCGCTTCCAGGCATCTTACCTTATCAGCGCCAGAATGATTACTTGCTTTTAATTATACAACGTATGCCGAAAAATGCAATACTTTTTTGTCATTTTCTCCAACGTACTATTCGATCCCCTGTTTTTCCAATGTCACTATCACCAAAAAACTACTTTTTTCGAATATTTTCTTGTTATTATTACTATTTTTTAAGTGCCCCATTCATTTCCTGACAGAAATCTCATAATTCAATGTCAGGAAATAAAACCCGGCATAATCATTTAAATCAATCCAAGGGAAATCAAAGAACCGGGATCTTCATAGCAGATTTTCAGCCATCCTCATATCTTCCGGCGTTGTTATTTTGATATTTTGATAAGAAGATTTTACGAGCTTCACAGGAATCTCCAGCATGGTTTCCACCACCATAGCATCATCAGTAATTCCCTGCCGCAAAGCATTGGTTTGTTCAAAGAGCTTTTGATATGCATGAATAATAAGCTGTGTATCAAAAACCTGCGGTGTCTGCACAGCCCACACAAGACTGCGGGCAGGCGTCTGCACAGCAAAACCGCCCTCATCCGCAATTTTGATAGTATCTTTCACCGGAACCGCCGCCGCACAGGCATGATATCTGCATACTGCCTCATAAGTCTCCTCCAGAATTTTCTCCGTAAGAAAGGGCCTTGCTCCGTCATGGACAAACACATACCCATCCTCATTCGGTACAGTCATCCCACCCTCCGCCATCAGGCAAAGCGCCCGATACACCGACTCATAGCGTTCGTTTCCACCGGCAATCATCCTGTCCACCTTGTGAAAACCATATTTTTCCACAATTTCACTGCGCACAAAGGCAATATCATCTGCCCCTGTAACCAAAATACAGTCATCAATAACAGCAGACTCTTCCACTGCCTGAAGAGAATACCACAGAACCGGCTTGCCGCCCAATAACAGAAATTGCTTGGCAACACTGCTGTTCATCCTTTTTCCGCTGCCTGCTGCCAAAACAACAGCTGTGCATCTCTTCTTAGCCATATAGTATTTCCTTCTCCATTCTGTCAGTAAATAATGCCATACTCTCACGCATCCTGCACTGCCGCCATGAACGAAAGTCCGAACCGGCAAATCTCACAATTCCAGATTCGGCACCGCATTCAAATCATAACCATGCCTCACACCTTTTTGATATTCATAGAAACCTGCAGCTCCTATCATGGCAGCATTGTCCGTACACATCCGCGGTGAGGGATGAAAAAACTGAATCTTCCTCTTTGCGCATTCCTCATCAAATGCCCTCCGCAGAGAAGAATTAGAAGCCACCCCTCCTGCAATGGCAAATTTGTCATATCCAAATGCTTTCACAGCATGGAGAGAATGCTCCACCAGCACATCCACCACTGCCTTCTGAAAAGACGCCGCCACATCCGCCTGGCAGATTGCAGTTCCCTTCATCTGACAGGAATTCAGATAATTCAATACGGCGGACTTTAATCCACTGAAACTAAAATCATATGCATTCTCAGCCACCTTTGCCCTTGGAAAAGAAATTGCTTCCGGATCACCTTCCCTGGAAACCCTGTCAATCTTAGGGCCTCCCGGATAACCAAGCCCTATGGCTCTGGCAACTTTATCAAATGCCTCCCCGGCCGCATCATCTCTGGTTCTGCCGATAATCTCATATACACCATAGTCTTTTACTACCACCAGATGAGAATGCCCGCCGGAAACGACCAGACAGACAAACGGAGGTTCCAACTCTTTATGTTCAATATAATTAGCGCTGATATGCCCACTGATATGATGCACACCTACCAGCGGAATTCCCGTGGCAAAACTGACTGCTTTCGCCGCAGACACGCCTACCAGAAGTGCTCCTACCAGCCCCGGGCCGTAAGTGACAGCAATGGCTGTAATTTCCGCTAATGTAACATGCGCCTGGCGCAGTGCTTCTTCTATGACCTGATTGATTTTCTCAATATGCTTCCTGGACGCAATCTCCGGCACCACCCCGCCATAACAGGTGTGCAGTGCAATCTGGGTATAAATAATGTCGGACAATACCTCCCTGCCGTTTTTCACTACCGAAGCAGCCGTCTCGTCACAAGAGGTCTCAATCGCCAATATCAATACATCCTGCTTTGTAAGATTTACTTCCATAGAAGAATTCTTCTCCTTATCCTGCTGTTCCACAAGACCTGCCTTCCTCTCATTCATGTCACTCGGCTCCGCTCTGCCCGCCTTCCTGCGACTCCATACCCATATTCACATTCTGCGCCCGATCCCAGCCATAAATCTTCCATTGCCTGTTCTCGTCACGACGCAGCAAATATATTACATCCTGAGAAACCGTGCGCCCCTTCTCCGTAATATAATACGCACATTTCAGTCTGGCAAATTCATATCCGTCCTGTTTAAAAGTATCCACATTATTGCTTGCAGGAATAGAAATCCTGTATATCCTGCTGCCGGCTTCCCTGAACGCCCCCACTTCCTCCTTTAGCCTCATGAGGTAAGCGGTAACCTCATTGTTGTCCAAAAGCTCCTTGTCATACAGCAGTCTTGTCTGAATCCCCAGCTGCTCTATTTCTTCATCCGTACAGTCCTCATTGTAAAGGCAGCGCTGCAGCTCCGAAAAATAAGTTAATACCTGCTTTACCGTAGGCGGATAATCCTTTTCCAAATCGCGGCTCAAGGTCAGCTGAACCTTAGAAAGCGCCGCATCCGCCATGGCATTTCGCTGCTTCGTTGACAGATAGGCATACAGACATACAATGCCCACAATCACTACTATGAATACAATCACAATGATCGTAGTCTTCTTAGTTACTGTGTTATTCTTCGCGTCAGTTTTCTTCATATTGCCCCCTTCTGTGTCCGCCTCACACAGACATCCCCTTTACTCTTCTTCAAACTGCAATTCCACCGTTCTTCCATCCTTTGCAGCGATTGTATTGGCGAAAATCTTCCGGACACTTCCCAAATATTCCTCCGGCCGCAGAAGAGACGGGCTGTAATGTGTCAGCCAAAGCTCAGGTACTTGCGCCGACCTTGCAATCGCAGCTGCTTCATACATGGTCATGTGTTTATTTTCCTTTGCTTTTGCAAGTTTATCATGTTCCCCATACATACCTTCCAGGATCAGTAAGTCGGAACCTGCGGCATTGGAAGTAATGCTTTCTGTGGGTCTGGTATCCGTACAATATGTCACCTTCAATCCCTTCCGCGGCATCCCCAATACCATATCGGAAGTATACGTAACGCCGTTTTCCGTAATTACCTCACCCTTTTGCAGCCTGTTCCATAGTTTCATGGGAATTTGCTGTTCCAATGCACGCTCCTTATCAAAGCGCCCTTTTCTCTCCACTGTCATACTATACCCATAGCATACCACACTATGGCTCACCTTGAAAGCCTTAATTTGAAATCCCTCAAAAGAAAATACCTGTTCTTCCTCCGTAATTTCCTCATACCTCACTTCAAAGGGAAGCTCCGGCGCAATGGTGCGCAATGCATTTACTACCCTGGCCAGTCCCTTGGGACCGATTAACAGCAACGGTTCTCTGCGCTCTGCGTTCCCCATGGTCAGCAGCATACCTGGCAATCCGCTGATATGATCCGCATGATAATGCGTAAAGCAGATAATATCAATAGGATTCGGACTCCAGCCCTTTTCCCGCAGCGCAATCTGTGTTCCCTCCCCACAGTCAATCAATATGCTTTTTCCCTGATACCGGAGCATTAAAGCCGTAAGCCATCGATACGGCAATGGCATCATCCCCCCTGTTCCCAACAGGCTCACATCCAACATATTTGTCTTCCTCTTCCTTTATTTCATATCATCTGCTGTTGACAGCCTTTTTGCGTTTCCTGCCATATCAGCCCGCAGACACAAACAATACATGACTTTCACAGCAGTTCTGTTGACTCGGCTTCGTCCACCGGTATCTGAAACTGCGATATCCATTGCTCATAGCAATCCTCACACAGATCAAAATGATGCGCCATCCCGTCTCTATGACTGAAATAGCCAAAACTCGTGTCCGCCGTAAAGCAATATTCTCTCAGATATCCGTTCACCACATTCAGCTTTCTGCCGCATTTGTTGCAGACAACCTCCATAAGCTTCCCGTCTTGTCCGTTCTCGTACCTACGCATACTTTTCTCCTTCCGCAATGTCAAATCTTCCGTGTCACCCACTACCCATTGCCGCCATGACCATTATACTAAAAATATACATAAATACGTTTGGTAATTGTTGCCGTATCATCAAGCAATACCTAAATCCCACACCTGCGCCGCCACATAATCATGGCATCTTCTGTGGGTTTTTCATAGAATCCGGGACGGATTCCTTCCGAGCGAAAACCAAATTTCTCATAAATATGGATGGCTTTGGCATTGCTGACACGTACTTCCAGGGTAAAAGCTTCTACCTGCAAAGCCTCGCCTCTTTTTATCAATTCTGTGAGCAAAGCCTGCGCAATTCCGTGATTCTGATACGCCTCCGCTACCACCACATTATCAATTGCAGCCTCATTACAGCTGTTGGTATATCCACAGGTGCCTGCAATATGTCCGTCTGCCAGTGCCACAAGATAGAAACAATAAGAATGACTCAGCAAAGCCTCAAAATCCTGTTTCGACCATGGCATGGAAAAAGCTTCTGATTCAATCTTCGCCAGTTCTTCAATATCCTCTTTGTGCAGCTCTCTTATTTCAATTTCCACAATTTTTATCCGTTTCTGGTTTTTTATCTCTTCCGGTTCAGTCATTCTGCCTTCGGTTCTCGTCCTCCTGCTTCTGGCTTTTCCGCTTCCTGTCATTCTGCCTCTGATGCTTCCGCTTCAGTCATCCTGCTTCCAGCTTCCCGCTCTGCCTGGCTCTTACGCAGATATTCCGGGCAGTGCTCCGCCGCAGTCACCGTTTTACCCTGAGCAAAATATACAGCCCCCAGCGACGCTATGCTGGCAGCTCTTTGCCTGTTATTACCTGCAGGCGCAAAAGCATATGGCACCTTACAATACTCTGCAATTTCTCTGCGGTACACCGGTGTCCCGTCTCCTAAGAATACTACACCCCTGCCAAGTTGGTTTAACTTTTCCAGCATCTCCCTAATATCAATGGGCATCTGTGGTATCACTGCATCCAGCCGAAAACGCTCCTGTACAGGAACAAACTCATATGCTGCCGCATACACCTGATTTCTTCTGGCATCCATTAAAGGGCACACCAGCCTATCCGTTCCCCATAGATTCCAGGCAAGCCCTTCCAAAGTCGGAACTTCTACCAGCGGTCTGCGCAATGCCAGCCCCAGCCCTTTTGCCGTAGCGGCACCAATACGCAGACCTGTAAAAGACCCCGGCCCGGAAGCCACCGCAATGGCATCCAAAGAATCCAAGTCCAGTTCCAATCTGCTTCTAAGCCCATCCAGCATAGGAAGCAATGTCTGCGAGTGGGTTTTCTTATAATCCAAAGTACTCTCCGCCAGCAGCACATCATCCTCTACCACCGCAACACTCGCCACCAGCCCGGAACTATCCAAACCTAATATTTTCATACCGATATTACCATTCCACTTCCGCATCCACCCTTCGGTTTCTTTTGGTTTCATATCCGGTTTTCCTACGAATGCTGTCCGAATGGATGCTTTTTTATCACAAGCTTCCGATAGTCAAATCCCTTATCCAAATCCTTTGCAATCGTCACGTTTACATATTGTTCCGGCAGTATCTCCCGGATCAGTTCCGCCCACTCTATCAGGCAGACACCCTCCCCGTAAAAACAATCCTCATACCCAATCTCATCCATTTCCTCCGCATTTCCAATGCGGTATACATCAAAATGGTAAAAAGGCATACGGCCTCCTTCATATATCTGCAGAATGGTAAAGGTGGGACTGTTTACAGATCCGGCAATTCCAAGCCCTCTTGCAAATCCCTGGGTAAACACGGTCTTTCCTGTGCCCAGTTCACCGTTCAAAGTATATATCTGTCCCGGACGGCACATCTCACCCAGCATTTCTCCAATGGCAGATGTTTCTTCCGGCCCATTTGATTCTACAGTTACGCTGCCCTCCGTATCTAATTCTGTTAAGATGCCTTTCTCAACACTTTCCATAACAACCCTTTCCGTAAAGCTGCCCCTGTTGATTTCCTGTGAAAATAACAGCAAAGTGTCAAACCACACAGAAACGAAAGTACAAGCCAGCCATTGATTTCATTCACAATGGACAGCTTGTACATTCATTCGTATCAGGGCAGCCTCACATCCTTCACCAGATGAGCACACCGCATTCAGGAACGTATCTTCACCTTTGCCGGGGGCATATGCGTGGATATCATCTCAATCACTGCCGTCTTCTGATCGCCTAACTGACGCTTTGGGAAAATGGTGGCATTGATACGGGATGTGTAAAGGATAATACTTCTGCCGGTAGAAACTGCTTTATGCATGTTCCCCCACGCCATTTTCTCTTCCGCCTCTCCCTGGGAAATCGTAAGCCCTTCCTCATCCAAAGTATACTGCAGCGGTTCCTGAAAGCTTGGATTACTCAGTATCTGCCTTCTGCTCTTGATAAATAATGTCCAGGGCAGGTACAAAAGCATCACTGCCCCCAGCACAATAAACATCCATTGCCGGGTTGCAAGTGCAAAAATAATCAGCACCGCCCCAAAAGAGCTTCCCAAAACACCTGCAGGACTGTTATAAGAATGCATCAGCATATAGTCATATAAATCCCCTGCCTCTATTTTAATCGTTAAGTTAAGCATACTTCAAATCCTCTGGCTTCTCTTCACATTGTCCGCAGTGTTTCTGTTACTGTTCACTCCGTTCACAGTAACTAATGCACACAAAACGCAAGAGCAGCGTTTTGGCGCACGCTGTCAAAGCTGTCATTCTGACAGCTTGGGATTTTCATGCAAAATACGCATGAAAACGCCTCGCGGCAGTGATGCGTGAACAGTAACGTGTTTCTTACTGCATCTGCACAACTGAAATATAATTATTTTACTCTAAACGAATCAAAAATGCAAGAGATAAAATTATTCCGCCACAGCAAACCAAACCGGAACTATTCATGGCGAAGCGCCTCAATGGGACTTAAACGCGCTGCTTTTCTGGCAGGATAAATGCCGAAGAAAATTCCTACCGCCGAAGAAAAAAGGCTTGCCCCCAGCACAGTACTCACACTTACTCTAGCCGTGAAGCCAGCCAGAGAGCATATTCCCGATGCTCCGGCCACACCGAGAATAATTCCGATGACACCGCCCAAGAGCGTAATAATCGCCGATTCCGACAAAAACTGCAGAAGTATGGAACCCGTTCTTGCACCCAGGGATTTACGAATTCCAATTTCCCTGGTTCTCTCGGTAACAGATACCAGCATAATGTTCATAACCCCGATACCTCCCACCAACAGCGAAATTGCCGCCACAAACACGACAAATATGGTAACATAACTCAATATCTGGTCTATCTGCCCCAGATAATCATTAAAATTTTCTACCTGGATAGCGCCTTTGCCCCGGATATCGTGTCTGTTTTCCATCAGGCGTACCGTATCTGCCGCCACCTGAGAGGCATATTCCGATCCTTCACTGATAATCAGCAGTGCATTATTGGAGATATAGAATCCATAAGAGGAAGAAATCACTGACAAAGGCATCTCCAGCGCTGCACTTTGTATCGTAATAATCCCTGAGAGCGTGGAAGCATTATCCTGTCTGATACCGATAATCGTAAAATCCTGTGTCATGCCGTACAGCGAAAACTCCACCGTCATACCGATCACATTGGTATTGCCGAACAATAACTTCGCACTGCTCTCAGACATAACACATACCTTGTTTCCGGAATAATAATCACTGTCATTAAAATAGCGCCCCTTGATAATCGGATCATTGCTGGCATATTCCAGTCCCGGCGTTCCCAGACTCGCCGAGGCCGCAAACACACCTTTTCTTCCGGCAGCAGTTCCCTGCATCATTCCATTTGGAGTAACGGCCTTCACATGGGGTACCTTCTCCATAATGGCGCTTATGTCATCATCCGTGAATTCAACACTGATGCCTTCATCATTATCTCCATAGGAATAAATATATATCTGCCCTCCTGCAATGGCGTTTAATTCGCTGTTAATCCCTCCCTTGAGTCCATTGCCGATGGATATAATCATAATGACGGAAGAAATGCCAATGATAATCCCCAGCATTGTCAGAATGGAACGCCCTTTATTACTCTTGATATTCATCAGAGCTATCTTAACATATTCCCATATCTGTGCCATATTGTACTCCTTATATTCCTATTACAGACTTACAAAATTCCAGGAAATGACTTGGAAACTCTTCGCGAAGCGGCCTCTGCCGCAAGTGATTAGATTTTCTTCTCACACTTCCCGTTATGCCGACGCAGTCGACACAAACAATCAATGAAGAACTACAGGCTGTGCCGGAAGCACTGTAACCGCCATTCCCTCTTCTAAGTCCGAATAAGAAGTAAGAATGATTTCGTCCTCTTCCGTAAGTCCTTCCTTTATCTCCGCATACACATCGGAAGAAATACCGCAGACAATGGATTTTCTTACCACAATCCCATTTTCAACCACATACAGAAAGTCTCCGTCCCTGTCCGCATTAATCGCCTCCACAGGAATCAAAAGCGCATTTTCCGCCTTTTTGGTATAAATGGTCAATTTGGCATCCATCCCCAGAATAATCTTATCATCTGCATCAGACAAGTGTATCTCCACCCCCACCATGGGCGTATTGGATGCATTCCTCACTGCCATCCGGTTGATTTTGCTCACTTCACCGTGATAGGTTCTGCCTGAAATGACTACATCCGCCTTCTGGCCCAATTCCAGCTTCTCAATATCATATTTGGACGCTTCAAAAGAAACCTTCAGCTTCCGGCTGTTCTCCAAAGTCAAAAGCTGCATTCCGCTGTTTACCCCCGCCCCGGAAATGGCACTGCACTCCGTAACGATGGCGTCAAACTCTGCCACAATGCCCTTCTGGGCTATGTAATATTCTTCTTCTGTTTCCTGATAGCTTAGATTCGCCAATTCATTATCCGCGTTCTGCTGGGTTTTATCATAGGAATTCATCACAGCCGCTTCACTGGAAGTCTTCTGGGATTCCATCCGCGCTTTATACTCTTCATAACCTGCAATCCGCTCCTGCACTTCCGCTATCTCTTTCTGCATCTGTGCCACATAATCAGAAGAACCGGCCGTCTGCTCTACATAGCTGATTCGTGTTATCTCAGCAGACACATCCTCATACTCCTTGGTTCCCGGCGTCAATTCCTGCAGCCTTCTCTGCAGTTCAAAACGTTGTTCCGCCAGAGCATTACTGGTCGCACGCTGGCTCTCGCTTAAATCATCCTGCAGCTTCTTCAGATATGCCTTATTGTCTTCAATCTGCTGGTTCAGCACATCTAAGTTAATTGTAGCCTCCTTGAGTTCTGCCTGGTTTTGAGAATCTCTGGCAATGGCATTATCATATCCTGCCATACTTTTTGCCAGCTGCAGTTCAGATTGGCGCAGTGTCTTCTCCATTTTCTCCATATCATAAGAAATCAGCTGCTCCCCTGCCTTCACTGCACTTCCGGTTTCCACATTTACCTCTGCCAGGGTACCGCTCACCGGGGCGAAAATCACTTTTACCTCTTCACTCAGCACTGTGCCGCTGGTGCTGATGCTTTCCTGCAGATCCCCCCGTACCGCCGATGTGGTTGTCACATATACCCCCGGCTGCGCTGCCCCCATACCGGCAGCTGCTCGGACTGCAATTAAAGCAACTGCTATGACAGCAATCACCACAGGCCATTTTTTCCTTTTTTTCTTATGCTTTTTCTTTTTTGTTTCCGTTGTATCTCCTGCCATCTTATATATCATCTCCCTTTCCAGATTTTATATTGGATTCATCTGCCTCAATATGCCCGTCTTTAATTTTGATAACCCTCTTTGCCTGTGCCGCAATTTCATTGTCATGGGTAATCAGTATCACTGTGCTGCCCTCGGCATGCAGCTCCTTGAGAATCCCCATAATCTCCTGTGTAGAACGGGAGTCCAGATTGCCGGTGGGTTCATCCGCCAGGATAACGGGCGGCGCCTGCGCTATGGCCCTGGCAATTGCAACCCTCTGCTGCTGTCCTCCCGACATTTCCGCCGGCCTGTGATCCATGCGGTGCCCTAATCCTACCTTTTCCAACGCTGTTTTCGACAATTCCCTCCGCCTGGTTTTTCCCACCCCTCTATATATCAACGGAAGTTCCACATTCTCCAAAGCCGTTAAATTAGGAATTAAGTTAAATCCCTGGAAAATGAAGCCAATCTCCTTATTTCGTATATCCGAAAGCTCATCGTCATCCAATTCCGACACATCCTGTTCATGCAGCCGGTATAACCCGCTGGTAGGCACATCCAGGCACCCCAGCATATTCATCAAAGTAGACTTGCCGCTTCCCGACTGGCCGATAATTGCGACAAATTCCCCTTCATTGATCCTGACGCTTACATGATCCAATGCCCTGACTTCATTTTCTCCGGGATTATAAATCTTGCACACATCCCTGATTTCTACCAGCGCTCCCATCTTCCGCCTCCTGTTTTGTGTTTTTCGTTTTGCGTTTTGCGTTTTATATTTTATGTTCTGTATTTTATGTTTTGTATGTTATGTTTTGTATGTTATGTTTTGTATGTTATGTTC
>CAJUAP010000034.1:15161-37311 GCA_910584435.1 uncultured Acetatifactor sp.
TGTGTGTTATGTTCTGTGTGTTATGTTCTGTGTGTTATGTTCTGTGTGTTATGTTCTGTGTGTTATGTTTCTATTGTATCGCTGTACTACTTACATAATACAACAATTTCCCATTTATGTCAATACTGCTTTCCAAAATTTATTCTGAATGTATTCCAAATATATTCTAAACCCCATTCCTGTTTATACCGCCCATCTGACCAGCTGCCGAATTCTTACAAGCGTTTTATGCCAAAACCACAGCCCTGTTTGTCCACAAGCCAAAAGCATTCCCTTCCTGAATTATCACAAGCGTTCATGCCAAAACCGCAACAGTGCAGATTTGGAAAAGAAATTCTCTGACGAATCTGATATACTGAAGAAGGTGGTGATAAAAATGTTGTCAAATGAAATCCTGGAATACATCGAAGAAAATTTAAAAGAAAACATAACCCTTGTGGAACTGAGCGGACGGTATCATTATTCTCCCAGGCAGTTATACTATTACCTGCATGAAATTACCGGTATGCCCATCATGGCCTATATAAGACAGCGCAGACTTGTCAATGCCGCGCAGGAGATTGCCGCCGGACGAAAAATGTATGATGTGGCAATGGAGTACGGCTTTGAAACACAGGCAGGTTTCTATAAAGCCTTTCTTCAATGTATTGGGTGCACCCCCAGCGAATTTCTGAACCACCATAAACTACGACAGTTAAATCAAGTCGGCACAAAATTATTATCCGTCAAGGAGGGATTAGAAGAGATGAATGAGATAAACATTCGCAGAATGACATTAAGTGACGTAAAAAGCCTGTGGGAAAATATCTTCTCCGGAAATACACCGGAAGAAGTAAGAGAACGTGTACAGAAAAATATTGCGGAAATGGATGCGGGAACCTCCATTGCGCTGGTGGCTTCCTTAGATGATAATATTATCGGAACCGCTCTGGTAAAGAAATCGCCGCATATCCTTTCCTCCAACAGATGCGAACTGTTTGACGTGGTTGTGAATCCAGCATTCCAGAGAATGGGCGTTGGCACAAAATTATGCCTGGAATGCTTCGTCCAGGCAAAACAGATGGGGTGCGATTATGTTCTCTCCTACTGCCGCAACAACGGCACGGAACACTTTGACCAGGCACTTGGAATGCAGGAATGCGGCAGAATACCGGGCGGCATACTGGAGCCCTGGGGTGACAAGAAAGTAT
This sequence comes from uncultured Acetatifactor sp., assembly GCA_910584435.1. Classification (GTDB taxonomy): domain Bacteria; phylum Bacillota; class Clostridia; order Lachnospirales; family Lachnospiraceae; genus Acetatifactor. The sequence continues at coordinate 16,352 of CAJUAP010000034.1, forward strand.
TCGATGAGCTGATCTATTACAAACAGTTATAAAATTACAGTCCCTGCTTCATTACAGTTCAGCCATGCCATCATTTCCCCAGGCGGGCGCCCGGCATGGAACAAGCTGCCGGCATTATTACCTGATTGCTGACGGGAATATGCATACCGGTCATACCATAGCAGCAGACTTTTTGTTGTCAAGACATATATATGATATAAATGGTATGGCTGAACTGTTACCTGCTGCTCTGCTTCGCCAGCGTTTCTTCCTGTAATCTGTCAAATTCTGCCATGCACTCGTCCACCGTCGCGCCGTTTAACAGATCTCTTACAATGAGACAGGTATTCCCCCACTGTTCCAGCTTCATATTCGCATTGGCTCCGAGAACATAGACGTTTTCCTGTATCCGGTCGTTCAACGGTTTTAACGCAGGAATACATTCCACTTCCACATTTCTGGACGGCGAAATGACTTTATTCGTCTCCGCATATACCCGAAGCGCTTCGTCAGACAGAATCACGTCCAAAACGCCCATGGCGTCCTCCCCATGCACCGCATCGGCGCCGACACCGAATCCCGTCATGGGCATTACGGGCATCTGCCCCCTGCTGCTGGGAAAACCAATGACAAGCATATTAAAATCCGGTTCCCCGTATGCTGTATTGGTATTGGCCGCTCCCCAGTATGCCATAACAATCGGCGTTTTCCCCGACAGGAAATCCTCCCCTTCGCCTTCAACTGCCTCGCTGACCAAAGCCTTCTCTGCATCGATATAGCCGCGGTCAATCATCTCCTGAAGAAATTCAAATCCAGGACGCATATAGTCGCTGTACTTACTCTCTCCGCTGTTTAGAGCCGCAACTTCCGCTTCCGTATTTCCGCCGTTATACAAATCTGCGTAGCCTATAGCCAGAACAAATGTTTCCAGCCACCAGCGATTTGCCCCCACCGGTGTTTCGATTCCGTTTTCTTTGAATACTCTGCAGCATTCCAGAAAATCTTCCGGGGTTTCCGGCAGTTCCAGCTGGTACTGATCGAACATGTCTTTGTTGACAAACAAACCGTAGGCCACCACCTCCTGTGGGATGGCCACCAGTTTACCATTGATTGTATTGGCGGTTTTTACAACATCGCGCAGATTTTCCACACACGCAAAGCCCGACAGATCCCTGAGCCTGCCTTCTTCCCCCAAAGTCTTGATAACATCAGGATTCAGCAGATAAATATCATCCATATTGTTCCTTACCCGGTCCAGCGCCACATCATCATAGGATTTTTCCTGATAATCTGCCGCCGTGTATGTGATATAGCCAACGGATACGCCGAGTTCTTCCTCCGCCATGGCGATTGTTTTATCACAGGCGCTTCTTGCCACATTTTCCGTATTCGGGTTCGTTTTTTCCATGGGGCTGTACAATGTTACCACCCGCACTTCCGCTTCATCCTGCTCCACCAGGTTAAAACCTTCCCTGTTCCCGCAGGCTGTTACGGCAAGAGCCGCCGCTGCCGTCAAAAATACCGCCGCTGCTTTCCTGAAATCATTCCTTCTATCTTTTTTTATTACTGCTTTTTTCATTACTGCTTTTTTCATTACTGCTTTTTTCATTACTGCCTTCTGATTACTCCTTCTTGCACACTGATGATTCCTCTTTACTTCCTTTTTTGCGTACATATTTTTTAATGACCTGTTTTAACAGCTCCACATCAATCGGCTTTGTAAGGTGAACATTCATTCCGGCGTTCAAAGCTTCTCTTTCATCTTCCGCGAAAGCATTAGCCGTCATGGCAATAATCGGAATTTCCCTTGCATCCTTCCGCTCCAGCGCCCTGATTGCCCTTGTGGCATCGTAACCGTTCATCACCGGCATCTGAACATCCATAAGAATGGCATCGAAATCACCCTCTCCGGCATTTGCAAATCGTTCCAGCGCCAGTCTGCCGTTTTCAGCAATTTCACAGCTTGCACCCTCTATTGCCAGTATTTCTGCCAATATTTCCGCATTGATTTCATTATCCTCCGCCGCAAGGAAATGCAGTCCCTGACAGCTTCCGGATTCTTCTGCATCCTGCATCTTATTCTCTCCGGATTCTTCCGCCTGTATTTCCATGACCTTTTCTTTCAAGGCAGATATGAAAAAAGGCTTAGGAAGCATTCCATCCAAATGGCTCATCTTTCCCTCGTCATGCTCCGCCATATAAAGAAGCAGCACGCCGGGAGCCAGAAGATTTCTGATCCGCTCTAATATCTGAATGTTGTCCATAACAGATACATCAATGTCCAACAGCACCAGCTGATAGATTTCCTGCGTATTCCCTGCATCCTGCAGCAGAGATAAAGCACTCTTCCCATCAGGCACAATGTCAACTGCAACACCCATATCCTTCATAAGCATACAAATGTATCTGCCTTCCTGCTGATCCTCACCTGCAAAAAGAATTCTGGATATGCCGCTCTGCTCCCAAAACAGTTTATCCGCCTGCCCCTCAGGGATACGGAATTCCAATTCTACCCGGAACAGGCTTCCCTTATCAATTTCGCTGAAAACTTCAATGGTTCCCCCCATAAGTTCAACGATATTTTTGGTAATCGCCATACCCAGACCCGTCCCCTGAACCTTGTTCGTTGTACTGTTCTCCGCTCTTGTAAATGCATCAAAAATCGTTTTTAAATATTCCTGTGTCATCCCATATCCATCATCTTCCACTTCAATCCGGATATGCTCGAACTGGCTGGAACGCTGTTTCAAACCAATGATACGGAACCAGATATTTCCCCCTTCCGGCGTATATTTCACGGCATTGGATAGAAGATTTATCAGAATCTGGTTGATTCTTGTCTCATCGCCCAGCAGACGCTCATGCTTAATATCCTTTACTTCCACATAAAATTGCTGTTTCCTTGCACTTGCCATCGGACGGACGATAGCGTCAATGGAAGATACTAGGTCATTCAGCGTAAACTCTTCTACGGACAGAACAACCTTACCGCTCTCAATCTTGGAAACATCCAGAATATCGTTGATCAGACTGAGCAGATGCTGTCCGGACGCCATGATTTTTTTCGTGTATGCCCGCACCTTATCCGGGTTTTCGGCATCTTTTTCAAGCAGGGTGGTGAAGCCAAGCACTGCGTTCATCGGTGTGCGGATATCGTGGGACATATTTGAAAGAAACATGGTTTTGGAATTGCTCGCCAGCTGCGCCGCATGCAGCGCTTCCGCCAGCTGTTTGTTATGCAGCTCCCGTTCCGCTTCCCGTTCCCTCATAATTTTTCTCTGCTGCCTCTGGTTGAGATAGTACAGAGTACAACACAGGAAAAATGCAGCCAGCATAACCAGCACAACAATCAGAATGTTCTGATTTACGGTCTTACCTTCCCGTTGAATGGCTTCAATCGGCACATACCCGACCAGATAAATGGTACCGCCGTTCACGGTCCACATATAATTCAGGGCGCTTTTTCCCTGTATATCATGGTAGAACATAATACTTTTTCCATTCTGCATGCAGTTCCCTACTTCTGCCCGAAGTTCTGTATCCAGAATGTCGTTTGCCCTGTAAAAATCCTCCAGATCCAGGTGCCCCGCGCTGCGCTCTCCCATTCCCTTTGGCTTCAGCACAAATCTTTCCGTCTTCGCATCCATAATATAAAGCGTGGCCTGTTTGCCGTAGAATCCTGCCGGAAGCGATTTGTCAAGAGCGTCATAAGTATACTCCACATAAAGTGTTCCAATGGTCTGCTCATCCCTGATTACCGGACATTTGAGGGAATATGCCCATGTTCCCATATAATTTATATAAGAATGGGACACCGCCAGCCCTTCTATCGTGCCGTCTAAAAAGTCCAGCCCTTCTTCGGTAAAAACATCCCCTGTACTGGAGACCCCTTCCGTTTCGCCTTCCCTGATATATGAAATTTTGACCATTGTCTGGTTCTTCTGACAGGAAGCAACATACGTCTCCGGCTCATCCCTCATGGCGATTTCCTGTGCCATCAGCTTCTGAAACTCCGCTTCTTTATCCAGAATTGACTCTATGGTAGATTTTATCAAGTCCAGACTCTCATTTAGATTCTGAACCGCCGCTTCGGACATTTCTTTTGATATTTTTCGGGAAACAGAAAATACCACTACTCCAAGGATACAAAAAATAAGCAGAATCGAAAGAAACAGCGAAAATCCTTTGCCCGCTGTGCTCTCATATCTTTTCCTTTCCATACACATTCACCAGCATTCTTCACCATCTGCACAGCTACAGGCATCCCCTCACATTTTCGCAGACTGTACGGCTGCTCCCTTCAGTTCTCCGTCCATCGGGATAGCATCCCCATTTCACTTTCTTCGCCCATCAGGATACCATCCCCGCTTCACTTTCTTCGCCCATCAGGATAGCATCCCCATTTCACTTTCTTCGCCCATCAGGATAGCATCCCCGCTTCACCGTCATTGCGGCAGTTCAGACAGACCGCTGGACCGTTACCCGCCATGGCACCGGGGAAAGTACGTCATATTCAATAGCCATGCCTTTTCGTTGATTTCTTATCTATTATACAATAAACAGAACTTTATGGCAATTCATTTTTATTCTGTCCGGCCATTGCCCCCATTGACCATAGTTACCCATGAAAAATATCATTCAAAGTATTCAGTCCGTTTCCCTTCTTACTGATGACAATCACCCGGTCGCCCTGCTGGATTCTGCTGTTCCCATCCGGAATGATAACCTGCCCTTCATGAATAATCATGGCAATCAGAATATCCTTCTTCAGCTGTAACTCCGGCTGCCTGAACGCAATCCCCAATTTCCTGCAGTTATCGTAGGCAATAAATTCCGTGGCTTCCGCCATGCCTCCGGCCAGCTGGTACAAACACTGAATATCGTTTCCCTTCTCATTATGCACCGCAAGGTTTCTGATAAAGCCAAGGACATGGTTCGCAGATATGAGGGCTGGCAGGATTGTAATATCTATATTGACTTTATTTAATAATTTTTCGTATGCTGTTGTATTAATTCTGGTAATAATGGACTTTACACCCATGGACCAGGCAAACAGGGATATCACCATATTGGTATCATCTTTTCCTGTCATGGAAATACAGGAATCCATCTGCTCCAAGCCTTCTTCCAGTAATATCTCCGTATCAATCCCATTAGCGCAGCTGACATTTGCCTCCGGCAGCAGCTCCGCAAGTTCCGCACACCGTTTCGCATCGCTTTCCAGAATTGTTACGGATTTATGGTCTTCCAAAAGCTTCCTGCCAAGATAATATGCCGTTGTGCCGCCGCCCACCAGCATAGCCCGTTTTACCGGTTTATGCGCTGCGCCGAGACGTGCCGCAATCTGCGGAATCGCTGTATCTGCTGCGATAACGCCCACCACATCGTCCGCCTGCAGCACGAAATCCCCTTTGGGTATATACAGCTTCCTGCCCCTTGTCACCGTTGCAATCAGCATATCCGTCCCAAAGACCCCTTTTATCTCTTTCATGGGCAGTCCCCGGGCAGGAACCAGCTTTTCCGTCAGGCGGAGCCGGATAATGGTTGCCACATCGCTGAAATATGCGTCCGCCTTCAGCTCCCCCGGTACAAATATCTGACGGTGCATTTCCAATGCCGTCTCAAGTTTCGGATTGATAATGCTGTCAATCTGAAATGCATTTTTTAAATAATCCTTATCCCCGGAAAGTTCCGGCTGGTCTATTTTTGCCATGGCATAGCGTGTCCCACAGTCTTTCGCAATCATACACGACATCAGATTCACTTCGTCTACTGAAGACACAGAAATAATGATGTCTGCAGTGGCGGCACCCGCTTTCAGAAGAATTTCTCTCGATGCTCCGCTGCCGCATATTCCATTGACATTATAGAGATTTGTTATATCTTCTATTTTTTCCTTATCTGCATCTATCACTGTTGCGTCATGATTTTCCATCGGTATACGCTGTGCCAGCAGGCTCCCTATCTGGCCTAACCCTACGATAATGATTTTCATGTGTTTGTTCCTTTCTATTCCCGTTCTCTGTCTGTTCTTCCGGTTCGCCGTCCGGCTCGTTCCTTGTCTGCTCTTCCGGTTCTCTGTCTGTTCTTCCGGTTCGCCGTCCGTCTCACTGTCCGCTCTTCCTGCTCCTGTTATCCTACCCTCTCAGCAGACTGTCATCGCTTTGTTTCCTGAGCCGCCCTGCTTTATGTTTTTCAATCAGCAGGTACCCCTTTTTCACCGTAAGCCCTTGCACAATTACCGTGAAAATGATGGTGATATATGCCGTATTCAGCACGATTAAGTATTGATCCGGGCTTACTATCCCTTTTGTACTCATGGCCAGCGCCAGGGATAATCCCCCTTTTAAGGCGCTCCAGGTCATCAGAGAGACAAATTCCATCAGGCTGTAACTGCTTGGTATCTTATTCCGGCCCAGCAGCATTGTGGATATGCCCACCCCCATAAACCTGGACAAAATAACCGCCAGAATGGCAATCGGCACTACCGCCATAATATAGGCGCTGATATTTATGTTCAATACGGAGATACCAATCATCACAAATAAAATAGCATTTAAAATGCTGTCCAGAATATCCCAGAAATCATTATAAAGGTTATTGGGGTCATATACCATACGTTTACGCTCCTGCCCCTCCATGATATACGCAAAATACATGCCGCATATGACGGAAGCAATTACCCCGGAGAAACCGAAATGCTCGCAGATGACATAGGACAGAGCCACATCAAGGACACTGATTAATATCTGCTGTATCGGCTTTTTCGTAAGCTTCACAAGCCTTCCCAGCAGAAATGATACAACGGCTGCAACCGCCAGCGCCCCCAGAACTTCCTTCAGCATTACCACCAGGAAATTATTTTCTCCGCTGTGGCCCACGATGCTCTTGAAGAACACAAACAGGGCCACTCCCGTTCCATCGTTAAACAGTGATTCGCTTTCGATCACCGATGTCACATTTTTGGATAGATTCAGTTTATTCAAAATACCCGTGGCCGCAATAGGGTCTGTGGGCGATACAATACACCCAAGCAGAATGCATATCCATATATCCACCGGCAGTCTGAAAATGATTGCCGCCCCCCAAAACAGAATCCCGTACAGCAGGGAGGATACAACGGTTGTCAAAAGGGCAAGCAGACTGATCGCCTTGATATTCTGCCTGAATTTCCTCAAATTAACTTTGCTTGCACCGGCAAACAGCATAAAGCAAAGTACCGTATCGATCAGATACGCCTCAAACTCAAAGCCGGAAAACTGCTGCAATGCATCCGACAGCGGTCTGCCCGGCAGCAGCGCATTGATTCCGATGCATACTGTACTGAATATCAGAGAAAACAATATCAGCGCTATATCACTCTGCAGGTGAATCCATTTCTCGTTTATTATGTTGATAATCACAATCATTGCCAGCATAATAATCAGATAATCCATAATATTCATTTTGAATCGTCCTTCCTTTTTATTGGAAGCTTCCGTGATACTGTCTCTCGTGCCGCTTCCACCCCCACTGGCATTATATACCCTCATTCTCCGAAACACAAGCGAGGAATGACTGTTTTCTTTTCAGAATGACAGCTTTGACAGCATGCACAGGAATCGCCGCTTTTGCGATTTCTGTGCATAGAAAACGCCGCAAAATCATGTGCAGTCACAGATTTTGCGGCAGACATTCTTCTCATCAATTGTTTGTGCCGACTGCATCGGCATGACGGAAAGTGTATGTAAGGCAGACTGTTGTTACGCTCGATGACCGGTTTTGATAATAGGGCTCAAGGGCTTATAGATAAGCAATGTCACTACCGACACAATAACGCCTTTCAGCAGGTTCATCGGCGCTACACAAGCCACTACAAAGCTCACGATATCCCCCTCTTTTACCAGCGGATTGACCGCACTTCCCCTTGCCAGAAGATTTTCCAACGGCATGCCGTAAAACTTTGCAAATGCGGGCAGCAGGTAAATTGCATTGAATGCAGTTCCGAATACCGTCATGCATAAAATACCCGCACAACATGCAATCATAGCCGTTTTCTTACTTTTGCGGAATGTATAGAGAACAGAAGCCGGCAATATGAAGCTGCACCCTATTACGAAGTTCGCCAGATCTCCTACAAAAGCCGTAGATGTCCCTTTGATAAACAGCTTCAACAGAATCTTAACAAATTCCATCATGACTCCCGCCGCGGGGCCAAAAGCAAACGTTCCCACTAAAATAGGAAGTTCGCTGAAATCAAGTTTATAGAACCCAGGTGCAAAAGGCAGCGGAAAATCAAACAGCATCAAAATCGTGGCAACAGCGGAAAACATGCCAATCATAGCCATCTTTCTCACCTGAAAAAGCGGTTCCTTTTTCCCGGTCTTTTTCTGTGCTGCCTTCTCCAGCAGTACCGCTGCCGCGAAAAGCAGAATAATAATCACCAGAAAGCTCAGAACATACAAAAGGTTTTCAGTTACGGTTTGAAACAAATCACTCATTTTTCCCTCCATTTTCCGGCCCTAAGGCCAAGCAGTTTTACAGGAAAATTCTTCTAACGCAAAAAACCTCTGAAGCCTTGTAACTTCAGGGGTTCCTATCCGCACACTTATCAGCTGCAGCTGCACCGCACTCATTTAGAATCAGAGTTTCTCTGATTCCGCACAACCGCTGATATGTTCTTCTTTCATCCAGACTATACTGTTGGTCCCGGAGTTGCACCGGGTCAGCCATGAAAAAAAACATGAACGCCATCAACAACGCCCTGAATCCTTCCACAGGTCGCGGACTTTACCGCCAGTAGGGAATCACACCCTGCCCCGAAGAATTTGCCTTTACTTATCCTGGTTATTATAATACGCTTTGGAGGAAAAATCAAGGAGTTATTGGCTATTATAAATTACTCTTGGTCTTTTCTCACTTTTTCCCTTTTGATTACATTGAAATACATTCATATTTTATGCACAACGGCAGCTGCGATTATCCTGTTTAAAATGACCCCGAGACTTTACACTCTGCGCATCAACTGTTATAATAAAATTATCCTATGAATAGCAAATTCAAAAACGGAGGGATAAAGAAGAAATATATGATAGCATTACAGATTACTTCCATGAAACAATTTATGAACCATCTCCTGGTTGCAGACACTTTTGAACCTTTTCTGCTGGAAGAGGCCGTCATAAGTACAGCCAATACATTCACAATTGACGGGCATATCAATCAGGATTTTTATGCTGCCGCGGATGACACTGCCGCTGAGAATCTTTATGAATTTCGTCCCTGGATCGAATTAAAAGGGCTATGCTTTGACCTGATAAAAGGCAGACGCACACCCCTCTTTTTTCGATTTGTATTACATTTAATGCCTGAAAAAGCCTCCGCATTGCTGGAGCAGGCACAATGTGACATAGAGCCTTCCCAGGTAAAAGCTTTGGCTCTGAACATACGCTACGACGGTTCTAAGGCAGTACTTACCACCGGCACAGCCTATCACACCTTTCTCCTGAGCAGGGAACCGGATGCCATCTGGGATCGAGCCCTCCGCAAATATCTTGACGGCAAAGGAATTCTGTATGAGGAACTCTGACCTTAACTCATTTCTTCATTTTAGATTTGAAAACCAGACTTGCCAGATATCCGAAGATCAAGGCTGCAGAGGTTCCCACCGCTCCGGCCTTGAAGCCTCCGGCAAACAATCCCAGCAATCCTTTCTCATCCACAGCCTCCTTGACACCCTTCACCAGCACATTGCCGAATCCTAACAACGGAACACTGGCTCCTGCACCTGCAAATTCCTGAAAAGCATCATACCATCCGAATACGCCGATCACCGCCCCTGTCACCACCAGCAGCACCATAATGCGGCCAGGCATCATTTTCGTCTTCTCCATCAAAATCTGCACCAGTGCACAGATTAATCCGCCCACCCAAAAGGCATTTACATAATCCATCATTTGATTCACACACCTTTCACCATTCAAGGACTGTCTCAAAAGAATTCTCCTTGTTATGGCTAGTATGAACCAAATAATGATGCAATATGCATGAACCTCTAACAACATGCAGTTTGGTCAGCTGTCATTTTACCTTCCTCTTTCAGACAGCAGCTATCACTTCAACCTCACACAGAACATTTTTTGGCAATGTCTTCACTGCAACACAGCTTCTGGCCGGCTTCTCTGTAAAATACTTGGCATATACCTCATTAAATGCAGCAAAATCTGCCATATCTGCCAGAAAACACGTTGTTTTCACTACTTTTGTATAATCTGTTCCTGCTTCAGCCAGCAATGCTCCCACATTTTTCATTACCAGTTCAGCCTGCGAAGTAATATCTTTTCCTTCAATATCACCTGTTGCAGGATTAATTGGAATCTGTCCGGAAGCAAAGAGCATTCCATTTGCTATGATTCCCTGGGAATATGGTCCGATTGCTGCCGGTGCCTTGTCTGTTGAAATTTTCTGTAACATAATCCTCTCCTCTTTTCTTCATTCTATTCCCACCAGCAATGACCCTGCAGCACAGCAGAAACTTCTGATTCCCTGTCTGTTCAGTCAATGCCGTAAGGTTTATAAACAGCATAGAACTTATAGGCATTTCAAAATATAGCATATCGCAAAAGCATACTGACGTCAAGCGGCACCTTGATTCAAACATTTAAAAACGCCGTACTATCAATACGGCGTTTTTTCTTATCATTACTATAATCTTGTTTTCAAAATTACTTCGCATAATCAATTACGCGGCTCTCGCGGATAACATTTACCTTAATCTGTCCAGGATATTCCAATTCTGCTTCAATCTGTTTGGATATATCACGTGCTAACAGAACCATATCAGCATCTGAAATCTGTTCCGGCACCACCATTACACGAACTTCCCGACCTGCCTGAATAGCAAAAGATTTATCTACACCTTTGAAATTGTTTGTTATTTCCTCTAATTGATTTAACCTGCTAGTATAGGTTTCCAATGTCTCCCTTCTAGCTCCCGGCCGTGCAGCAGATATTGTATCAGCAGCTTGTACAATACACGCGATTAAAGAAGCGGGCTCTACATCACCATGATGTGATTCAACAGCATTGATGACTGTTGCATTTTCCTTATACTTTTTACAGAGTTCTACGCCAAGCTGAATATGCGACCCTTCCATCTCATGATCCACTGATTTGCCAATGTCATGAAGTAACCCGGCACGTTTCGCAAGCCTGACATCCAATCCTAATTCTGCAGCCAGCAAGCCCGACAACTGTGCTACTTCAATAGAATGCTTCAATGCATTTTGACCATAGCTGGTCCTGAATTTCATCTTACCTAACAATCTGATCAGTTCAGGGTGAATGCCATGTACACCAACCTCCAATGTAGCAGCTTCTCCCTCTTCCTTTATCATGATCTCTACTTCTTTCTGCGCCTTCTCCACCATTTCCTCAATCCTTGCAGGATGAATACGTCCATCTACAATCAGTTTTTCCAGCGCAATTCTTGCAACCTCCCGGCGGATAGGATCAAAACCAGACAGTATCACTGCTTCCGGCGTGTCATCAATGATCAAGTCAATACCGGTCATAGTTTCAAGAGTTCGTATATTACGTCCCTCTCGTCCTATAATCCTTCCCTTCATCTCATCATTAGGAAGTTGTACTACGGAGATTGTAGTCTCAGAAACATGGTCTGCTGCACATCTTTGAATGGCTGACACCACATACTCCTTCGCCTTTTTGTCTGCTTCTTCTTTGGCGCGACTCTCCATTTCCTTGATTATCACGGCCGTTTCATGCTTCACTTCATCTTCAACAATTTTCAATAAGTAGTCTTTTGCCTGTTCAGAGGTTAATCCTGAAATTCGTTCCAGTTCCTGCACCCGCTGCTCGTTCAGTTTGGAAACCTCAACCTTTATCTTGTTAAGGGATTCTTCTTTGGCTGCCAAACTGGTCTCGCGCCTTTCGATAGCTTCGGTTTTCCTATCAATGTTCTCTTCTTTCTGCTGAACCCTGCGTTCAGAACGCTGCACTTCCGCTCTGCGCTCCTTGATTTCTTTATCCAATTCGTTTTTTGCACGAATAGATTCTTCCTTCACTTCAAGAAGCGATTCACGCTTTTTGGTCTCTGCAGTCTTAAGAGCGTCATCAATAATTTCTCTTGCCTTGTCCTGTGCATTTCCAATCGTAGCCTCTGTTGTCTTCTTATGATAGTAAGAGACAATCATAACAGTTACTACTGCGGTCACTGCAGCAGATACAATAACAGCAATAACAATCTCAAGCATCTACAGGAGCACCTCCTTATTTTATTTTCATTGTACACTTCACTGTCAAAGCGGTTCCTGTTGACAGTGTATATAGAATGTATGTATGAAAACATTCTAACAAGCAATTTACAACACTTAAATTCTAAACTTAATTTTCTATTATGTCAAGCCCTATTCACAAGTAAAATGTTCCATCGCACCACTTTTTAAGTATTTCCATTGATCCCATGCCTGATTTATTGGTATTTTAACCACACATACCGTTTCAGCCGCAATAAAAATCCTGCACAAACCGCAGGGACAAGCGGTTTGTGTTCATTGTACCATACTGCAAATCATATCATCTGCGTTATAAATCAAATATAGCTGTCTGCCAATACCGCCTTTCGTGCCTGCTCCCCAGAAAACCCCTTCCTTACCAGGAAACCATACATCCTTTGCTTCTCTTTTCGATCTGCTTCTTCCGGCACAAAATGCTTTTTTTGCAAAAGCGCATCTATCATTGCCTGTTCGTCCTGACTTCCGCCCCGTTCTTCCCATTCCCTCCATGCTTTATCTATGACATCCCTGTCTATCCCCTTTGCCATAAGATCCTGTTCCATTCTTCTGCGGCTCCTGGTACGTTCATGGTCCGAAATAAAAGCAACCGCATATCGCAGATCGTCGGTATAATGAAAGCTTCCCACATAATGCAGTGCTTCCTCTGCAATTTTCTCCGGATAACCGCTCTGCAGAAGCTTATCCCTGAGCTGCTTCACCGTATATTCCCTGTTTTTCAGTAAATTCATGGCGCGGAGCTTCGCACGCTTTGGCAGAAGCTCCCCCATAATCGTATCATAACTTTCCTGTGTTATCTCTCCGCCTTCAAAAATATGAAACTTGCGAAGCTCTCCCTTATAGAGCACAAATGATATTTCCTCTTCAAGAACTATCCGGCTGCGGGACTTGGTCACTTCCTCTATCCGTGTTACCATCATCATTTCAAATTTTCCTCATTCACGGGATACCAGTTTCACTCACAGAATACGAATTCTGTACTTCTGTTGTTATTTCATTCTTTTATTTCACATTTTTACTCTTATTACATTGTCTCGGCATCAGCGCTGGATTTTGCTTCCGGCTCCACATTATCTGCAGAATCTCCCTTTAGATTTTCCATTGTCTCAGATTTCACATCTTCAGAAGCATTGGTCTTCGCACTATCCTTCGCCGCAGATCTGGCACCTGCCTTACCTGCTTTGGTACCTGTCTTAGCGCTTTCTTTGGTCTTCGTCTCTGCTCCTGCATCGTCTGCGCCATTCCCGGCGGCTGCATTCTTTCCTGCACCGTCAAAACCATAATGTGTCCGCACTTTATCACTGATTTCCTTACAAACCTCAGGATTGTCTTTCAGATATTGCTTCGCATTCTCACGCCCCTGGCCGATTTTATTCCCATTATAAGCATACCAGGCACCTGACTTCGACACAACATCCAGCCCTGCCGCCAGATCCAGAATATCTCCTACTCTGGAAATACCTTCACCGAACATAATATCAAACTCCGCCTCTTTAAAGGGAGGCGCTATTTTGTTCTTCACCACCTTGACACGGGTCCGGTTCCCGATCACCTCTCCTCCCTGCTTCAAGGATTCAATTCTACGCACATCCAGACGGACAGAAGAATAAAACTTCAACGCGCGTCCTCCGGTGGTTGTCTCCGGGTTCCCGAACATCACTCCAACCTTCTCGCGGAGCTGATTGATAAAAATAACCGCACAGTTAGATTTACTTATCACTGCCGTCAGTTTACGCAATGCCTGGGACATCAAACGTGCCTGCAGTCCCACATGGCTATCGCCCATTTCTCCCTCAATTTCAGCCTTAGGCACTAACGCTGCTACCGAGTCCACAACTACAATATCAACGGCACCGGAACGCACCATGGTCTCTGTAATCTCCAGCGCCTGCTCTCCGTTATCCGGCTGGGAAATGTAGAGATTGTCAATATCCACACCAATATTTTTGGCATATACAGGGTCCAGCGCATGTTCTGCATCAATAAAGCCTGCAATCCCCCCCTGTTTCTGTACTTCGGCTATCATATGCAGTGTCACGGTAGTCTTACCGCTGGATTCCGGACCATATATCTCTACAATCCTTCCCTTGGGAATCCCCCCCAGTCCCAATGCAATGTCAAGGCTCAAAGCGCCTGTAGGAAATGTTTCCACATTCATTTGAGAGGATGGATCTCCCAGCTTCATCACTGCTCCCTTGCCGTACTGTTTTTCAATATGGCTGATTGCCGCATCCAATGCTTTTAATTTTTCTTCTCTTTCCATTTTTAATCTCCTTTTCGCAAGAGAACAAACGTTCTATTTGTTCCAGTATAAAACATTTGTTCGTTTTTGTCAAGCAATACTTTACAGTTTCACAAATTCCCGTAACAGTTCAGCCATTCCATTCATATGTCATGACCGGAACGTACATTTTCACCAACAGCCAATTCATACCGCCGACATCTTATGAATGCCGGATGTACACCTCAAGCCTCACAATAATCAAAATGTTATGGCAGGTATGAGAACTCTTATTGTAAATCGGTTGTTCTTAATACAAGATTACTATAATCCTCTTTATGTACTATAAAACTCCCTCAAAATATTCTTTGCCGTTTTTATCATATGTTTTTAAATTTCCTTTCCTGCATTCCTCCTTTCGTTCTTACCTGAGAAGAAATAATCCGTGATGTATGGCACTTCTCCCTGCCTTCCGGCCTCATTTGTTTTTCGGGTGGTAAAGCAATGAATCCAAAACGAAGGATCTTACAGAAATACAGATAAATCAGAAATTTTCTTCTAAGAATTTCAATGCTTCCCTTATACTATAGCAGACATGACCGCAATAAGTCAATACTATTCTCCCCTTTCCTTTACCCCGAAGGTAACAGTTGTTACTGTTCACTCCGTTCACAGTAACTAACGGTTCAGTGACCTGTCTGAACCGTTACGCCTTGCGGCAGGTGAAAGCATACGAAAACAGCCACAAGCAATCTCCGATTCTGTCGGCGGATTGTTTATGGCTGACTGCACTGCAAAATTCTATTTTCCAAACGTGATTGCGCTGTAATATTCCAGAATACATTCCCTCAGCAGAACCAATGCCGCCGCAACCGTTGACTCTCTCACCTTATCTCTGTTTCCCGCAAAATGATACTCTTTCACAACAGCCTTACCTTTCACATAACAGGCAACATATACAAGTCCAACCGGCTTCTCTTCCGTTCCGCCGTCCGGACCTGCAATACCGGTAACAGCCACTGCCACATCTGCCTTAAAGAGGCCCGCCGCTCCCTTTGCCATTTCCTCTGCGGTCTGCACACTTACAGCGCCATATTTCTGCAAGGTACTTTTCTTTACTCCCAGGAGGCGCCTCTTTGCTTTGTTGGAATATGTAACCACTCCCATTTTATACACATCGGAAATCCCCGGCACATTCACAAGCCTTGCAGAAAGCAGACCGCCGGTACAGGATTCCGCACATGTCACAGTCAAATCATTCGCCACCAGCAGATCTGCAGCCGCCTTTTCCAGAGTACATTCCTCTTCCGTACTGTACACGGCATTGCCAAACCGGTTTTTCAATTCTTTTACCACCGGCTTTATCAGCTTCATTGCAGCTTTTTTATCTTCTGCATTGGCTGTCACACGGATATGAACCTCACCTGTTTTGGCATAGGTGGCTATGGTGGGATTTTCCTGGGCGTCAATGAGATCTTTTACCATGGTTTCCGCCTTGCTCTCACCCACACCGCAGATTTTCACGGTTTTGGAACAGATAACCTGGCTGGTCAATTTCTCAAGATACGGCACCACACTTTCTTCAAACATGGGACGCAATTCATTCGGCGGCCCGGGGAGCAGAATCAGGCAGGCCTTTTCCGTTTCCATAATGACCCCCGGAGCCGTACCGTTAGGATTCTCTAACACAATCCCATCCTTGGGAAGCATTGCCTGTTTCCAATTATTATCCGTGGGTTCCATCCCTCTGTCAGAGAAAAATTTCTCAATTGCCTTCTTACTCGGCTGGTGTAACTGCAGCTCCTTCCCACAGATTTTAGCAGCAACTTCCTTGGTCAAATCATCCTCCGTAGGTCCCAATCCGCCTGAGAGGATAACAATATCTGACCGTTCCATCCCCGTTTCCAGCACCTGGGCCAGACGGTCTTCATTATCCCCCACCACTGTCTGGAAATAACAGGAAAGACCCAGTCCCGCACATTTTTCTGACAGATATGCCGCATTGGTATTCACTATGCTTCCCAGCAAAA
This sequence comes from uncultured Acetatifactor sp., assembly GCA_910584435.1. GTDB lineage: Bacteria > Bacillota > Clostridia > Lachnospirales > Lachnospiraceae > Acetatifactor. The sequence continues at coordinate 32,872 of CAJUAP010000034.1, forward strand.
TCTCTGTTCCCACACATATAAACTCTACTGTCATGCCGATACCCCCTGTCCGCTTCCACGGAAATTTATTCTCATCTCTGCTCACTCATTACGCCTTTATTCTTAATAAGATAATCAGCCAATGACACCACCGTCAGAATCAATGCAATCCACATGATAATGTCTGTCAAAAGCTGCAGCCTGGGAATATCCGCAATCATCAGGCACACCATCACCATCTGGAATGTCGTCTTGAATTTCCCCCAATAGCTGGCTGCAATTACCACATGATTATCTGAAGCAATCAGCCGGAACCCGCTGATAATGAATTCCCTGCTGATGATGATGATTACCACCCAGGCCGGAATGCGTTTCAAATCCGCCAGTGCAATCATTGCCGCACTCACCAGAAGCTTATCCGCCAGCGGATCCATAAACTTACCGAAATTTGTAACCAGATTATATTTCCTGGCAATCTTCCCGTCCAGCAGATCTGTCAAGCTTGCAATGATAAAAATTCCCAAAGCTATATAGTCAACGTATTCCATGATACCGCCGAATATGGTCCGATACCAGGCCCAGCCGCTGCTCTCACCCAGAAGCAGCACCACAAAGGGCAATATCAGAACAACACGGAATATGGTTAATTTATTGGGCAAATTCATCTTTTTCATCAAAACTCATCTAACTCCCATCTACCAATTCACCAATCAGGTCATATTGGTTAGCATCTGTCACAAGTACCTTCACAAAATCCCCCGTCACCAGACTGGCAGTGGTATTGAGAAACAACATCCCGTCTACTTCCGGCGCATCCTTATATGTTCTCGCCACGTATACATCTTCGTCCGCCACCCTGCCTTCCACCATGGCCCAAAGCTCCCGGCCCACTGTCTCTTCGGCCTTTTCAAATGCAATCGCCTGCTGCAGTTCCATCAGCTCATCGCGTCTGGCTTCCTTCAATTCATCCTGAATCTGATCCGGCAGCTGCGCAGCGGGGGTATCCTCCTCCTGAGAGTAGGTAAACACTCCCAATCTGTCAAATTCCATTTCATTGACAAAGCGGTATAATTCTTCAAAATCTTCCTGGGTCTCTCCCGGAAAACCGCTGATCAGCGTAGTCCGCAGACAGATATCCGGCACCAGCTCTCTTATCCGGCCGATTTTCCTGCGCAGCTCCTCCTGGCTGGTATGTCTGCCCATACGTTTCAATATATGATCGGAAGCATGTTGAATGGGAATATCCAGATAATGACATATCTTGGGTTCCTCTGCCATCACCTGAAGCAGTTCGTCCGTAATTTCCTCCGGATAACAATACAGAATACGAATCCACATAATTCCGTCAATTTCCGCCAGCTTATGAAGCAGCTGCGGCAGACTTTTCCTCCCGTATAAGTCGGTTCCGTAAAGAGTGGTCTCCTGCGCTACCAGAATCAGCTCCTTTACCCCTCTCTCCGCCAGCTTCCCGGCCTGCTCCTCCAGTTCTTCCACAGGAATGCTTCGGTAATTCCCCCGGACCTTTGGAATAATGCAGTAAGTACAATGTTTGTCACAGCCTTCTGCAATCTTGAGATAAGCAAAATGTCCCCCTGTGGTCAATACCCTGTCTCTGCGCACAGGAGGCGGAACATCCAGGGGCCGGAAATGATTTGTGCTTTGAAGCGCTGCCGTCTCTCCTGAGAGAACCTTTTCCACTGCCGTGACAATCTCTTCTATGGCCATGGTTCCTATCAGTGCATCCACTTCCGGAATTTCCGTCCTGATTTCCTCCTGATAGCGCTGCGCCAGACACCCCGCCGCAATCAACGCCTTTAACCTGCCGTTTCCCCGCAGTTCAGCCATTTCCAGCAAGGTATTGATGCTCTCCTCCTTGGCGTCTCCAATGAAACAGCAGGTATTGACAACAACAATATCCGCCGCTTCCGGGTCATCTGTAAACGCATAGCCCTTTTCTGCCAGCAGACCCAGCATCAGCTCCGTATCTGCCAGATTCTTATCACAACCTAAGGATACAAATAAAATATTCATAACTGCTGATCGTCTTCTTCACTTAATATTTTTATCTTGCCCTGGTTCAGCTCTTCCACGGCAACGGACAAGGGCTTTTTGTCCTTGCTGTCCACCATTGCCCTGCTGCCGCCGATAATCTGCCTTGCTCTCTTGGAGGTGGCCATGACAATGGAATAACGGCTGTTTACCACAGGCGCCTCACCAGGCTCTACCTCACTGTTTACTACCTTCATTAAATCGGAATAAGATGGATGTAACATTTTAATCTGCTCCTTTCGTGAACCTTTGCAGTTCCTCTCTGATTTTCCTGAGAAATGCTTCCTGTCTGAGCGGCGCCCTGCGTGCTGCGTCCACTAAACTGTGAACCTCCTCCACACATTCCTCCAGTTTGTCATTTACCACAATATAGTCATATGCCTCTACGCCCTCGGATTCCTCTACGGCACGCGCCAGCCGTTTTGCAATCACTTCCTCACTCTCCGTTTTTCTCCCTTCCAGTCTGCGTTTCAACTCCTCTCCACTGGGAGGGGTGAGAAACAGCAGCAAACTCTCCGGAAACTGGGATTTTATCTTCAGCGCACCCTGAATCTCTATCTCCAAAATGACATTTTTCCCCTCTGCCAGCTGTTTTTCCACGTAAGCTCTCGGTGTACCGTAATAATTACCACAGTATGACGCATATTCTATCAGCCCGTTCTGACGGATGGTTTCTTCAAAATGTTCCTTATCCGTGAAAAAATATTCCACGCCCTCTCTCTCCCCCGGCCTGGGGGCACGCGTAGTCATAGATACCGACAGAGCGTATTCATCATATTTTTCCATGAGTTTCCTTACAAGTGTACCCTTTCCTGCGCCGGAAAAACCTGAAATAACAATTAAGATTCCCTTATGGCTCATAACATTATCCCACCTCTCCTTCCTCCTGGCCATCTTCCGCCCCTTCCACGCCTGCCTGCACACGTCCGGCAATGGTCTCCGGCAGAAGCGCCGACAAAACCACCTGGCTGTTCTCCATAACCATCACAGATTTCGTCTTACGCCCCTGGGTTGCATCAATGGCAAGCCCCTTTTCCTTGGCATTCTGTACCAATCGCTTGATGGGCGCAGATTCCGGACTGACAATTGCTATAATCTTAGACGTATTTACAATATTTCCGAATCCAATATGAATCAGCACCTGCAGCCTCCTGTCTCTGTTCCGCACCCGTTCATCCGGTTCTGCCTCTTTCCTTCCGCATATTTAACTCTATTCTATATTCTGAATCTGCTCACGCACCTTTTCAATATCCGTTTTCAAATCAATGGCACAATTGGAGCATTCCAAATCATTAATTTTAGACAAAATGGTAGTTGCCTCCCGATTCATCTCCTGGGCAATAAAGTCGAGTTTCCTGCCCATTTCCCCACCATCTGCCAGCGTATTCTTCGTGGTCTCTATATGGCTGCGCAGCCTTACAATTTCCTCATCCACACATACCTTATCCGCAAACATAATCACTTCCGTAAGCAATCGATTTTCATCCACTGCCGCGTCCGCCAAAAGATCCCTTACCTTCTCATCCAATTTACTGCGGTATGCTGTCACAATCTGCGGAGAATGCTCTTCAATAAATACAATCTTATCATGCATTCCGTCCAGCTTATCTATCAAATCCGCCTTCAGATGCTCCCCCTCTTCGATTCTGGAATCCACAAACATCTGCGCCGCTCCGGTCAACGCCTTCAGCAGCTCCTTCCACAGTTCCTCTTCATCCGCCCCGGTTTCTTCCATAATCAGTACTTCAGGAAATCTTGACAGCTTAGACACACTGATATCATTTTCCAGCGAGAACTCTTCTGCCATCTGGCTGCAATATCTCAGATATTCTCTGGCTACCTCTCTGTTATAGCGTACATGTATTGTGGTCTCCGAGAGATCCTCATATGCTACAAACACATCCACTTTGCCGCGGGAAATATATTTCTTCAGCTCGCTGCGGACGGCAGATTCAAAAAAATTGAGTGCTTTGGGCATCTTCACATTAATATCCAGATAACGGTGATTCACGGCTTTAATCTCCACCGTAAATTTTCTGTTGTCCCAAGCGGCCTCACATCTGCCAAAACCAGTCATACTTTTAATCATATGTACTCCAATCCAGGGCTAAACCCTATCCAATCACATGCTTCATTCTATTATAAAGTAAGTTACTGTAGGCGTCAAGAAATTTATTGTGCTCCGGCAACTGGCAGAAAATCAATTAGTCATTGAACATTCGTTTCCCTTATGTTCTAATATCCCTGTATCATCGAAAAGAATGCCGGATGCGATTTTCCGATATGACTGCCCTCTAGTCTGACGAAAGAGGGTGATGCCCTATGAGTACAATGGAAGTTCTTATACTGCAGACCGCCAGGATTTACAGTGATGCTTCCGGGAAAGTACCTGGCTGGCGGTCTGCAGTCGGG
>CAJUAP010000035.1 GCA_910584435.1 uncultured Acetatifactor sp.
CATAATCGCAGACTTTTCAGGCATTTAACAAGTTTGAGTTTCACGGATTAAGGTTAAATACAATTAAATGGTACCCATATTATCAAATTCGACAAAAAAAAGGATTCCGCATAAGGTGTGCCAATAAATTGCCGGTATATATTTACACTCGGAATAACGATCATACACACCACTCCTTCATTGCTATATAAAAAATTTAGTTTAATCAGATAACAGAAAAAAGCTTTCTATAGCTTTACTTTCATCAGCCGCAATCATATCGCGCGTCTGCCTGTTGCATTGTATAAATTATATCATACTTTATCACATGATGCTATAAAAACAAACGAAACCGGAAAGTCAGGAAAATGCCAGTCATAGACAAACTTTAATTTATTTTGGTATGATTAGTACGGCCTCGAATCCGCCGTATTGCAAATCTTACAGGTATTGTTATCATCACTGTCATGCTCTTTATTTTAACCGTTTTTCAGAATTTAGCGCTTACAAAAATAGGGCTGACGGATTTACTGCAGGGCGCAATTTTATTCGGCCGTATTTTCCGTTGTCCTGTAGTATTGATATTCGCTTTTATCCGCGTACTCACCCCATTCCCCACTGTCAAATACTACCGTAGCAATGTCACCCTCTAATGTAATTATCCCGTTTACCTGATTGCCGTTAGGCGCTGTGGCAGTAAACTCCATGCCATGCTCCGTGATATTTCCCACGCCGTCCTCCATATAGGCCAGCCTGTAAATCCCAATCTGAATTCCATAGGTGCCGTCATCGTTCTTCTGAATCACGAGGCTGGGTTCGTTTACATCATAATCGCAATACACGCCCGAATATAGATCCTGCGCCGTATCCTGACCTGCCTCCCCTTCCGGTACAGTCCCCTCCGCTGAAGCACCGCTGCATGCCGCCAGCCCGATGCATATCAAACACAACACTCCCAACATCATTTTTCTCATACTATCCGCCCCCTCTTCACCAAAGCCTCCACCTCATCCGCTCCCGGCATCACCCTCAGAGCACCTTTTCTGGTAGTGACTATGGAAGCGGCTGCATTGGCAAATGTAAGCATTTCCGTCAATTTATCCTCATTTAAGTCATTCAATCCATATCTTAACACATGATACAGACAGCAGGCTCCAAAGGTATCACCTGCCCCCGTGGTTTCTACCGTTGCCTCCTGCAGAAACGGCGCCGCCTCTGCACGCAGATTCCCATAGTATGCCCGGCTGCCGTTCCTGCCCATGGAAAGCATCACCAGAGGAATATGATATTGCTCCTGCAGCTTCCCAATCCCTGCATCGAAATCCTCCTCACCGGTAAACCACTGGATTTCATTATCAGATATCTTCAAAATATCGCACACCGAAAAACCATATGCGGCGGCTTTTTTTGCGTCTTCTAAGGACTTCCACAGAGGGGGACGCAGATTGGGGTCAAAGGAAATCAATGCGCCGCTCTCCTTAGCGACTGCCACTGCCTTCCGGGTCGCTCTGCCCACTTCTTCATGGGTCATGGAAAGCGTACCGAAATGGAAAATTTCCCCGCTTCTGATAAGCTCCTCCTGCAATTCCTCTTCCTTCAGCATCATATCCGCACCTGGATTGCGGTAAAAGGAAAAATCCCTGTCACCGTCCTGCAGTGTCTCCACAAAGGCAAGCGTAGTGCGCACATCCTCATCCATAACCAGATTGGATGTATCGATTCCCACCTCATCCAAAACTGCCTTCAAACGGTTTCCGAAGATATCCCGCCCGACTTTCCCGATGAAAGCAGTCTTTCTTCCCAGCTTGTTCAACATGGCCAGCACATTACAGGGCGCTCCGCCGGGATTTGCCTCATAGACAGGATTCCCCTGTGCGCTGATTCCGTTTTCCGTAAAATCAATCAGCAATTCCCCCAAAGCCACCACATCAAATTTCTTCATACTCCTTCCTCCTTGTGTCCGATATTTTTTACAAAAGCCTCAATTTTCCCATCCCCTGCCGCCGCTCTCCAGCTTCCCCTTTCCTGTAACGGCGATGTTTCCGCAGTCTTTTACGTAAATCAGGGAGAATTATTGCCGTGAAGATGAATGAACCCGCTTACCCATTCCCCGTCACCCACAATGACCGTTCCTCCTCCCGCCTTCGTACAGACTTCCACCGCATTTTGAATCCATCGCCGTTCCTGCCCCTCGATCAGGCAGTCTCTTACATGGAGAACATACGCCGGAATGACTATATACACCTCTTTGGGGCAAAGCCTGGCTTCAGTGGTAATCACATCTGCAATACCGCGGCCGTCTCCCGGACCTGTTATTTCACCACCTGGAAACATATTCCAATGTTTTCACAAGCGAATCCATACGGGCTTCCCGGCCTTGTTCCTTATACTTCCACCGGTCCCCCTTGAAAAGCTTTGCCATCCGTAACTCCATGGGAACAAATAAATGTCCGCCATAATCATAACTCAAATGCTGGCAGAAATGTGGAAAACTATGTTCCTGCAATCGTTTCATTATCTGTTTTGCCGCAAGTTCTGACGGCCACATGGTATCCATTTTAGAGGATATCAGAAGAACAGGGCCATTGATTTTCTCAACCTGGATGACAGCGGCAGGGTTGGGGTTCTGTACCAAAGGCAGGTAAAGATCATACATGGTCAATTCCCTCGCCAGAATGCTTTTCCAAAGCACATGGCCCAGCGGAAATCTCTCCCGTCCGTAAGCGGTATAAGGGACTTCTCTTCCATGAAAACTCCAGCTGCTCCCAAGCGCAATAGAAATACCCTTTCCCATGATAAAACCTTGACATACAGTACTCATAGGCGCAGCCGCAACCACCCCATTGATAAGCTTTGGCAGAAGACTTCCCGCTGTCAGTGCAAGTTCTGCTCCTTTGGAGATGCCCCACAGTCCCACCTTTTCATATCCCATACGCCGCAGCCGTTTTGCCGCCGCCTCCAGATAATCAATGGGAATATGCGAGAATTGTTTTGGCAGTCCTTCCTCCATTACATAGGCCAGAGCCATGGTTGACAGCCCATGCGATTGAAAAACCCTTGCCAGCATTCTGGCCAGTTCAAATTTCCCATCGCTGCCGCTGAAACAAATTAATACTTTCCCCGGATAGTTGTCCTCATCCGGAAGGAACAGTTCACCATGAAATCCATCTGTTTTGACACTATACGTATTATTTTCTGCTTTCGACATTGCCCTCTGTTCCTTGTTATATATTTCTATTTATAGATTACGCTTCAGGTCTTAAATCCGTGCCCGTCATACCTTGAATATGTTCTCACTTACGATATCATAAATACAATTCAATCATGGTATTGATGTTCCTGGCCTTAGCAATGTCAGGAAATAGCGTCAATCAAATAAAATCTCATCCACCGTAACAAAAGTATATCCCTCTTCCAGCAGCTCGTCAACCGCCTTCAGCGCCGCGGTCACAGAAGTGTCATAATAATCGTGCATTAATATAATGTCATTCTCTTCCACTTTATTTACAATTTTGTCCGTAATACAATCCACATTCTTAGAACACCAATCCAGCGGATCCACCGTCCACAGCACCGGAAACATGTTCAGTTCCTTCTCAAAGTTCTTATCCCAGCTCCCATAGGGCGGGCGCACGTACTGTACATCCTGTCCCGTAATATTCTTCAGTATCTCATTGGTTTTAATCAGCTCTTCCTTGAAGGCTTCCCTGTTTCCCTTCGTCAGCTGGATATGGCTGTATGTATGATTCCCCACCAGATGCCCCTCCTGAATCATCCTTTCGATAATATCAGGATGCAGTTCCGCATGTTCCCCCGTCACAAAAAAGGTGGCCACCACACCTCGCTCTTTCAGTCCGTCCAATAACTGCTCCGTGTAGCGTGGATGGGGGCCGTCATCAAAGGTAATCGCAATCTTCTTCACATCCGCGCACATCCCTCCGCCGCCTTCTGCCATCCGCACCAGTCCGCTGTCCGCCGCCACTGCCTGGCTCCGCAGTCCATATCCTCCTAAAAACAGCATCCCTGCTATCAAATCAAATAGTAGAAATGCTGTAATTGCCTTTTTCATACGCTTTCTCAGTCCTTATCATATCTTCCGTACAATATATGCACCTGCCGCGGCTCCAATGCCCTGTTTTCTGCGTTCATCCTTTTTGCGTCAAGCGGAAAACCACGAAATCATAATACATATGATGGAATGCCAGCACCTGCTCATAATCATACCTCTCACCTGCAAACGCCGGCGCATCCCCTGCAAAAGTAATATACCAGATATTGCCCGCTCCGTTTAACTGATCCCAGTCCGTAAGAGACTCCGTATTTGCAAAAGGCATATTATAGGGTTTGTAAGGATACATATAATATTGATGATCCGGATGATAAACATTCAGAAAAACCGTATGCGGTCCGGGCGCAATGATAATATCATCCTCTCCCACCTGCTCTTCCCAAAATGCCTCGTATACCCCTAATTCCCCAGCATACTCCAAAATAATTTCTTCTCTGTACTGCACCAGCAGACAATAGACTGCCGCGGCCAAAATACCTGCTTTACCTTTTTTCTTCTGCAGACGGCTCATTCCAACCGCATAGAAAAGCATCCAGAAGCCGAATCCTGAAAAAACATACCTGCCCAGAAAGCAATTATTCAAATAAGCAGACACCAGTCCTCCGGTCAATACCGTAAGCGCCAGAGCCCCCATGCCTATTGCAGGCGCATAATTATGCTCCGCTCTCATCCAATCCACGGCCAGGTATCCCAACAGCACACAGATCCCCATCCCTAAAAACATCACAGGACCTTTGGGCGTTTCCAGCGCCGAAAACCACTCCTTACAATAATCCATAAAAGAATAAATCGTAGCCAGCTCCGTCACGGAACCCGTGTCATACCGCATCCGCGAAATCATCTGCCTGCAGGTAACCGCCAGCCAGGGCGAAAAGGCAAGGGATACCACAATGCCGCATATCAAAAAAGGCTTTACCTTCTGATACTGTTTGCGATACAGCAGCACAGCCAGAAAGAGCAAGTAGAAATAAAACGCCTGTATCATAGTAAATGTATGGCAGTATACCGTACATATACTTACCACGCAAAAGATAATCCACTTTTTTCCGGAAGCATTCAGATAGATATCATACGCCAGCAGCCCCATCCATGTCATAAAAAACAATGATGCGCCATACATCCGCACATTCCCCGCCTGCACACTCATAATCGGCATCAGCAGGGAAAACAGCATAAACCAAATGGAAATCCGCTGTCCGAATAGTTTTTTCACATAATATTTTCCCAGCAGCAGATACCCTTCCATAAAAAAAAGGGATAAAAGCTTTAAGCTCTGAAAATGCGTCCCGCCGCCAAAAAGGTGATAGACAATCTTTAAAATAGAATAATAAAAAGGAGAATGGGCATCCACCGCCGAAATATACACCAGCTGCAGCCAGGACTGGGATACCAGTGCTGCGGAATATGCCTCGTCATACCAGAGATTGTTCGTAATACACAGCGCCCCCCAGAGAAGCAGCCCTGCCACAGGCATTGCATGCCAGATAATTGTCTCACGTTTTGCCGTACCCTTCATAATTCAATACCCTTCTTAACTCAATGCCCTTCTTAATTCAATACCTTTCTTAATTTAATACCCTTCTTAATTTATACTGCACAGCGATTAAATGTGCGATGCAGCCCGACTGCAGACCGCCAGCCAGGTACTTTTCCGGAAGCATCACTGTAAATCCTGGCGGTCTGCAGTATAATGCCCTTCGCGCCATGATGCTCATACAGATAACTTTTACTGCTTCCGATAACTATGATAAAATGGGGCTGACGCATTCAGACCTGCAAAACATTCACTCTTTCATGCGTCAGCCCCATTTCACATTAGAAATTTCTATTTCTTTATTTTTTAAGAACCAAATGCTGCGGCAGACCATTCACCATAAACGGCTGAGAGAATCCCTGAATCAACGGCTCAATATAATTGATAAACTCTTCCGTCACATAGTCTCCTTCTTCGTTGATCCACTCACGGGGAACCACCTTCTCGTTGTTGGCAATTTTGTGAACATCATAAATACCTACAGCGCTGGTGTATGGATCATCGGAAAGCCTGTCTATTACCACCATTTTCCCGCTCTCTCCTTCATCCGCTGCTTTCACAGCCGCACCGCCGACCATAAATGCCTCGTTCACATCAACCCTGGAAGCCATATGAGAAGCGCTTCTCTGCAGCGTGGAAAACTCTATACTACGGGTCTTGCAGCCGGTCTCCCTGCCCAGAAAACCTGCCAGATATGCCGCGGTTCCCTGAAGCTGCTTATGTCCGAAAGCGTCCACGTAATCTGCACCTCCTGACAGCTCGCACACATATCTGCCGTCTGCCACCTTAATACCTTCTGATACGGCAATGACAACGGACTCCTTCTTAGCCAGCAGTTCCTTTGTCTTACTCAGGAACTTATCAATATCAAACACCACTTCCGGCAGATAGATTAAGTCCGGCCCTTCGCACTCTTCGGTCTTGGCAAGCGCGGCAGCTCCCGTCAGCCAGCCTGCATTACGCCCCATCACTTCGATAATGGTAATTGCTTCCTTATCATTATAAGTCATACCTGTTGCATCCCTGATGACTTCCTTGGTAGATGTTGCAATATATTTTGCAGCACTTCCAAAGCCGGGCGTATGGTCTGTAAGCGCCAGATCATTGTCTATGGTCTTAGGCACCCCTAAGAACTTCTGCTGATGTCCCTTGATAATTGCATAATCGGACAGCTTCTTAATCGTATCCATGGAATCGTTTCCGCCGATATATACGAATGCTTCTATCTCCAGCTTGTCCAGTATTTCAAAAATTTTCTCATAAATCGCCGCATCCTCATGAATCTCCGGAAGCTTGTACCTGCAGGATCCCAGGAATGCAGACGGTGTTCTCTTGAGCAATTCAATATCCAAATCGGAATGAATCTGGGTTGACAGGTCTACATACTGCTCATCCAGCAGCCCCTGTACGCCATGCAGCATCCCATATATCGTATGAAATCCTCTTTCCTTGGCAGTTTTATAGACTCCGGCCAGGCTGGAATTGATTACTGCGGTAGGTCCTCCTGACTGACCCACAATAATATTGCGTTTCTGCGCCATTTTTTCATCCTCCATTTTACAAATATTTTATGGTGTACTCCGCATTGATCCTGTTAAATCATACCAAATATCTGATAAAATTACAATAGCAAACCGTAATGTCGTCTCTATTCTTTATAACAGTTTGGCCAGCCTCTGCGGCGGAATTGTTATATGTTTACTCAAACTGCGCATTATACAGCCGCCGGTACACGCCCTGCCTTTCCATCAGCTCTCTGTGGGTACCCTGTTCTACCACTTCACCGCCGTCCACGACCATAATCAAATCCGCATTCTCAATCGTTGACAGCCTGTGGGCAATGACAAAACATGTCTTGCCTTCCATCAGCTTCAGCATCGCCTTCTGTATCTGCCGTTCCGTTCTGGTATCTACATTGGAAGTAGCCTCATCCAAAATCAGCATCCTCGCATCCAACAGCATTGCCCTGGCAATGGTAAGAAGCTGTTTCTGTCCCTTGGAAATATTGGTTCCCTCATCCGTGAGAATCGTATCATATCCCTGAGGCAGCCTCTTGATAAAAGAATGAATGCGGGCAGCCTTGGCCGCGGCTTCCACTTCCTCTCTGGAAGCCCCTTCCTTTCCGTATGCCAGATTTTCATAGATACTGCCGTAAAACAGCCAGGTATCCTGCAATACCATAGCATAAGCCTTCCTGAGGCTTTTTCTGGTCAATTGCGCGGCTTCCTTACCATCCACCAGAATCCGTCCGCTGCCGGGATCATAGAACCGCATCAGCAGATTAATCAATGTAGTCTTCCCCGCACCGGTGGGCCCTACAATTGCAACCAGTTTTCCGGGCTCCGCCTCAAAGCTCAAGTCATGGATAATAGTCTTATCCGGCGTATAGCCGAAGCTTACATGTTCTACTTTCACATCCCCCACAGCATGCACAAGTTCTGACGCTCCCTCCGCGTCCGCAGGCTCCGGCGCCTCGTCAATCAGGCGAAACACTCGCTCTGCTGCAGCCAAAGCCGACTGCAGTTCACTGAAAATATTCGCCGCCTCATTAATGGGACCTGAGAATTTGCGTGAATATAACACAAAAGAAGAAATATCGCCTATCTTCATAGCTCCCGCCAGATAGAGCAGCGCTCCAAACACACTGATCAGGGACAGGGACAAATTATTGATAAAATTTACGCAGGGCCCCACAATACTTCCGTAATATTCCGCCCGGTAATAAGCGTCCACAGCCTCCTTATTTTTGCCATTAAAACGCCCCTGGGTGTATTCTTCCCTTCCATATGCCTTCAAAGTTTTCTGTCCTGTGATCATTTCCTCCACAAAACCATTCATCTCCCCCAATTTCGCGGAACGTTTCCGAAAAAGCGGCCTTGTCCTTCCCGTAATATACTTTGTAATCAATATAGACAGCGGCACCGTAAAAGCAAATACCAGCACCAGCTTGGGTGAAATGGTAATCATCATTGCCAAAGCCCCCACCACAGTAATTACCGTAGTCAAAAGCTGTACCAAATCATTGGAAAGCGATGCATTGACCGTATCAATATCATAGGATATACGGCTGATGATATCACCTGTCTGATGCACATCAAAGTACCCCACCGGCAGACTCATCAGCTTCTCAAATACATCCTGACGCATACGATATACTACCTTACGGCTGATGGTCAGCATCAAAACCTGCAGCCCATATGCCATACCGGCAGAAGCCACATAAAATCCTGCCATCCACGCTGCATAATAGAACACTTCCTCAAAATTCACGGCCCCCTGTCCAGGCTCAACTGCCCCGATGCACAGCCCCGTCAATTTAGGGCCTATCAGCGAGAACAGATTGCTGCCCAATGTACAGACTGCGGCAAATGCCAGCAGCCACTTATACTGCAGCATATATGCCCCCAGCCTTAGAACCGTCCTTCTGGAATATCTCTTCTTATCCTGTTCCATGAATCCTCTACCTCTCATTGACTCAGGAAATGACTTAGATTTTCTTAGTCAGTGTAGTTTACTGACTTAGCAAATCTTCATTTCCTTTCCTTCTTCCCCGGTCTGCATCCTGCTGATCTCGCTGTAAACTCCACAATGATCCATCAATTCATCATGGGTGCCATAGCCAATGGGCACACCGTCTTCCAACACCAGAATATGATCCGCATTGCGGATGGAACTAACCCTCTGGGCAATGATAACCAATGTGGTACCGGGAAAATGCTCCTTAATTCCCTTCCGCAGCATTGCATCTGTACGATAATCCAGTGCGCTGGAAGAATCATCCAGAATCAATATCTCCGGTTTGGCCGCCATAGCGCGGGCAATCAAAACCCTCTGCTTCTGTCCGCCGCTTAAGTTCGCTCCCTTGATGTTCAAAGCCTCTGACTCCTTCCCCGCCCTGTCTTCTACAAATTCACTTGCTCTGGCATATAATAAAGCTTCCTGAATCTCTTCCTCACTCATTTCCCGCCCTAACGACACATTTCCGGCAATGGAATCTTCAAAAATAGTATCATTCTGGAACACCACGCCGAATTTTGCTTTCAGCGCCTTGGGCTGATAACTGCGCACATCCCTGCCCGAAACACGGACGCTGCCCTGATCCACATCATACATTCGCATCATCAGATTTACAATCGTTGACTTTCCCGAACCAATCTCCCCGATAATACCCAAGGTCTCTCCCTTTCCAATACAAAAGCTCAAATCCTTAATATTCGCTTCTCCCCCTTTGAGATAGGAAAACGTCACATGATCAAAACAAATGATTTCCTCTCCTTCCATGGCAGACGTTTCCACTGCTGATGTTTCTACCGGTGCTGTCTCTATTGCGGATGCATCCGGTGCAAATGTATCCGCATTGGATGCCTCTTCCATCACCTGCATATCATCCCCGCATTCCAGCACCTGCCAGATACGGTCACCGGAAGCAATTGCCTTGGACAACACGGTAAACATTTTGGAAATAGACAGCATGGCATTCAGAATAATTGTAAAGTAAGTGGTAAAAGCCAGAATTTTCCCCACCTCTGAAGTTCCTGCATTCACCCGGAAGGCTCCGATCAGAATAACCCCCACCAGTCCCAGGTTCAGCAGAATGTTCATAGACGGATTGATAACCGCCATCACCATACCGTTCTTCCGCTCCCGTTCCACAACCTCCTTATTAATATCCCTGAATTTCTCCGTTTCATAATCTGCCTTGGACAATGCTTTGATTACGCGTATCCCAGCAATGTCTTCCCTGACCATCCGTACAAATCTGTCATTTGCCTCCTGCAATCCTGCATACATAGGAATACTGCGCCGGGATACATATATTGTAATCACCCCCAGCAGCGGCAGTGTCGCCAGCAAGACGCATGCCATGGCAGCATCTAACGTAAATGTCACGCAGATACCGCCAATCAGCAGAATGGGCGCACGTACCCCTAACCGCTGTATCCTGCCAAACATCTGGTGCAGATTATATGTATCCGAAGTCATTCTGGATATGAGCGACGGCTTGGTAAAATCATCCGTCTGTGCATTTGACAAATACATGATCTTAGAAAAAAGGTCATGACGTATGATCTCCGTTGCATCGCTTGACACCTTGGACGCCATCCGGTTGGCAATGATATTAAAAGAAACCGCCACGCCGGAACAAATCAGCATCAGCAGCCCCCAGAAGATAACCATACTCCGGCTGCGCATGGGAATCACTGTGTCAATGATATATGCTAAGATATAAGGAATACACAAATCCATAATCGTTCCGAAGAACTTAATCATAAACCCCATGCCCATCCGCTTATAATAAGGACTGATATATCGCAAAATAATCTGTTTCATTTATTTTCCCACTCCGTTCCTTTTTTACCTCAACAGTCTGCCCTTCTCCGGCGGATTCCACACCATAGCAGTACCCTCCCTTACCATAACCCCTCGCCAGAGACGGGTCTTCATCCGCAGCAGCCCCTATGCCTTATCACCCCTACACAAATCGGTGCCGGACGGCACATTTACCGCCCGACACCGATTTCCCCGACTGTCAAATCATAACTTTTTATCCCTAAATCTTAAATACTGAAATCTCCGTCTTCAGCTCTTCCATATTCTGCCCCAGGGAATCGGCTGTCTGATTCAGATTCCGGACACTCTCCATCAGCCTGTTCACCACATCCCTCACCACTTCTGCACTATTGGCAGTCTCTTCAATTATATCGGAAATATTCCTCACGGCATCCACCGTAGATCTCCGCTCATGATCAGCCTTCTCCGTACTGTCCACAATTGCCTTCAGGCCTTCCACCAGCGTACTCATCTGCTTCTGCATCCTCAGGAATACATCAACTACCTGCTCAACCGCCTCTGTCTGTGCTGCAACCATATTCTCTGCCGCCTGTGCGCTCTCCACACTGTTCAGTGTCTGCCCCGTAATATGATCCACATTATTCCGTATCTCTCCGGCGGCCTTAGCGGAATCGTCTGCCAGCTTACGTATCTCTTCCGCCACCACTGCGAAACCTCTTCCGGCATCCCCTGCTCTTGCTGCCTCAATGGATGCATTCAACGACAACAGATTCGTCTGTTCGGAAATCTCCGTAATCGTACCCACAAAAGTATTGATGATCTCCGACTCCCTTCGCAGAGAATTAATACTTTCTCCAACCTTTTTGGTTATGGATGTGGTTTCTCTGGCTCTGTCACCTAAGAGCTGTACAATTTCCATACCACGGTTAATCATGACTTCCGTCTCATCTACCAACCGTTCAACCTCTTCCACCACGTGGCTGACTTCTTGAATCTCACTGGACAGGACATCCGTTTTGGCCACACATTCCTGCGCATGTTCGGACTGTCTGCTCATACCCTCATTAATCTCGTCAATGGCCTGTGTAATATCCATCGAGTAATCGCTGATGACTCCTGACACTTCATTGACATCATGAGAAGAACTTTCCAATTGCTTGGTGGCTCCTGTCACTTTATTGACCAGATTCTTTGTATTCACAATCATATTGTTGGCGGAAGCTGCCAGCCCTCTGAATTCATCCTTGCCCTTGGCAGTAACCTGCACCGTAAGATCGCCTTTCGCTACCTCGCCGAATTTCCTGGAAATTCTCTTCATATTGTTCTGGATACTGAATACAATCAAAAATCCCACCAACAATGCAATAATACATGCAAGAATCACCAGGCTGAATGTCATGGTCTTAATCCCTTCTGCCTGCCCGGTAATCACGTCCATGGGAACCAATACACAGATGACCGCTCCTGTTCTCTCGCTCCTGCTGTAAATAAACTGATACTCTCTACCCGCAAAATTTACCTGTTCGTTGCCGTCCAATATTTCCGTTCCCTGCTCGTCAACCTGGCCAGGCTGAGGGAAAAAAGGCTTCCCGTAAAATACAGGTTCCCCCTCTGTTAAAACACTCCCGCTTTCTTCACCCAGATTCTCACTGATGACCTCGCGGCCGTTCTTCGTCACAAAACCTACAATACTTCCCTCTCCAAGATCCAAATCGCCTATAAATTCCCGGATCGCACCAGGGTCAATATCCACAACAACGCAGGCGCTCTTTGTCTGCGAAAGAATCTGATAAGACATTATGTATGAACTCTGTCTCAAACTCAAAGCTTCATCCAGCACCGGATGGGTATCGACCCAATTCTCCATCCGGCCGCCCGCAGCCATTGCCTCCCTATATTCGGCCAGAAATCCATCCGACCTCTCATCATTATAGGTTGTAAGCATATTGACACCCGCCCTTGTAACAATATGGATATTGCTGATAAAATCATTGGTAAGCCGGGACGTAGACAATGACTTTCTCGTAGTCTCCACCAGTGAAGCTTTTTTCAGATTATCGCTTTCCAGCATTCCGATAAAATAACTTGACAGCTCATTGTCGAAAGCATACTTTACGCCTTCTGCCTCAATAAAGGAAGCTACCATATCCACATACTCCGTAGCCATCTTAATCGTCTGCTCTGTTGACACTCTGAACTTCTCATTCATGCCCTCGGCTGATTTCTGATATGCGGAAATACCAATCACAACCATAAAAATAATCGGCACAAAAAAGCACAAGATAATTTTATTGCGTATGCTGAACACCATATGCTCTTTCGTTTTCTTACCAGCCATAATACCCTCCCTTATCGTGGTTTATCTCTAAAAATCTCTAAAATGTATACAATACGTCATCATTTTAAAAGATTTTCAGGAAATTCTGCTGTTCCTTCTCTTAAAATTATACACCATTTTGTTCATTTTACCAATAGAAAAAAGAAATATTATTTATTTTTATTTATTTTTATTTATTTTCATGGCAGCTACATATCGTTCTTCGAATTCCGGCTGCATTGCAAGATTCACAATTTCTGTTCCTGCCGCAATACGCTGCATTTCTGCCATGAGCTGCTCCCTTTTTCCCATAATCAGCTCCCTTCCTGCGCATAATGCCCCAGCCAGCGCCGTATTACCTCCCGTTACGGACTTCGATGCCAGCCTGTCCGGCAGCAGTCCAATCTCTGCCGCAGCAGCAGGCTGCAGATAATAACCGAATCCTCCGGCTAACACCAGCCTGTCCACCTGTTCCGCCTCCGCTCCATAACAGTTCAGCAGGATTTCAATGCCTGCAGCAATCGCCGCTTTTGCCAGCTGAATACTGCGGACTGACTCCTGCGTTACAAGCACATTGCCGATACGGACACCCTTCTCAAAAAACTCTTCTGCCAGCAGTCCTGTCTCATCCAGAATCCCCTCCTGCCGCAGCCTTGCCAGAAGGCTCACCATATCCGCCCCCCAGATCCCCCTGTTCGCCCCTCCTTCAAAGGCCGGTCCTGCAGCCGTTGCACAGGCAATCCTCCTGTCACGGTTTCCAATCACCAGCTCGCCGTTTGTGCCCAGATCCACAAGCAGTATCAATTCTTGTCTGTCCGCCATACCGCATGCATGAATCCCTGCCGCAATATCACCGCCCACAAAAGCTGACAATCGCGGAAATATAAAACATGGTACCCCTGCCAGAACCGTATCCACCGCTGCCAGATGCTCCGCATGAAAAGGCGCATGCCCCAATTCTCCGGTTTCCCATCCCATCAGCAGATAAGTCATGGCTGTATTCGCCGCCAGCACCATCTGCAGCTGTTCCTTTTCTGTAAGATGCTTTTGAAATCTTCGTATCCCGCGCTCCAGTACCTGCTCCACTTGCCTGCGCATTTCCAGAGCCTGTTCTGCTTTTTGGGCAGCATGAATTCTTGAGATGACATCCGCGCCGTATCTTGTTTGAGGATTGACTGACACATATCTGTCCGCCACACTGCCGTCGCTGCCATACAGCAGCATGGCAATGGTGGTGGTTCCCACATCCACTGTCACCAGACGCATGCCATCCTTCCCTGATAACGGCAGTTCCCCTCCAATCATCATCTCATCCACAAGCACCTGAAGCCCTGTACTGCCCTCCTGTACTGACTTCATGGTGCTATCCGCCCGAATGACTCCCGGACACAGCCCGCAGCCGGTACAGATGCGGCAGCGGATACCCTGAGGCTTTTGATTGACAGCATTTGACATCATATTATCCCTGTGATACAAACTGATTTCTCTCCTTATTGTAGTGATAGCCCACAGAAGCCAGGCTATCTGTAATCTCCTGCTCATTCACATCCAATTCTTCACACAGCCTATCCAGGCTTCCATAATTATCCCGTAATTTCATATTAACATAGCTTAACAGCATGAGCGGATCTTTTGGCAGCATAATTTTCCTCTTTTCTGCGATATTCCCACTTATCTCCATGCCGCCAAAAGGGGACAAGACCCCATTCTCTGCACGGCACATTTGCCTGATAACATCTTATATTTTGATTTTACCAGACATCCCGCTTCTTTACAAGCACAAAAAAGAAGAGAGCTGTACAACTCTCTTCTCTGCCGGTCTCGTGTTTATTTCATACCTGTCAGTCCACAAGATACGGGGCTGTCTCTGCCTCAATCTGTTTTCCATATTCTTTCACACTGTCCGTCACCGTATAATCTTCATCTCCGAACAGGAACTGATGCAGCCACACTACATTGGACTCCAAATCCAGCGGAACCACACAGCTTCCCTTTGCGCCGATATTGTGGGCGATGCGCATGTCTTCTTTCGGGAAACCTGCCTCTTCCACAATACGATAATTGGCAATATTTGCAATCAGACCCAAAATGTCCCTGGAATCCAGACTGGTATAAATGTCGCCGATACTATTGTTGAACACTTCAGTCAAAGTTGCCAGATCCAGCTTCTTCGCCTGTTCCTCAATAGCCTTAATCACTTCCCTCTGACGCGCGGTACGCTCAAAGTCAAAATTTCCCACCTGCCTGATTCTGCAGAAAGCCGCTGCCTGCAAACCGTCCAAGAGCTGATATCCCGCATGTTCCACCGGTGTATATTCACATTTTAAGACATTGGCAACGCCGATTTGATAATTATTGATATGCTTCAGTTCTTCCTCATTTACATCAATATATACACCGCCCACGCCGTCAATTACTTTCCTTAAGCCGCCATAACCAACTGCCACAAAATCGGTAATATCCATATCCAGATTCATATTCAGCATCTTGACCGCCTGCTCTGCCCCGCCGTCATTATATGCCGCATTACATTTCCAGTAATAGTCTGTACCAATATTAAGGTATGTATCACGGAACACACTGACCAGCTTAATGTCACCCGTATCAAGATTAATGCTGGCAATCATAATACAGTCGCTGCGGCTGCCCTTGTAAATCTGACTGTCCGTCTCCGCGTCCACACCAAAGAGCGCAATATTCATATACCCCTGCATGGTACCGCCCTCTTCCTTCTCCTGCTGTACCTGCTCGTCTATTTCAAGCGTTGCCGGATCCAGCTTTGCCATTCTGGGGCCTTCCCCTGACTTGCTTATCACCAGATACAGGATACCAAGCATTCCCACAATAATAATCGCTTCAATGGCAAATATCACTACTTTCACTTTCTGTTTCCCATTCATTTTTGTTCTCCTTACCTTCCGGTTCTGCCCCCATTCACCCGGCATCAGTCCTCCGCAGACAGATTCCTGCGAAGGCTTACCGGGTGAATACAGAACCATCATAATACATCATAGTCAAGATTTCATTTATTGTGACTGTCTTTATTATAAAGAGAACTCATTAGGAAATTATGAAGTAATTTATTAAAATTTCTTAAGATGTGCCGTCAGCGCCTCATTTTCCACATCTATCCATATAGTATCTCCGGTCTCCACACTGTCTGACAATATCAGCTTTGCCGTCAGCGTCTCCACATACTTTTGAATATACCGTTTTAAAGGTCTGGCGCCATAGACCGGATCATAGGCATTCTCCACAATAAAACGCATTGCCTGATCTGTCAATTCCAGCCGCAGATCCCTGTCCTCTAATCGCCTGTTCAGATCCGCTATAATCAAATCCACAATGCCGCCGATATTTTCTTTCGTCAAAGGCTTGAACAGGATAGTCTCATCCAGCCGGTTTAAGAACTCCGGTCTGAAGTGGCCGCGCAGATCATTCATGACCTGTGCTTCCGCATCGGCGCTGATCCGGCCGTCCGCATCAATGCCTTCCAGCAGATACCCTGCACCGATATTGGAGGTCATAATCAGAATGGTATTCTTAAAATCCACCGTTCTGCCCTGGGAATCCGTGATTCTGCCGTCATCCAGCACCTGAAGCAGCACATTAAACACATCGGGATGGGCCTTCTCTATCTCATCGAAGAGAACCACACTGTATGGCTTTCTGCGGACTGCTTCCGTCAGCTGGCCTCCTTCTTCATATCCCACATATCCGGGAGGCGCTCCTATAAGCCTGGATACGGAATATTTCTCCATATACTCACTCATATCAATCCGCACCATGTTATTTTCATCATCAAACAGCGCTGCTGCCAGTGATTTTGCCAGTTCCGTTTTCCCCACGCCCGTAGGCCCCAGAAACAGGAAGGAACCGATTGGTTTGGAGGGATCCTTGATACCCGCCTTGGACCGGATGATCGCCTCCGTTACTTTGGTAACACCTTCCTCCTGGCCTATGACCCTTCTGTGAAGCTCTTCATCCAGGTGCAGCGTTTTATTCCTCTCGCTCTCTGTCAATTTTGCAACCGGAATCCCCGTCCACCGGGAAACAATCCTGGAAATCTCTTCATCGGACACTTTCTCACGCACGAGGGACAGCCCCGAAGCGCCGGCCTGTTCCTCCTGTTCCAACTGTTTCTTCAGCGCCGGCATCCTGCCATAGCTTAATTCCGCGGCTTTCTCCAGATTCCCCTCCATCTGGGCAATCTGAATCTCATTGTTCATGGCGTCAATCTCCTCCCGCAGCCTGGAAAGCCTGTCTACGGAAGCCTTTTCATTATCCCATTGGGCCTTTCCTGAGGCGAACTTCTCCTTCAGTTCCGCCAGTTCCTTCTGCAGATCTGCCAGACGCTCCTGGCTTAATTTATCTTCCTCCTTCTTCAGCGCCGCCTCTTCAATTTCCATCTGCATAATCTTGCGCTGCAGTTCATCCAATTCCGAGGGCATACTGTCCAGCTCCGTCTTAATAAGCGCACAGGCTTCATCCACAAGGTCAATGGCCTTATCCGGCAGGAATCTGTCGGAAATATAGCGATGGGAAAGCACCGCTGCGCTGACCAGGGCGTTATCCATGATCTTCACTCCATGGTATACCTCATAGCGCTCCTTTAATCCTCTCAAAATGGAAATGGTATCTTCCACCGTGGGTTCTTCCACCATAACCGGCTGGAAGCGCCTCTCCAGTGCCGCATCCTTCTCTATATACTGCCTGTATTCGTCCAGAGTGGTTGCACCGATACAATGCAGTTCCCCCCTCGCCAGCATGGGCTTGAGCATATTGCCCGCATCAAGCGCCCCGTCCGACTTGCCCGCGCCCACAATGGTATGCAGTTCGTCGATAAACAGTATAATCTGACCGTCGCTGTTCTTCACATCCTCCAGCACTGCCTTCAGACGTTCCTCAAACTCACCCCTGTACTTGGCGCCCGCAACCAGCGATCCCATGTCCAGGGCAAAAATTTTCTTATCCTTTAATCCCTGCGGCACATCCCCCCTGACAATACGCTGGGCCAGACCTTCCACCACTGCAGTTTTCCCCACGCCGGGTTCACCGATTAATACTGGATTATTCTTGGTTTTCCTGGAAAGGATGCGGATAATGTTTCTAATCTCGCTGTCCCTGCCGATCACCGGATCAAGCTTCTGATTCCTGGCTTTCTCCACCAGCTCCTGGCCGTATTTCTCCAATGTGTCATAGGTTGCCTCCGGATTGTCACTGGTGACTCTCTGATTGCCCCGTACCGTTGAAAGCGCCTGCAGGAAACGTTCCCTGGTAATACCGTATTCCTTCCAGATAAGTCCGATTTCCCGGTTGGGATTCTTAAGCATGGCAAGGAACAAATGCTCCACGGATACATACTCATCTCCCAGAAGCTTTGCCTCATTTTCCGCGCCGATCAACACTTTGTTGAGATCCGCTCCGATGTAGACCTTGCCGCCCTGCACCTTTGTCCTCTTAGCCAGCGCCTGCTCCACACGTTTGATAAAATGCTCCTTCTGGATTTCCATTTTCTCCACCAGCTTCAAAATCAAGCTGTCTTCCACTGTCAGCAGACTGTACAGCAGATGCTCCTGCTCAATCTCCTGATTTCCATACTCATAGGCCAGCTTCTCACAGCCTTCCACTGCCTGCATGGATTTCTGCGTAAATTTCTGTATATTCATATTGCCCTCCTGTTCCGTCCAAACGGCATATCATTTATGCAAGTCCTGCTCTTTTTGTTCTACAACAAATATAATAAAAATAAATATACATTGCAATAAAGAAATCATAAATATTTTATTAACAATAAAATCCCTGCAGCAGTCTCATCCAAATGTCTGCCTCTGTCCAAAATTATCCGTCCTTTTCATCCTTGTTATCCGTCCTTTTCATCCTTGACAGGTATTCGTCCTCGTCAATATCCTGCATTCGACTTCTGCTCTTTGCATTGTATTTCACCATCAAAAAAGTCCGCAAAATGTCCGTTATCTCTCCGATAGTTCTTAACCACCGTATCAGGCTTTAGTTTCTGTATATTCTTTGCCATTGAATGTTCCTTTTCCGTTGCCTGCACCCATTATAACATTCCTGCCATAAGTTCTGCAAGCATAATCAAAGAGCTGCAGTTACGGTAACGGCAGAACACTGAATCAAAACGGCCTCAAAACAGGAACTGCTTCCCATTTCAAGGCCGTTTTAAGATACTTTATTTTCTTCTTACACTTTTTCATAACAGTTCAGACAGGTCACTGAACTGTTGTCTCTTGTCTATAACGTCACACCCTGTTTAAATATCGCCATATCATGGAACCCGGCGGCTTCACTGCACACCTTCTTACCGGAAGCCACCTCCAGCACATAGTCGAACAAATGCTCCGTCTCATCCTCCATGGTCTCATCCTCCACCAGCACACCCGCATTAAAATCAATCCAGTTAGATTTCTTTCCTGCCAGCCTGGAATTGGTGGAAATCTTCACCGTGGGCACCGGAGAGGCAAAAGGCGTCCCCCGTCCTGTGGTAAAGAGTACGATATGAGCGCCCGCCGCCGCCAGCGCCGTAGCCGCCACCAGATCATTCCCCGGTGCACTGAGCAGATTCAGCCCCGGCGTCTGTACGGTCTCTCCATACTGCAATACTCCCATCACCGGCGCACTGCCCGACTTCTGGGTACAGCCAAGGGATTTATCCTCCAAGGTAGAGATGCCTCCCTTTTTATTTCCCGGTGAAGGGTTCTCATAAATGGTCTGGTTATGGCTCTTAAAATAATTCTTAAAATCATTGATCAGTGCCACGGTCTGATGGAACAGCTCCTCATTTGCACAGCGGTTCATCAAAATGGTCTCTGCCCCGAACATCTCCGGCACTTCTGTCAAAATGGTAGTTCCTCCCTGTGAAATCAGCTTATCAGAGAAACGCCCCACCAAAGGATTGGCCGTAATACCCGAAAGCCCGTCGCTGCCGCCGCATTTCATGCCTATGACAAGCCTGCTCACACTGATGGGTTCCCGTTTAAATCCAGCCGCATAATCGATCAGTCCCTTGATGATTTCCACAGATGCCGCAATCTCATCCTCGTGCTCCTGGGATACCAGGAATTTCACCCTGTTCTCGTCATATTCACCGATGTAAGGCTTTAATACATCTATATTGCTGTTCTCACAGCCCAGCCCCAGCACCAGCACACCGCCCGCATTGGGATGATTGATCAGATCCGCCAGTATCTTCCTGGTATGCTCCTGATCGTCTCCCATCTGGGAGCAGCCGTAAGGATGGGGAAATGCGATGACTTCCTCCACGGTTCCTTTTACAAAAGCATTGGCCTGTTTCGCAATGGCAGCGGCCACATTATTTACACAGCCCACTGTAGGGATAATCCATATCTCATTGCGGACACCTGCTTTTCCGTCCGGACGCCGGAATCCCATAAAGGTCGCTTCTGTGCCATCCTGGCAGCGTTCTCCTGTCTGCACCTGGCTGCTCCCCTGTCCGCTGCCTCCTGCCGGTTCCTGGCTGCTGCCTTCTCCGCTTTCCCCTGCCCGGGCCCGGCTCTTCGCCTCTGCCTGACTGATGACAGCCTGTACCGGTTCATAGGTATATTCCAGCAGATCCCCTAAGGCAGTCTTCAGATTATGGGTATGAATCCATGCACCGGCCTTGATATCTTCCTTTGCATTGCCGATGCGGTATCCATACTTAATGACCTCACCGCCCGCAGGAATATCGCAGACTGCCATCTTATGGCCTGCCGGAATCTCTTCCAGGGCAGTAACCGCCTTCTCACAGACAGCCCTGCCGCTCTGTACAGCACCGTCTCCTTCCGGAACACTGTCTCCGCATCCGGCTTCCCCTGCACAGCCGTCCTGCACCTTCACACTGACGGCTGTGCCTGCCGGAATGGCATTCAGCGCCACCACCACATTATCGTTATCATTAATTTTTATGAAATTCTGCATAATGCTGCCCTCATACCGTTTGCCCTGATATCATCCAGGTAACCTGCAACTGCGTCCGTAAGCCCTTCCACCTGGTTCAAATCCTGCCCGAAGAAGTTCTCGTTTCCAAGGAAAGCAGTTACAAAATCCCGGCTGTCCTTCCGACAGTTGTCGCGGAAGAATTCCAATACATCCATATCGTCCAGAATCTCATACTCCTGTCCGTTGCGGCTGCCGATCAGCGCCTTGCCCCGAATCTCCGTGCCTGTATAGAAAGCCATCAATGCTGCCAGGGAAAATGCAAGATGTACAGGAAGCTTTCCGAACTTCTCCACGTAGCCGAGAAGGCTGGGCATACATCTTGCCCTCCACTTGGAAACGGAATTCAGGGAGATGGAAAGCAGCGCGTGCTTTACATAAGGATTATTAAAACGGGTAATCACAGCCTCGGCAAATTCCTTCAGCTCTTCTTCCGGAAGCGTCAGGGTGGGAATCACCTCATCAAAAATGGTCTTCACCATGAAATTCTTAATGTCCCCATCGTCCATGGACTGCTTCACAATATCATTGCCGCACAGATAGGAAGCCAGCACAAAGGAAGTATGTGCCCCATTCAGAATACGGACCTTTCTCTGCTTGTAGGGCTTCTGGTTGTCGGTAAAAATAACGGGAAGTCCCGCATCCGGCAGCGGCAGCTCCCTGCTGATATCCTTAGGACTTTCAATCACCCAGAGAGCGAAGGGCTCGCCTGTCACCAGAATGCGGTCCTCATACCCTAACTTCTCCCACTCTTCCTCAATGGTGTCACGGGGATATCCTGTAACGATACGATCCACCAATGTAGACGTAAATACGCACGCCTCGTCCACCCACTTCCTGAAATCATCACTCAAGCCCCACAGCTCAATCAGCTGCACCACACACTTCTTCAGCATAATGCCGTTGTCATCAATCAGCTCCACGGGCAGCATCACAAGACCCTTGCCCATATCGCCCTTGAAGGTTTCAAATCTATGATATAAAAATTTCGTCAGCTTGCCCGGAAAAGTCTTGGGCGGATTCCACTCGAACCTGTCCTCCGCATCGAACACAATACCTGCCTCTGTGGTATTGGAAACCACAAAACGAAGGGTATCAATTTCGGCAAGCCCCATATATTTCTCATACTCTGCGCTGGTATCCACAATGTCCGCAACACTTGTCACCTGCCTGTTCAATACCTTTGCTTCGCCGTCCACAATGCCCCGCAGAGATACGGTATACTGGCAGTCCTGCTTGTGGAAATTCTCTGTGCTTCCGAATTCAATAGGCTTAATCAGCACAATATCGCCGTCGAACCTGCCCTGTTCATTGGCAATATCAATCATATAGTCTACAAATGCCCGAAGGAAGTTACCCTCTCCGAACTGTACCACCTTGACGGGCCTCTCTTTTTTGCCTGTCATTGCCTTGTTTAAAACTTCCATTTCCTCTCCCTTCTGCCCGCACTGCGGACATTACATGATTGTATTCGTGCTCTCCTGCATAATACAAAATAGAACGGACTATGTAAGAGCTTACATTCTCTATTTTACTGCCAAACTTTTCTTTCGTCAATAAGCACTTTTTCCATTTGTTAAAAAAATATCTTGAAAAAGAAGCCGGGTTTGGCTATAATTCAAGTAGGGCTTTTTGTAACCACTTACATTTAAGGAAAAACCTATGACCATTTATGACATCTCCGAAAAAGCCGGCGTTTCCATCGCCACAGTTTCACGTGTGCTCAACGGCAGCAGAAAAGTCAGCGAGAAGACCAGGCGCAGGGTTCTGGACATCATTGAGCGGTACGGATATACTCCCAACGCTTTTGCAAGAGGGCTGGGCCTGAACACCATGAAAACCATCGGCATCATGTGTGCAGACAGTTCTGATCTATACCTTGCCAAAGGTATCTACTATGTGGAAGAAAAACTGCGCGAGAACGGTTATGACAGCCTTCTCTGCTGCACAGGGTACGACTTGGAAGCACGTGCCGCCGCCATGAATCTGCTGATCACTAAGAAGGTTGACGGCATTATTATGGTAGGCTCTAATTTTATCTACGAAAAGGACAGCGACAACCAATACATCGCCAATGCCGCTGCACAGCTCCCGGTGATGCTGTTAAACGGCGAATTGAACGCCGCCAATGTATACAGTGTGGTTTCCGATGATTACACTTCCATGTACAATGCCACGCTTCAAATGATCCACAGCGGCATCCGGGACATTGTGTATTTCTATAATTCCACTTCCTACAGCGGCATGCGCAAACTGGCAGGATACCGCGCCGCAATGCTTGCGCAGACAGGCAGTACGGAAGGGCTGGAACAATTTTACCGCGGCTCTCATGAAGACATCCATGCCATGACCGGATACCTGAAACGCTTACAGGAAACAGGTCTGCAGTTTCATGGTGTGATTGCCGCGGATGACACACTGGCATTGGCCGCTGTAAAATATGCCAGAGATGCTCATTACCGGATACCGGAGGACTTTTCCATCTCAGGCTACAATAATTCCATGCTGGTAAACTGCTGTGAACCGGAATTAACCAGTATAGACAATAAACTGGAAACCTTATGCCAGCATTTGATTACCATCCTGTTAGGTCTGCTGGAAGGGAAGGAAATGCCGAAGAAGACAGTATTTCCCGGCGAAATTATCAAGAGAGGCACCACCAGGTAATGCAGCTGTTTTATCACCGCCGTCCCTCTGTTCCTGCGGGCATACGGCAAGAACTCTATACGGGTTCATATTTGACTGGCAGCAGCCATTATACTGTACCATCGTTAGTAACAATAGTTTAAATATAAATGGAGGGCAATAACAATGAAACAATTTATGGACAAAGATTTCCTGTTGGAAAATGAAACAGCCAAGAAGCTGTTCCATGAGTTTGCAGAAAATACGCCGGTACTTGACTATCACTGCCACATCAATCCCAGGGAAATCGCAGAAAACCGTCAGTTTGACAACATCACCCAGGTATGGCTGGGCGGCGACCATTATAAGTGGCGTCTGATGCGTTCCTTTGGTGTGGACGAGAAGTATATCACCGGCGATGCATCCGATTATGAGAAATTCTGCAAATGGGCCGAATGCCTGGGCAAAGCCATCGGCAATCCCCTCTTCCATTGGAGCCATCTGGAACTGCAGAGATACTTCGGCTATCACGGCGTATTGAGCAGGAAAACCGCAGACGAAGTATGGAATCTTTGTAACGAGAAGCTTGCCGACCCTTCCATGAATGTACGTAACCTGATCAAACAGAGCAATGTAACCTTAATCTGTACAACGGATGATCCCATTGACTCCTTAGAATGGCATAAGAAGATTGCAGAGGATACTACTTTTGATGTGAAGGTACTGCCCGCATGGAGGCCTGACAAGGCTATGAATATTGAGAAACCGGATTATCTGGATTATCTGGATAAACTGGCTGCAGTTGTGGGTATTGCTGAGATCACAAGCTTTGCCGCATTGAAGGATGCCCTGAGAACACGTATGGATTTCTTCGCCTCCATGCACTGCAATGTATCTGACCACGCATTGGAATATGTGATGTATTATCCTGCTAGCGACGATGAAATTGAAGCTATCTTCTTAAAGAGACTGAACAGAATGATTCTGACCAGAGAAGAACAATTGAAGTTCAAGACTGCATTCATGCTCTTTGTAGGCAGGGAATATCATAAGAGAGATTGGGCTATGCAGCTTCATTTCGGCTGTAAGCGGGACAACAATACTCCTATGTATCAGAAGTTAGGACCCGATACCGGCTATGACTGCATTAACAATGACACTCCCTCCATGCAGATGGCAGATTTCCTGAATGCACTTGCCACCACGGATGAACTTCCCAGAACCATCCTTTACAGCCTCAACCCCAACGACAACCAGGCAATCGGTTCCATCCTCGGCTGCTTCCAGGACTCCTCTGCTGTTGCAAAGGTTCAGCAGGGCAGCGCATGGTGGTTCAATGACCACAAGATTGGTATGACGGAACAGCTCATCTCCCTGGCAAACCTGGGCAACCTGTCCGGTTTCGTAGGCATGCTGACGGATTCCAGAAGCTTCCTCTCCTACACCAGACATGAATACTTCCGCCGTATCCTGTGCAACCTGATCGGTACCTGGGTAGAAGGCGGCGGCTTCCCGGCAGATATGGAGATTTTGTCCGAAATTATCAAGGATATTTCTTATTACAATGCTAAGAGGTATTTTAAGTTTGATATTTAATACAACAGACAGTAAGACTCCTATGATTTTCCTTTTTGTATTTAAGATAAAAAAGTCCATCCCGTATGAGATGGACTTTTTCTTTCTGAATAACCTTTTTGCCTGCCGCGGATCACTGCTGTACTTTAATAAACTTTTGCTTCCTCTTCCCCGTTCAGCACACGCAGAGCGCCCTGTGCCAATGCCAGCAATTCATCTTCACCGGGATACACGGTAAAGGGTGCAATCCATTCCGCCCTCTCCTTCAATGCCGCCACAATATCCGCACCGTAAGCAATACCGCCGGTAACGATGATCTGATCCACCTTGCCGTTCAACACACATGCCATGGAACCGATATCCTTAGCCACCTGAAGCAGAAACGCCTGCTTTGCCTCCGCTGCCTTCTCATCTCCTTCATTGGCACGCTTCGTCACCTCACGCATATCATTGGTGCCGAGATACGCATTAAATCCTCCGTTCCCTACTACCTTGCCATATACTTCCTTCTCGGAATATCTGCCTGAGAAGCACATCTTAATCAGGGCGCCGCTGGGCACCGCACCCGCCCTTTCCGGTGAAAAAGCGCCGTCACCATCCAATGCATTGAATACGTCAACCACCTTTCCGTATTCGTGTGCGCCTACGGACACGCCGCCGCCCATATGTACCACAATCAGGCGTAAGCTCTCATAAGCTTTCCCGATTTCTTTGGCATATCTTTTTGCCACAGCCTTCTGATTCAACGCGTGGAAAATACTCACACGGGGGAGCTCCGGCACACCGGAATATCTGGCAATGGGCATCAGCTCGTCAACCACCGTAGGGTCTACAATGTAGGAAGGAACGCCGATGGAATCCGCTATTTCCTTTGCCAGAATACCTCCCAGATTGGATGCGTGCTGTCCCTGCACCCCCTTCTTCAGATCGGCAAGCAGTTCTTCCGTCACGGCATAGGTGCCTCCCGGAATCGGCTTCAGCATTCCCCCGCGGCCCACTATCACATTCAGACTCTTGATATCGAAATTTTTCCCTTCCAGAAAATCGGTGATGATTTTCTTACGGAAATCCTTCTGAGCCACAATAGAATCAAACTGTCCGATCTCTTCCGTAGAATGTCTCAGCGTTTCGTCAAATAATAATGTTTCATCCTCAAATACACCTATCTTGGTGGAGGTTGAACCGGGATTGATAATTAAACTTTTGATGGACATCTCTTTTTTCCTCCTGATTAATAACAAATATCGTTTCCATTATAGAACACTTCCGCCGCATAACGGCCCCGGACAGCCCATGAAGGGTTTATTATGCTTTCTTCATTTCCTCTGCAACAACTGCTGCCAGTGCAAGAGAGTTTACCTTTGTCTCAAAGCTGTCGGAACGGCTGGTAAGGATAACAGGAACCTTTGTGCCGGTAAGAATGCAGCCGTTCTTCACCTTCACCATATGTACAATGGCCTTATATACCAGGTTGCCCGCATGGATATCCGGGAACAGGAGAATGTCTGCATCTCCCTGAATCTTCCTGTCAGTAGCCGCCTTATGCTTTGCAGCCTCCGCATCTATGGCAAGATCAAGAGAAAGAGGACCATCCACAATGCAGCCTGTAAGCTGTCCCTCTTCACACATTTTCGTCAACTCAGCTGCTTCCACAGTTGCCGGCATCTTGGGATTCACCACTTCCACTGCCGCCAGGGGCGCTACCTTGGGCAGCTCAATACCGCAGGCATTACATACGGGAACGGTGTTCTTAATGATATTTACCTTATCCTCCAATGTGGGATATGTCATAAATGCCACGTCTGTCAGGAACAAAAGCCTGTCAATACCGGGAATTTCAAACACGCAGACATGGGAAAGGGGCTTGCCGGTACGCAGACCGACTTCCTTATCCAGCACGCTCTTGAGGAAATCCTTAGTATCAATTAATCCTTTCATATACATATCCGCCCGGCCGTCATGAACCAGTTTCACGGCCTTCAGGGATGCCTGAATCACATCCGGTTCATCAATAATCTCATACCCAGACAAATCCATGTGAATAGAAGCCGCCACATCTCTGATCTTCGCCTCATCGCCTACCAGAATCGCATCGGCAATATCCCGGGTCTTTGCCTCCCTGACAGCCTCAAGAACCGCAGAATCCTGTGCCACGGATACGGATACTGTCTTCTTGCTGCACTTCTGCACCTTCGCCACAATGTCGTCAAAACCCTGTTTCATTTCCTACATACTTCCTTTCTGCCCCGCCGGGCATCACTTTATTTTTAAGGACGTTTTTCCTATACGTTCCACCGTCATGAATCATATCACAAAGCACAGTAAAATGCAATACAAAACCACAGGAATATCAGCAATTGCCTGTATTCCTGCGGCTTCGATGATGCAGCCGGGTTTATGCCCCGGATGCTAATATAATTCAAAATCTGCAGCTATATATCCCTCTTGTCCGCGTGTAACTTTATCTTCCATGAATAACACATCTTTCATAATTCGATATGTCCCTTCTTGAAAATCGGTGGGATTGTTTATTTTTATTTCTATCTCTATCTCATCGCAGCCGCCCGCCTGCAGAGCATATCCAATATCATACCACTCGCCGGGAGAATAAATTTCATACCATCTGCCATCTATCAGCATTTCTAATATATAGAATTCACCATACATTATCTCATAATTACTTCTGTTTTCAATTGACAGAAGTAAGGTTAGATGGTCATCCTGGATTTTGCTCTCAACCAGTGTAAAACTGATTTCCTGTAGAAATTCCGTTTGGGCAAATTTCGTCTCATTCAAATTGGTTTTATTCAATTTCGATTCATTTATACCTGTTTTATTTGTGTACATATATACCACTAACAAAAAGGAAAACAACAAAACTGCAGCAGCTGAAATGAATATAATAACCTTTTTCCTCATTTTACAAATTTTAAATCAGGAATTTCCTGAATAACATAATAGAGATTCCCATGAAAGGCATAAACTTTATTATCTACTATTGCCCTGCCTTTATGATACCCTACAATAACTTTATTGTCAGTATAACTTGAATCATCAATCGCAACAGGTGCCCCGCTATAACCGTCACTTGTACTTATAGTTGTCCGAATCATATTACCCCATACTATATTTTTATCTGCATTTACATAAGTATAATTATTACTTACTAATAATCCTGTCTTATTACCCAAATATGAATAAACAGTAAGTTTTGTATTAACAGGGATTCCATAATCTTCTTTTAACGCATACATTGTAAGAGGATACTCACCATTTAATAATCCATTTTGATAATTATAATCAGGATTGCCTTTTATTAATGCAACATCTGTTGTATTAGTCTGCAGCTTTCTGGCAACTGTTCCAATTAAATTATTATCTGCATCATAGATTGCGTCTCCTTCAGAGGCACTAATATGTCCTGCTGTCAGAAACCCTTGTTCATATTCGTAAGAATCTTTTAACCATTGAACACCTGGCAGAAACAGACTTGCTGAATATTTTCCGTAACATATTTTCTGACCCGGAGTTAATGTAATAGTTGCCGCTTTTGCATTTGCTGAATAGCAATTTGATGTTAAAGTATAATCTTCTGTTATTTCATCTTCTATATTGATAACTTCTCCTTCCACAAAATCAATTGCTTCTATCGGTACTATGGAAGAAATTGTTTTGACTTTTTCATTGTCTAATTTTTCTATGAATATTTGCACTTTGTTATTAATAATATCAATATCTAATGCATCTACTCCTGTTTTAGAAAAATCCAATTCTTCAATTAATATATTCAGATAATTTTTTAATTCCATATAAGAAAATATCACCCTTTTTATATCCACAAAATCCCTATTTTGTGCCTCACTAATTACCGAATCCCCAACAGACTTCACATTTGGATCATAATTTGTATATAGCATCACTAAATTACCATTTTCATCAAAATATGCCCCCCCATAAACCTCAGAATCTATGTTTTCTGCATTACAAAAGAAAAAATCTAATCCGGCTTTTTGTTTCACATCCATAGCAAAATCTTCCTCAGCATGCACATGACCCATTGGGTAAAAGACACTGAATGTCAACGTAAATAGAATTATTGCTGATACCATTTTTCTGATTAATTTCATTATTTAAATTCTCCTTTTATAATTTTGTCGCGCATCTTCATAACGCAGAACTGCTACTCGCTAATTCAAAATTCATTTGCAAGTTATACTCATTAGTCTTAAATTTCCATTAGTTTCGATTTCTCATATTCGCCATTTTGTCATAATGGATTCCCCAACAAGACAATAAGTACTTTAATGTAATGCACCTTTTTCTAATCCTTCATACATAGGAAAACTAAAGATATGCATTCTTCTCGATAACAGAAAACTATTTTAAGCTCTTTCTATCATCCACCCCACATCATAACCACCCCCTTTTATATCATAGAAAATCTACAGTTGAAGATATTCTTCACATGATCGCATTTTCTTTACATGCAGTTCTGATTTCTAAAGATTATTCTCAATCATAGAATAATCAATTGACAAAAATGAAGCATGCGCCTTTACTATATATACTACATCGCAGAAGTTCTAATGTCAACAATAACTATCTTAATTCAGCTTTGACGGGCAAGCTTTCTTTGTAGTTATTTAAGTCTGATTTTGAAATAATTTTCTAATCATCAGAGCTGGCTGATTTACCTCTTGCAACAAAAATGCATGATAGATTACTAATTTATGGCGCATAGTTTTCAAGCACATCAAGAATATCCCTTTGATATATATTGCCGCCAAGGATATCGCCATTGGGCTCAAAACAGATAGAACGGATATCCTCGGGATTCTCAGTGTATGGATTCGTATATTTTCTGTCAGCTTCAAAGTATTCGCCCAGATATTTAAGTGCATTGCCTGAAGGGAAAATGACATTTCCATCCGAGACAGCTATCTCCATTTGTTCAAATTCTTCCAGGATTTCCCCCGTCCGCCTATTATAAGGATTCGGATCATTTTTGTCCACCAGCCAGGCCGGATGCACCTTTAGCGGAATACCTGCCCCTTTTACGGCTTCGGCAAAGGTTTTCACCGGTTCTAAAGGAATGGTTTCCTGATGGAATGCGTCCACTGACAGCAGAATTTGATTCACGCCGCTCTGAGCCAGTTTCACAGCGGCAGCTTTTATCTGCTCCTTATCCCTGCTGAAGAAACCGTTTGTAATAATCTGCCGCTTAGGAATCTTCATCTTCTGTGCAGCAGCATGAATCTTACAGACTTCCTCATAATACAGTAAGGGTTCTCCGCCAAATGTCATCAGGGAATCTATGGCAAATGCGCCGCAGATTTTTTCAACAGCCAGCACCGCGGCACTGCCATCTATATGCTCGCCGCGCATAGCATGCCCGCCTTCAGAACAATGCTTACAGTGCCCTGTACAAGCATATGTAATCAAAAACTCTATACGGTTTAAATTTTGGATATATGGATTCATTTGTCTGACTCCTCAGGAAATGATAAAGTATCGTTCTGTTTTCTCATCATACCTATTATAACAAAACAAATACTTAATAACAAGGCAGTTTCAATGATGCAGCCAGGTTATGCTCCGAATGCTGATATCAATTAAAATCTGCAGCAATATAGCCCTCATGTCCGCATCTACCTTTGTTTCCTATGAATAACACATCCTAATGATTCTTGATGAAGTTTACACTTTGGGAATTGCACTTTTACAATCATTCTGTATAATGGAAGTATACGGATGAGGTGCATATCTATGGCTTTCCCCGGAACACCGGGCGGAAGCAAGACAGGATTTTTGGTTTTTAACGCCCAAAAGCCGGGCGATCACGAAGCGGAAATTCTCAATGCAAAACGATAAATAGTGTATTTAGGAGAACATATAAAATGATAGCTACAAACAGTATTCTCTGTGGGGATTGTTTTATTATTATGCAGCAAATGGATAATGACAGCATTGCTTGCTGCATTACGGACCCACCTTATAACTATGAATTTATAGGACGTTCATGGGACGAAAAAGAAATTAATCGCAGATTAGATAAAGTAAAAAATTCTAATTCTACATTAGTAAAAAACATTCCGTATGGAAGCGGTTTAGCCGGAGGCGTTCGCAATGCTCGATGGTATGATAAAAACAGAAAAAATATTTTAGAATATCAGAATTGGGTGGAATCCTGGGGAAAAGAATTATTCCGAATCCTTAAACCTGGAGCATTAGTTCTTATATTTAATAGTACGAGAACAGCTGCCCATATTCAAGTCAAGCATTTAAATATCTGCAATCTAACACTGGAATTGATGTCTGTAATTTGTTAAAGAGATTAAAAGGTGCGTTCTTATTACCTTAATAAATCTAAGAAACTAAGTCTAAATAATTTTCTGCTATCTCCCTAACCTTTTTGTTATCTGTTCCTCCACTATCCGTTTGAATACCGTTTCCATTTTTTCAGTGCCTGCATAATGCTTTTCTACGATAATTTTGTGAATGGGTGCTGCCGGGCGGCTTGTTGTCCTGTCTTGCTGTCTTTGCTCATAAATCTGCTCCTTTACAATAGGATAAGGGACATAGAATTGTTTCTATATGCTCTGACGCTGTGTTACTTATCCTATTGTAATTGTGAGAATAATTGTTTATGAAAACTGAAAGTTGTTACTTTACTCTTTTGGCAACAATTTTATTTGATGCGTGCAGATGTTTTGGTACATTTGGATGTTCATCTTCAAACACATAGGACTTAAACTGTAATATTTCCCAATCAAGATATGATTCTTTGAGTTCTCCATCCTCTGCCAATCCAACTGCAAATGGTGCAATATCTTCAGATGCAGGTACCGCATCTGTAAATATTTGGATTATATGGATGCCGCCTATATTTGTATACTTTTTTGCATTATTTAAAAATTTCTTCCACTCATTCTTAGCCACAAAACATAATGTTCCAAAACAGATAATCATATCGTAATACTGTTCAAACTGATATGTAGTTAAATCTGCAACAAATGCGTTTACTTTTGTATTTGCTAATTCACATCTGTGTTTTAATTTTGCAATCCCATATTCAGACAAATCAAACGCATCAACAAGGTGTCCCTGCCCTGCCAAGTATATGGCATTTTGACCTTCTCCACACCCTGCTTCTAATATTCTTGCCGGGTTGTTAATTAAATGCTCAAATTCGGTAATAGTTGTATTAGGATTATTAGAAAATGATACATTATCTTTTTCTTGATACAGCTTTTCCCAAAATGGTACTAAATCTTTACTCATACTATTTTTCCCTCCAAATCCCGATTATATTTTTGACAGGATAACACAAACACAAAATTTTTGCAATATTCTATCAGAACCGAAATTATCCACATGTGCAAATGCGTTACTGTTCACTTTGAGCGGCGATTTCGCGCACAGTATTCAAAGCTGTCATTCTGACAGCTTGGGATGATTCATGCAAAATACGCATAAAAATACCTCGCGGTAGTGACGAGTGAACAGTAACACAAATGCTGACGCTTCCAGACATGCCGCCCAAAGAGGCGTGCTTCGCCCCCTCTTAGCGGCACAAACAATCACAGTGTGAGCAGGCGCTGTTCTTGCGCCGTAGAAAATCTTCGCGAAGCGGCCTCTGCCGCAAGCGATTAGATTTTCTTCTCACACTTTCCCCCTGATTTCATACCATATAATAATTTCTTCTCAGAAAGCCTTCTTTTATTTCATTACCGAAGGCCGCAGGTGATGCCTATGAGCTACTATTCCCGCTTGAGCAAATCATTTGAGAACGTGCCCAGACTCCCGCTGAATCACTGTACAAAATATGTCCTGTTCAGTGACTGCCATCGGGGTGTTGGTACCACCAACGACAATTTTCTGAAGAACCAAAATCTGTATTACGCCGCCCTGCAGCATTATTACCGCACCGGTTATACTTATATTGAACTGGGGGACGGAGACGAACTCTGGGAAAACCGCAGCATGAAACAGATTATTGAAGCACATGGGGACGTTTTTTCCCTCCTGTCCCTGTTCCACAGGCAGGGACGTTTGTACATGCTGTACGGCAATCATGATATGATAAAAAAAGATATCCGCTACACAGTACGAAACTGCAGCACCTATCCCTGCTGCTGCGGCAGTAATCCCTACCTGGAACGCCAGCCCCTTTTACCGGATATAAGATTCTATCCGGGAATCATACTGGAAAATACTCTTGACCCTGATTTCCAAAATGTCTACCTCACCCATGGGCATCAGGCAGATTTTTTCAATTCCGTGCTCTGGCGTTTTTCCCGTTTCCTGGTGAGATATCTGTGGAAACCCTTGGAACACTACGGTGTCCTTGATCCCACCAGTGCGGCCAGAAACTATACCAAAAAGCAGAAAACGGAACAGCTGCTGCACCGCTGGGCGGAACAGGAACATCATATCTTAATCACCGGGCACACGCACCGCCCTGCGCTATCCGGAACCGACACCTGTTATTATAACTGCGGAAGCTGTGTACATCCCTATAGTATTACCTGCCTGGAACTGGAATATATGCATATCCGTCTGGTCAAATGGGCACTTGCTGCCGATTCCGATATGCACCTTTACGTTGCCAGAGAAGTACTCTCAGAATCAGTTCCGCTTTCCAGCACCGCCCCCCAGGCATCCGCCATGGCGCAGAATATCTCAATTTAGACCGCACTCCGGTTAAATTTGCAGTACAGACTGCAGACCGCCAGTCAGGTCCTTTTCCGGAGGCATCACTGTAAATCCTGGCGGTCTGCAGTATACCCCCTCTGCATCAATGCTTTTTTACTGAACCGATAAAAGGAGCTGTCAAAACTTCTTTACGCTTTTCTCTGCGCCTTTCTTTTCCCCTTACCCGGCTTCACTTTCTTAAGCAGCAGGAGGAAAGCAGCGAACAATGCCCCTGCACCTGCCGCAATACCTGCTATGGCCATAAGCTTTGACTTCTGCTCCGCCACGCAGAAATATTCCTGGGTTCCTGTCATTTCAACCTGCAGATACTGCCCCCTTACTTTACTCTCGCACTCTGTCCACTGTCCGTTTTGATATCCATAGACAACAGCCTTCTCATAGGGGTTAAGGATTCTTACCGCAAATTTGTCATTTTCTCCAATTCCACTGTTCTCAAGGGATAATTCATATACTACATTCTCTTTGTTCTCCGCTGCTGCCGGGGGCACAAAACTGCTGATGGCTGCGCTCAGTATCACGTCCTCTGTGAATACATCCGCCACCAGGGCATAGGGTTTCATCCTGACGGCCTCCATTGTATTCACCTCTTCACCGCCGCTGCTCCTGACTACAGTGACATTCTCTTTATATTCCCCCTCTACCACATATGTCCCCTCCATAACCTGCTCCGATACGTCCGGCCACACGCCATAAAAACCTTCCTTGCCCGGTATCTGGGGATAGTCCAGGTTATCCAGTTTGGCACCGTAGGGAACCTCCTGCACACCCAGAACGGTATCATCTATCCGGTATATCACCTTAAGATGCCAGAATTGCAGCGGCATCCGTTCCACGGCCAGAAGCTCCTGATAGGAAATCGGTTCTGCCACACCTACATAGCTGATATTGTCAATGCCGTATACACCGCTTCCCACATAATAATTTCCGGAAACCTTCGCATCCTCCCCTGCTGCATCCGCGTCAACCTCCTCGTAGGATGCAATCTGTCCCGCGATAGCCCCTGACCGCCCCTTCTCCGCCTCCACGGAAGCCATCGCGTAGCAGTCCTGAAGCGTGTCTGCAAATCCTGCAATTCCTCCCACATTGCTGCCCCCGGATACGGAGCAGAGGGCATAGCATCTCTTAATCATGGTAAGCGACTCCCCGCAAATGCCGCCGACATAGCCGCCTTCCGTACTCTTCACGCTTCCATAACCTTTGGATTCCACGATAATGCCATGGTTCATATAACCGCAGATGCCTCCTGCACCATCCTTTTTGGCAGTCACATAACCCTCATTCACACTGTCCGTCACAAGGCACTTGGTAATAAAACGTCTGCCGATTTCATATTCGATTTTGCCTGCCGCGCTGTCCTCCGGATCTTCATCGTCAATGGACATGGAGCCTGCAATACCTCCCACATTGATATCGCCCTTAACGATACCTCTATTCGTACAGGTCTCCACCCTTCCTGTGGTAATGGAATCAAGATGATCATCATCCACATCTTCATACAGTTCTTCAATGCTTAACTCCTGGATATCAACAGTGCGGTCCGCAAGCAGGTTAAACACCACATTCAGCTGATCGTTTACCGCTCTCAGGTCTTCATTCAGAAGATCTGTATTTATGGAGGCATTATCACTTAATATCCTGATACTGTCCGATAAGCCCTTTAGCTGATCATGGAATGCCTCCTTAGCGGCGCTGAAGTCATCACCAAATTTTCTGAAAGTGATATCAGGCTGCGCGTTTATGTAATTGACAATTCCCCTGACACCATCTGCGGCCGACTGCAGGGAATCTATCACCGCCTGTACATTGTCTGTGGCTGCTCTGATGCTGTCCAATGCATCCTGATAGCTGTCAGACACGTAGGGCGAGAGAATATTGTAAATTGCCGCCAGATTGCTCAATATGGATGAGGTTGAAGTTGTTACACTGCCAAGCAATCCCGTGAGTTCTATCACTTCCTGCGTCAGCTCGTCTCGTTCAGCCTGTGTCAGCTGATCCCAGCTCTTAATATTCCCCTCCGAATCCTTAGTAATATCCTGTATCCTGATTACTGAATTTTCTATATCAGAGGATACCTGTTCCAGCTCATCTATCGCATCCTTAATATTATCCTTGGAGGTATCCACCGCCTGATCCTTATTCTGTTTCTCAAAATGAATCCGTACCAGACAAGGGGCGCTTGCCTTCGTGATATCGAATTCATACACATAGGAACCGCTTTGTTTTTGGGATATGGGGATTGTATTCCCATCCATGTCCGTCACAACAGGCGCTTCCTTCAGAATATATGCAGAATCCGGTTTCACATGCAGGACAGCGATTCCTTCCTCATTACCGCTGCAGGAGGCGCTGCCGCTTACATTTGACGTCATAATAATATGGATGGGTTCAAACTGTGCCTCTACCCTCACTTCCTCCGCAGGCATGATAAAGGAATATTGTCTGCCGCCGCTTTCCTTTGCGGCAGGAATATCATTCCCACTCCCGCTGCCTGTCACAGTCAGGTTTTTTAGAACATAGCCGCTGCCGGATGCAGGGGTAATATATATCTTTTCACCTTCGCCGGCACTTTTCAGGTTCGTTGCCGCCTGGCCGCCCGTACTGGAAACAGTGGTAACCGCATAGCCTGTATCAGAACTGCCGCCGCTTCCATCCCCATCGCTGCCGTCATTTTTCTCTTCCACAAAATTTACATATACTCTAATATTTCCTGCTGCGAATTCATTAATATCGAATACATATTTGTAGATATCATTTTCTTTCACAAGTTCAGACAATGGTACCGTCCTTGTTGTCTCAAGCCCTTCCTCCGCCGCACCTGCCGATACATTGGTTCTCATTTCCTCTGCCAGCATATTTATAGTGCCCTGCTCCGGCATTTCTTCCGCCGAACCGCCGGATCTGCCATCACTTACTGAGGATATATCATTGCTTCCGCTGTTCAGATTTCCACTTACAGAGGATGTATCAGCTCCTTTTCCGCTGTCTGTGCCTCCACTTTCTGAGGATGCATCAGTTTCATCTTCTCCCTCCATGCTTCCGCTTGGCGAAGGTGCATCAGCTTTATCTTCTCCCTCCATGCTTCCGCTTGGCGAAGGTGCATCAGTTTCATCTTCTCCCTCCATGCTTCCGCTTGGCGAAGGTGCATCAGCT
>CAJUAP010000036.1:0-30197 GCA_910584435.1 uncultured Acetatifactor sp.
TCAAGAAACATGACGAATTTCAATCCACTTCCCCCACAGGGGAAGACACTTGCCACAGATAAGTCAGTAATTCCGGCGGAGACATTTCAATCCACTTCCCCCACAGGGGAAGACACTAGAAAACGTTGTATAACCAGGAATCCGAATTAGCATTTCAATCCACTTCCCCCACAGGGGAAGACACCAGCTCGCACGCGCGATACATGTCGATATCAACCATTTCAATCCACTTCCCCCACAGGGGAAGACACGATTCATAACTGCCGATATTCAGATACTTCGGATTATTTCAATCCACTTCCCCCACAGGGGAAGACACTAAGGATATACTATCCATCCGCGGTCTTTGGTGATTTCAATCCACTTCCCCCACAGGGGAAGACACCTGCAGTGGTTGTCTCATCCGGCGTTGTAGTAGATATTTCAATCCACTTCCCCCACAGGGGAAGACACAATTGAGGAAGTCATAGAATTCCTTAAGACTGGAATTTCAATCCACTTCCCCCACAGGGGAAGACACCATGGTATCCATATCCATAACACGGTAGCTGCGGATTTCAATCCACTTCCCCCACAGGGGAAGACACATCTGCAAGAAGAATAAAATATAAAAACAAACCTATTTCAATCCACTTCCCCCACAGGGGAAGACACTACCGGCGAATACAAAGAGATATATGACGAAATATTTCAATCCACTTCCCCCACAGGGGAAGACACGCCTACAACAGTCTCTTTTGTGTTACGGTTCGTATTTCAATCCACTTCCCCCACAGGGGAAGACACCTGCCAGGCTCATCTCTTTCCTCGCCCTGGCAAATTTCAATCCACTTCCCCCACAGGGGAAGACACAGCAAAAATGTATAAAACATACTAATAAAATATCAAAGTCATATACATATTTACCAAAAAATTATAAACAGTGTAATAGTATCAACTAAAAAATTGAAAATTATACATATTACTCTGTACTATTACGGTGCGAATGTCCCTGCGAAACTATGTATACTTCATATTCGCACCACAATATTGGAAGCACCATCAATTAAAAAATAAGCGGTTCAGCCACATCAAAACCAGGCTTCGCTCCTATATGCTCAATCTTATTTTTGTAATTATCTCCCAGATAATAAAAACGAAGACTATCTGTCTTTTTATCAATAATTCCCTCCAACAGTGCTTTAATCTGACGACATTTTGCAGCATCCACATTACACTCAAAAACAGAATTCTGCACTCTCTGCCCATAATTCACACATTGCTTCGCCACTTTCCGCAAGCGTGCCCGTCCGGCGGCATCTTCCGTATTTACATCATATGTAATCAACACCAGCATCCTACCCTCATCCTTCCTTCAACCACTTATCACTTCAGCTGTTTTTAAACATTTTATTTCCCCTTTTCGGAAAAGAAATGCATCCATAATTTAAAAATGCTGCCGCAAATCTGCTGTCCCATCTTCCAGACTCAAAACCAACGCTATAAACGCTATCAGAACAGCCCGATGCAGGGATACAAAAATAAACAGCTCAACCAGAATAATGTATCTGATTCATATGGGAAAAATCATAAGAATCCATTTTTTCAATTTCTTATTTCCAGAAAAAGGGCGGATACTCATCTAAATCTTCCCTCAGATATCTCGCCAGCAGCATAGCCTGTACATAAGGAACCATCCCCCACTCCACCTTTTCATCCAGAAAAGGATGCTTAATCGTCTCCTGCTTCTTGCTCTGCCAATGTGTCAGGAAAATTTTCCTTGTCTCTTCATCCATGACAACGGCCCCATTTTCCTTCTGCAGAAATCCATCCTGGTGGACTACTTTCCGGTTAATCAACGTAAGCACGAATCGATCCGCCATAACACTCCTGAGTTCTTCCACCATATCTAATGCCAATGACTTCCGCCCCGGCCTGTCCGTATGAAAAAATCCTACATACGGATCCAATCCCACTGTATTCAATGCATTGGCACACATGGACGTCAGCAATATGTAAGCAAAAGAAAGCATTGCATTCACCGCATCTGTTGGAGGTCTGCGATTACGTCCTTCAAACTTAAAATATTCCTTCTGCTGAAGGATCATATCATCAAATACAGAGAAATACACGGATGCTGCTTCCCCTTCCAATCCCCTTAAAGTGTCCGCATTTTCACAGTTTCTTATTTTGGTCAGACTTTCTTTTAAAAAGGCCGATTTACTCTTGAACTTTTCCACATCCAGTCTCATAGCATAATCTCTGGCAGCACGTTCCAGAACCCATCTTGCATTATATACCTTTCCCATGATGCAGTTTCTTGCAATCCGGATACGGGCCTCATCACTGTCACTTCTTCTGAATTGTTCCTTGCGCAAAGTTACATTTCCATAGACCTCTCCCACTATCCGGGCAAGAAACCTTCCATTTCCGCTTAAGAATACCAGATCAATATTCCGCTGGGCACACGCCCCCATCAAAGCCGGGCTTGCTCCCGTATAACCAAACGTTACAATGGACTGCAGATTGTGTAAGGGCACTCTTCCAATCGGCTGTTCCTTCTCCAATATCACCACATTTTCTCCATCCAATGACAGATAACGATTAGGAGATGTAATATAAAGTGTATTCAATAATTTCTTCATTTTCTATTCCTTTTCCTCTGACCCTTACGCATATGAGAATCTATGACAATCAGAAAACACCCTGCCGCAACATAAATTTCACATTACAATTACTAAGATTCTGTCTCCTGCATCCTTGCATCTATATAATCCGCCGCTGATTTTCCCCTCCCAAGGACAGGCATGCAGATTTCCTTCAGAGAACAGGCATTACAGCTTTTACTCCACTTTACCTTTGGTGTATATCTTCTGGCAAAATAGCCATGCATCTCCTGGAACATTTCTCGCACTTCTGTCCGAAGCGCCTCTGAAATTTCTACTTTTTCTCTGTGTCTGGTTTCCCCATAAAAGAGATAACCATAAGGAATCCTGCAGCACAGCATTTCCTCAAGGCACATAGCCTGTGCCGCCAGCTGCAGCAGATCCGCATGACTTTCCTTCGGCCGCCCCCGCTTATATTCCACCGGAACCACTTCATAAGTACCTTCTCTGCCCCACAGCGAGACCCCCTCCGGCGAACGATGGAATTCCACAACATCACATTCCCCACTGATTCCCAGCTCCTTAGAGCAGATGGGCATGGCCCTGGAGATGAGCACTTCCCCCCGTGACTCCCTGCTCATCACATCATGCGCCTTATCATGAAGAAGCTTTCCTTCCACCGTTCTCACATTTTCCTGCCACTGCTGCTCCAGATAAGCCAGCGCCCATTGCCTCCGGCAGAATGCAAA
Organism: uncultured Acetatifactor sp.; assembly: GCA_910584435.1. Classification (GTDB taxonomy): domain Bacteria; phylum Bacillota; class Clostridia; order Lachnospirales; family Lachnospiraceae; genus Acetatifactor. The sequence goes on from CAJUAP010000036.1 coordinate 3,335, forward strand.
ATGCTGTATGCCGGACAATTGAAGGTATTCCTCTTCCTCATACAAAATGATACACCTCCGGCTCTACACAGCCTTCAGGATTCTCCAGCACGATTTCATAATCCGCATATGACCTGGGCCTGTCCGCATAGGATTTCGTCTCGTCTTCCCTTGCCTTAACTTTCACACTCCTGTGGACCTGCGCCGTAGAAACAGCCGGTATCTTCTCGGTATGCTGCCACCAATACAATTCACACACCTCCATACTTCCCTCCGGCCTTGCGGAAGAAGCATCATTTTCAAACAATGTCTTCAACGCCTCCTTTAACATATCCGCATCTTCCTGAGAAAATCCCGTTTTTTCCGCCAATTGCACATTGACACTCCCTTTTACCATATACAGGCCGAAACCGATTCTATGCTTTGTCCCCATGGTATCCGATGCCTTACCCTCTTTTCCGGATTCACTGTTGACACTCTTAGTAATCTGCATACTGATGATATCCACCGGTTCTACGCTCACAGCCTGATGAATGGACACAGGTCCCCTGATTCCCAGAGAGACATCACTCCCTTTAAATGCAAACACCTGCCCGAAGCTTCTCACATCCATCCACTTATCACATGCCAGGCGGGCACACTTTTCCCTGTTTGCCGACTTCTTCCTGGCAATCTCCACTTTCAGGGGCTCATATCCATCCGCCCTATCCTTCAAGCTCTTGAAGCCGTCATTTGCTCTATCGTCCGACTGCACGAAAATCTCTGCCCCCATATCCTGCCAGCGGTTTCTGATTTTACGCTTGATACAGACATCAGAAATTTCCCCATACCCTGCATAATCTTCCCGTGGACGGTTTCCATTTAAAGGATCTCCATTGGGATTGGCATTGGTAGCCGATACCAACACAACAAAATCAATTTTTCCTCTTAACTCACTCATTCCGCATCCTCCTCTTTCTCCATTTTCTCATCATTCCACTGTTTCCTCGTCCTTTGACTGATTTTCATCCTTTGGCCGGCTTCCATCATTCCACCGGTTCCTCGTCCTTTGACTGATTTTCATCCTTTGGCCGGCTTCCATCATTTGACCGATTCTCATCCTTTGACTGATTTTCATCCTTTGGCCGGCTTCCATCATTCCACCGGTTCCTCGTCCTTTGACTGATTTTCATCCTTTGGCCGGCTTCCATCATTCCACCGTTTCCTCATCCTTCGCCCTTTTTCGCAGCGCATAAGACTGATTATGGAATCCAATCAGATACACCCCGCTTAAAGCATTGTCGTTTTGAAAATCCTTCATATCAAAAAGCTCAAATATCTCATCCATAATGTTCTGATAATGCAAACGTTCCCTTGTTCTAAGCTGTGTCCAATACGGCTCCAGTTTTTCCTCCAGAATCTTCCAGGTTCTGAAGGGATGCTGAGAAAATGCGCTCATATACCGTTTTGCATTTGTCTGCCTTTTAGACTCACTGGATTTATCCTCCGCACTGTTTTTATCTTCCTTACCCTTTTTATCATCATCCTTATAATAAGTTCGATACTCCACCCTGTCTGCCAGCGCCAATAACCGCCCATACAGATAATCCCTGTCAGGACATTTTACATCCAATGACATTGTCCATTCCTCCTTTTCTCTCTTTCCTCTATATTCAGACCTGTTTTCGCTTAACCTTGCCCTATAGTTTTGATCCTGCTTCACCAGGGAGCAGGCAAAGGACATCACACGCTCCCATAGGAACCGGCTTTCAAAGGACATCGGCGATGATGCTCTCCGCACCGCCAGATTCACCATATCCCTGGGCACCTGCTTTCCGTCCAGAATACACGGCAGCAGCTTCCGCACCACTTCCCTGTAAAGGTTTTCTTTCCCTGACAGCGATAAGGTTTTCTTACTGCCCGTTCCGCTTTCTACTCCATACAGCAGCTCCGCCGCATCCCTGACACCAACCATCCCCCGGAAAGAATACCGTCCCCTTTCCCTGCTTTCCTTCCAATGCTCCCACTCGCATCTGTCATACCAATGACGAATATTCTGCACATACCGGGAAGTTGCATAATTCCTGTTCTCCACCATGGACAACCTGCCCGGTGTAGCGGCATCAAATGCCATAATCACTGTGTTTGCATCCTCATCTATATGCCTGTTATAGCCATCTATGGCTCTTCGAAAACGTGCCGCTGCTGCCTCACCTGTACCCGGCTCCATGGGTTCATCCGATTCCCAATCCTCATCCGGCCAATCATCCGCAAATCTGCCGCCTTCCGGCTGTTCATCCAATTGCACACTGTCTTCCTGACATTCACAAACCAAACTGCCGCCTTCCTTCTGCTCCGCCATGGCCTGTCTGCCAATCTCATCGGTATCTTCCATCCAATCCAAAGCCTTCTGCCGCACCGAATCCCATGTGACAATACACAAATCGCCGCAGTTTTTTCCCTGTCTGCGGATAATCCACTTCAAAGCATTGTGCATCTTCTGTGAATCCTCATACCCCACAGCAAAAGCTTCCTCTTTTGTAACAAAACGCCCCCTGTAGGTATAACACTCACTGTCATTGGAAGAGATCAGCTTCGCCCCATCCCCTTCATTCCTGACTTTCTTAGGGTGATAATAGGTTATGGGCATCTTCTCGCCGGTGAGATAAGAGATATCCTCCTGCCCTCCCTGGGCACGGCAGTATTCCACATAACACTGCTGCAGACTTCTGTCTTTCCAGCATTCCGCAGCATATGCCCCACTGTCATCGGACAGCCTGTCCTCCCCTGAAATTTCTGCAGTATCTACTTTAAAACGAACCAAGGCTTTCGTCTGGGCAACTGCCTGAATCTTCTCAGATGCGGATATCCTGCCATCCTGCTCCATCTTAAACACCTGACTGTCACACAAATCCTCTATCAGGCTTCCCTTTTTCATGTAGGCATAGACCGCCTTTACTTTGGGATGAGCATAGGCAGATTCCGCCCATTTCCGCAGTTCTTCCATATAGAGCTTATGTTTCTGAATACAATCCTTATCCCCGGCAAACAGCTTATCATCCCCTGCCAGATACTCCAGGTTATCACATAAAGGGTGGGGTGATGGTTTTTTGCCAGCCCTGCTTGCAGATTCCGCAGTAGTTGGAATGATCGTAGCCTTATCCTCATCCCGCACCACATCGGCACCTACAAAATTGCCGTCTTCGTCTATGGCAACTGTAATCTGCGCCGCCACGGAAGTATGATATAAGGGCAGCAATACTGCTTCCTCCCCGTTCACCACCCCTGCCAGTGCCGCATTTTTATCATATAGCCCACACAATTCAGCGCACCAATTCATCCTCCCTCACCTTCTTCCTCAAATTCCCTCAGACCACTGAAACCTTTATCAGGAAATTCCTTCATCTCCATACTGCGTATATGACGCTTTTCTGTACATGCCTCAGGGCGCGGGAATGCAATATATCCTGCCTTCATTACCACAGGCTTCCAGAACCGGACGGTCATCATTCCCTTATCCTCATCCAATATTGCTTCATCCGCATAAGTAATTCCATGGTACATAAAACCAAAATCAATTTCTCTGTACGGTATTTCGTTGGAAAGTTCATCATAAAATCCCCTTCCTTCTCCAAATACACAGGATTCCACATATCCCTGGCATTCCCTGGTTCCCAGGAAAATATCGCGCCGCCCCCCTCTTGCAATCATGCGCTTTGCTATGTTGTGATGCTTATTCTCGTCCCTGTCCCCTGCCAGCTCAGGTCTGTTCTCATTCCATTCAAAATGAGCCCGCACCTGATAACATACGTCCTTCAGATAAGTATAATAGGATAACTCATTTCCGCCATTGTAAGCAATCGGACGGATACCCTTTGTCTCCGTCTGAATAGGATTCATAACCCTGACCTCATCCACAATCCACATAATTGTAGGTTTCCAGTAAATGCTGTGCAGAATTCCTTTGAGCGCTTCATATGTGGGCACCATATAACTGGACTTCTCTCCGCCCACCCGCGTAACAGGCTCCGAAAACAACGCATACGCTCCGCTCACCTGGAATTCCACCGTGTTCCTATACTTTTGCTGCAACTGCCCCGCACCTCCTTTCAATTCTAAACCAAACCTTTTTAAAATCCCAGGAACTCCATCTCTCCCGGTTCCTCTGTAACTCCTGTCTCCCTGCTGTAATACTCTTTTTTTAATACCAGTATTTTCTCGTCCATTCTGTCCACCGCACCCTCAAGGCGTCTCAACATACCATCCGGCAATTTCACCGTATACCCCTGTAACCTGCGTAATGCCTCCTTCCGCTCTTCCATTGTCCTGCCTTCCTGCAGCTTATCCAGCCATTCCTGCGCATCGCCATACAGTGCCACCACATCCTCTCCGCCCGATTCCTCTATGACCTCGAACAGTCTGCCCGCCGTGGAAAATGCCTGCTTCAATTTCAAGCCCTTATTCTTTGTAGTGACCAGCTTCTGATTACAGGACAGGAGACTCACTAAATCTACAGAAAGCCCCTCCGCTTTGACGGCGTAACTCATCTCACTCTTCCTGCCGTAAAAATAAAGCCGGTAATATTCCTCAATGGCCTTCTCGGAATCCAATCTATGGTCAAAATTTGCCGGGTTGGCATGGTACCTATGCAATAACTGCCTCATAGCCTCCCTGGCTTCACAAATATCCTTCAAAGCCGAAATGTTCTCCGCCTCCTGAGACATTTTCACCAGATACACATGTCCCGGTGCTTCCGCGCCATGACGGTTGCATCTCCCAGCAGCCTGAATCAGATTGTCAAGCCCTGCCATGGAACGGACCACACACTGAAAACTGAAATCCACCCCCGCCTCCACCAATTGGGTTGTAATGCAGATAATCGGCTCCGGCTGCCCGGCAGAATCCCTGCGCACCAGCGTCTCCCGTATGTCCTCCAGCGCCTCCGCCTTATGTACGGAGCACATAGCATTGCTCAAATGAAACAGCTTTCCCTCCACATGGCCTTTCAGCTGCTCATATATTTTCCGGGCGCAGGATTTCGTATTGACTATCATCAATATCTGCCGGAACTCCTTGGCACGTTCCCGTAAGAAATCCCCGGCCTCCTCTATACTGAGACCTCCTTTACAATCTTCGCAGCAATCGTGATATTCCACACGCCGGAATGCCGTTTCATATCTGGCAAGTCCTCCCGTCATATCCGCCGGAATATCCATTCGATTGTACTTCACCTCATGAAATAAGGGCTGTGTGGCTGTACATAACACAACCGTTGTATTACATAACCGCGTAAGGAAATTGATTGATAAATTAAACAGATGCACCAGCTTCACAGGCAAGGCTTGCACCTCGTCCATAATGATCACGCTGTCGCACAGACTATGGAACCTGCGGATGTTACTGCGCCGTTCCTTGAAAAGCGTATGAAAAAACTGCACTGCAGTTGTCACAATAACAGGAACCTCATCCCAATTCTCTATCAGCCGCTCATAACGATCCTCAGCGCCCTGGGAATCACATATTATATCACTGTGATGCTCCAGAATCAGCTGATCTGCTCCCGGAATATCCTGTAATATCTCACGGATGACCCTGGCATTCTGTTCCAATATACTACGGAAAGGCGCTATGTAAAAAACATGTCGTTTCCCGTATTTTAAGGCATGGTGAAACGCAAAGCGCAGACTGCTCTTTGTCTTGCCTGCTCCCGTGGGCACCGCCAGCCTGTAAAGTTTCTGATCCGTGTCCGCCGCGTCCCTGCATTGTACCGAAATCTCCGCCCTCAGCGGATCTAATGCAGTCTTCACAGACAGTCCGGCCAGGTCACGCTCTATGGCAGCAACCCCCGCCTCCCAGAAATCTATTGCAGAATTGAAACGAACTGACGCCTCTGCACCAGCTCCTTCCATGAAATCAGCCGTGTCCCTCCAATCAGCATCAATCAAGGCCGAAAACAGCATCCTCTCACACATGCCTAAATAGAAATCCTTATTTCCAGACGTATATCCCGGCAAATCCATCATACCCTTGATGCGCCCCGATAATTTCTTACAGTCTATGGCCGCTTCTTCCCAGAGGGATACAATCTCTTCCTCCTGAAAGCCGCACACCGCTTCCGTTGCGGGCAGTTTGGAGCTGCAGGTCTTCTGCCTTCTTTTCTCCAAAAATGAGGTTCCATCCCAAAGAGAAATACAATCCGCCAGACCATGATGCATATAAATGGCATGTTCCACCATCTCCCGTAATATTTCCGGCTTCCCGATTTTTGCAATCATCGCGCCCCCGGCAGTAGAATGATCCAGCCTTTCTCCCCCCCGCCTGCCTTCGTGAACGGATTTTTCAAAATACTGCTGCCATTGTTCCGATACCTTTCCTGCATCGTGAAACAGTCCGGCCAGACGGGCTGCTTTCTTCAACAGCGGCATAGCACAGTATCCTTCCGCCAGACGGGCTGTATTTTGACTGTGCTCCAAAACGGACTGATACTGCCCGTCCTCTTCCCTGAAATGAGCATAATATAGCTTATCAGAAGCAGTCCCTTCGCTTCTGATAAAAGGCGCGTCCTTTGCGCCGCATTCGATTATCGGAAGCTGTACTTGCTTCCTATAATATGGTCTTTCCATAGATTTCCCCTTCTATGTATTGTACTTACAATCTTATGTGATAATAATAGATCTTCTTCCTATTATTTTACATTTTTCTCCTATACTCGTCAACACGAAATTCAGGGATTACTTTTCACTCGTCACTACCGCGAGGTGTTTTCCAAAGCTGTCATTCTGACAGCTTGAGAGCTGTGCTCGAAATGGCTTCTTTTGCGATTTTTCAAAAATACCCATACTTCTTCCTCTTAACGGCCAGCAGCACCACTGTCACAACCACTGCCATCACCTCCGCCGCCACAATGGACCACCAGATGCCATCCAATTCCCAGAATATGGGGAAAATAATAACCGCCGCAATCTGAAACACCAATGTACGCAGGAAAGAAATCAATGCGGAAGTAAGCCCGTCATTCAACGCCGTGAAAAAGGAGGAACCAAAAATCGTAAAACCGGAAAACAAAAATGATACGGAGAAAACCGCAAAAGCATGTATGGTCATCCCCAGCAAAGCCTCATCATATCCCACAAAGAGATAGGACAATGGTCTGCCTAAGGTCTCTCCGGCAATACACATTGCCACGGAAAAAACGCCCGTTAATATCACACTCTGTTTTAATAATCCCTTCAGCTCGCTTTCATTCTGCGCCCCATAATGATAACCGATGACCGGTGCCGTTCCAACCGCATATCCAATGAAAATCGCCGTGAAAATCATACTCACATACATGAGCACACCGTAGGCTGCAACTCCGTCCTCCCCGGCATACTTCATCAGCTGGGTATTATACAGCATACTGACAATGGACATGGAAATATTGCTCATCAATTCCGATGCGCCGTTGGTACAGGTTTTCAGCAAAACCCTGCCGTCAAATTTCCCCTTCATAAGAGAAAATTTCACAAGATGAAGCAGGCTGGTATTCTTTCGTCCGAAATATATCAATGGGAGAACACCTCCCACAAACTGACTCAATGACGTTGCTGCGGCTGCCCCCACCAGTCCCCAGCGGAATCCCGCAACAAATACTGCATCCAATACCATATTGGTTACACCGGATGCAACGGTAATATACAGTCCCAGATTCGGCTTGGCAGCTGTGGTAAATAAGCACTGGAACTCATACTGCAGAATAAAAAAAGGCAGGGCGGACAGAATAATCCTTCCATACAGAACACAATTTTCCAGCATCCGGCCTTCTGCCCCCAGCAGAACTGCAATGGGGCGTATGAATACAACACCCAGCACCGCCAAAAGGACGCCCAGGACAACAGATACATAGACAAGCATGGAAAATATCTCATTTGCCTTCTGCTCCCTGCCTTCTCCCATGGTCTTGGAAATTAAGGCGCTGCCCCCTGTGCCGAACATAAACCCAATGCAGCCCAGTATCATCAGCACAGGCATAATAAAATTAATTGCCGCAAAAGGTGTCTTCCCTGCAAAATTAGAGACAAAAAATCCATCCACCACGCCATAGATAGAAGTAAACACCATCATGATAATAGACGGAAACGTAAAACGCAGTAAACGCCTGTAATTAAAGTGATCCGATAACTGTATCATTTTCTCTCCTCTCAAACCAGCAATTGGCAATACCGGCAATCATGGGTGCCAGCTCCTTTATATCCCATTCCGCTGTATTCACGGTAAGATGATATGCCGTTCTATCCCCCCAGGCAATGTCCGTAACAATCTGCCTCGCCTGGGCACGCCCCTTGTCTATGGCGCGGATCCTGCGCTCCATCTCCTTGCGCGACAGCTTTTCATCCTCCCCAGCCCGTTCCATACAGCGCCTGATCTTCGCATCCATATCCGCACAGACAAACAGCTTAAACGGTGCAGAATCTTGTAACAAGACATCTGCATTACGCCCAACAATAACACAGTTTTTCCCGGTCCGGGCAATTGCTTCAATGACCTTTTTCTGTTCCAGGAGCAAGTCTGTTCTGGCCTGCCCCATGGCGATGCCGCCGGAAAGTGAACTTCTGAAATGCATGGGAACACTTTTCATTGCCTGACTCTCTGTGAGCTTTTCCACATAACTTTCGTTCATGCCTTTATTTTCAGCTATGGCAGCCACAATTTCCCTGTCATAATACGCATAGCCCAGCAGCTCTGACAACCGCTTCCCAAGTTCTCTGCCGCCGCTTCCAAATTCACGGCTTATGGTAATGATTCTCATCATAATTTCAATCCCCCTTATAACTTTTCTATTTTTTCTCTCAGGCATAGCTGATATTTTTCCGTCAATTCCAGATATTTGTCCACATCCTCCTTCTCCCAGGAGGCAAATATTTCATCCTCTGCCTGCATAATGCGGTATGCCGTTTTTTCCGCTAATTTCCTGCCCTTGTCCGTTAGAAATACCTGTTTGGATTTCGCATTAAAAGGTTTTAAATAGAGAATTTCTTCTTCCTCCAATTTGCGCAGCGCAGAATTGATGGTCTGTTTACTGATACCCGTATAAAAGCATATCTCCTGGAGCAGACACCCCTCTCCTGCGTCACATATGGCATAGAGTATGTTCAGTGCACTGTCTGAAAGCCCAAGCTTCAGAGACGCTTCGTGGTATACGGCATCAATTTCACCAACCAGATAATTATACCGCTTCATTTCTTTTGAGATTTTCTTCAACAAACATACCTCCCTTTCTGACTGAAAAATAAACCTCATTTATTATGGTATGATTTCGTACCTTAATGCATTATAGTATGATTTCATACCAATGTCAATGGTATTTTTACAATAGAAAAGAGCCTTCCGATTACTCAGAAAGCCCTGTTTCCTGCAATATTTACTGCTTTGCACAGCCCTCCAGCTGCTCCGCCAGCTTTTTAATATTCTCCAATATCCGGCTGCATTCTTCCATCTTTCTCACGGTGTCCGATGCGGTCTTAACACTCTCACCGGATGCTGCCGCCACCTCTTCACTGGATGCCGACAACTGGGAAATATTATCGGAGATCACTCCGGTTGCCTTAAGGATATCCTCTATGGTCTTGTCCGTATGACGGATACTGCCGGAAAGTTCTGTCACCTCATGATCAATGCTCTCAAACTTTTCTTTCGCAACCTCTATCTTCTCTGTCTGTCGGTTAATATACTCTACGGAATTGTCCAGACTTTCCGATGCGCTCTTTGCATCGCCGACTAATTCTGTAATAATGCCGGTAATACGATTGGTTGCCTCCTTGGTCTGCTCCGAAAGCTGCCTGATCTCATCGGCGACCACTGCAAAGCCCTTCCCTGCTTCACCTGCCCTTGCCGCTTCAATCGAAGCATTCAATGCAAGCAGATTAGTCTGTGAAGATATATTCAGAATATCTCCCACAATACTCTCCACCTTGTCCACACGGGACAGAAGTCTTGAAGTTGCATCCACGGTCTGTCTGCTTGCCAGCTGTACACCCTCAGCCTGCTCCTTTAATTCATGTACCAGTGCCGCTCCTTCCGCCACATTTCTGGAGGTATTCCTGGCTGCTGTTTCCACCCTTGTAGTATCACTTTCCACCCTGTCCGAACTTTCCTGAATGGACTCACACATCCTGGCCTGTTCCTGTATGGCCTGTGCCGTGCTTTCTGTGCTTTCCGCAATATTGTTCATGGCAAAGTTATTCGCATTTATGCCTGCCTTCAACTCCGTAAGCATTTCACTGGCACTGTCAAAATTCCTGCTAATCTCATCTGCGATGGATGCCATCTGCCTTGATATCTGTGCCTGGCGATCCGCAGATTTGCGGATGCTGGATACATTATCCTCATTAAACCGCTGTATAATCTGCATGACAACATAAGCCGCAACACAGATTAAAACAGTCATCACCCAGCGGATCATGGCAAATCCAATATCCAGACTGCCGGAAGAGACATCCCTTACCGTCCTGATTATATTTGCAAGCACAATCACGGCGGAGCCAGCCATAGCATAATTTTTATTCAAATACATAATGGACGCCATCAATATAGGAAACGCATATACATAGGTGAACTCTTCTGCCCCAAGGCTCATCAGAACCAGATATGCCAATGCACCGGAACCGGTTATCACTCTTCCACAGGCCCTGCTTCCCTTCAGAACGGCAAACCCTGCAAGGCTCACTATCAACAGTATCACATAAACCACTAACTGTATGTACGTCCCCGTTTCTGCCGTATGCTGTACAAACGCGTATAACATGGATAGAATCATATAAACTTCCGTTGCACTAATCAGGGCCAATACCCTTTTGTCACTTCTCAAATATTGCTCTTTTGTCATCTCCGCCGCCTCCATTTATGATTCCTATATGATAAATATAACACATATTTTCTAAAAATAAAAGTACCGGAGAACGGTATTTTATAAAGAATCTCTGTAAACCCGCAGTACATTCTGGTAAAAAATTTTATCCAGCTCCCTTTCGGAAAATCCTTCTTTCCACAAGGCATCCCAGAGCTTCTCCATGCTCTGTGCTCCCTGCAGTTCCTTATGGGTGTCAATCCCATCAAAATCGCTTCCCAAGCCTAACACTTCAATGCCTCCCACAGAAGCAATATGCCTTGCATGCCGTACTGCTGCGGCAATGGTACCGGGATTGTTCACACCTACAGGCTTCTCTTCCAGAAAATCCGCACAGAAATTCAGCCCCATAACACCGCCCCGCCTGGAAAGTCTGCGTATCATATCGTCTGTCATATTCCTGACGCAGGGGCATATGGCCCTGGCATTGGAATGGCTTGCCACAAAAGGCTTCTTTGTCAGCTCCAATACATCATAAAAACCTTTGTCAGACAAATGAGACACATCCGGAATGATGCCCAGCCGTTCCATCTCAGCCACCATCTCTCTTCCTCTCTCGGATAATCCCCCTGTCAAATCAGGTGTGTGGTAAAAAGCATCAAACGCTTCCTGTGCAATCCGCCTCTTTTCTTCCTGCTCTCTCCAAAGCTCACTCTCCTGAACCGGCCGATATTCTGTCTCCTGCTGCGCCCGGTTCTCCGCCGTCTGATTCCTCTCTTTTTGTTCCGCCTGATTCGCCGCCATCTGCTCTGACTGGTCTCTCTCTTCTTGTATCGACCGATTCTCCGCCTTCTTCACCGCATCTTTCCATGCATCCATTGCCTGACGCATCTGCTGCTTCAAATCCTGCTGAAAATTGGGGAACCCGATTTCATTCTCAAAATTCCATGTAAGCGTTATCATCCGAACCCCCATCCGATACAATTCCCTGAGCTTCTCCACCTCTCCCTTACATACGCCGCCTTCCTCCACAGTAAGCATTGCAGATATTTTTCCGGCAGCTTCATTCTTCGCAATATCGGAAAATTGAAGCACCGGTGCCAATATATCCCGGTTCTGCTCCAGCTCTTCCTGATAGCACTGGTACAATCGACATACCCTCTCCCAGGGATCTCCATCCTTTTCCAACATCACAAACAATGCAAAATTCTGAAGCAGGTAATGTCCCTTCCGCATCCGCAGCAAGTCTATATGTCCTTCATTCTGCCGCAGCGATGCCGCTTTCCCCTGCTCCTTCCTGTGCAAAAGTTCACTAATGGTATCACAATGCATATCCACTACTTTCATCATTCTCCCCCCACTAACCTTCTCTTTTCCCCTTTCATCCATACCACTACCGGCACAAACACTTCCGAACCTGCCGCCCAAAGCAAACTCGTTCACTTGGCATTCTTCCGTGCGAGCAGACGCTGTTCCTGCGCCGTAGAAAATCTTCGCGAAGCGGCCTCTGCCGCAAGCGATTAGATTTTCTTCTCACACTTAGCCCTTTACCGCAAAATTCACTCCCGTATGATCCGGGGTATCATCATTATATTTATAATCCTTCCCCGGCAGAACCGCATTCAGAATAATTCCTGCCAGCGCTCCCACAGCCAGCCCGGAAAAGCTGATATTCAAATCCCCCACCGTAAATCCCACCGCTCCGGCAGAACTGTATTTTATACCTATGGACAGCACCAGAATCAAAGCAGCAATAATCACATTGCGGCTCTTGGCAAAATCCACCCTTGTCTCTACGATATTACGCACACCAACAGCGGATATCATGCCATACAGCACCAGCGAAACGCCCCCGCATGTAGCAGTGGGCATACATCCGATCACAGCAGCAAACTTAGGAGAAAACGAAAACAGAATTGCAAACAAAGCAGCAATCCGTATCACTAACGGATCATATACTTTTGTCAGAGACAGCACACCGGTATTCTCGCCATAAGTCGTATTGGCCGGTGCGCCGAACAGCGAAGCCATAATTGTTGCCAGCCCGTCTCCCAGCAATGTACGGTGCAGCCCCGGCTCCTTGATATAATTTTTACCAACCGTAGAAGAAATTGCAGAAATGTCACCGATATGCTCCACAATGGTAGCCAGCGCAATAGGCATAATGGTGATGATAGAAGTCACCAGCAGGGATACATCCCCCTCAGAAAGAGCCCAGAAAGCTGTCTGATTCCAGTGAACGGGAATTCCCACCCATGCGGATTCTCTCACTGCCGTGAAATCAACCCTTCCCAGCACCGCCGCTAACAGATAGGAACCCATCACACCTATGATGATAGGAACAATCTTCACCATCCCCCTGCCCCAAATGTTACACACAATTACCAATGCAATGGCCGCCACTGCCACCAGCCAGTCAGCCGAACAATTCTCAATCGCAGACTGCGAAAGCGTCAGCCCGATGGCTATGATAATAGGCCCCGTCACAATGGGCGGAAAATATTTCATTACCCTGCCTGTCCCGAATATCTTGATCAATAATGCCAACAGCAGATACAAAAGCCCTGAACACGCCACACCGAAACATGCATAGGGAAGCAGTGCCTCATTGCCCACGCTGCCTCCCAATGGTGCAATGGCAGCATACCCGCCTAAAAATGCAAAGGATGACCCCAGAAACGCCGGTACCTTCCCTTTTGTCAACAGATGGAACAATAATGTACCCAACCCGGCAAACAGCAAAGTGGTGGACACATTCAGACCGGTCAGCATGGGCACCAGAATAGTTGCGCCAAACATGGCAAACATATGCTGCAGCCCGAGTATAAATACTTTGGGCATTCCCAGGGACTTGGCATCATAAATGCCATTTTCGCCAAGAACAGTTTTTGATTTCTCGCTCATCTTCTTCTCCTATTCAATTGCCGGCAGCAGCCATTTGTACTGCCCCGGCAATTTGTAACGCATCCGCCCTTTCAATGCCGGGCTTCCAGGAAGCATTTCCGTTCTCCCGTGAAGCATTCCCACTGTGAAATGGACAAATGCCGTTTCCGGTTCCGCAGAAGCCGCACTCACTTCTGCAGCGAAAAGACTGCAGTCCTCATCTAAATCGGCAAGCGGTTCTTTTCATCAAAATAACGCAAAATCATTACCGCCAGGCCGACCATCTTAATCATCTCGGACGCATCGCCAGAAATCATCATAATCTCTCATTGTTCATTCGTCAAGACAAATCGCATGAGTTTTCAGAAAATCTTTCCATATCTCTATATATTTTGCCTTTAAATGCACTCCATCCGTGGTATAGGAAGCGATCATCCCCCCCGTATCATCACACACAAGAGGATTCACATCCAGGAAGAACACCTTTTTATTATCGGCCATTTGCGAAATAGCCTCATTTCTCATTTCAATTCCCTCATTGGTAATATAATCGCCCTGGGCAGAACGTTCCACAGTGACCTTAATAATTGCCTGCACATAAATAATGGCATCCGGCTGCAGCTCCTGTAAGCGATCCACCACTTCCCTGTACCTTTCCACAAAAGGCTCAAAGCTTCCTCCCATTTCATTGATACCTAACATAAGATAAATTTTTGAAAAGGTATTCTGCTGTAATGCCTCCTCCACCGATATCTTTTTCCTGGAATCGGGAACCGCAGCGAGTTCAGCCTCAAACATCTCATAAATAGTCAGCCCTCTGGAAGCATAAAACGTAGAAATTTCCTCCAGACCGCCATACTCGAACAGCCCCATAGTTCTGGAATCCCCGATAAACACCGCATCGGCAAAATAATCATCCTCCACTGTCATATACTGAGGCTCCCCATTTTCCGGCGTCTCGTCCGGTTCACCGCCTTCTCCATCACCGGAGCCTTCCGGAGAATAATCCTCCGGAGGATTATTCCCTGAAGGATTATTTTCGAAAGAATTATTTTCGGAAGAATTATCTCCGGCCTCATCCCCTGTCTGGCTGCCGTCTGTGGGAACATCCCCATGATCCGAGCCCTCGGTTCTGCCCGGCTCTCCCACATCCTCTCCGGAAGGCACAGTGGTATTTACATCCTGATCTGCCTCTCCATCTTGCCCCGCTGCGCCAATCACTTCCCCGTCAATGGTCACAAAGACAGGCGGCGTCGTTGTCTGTACATGATCCACATAAGCCAGCAGCAGCTCTTCCACATCCAAATCCTCATACCACTTCTTGGCCTGTGCCAAAGGCTTCGCATAGACCTGCCAGTGATCCACACAGGACAGATATATTAACCCCATCCCCAAAAATAACAATAAAAAAGTCCGTTTTCTCGCTCTCTTCATGCTAACTCCCATCAAAATTCATTTAACACTTCTTTGCTTCCGCATCAAAAATCGCGGTATAAAAAGGGATTCTGCCCTGTCTTCTGCAGCCTCCAGACACACAGCCAGAACAATATGGCCAGAATAATCCCTCCCGGCAAAGTATCCTTAAAACGTTTAAACAGCTTCATCACCATCGGCGTACATGCCGCCAGCCCTGCCAAAAGCAGCCACCAATACCCTTGCAAGGCCCTGATCCAGTCTCCCCGGCTGACCATGATACCCGGAACCACCCCGAACATTCTTCCCAAATATATCTGAAGCTGCTGCACATCCGATATGGCAAAACACATCCAGCTCACCGGAATTACCACCCACAAATACAGATGGGAAATCACCTTTCCCGGCCCCTTTTCCAACAGCGGAAGCAATCCCATGGATTCCATCAGCCTCTCAAACACAATGGCCAGCCACAATAACATACCCCATATGAGGAAATTCGTGGTACTGCCATGCCACACTGCCGTCAGAAGCCACACCACAAGCAGATTGCATACTGTCCTGAATACACCCTTTCTGTTCCCGCCCAGGGGAATATAAATGTATTTTGTAAACCACCTTCCCAGGGTCATATGCCACCTTCGGTAAAAATCCCTTACCGTGGTTGCCATATATGGTGTCTGGAAATTCACCGGAAGTTCAAAACCAAGCATCCTGCCAAGCCCTATTGCCATCAGAGAATAGCCGCAGAAATCAAAATAAAGCATCAGAGAATAAGCAATCGCTGCCAGCCAGGCAAGCTGTGTGGAAATACTTTCATATCCCACCATCTCCGCATCTCTCCAGAGCAGCCCTATGGTATCCGCCAGCAGCACCTTTGCTGCCAATCCCACAACGAACACCTTAAGTCCCTCCTCAATACCCCTTACCGTAAACCTCCGTTTGTTCAGCGCCGGACGAACTTCCTCATACCTGACAATGGGACCGGATACCAGCTGTGGGAACATAATAACATATGCTGCAAAGCGCACAAAGGAATTTTCTCCTTCCTGTTCCCCCCGATACACATCTATCAGATAAGACATGATCTGAAATGTGTAAAAGCTGATTCCCAGCGGTAAACTGCCCTTGATGAAATATTTAAATGCGGCCAGCACCCCCACATTAAAAGAAATCGCTGCCATCAACAGCAATTTGTGTCTATTTCTCAACCTTTGTTCAGCGTAATTTCTATATGTAATTTCTTCTTTTGTTTTACTTTTTTGTCTCTGCCCGGTCTCTTTTCCTGCTCTGGTCTGCTTTGCACCTGTCCCGTTTCCCAATCGCAGCCCCAGAAAATAATTGATCAGCACCGACACCATAAGCAGCGGCAGATATCTCACATCCCCCAAAGCATAAAAAATAAGACTTCCCGACAAAAGCACTGCATTTTTCATCTTCTCCGGGGTCAAACCATATAAAATTAAAAAGATCGGAAGGAAATAAAGTAAAAATTCTACACTGCTGAATACCATACGCTACCACATCTTTCGTTTTTTCTTCTCATGTTACCAGACATGCCGCCCGTTCATACTTATATAGTATCTTGCCCACGCCTACTTTACAACTAAAAAATCCTTAATTTTAATTGCCAATTGTTACAAAGCTGTATCAATTATGTAAAAAATCCAATGTACCTTTTGACTTCCTATGTTACTGTTCACTCCGCACAGTAACTAATGCACACAAAACGCAAGAGCAGCGTTTTGGCGCACACTGTCAAAGCTGTCAGAATGACAGCTTGGGATTTTCATGCAAAATACGCATGAAAACGCCTCACGGCAGTGATAAGTGAACAGAAACCTTCCTATTCCATAATTCGTACCCGCATCCCCAAAACTATTGATTTATTTGTTTACTGATGATACTATAATATTAACATTCAATTAAAAATGACTTAGGAAAAGCAACAAACTCTCAGCCGGTCAGAAAGGACTTATCCATGAATGAACAATTATATACCATCCCCTTAAACGATGCTGTAAACGCCAATGACGAATGTCCCTTCTGCTTCATTGAACGGAAAGTAGAACAGGATTTGCTGGACTTCGTCCTTGGCAGCGGTTCTTCTTACATGGAAGCAGATATCCGCGAGATGACGGATAAAGCCGGATTCTGCAGACCCCATTTCCAGAAAATGTTTGACTATGGCAATACCCTGGGCAATGCCTGGATCTTAAAAACCCATTATCAGAAAATGATTGCTGAAATGAAGAAAGAATTTGCACATTTTAAACCCGGAAAAACTTCTTTCAAAGACAAATTCCGCAAGACCGCAGACAGCGGCAATGCCATCGGCATGTGGGTACGCGAGAAGGAAGCTTCCTGCTATATATGCAAGCAATTTTCGGATACCTATAATCGTTATTTAGATACCTTTTTCTATCTGTGGAATCAGGATGAAGATTTCCGCAAGAAAATAAAGAACGGCAAAGGCTTCTGCCTTCATCATTTCGGGGCATTATGCGAAGCCTCCGACGGCAGACTGTCCAACAATGACAAGGAAGATTTCTATCATACCCTGCTTCCACTGATGGAACGCAATATGGAACGGCTTGCAGAAGACGTGGCCTGGATGGTAGAAAAATTTGACTATCGGAATGCGGACGCCGACTGGAAGAATTCCAAAGATGCCATCCAGCGCGGCATGCAGAAACTAAAAGGCGGCTATCCCGCTGACGGCCCCTATAAAGGAGATAAATAAGTGCCTCTTTACGGCACTTATTTTTAGCTTTCATTTTACAATTCTTGTCTGCCGGCGCAAACCGCCCGCAAACGCTTCGCTTTTTGCTTGTATCGCCGCTTGAAGTACAGCGGCTCAATCCCTGTTTACCGGTATATCATCTGTCTCACCATATCCAGATAATCACAGATTTCCCGGTACAGCATTTCCGGCTGGAAAGAAGCATCCTGAAAACGTTCTGTCATCAGCCCTTTGCTCGTAAGTTCCAGCATCTTTCTCAGCTTTTCTCCATCCACCGCTGCCGGCAGTACACTATAATCAATTTGTCCTGTCACCCCGGCATACAACTCTTCCAGGCCCTTACGCTTTTCCTCAACTGACAGGAGCGCCTCATAAGAATCCTCCCATATGGACCGGTCCAAAAACTGCTGCATATACGGATATCCTCTCATGGCATGCATCTTGGCACACTCCACTTGTTTCATTACCTCAAAAAGATCCTTCTCCTTCTTATCCACTGTAGAATTCATCTCCAGCTTCATGTATCTCACACTATAATCATATACGAAATGATAGACTCCCAGCTTATTTCCAAAGTAATGAAAGAGCAGCCCCTTGCTGATAGCTGCTTCCCGGACAATATCATCTGTACTCCCGTGGCGGTATCCCTGTATTGCAAATACCTTTAATGCAGCATTGATCATCCTGTCCTGCTTCTCTTTTTTCAGATTAAAAAACTTGCTGTTCATATGATACTCCTCTATCATTCGTAAAATCGTAATTAACGCCGCATCCTGCCATCTATCGGATTCTATTATGTTCCGTCCGCAGACTTCCTATGTGTATCTTATCATATTTCTGCACAAACTGGAATAAAATGATAAATTTTTTCAGAAATTTGTGCATATTCCCTTTTCATTCTTGCAAAATAGTATTAAGATAATATTGGCTAAAAAAGAAGAAAGGAGTAAACCATGGCAAAAAAATTCGGCAAGACTTTGTTATTCACTGCAGCCGCTGTTTCTGCCGCAGCAGCTTTCTATTTCTATCTTCAGAGAAGAGATGCTGCCCAGAAAGATTATGATGAAGAAGATTATGATGATTTCAGCGAGGATACGGAAGATAGTAATGAAGGCTCCCGCAGCTATGTCCCTTTGAATCATGAAACCTCTGCAGTGAATTCTGACGAAAACGCTCAGGATAATGAGGAAAAAGAAGTAGAAGAATTTCCCATTGAGAATTCTTCCGACACAAACGACTCTCCGGCAGAAAAAACTCTTGAAGACACATTCACGCCTCTTACCGAACAAGTGGCACAGGCAGCAGATAATGCAGCAGAAGCCGTAGAAGAATTCTTCGATGAAGAAGACGGTCCCGGTGTAGAACCTCCCATCACCGAAAATTAATGTAACCAAGAGTACCCACATACATTTTATTTGATCAGCGATTTTACGTGGGTATTTATTGTACATGCCTTACATGCGGCAGCTTTACTCCAGATTCGGGTGAACCCTTTCTAAGTACTCTGAATTTGGCTGTATCCTGCCGTATTTATTTTCCGTCACAATTCCTTAAGAGATGAACGATTCATAACCATGCTTTCCGCAGCCTCTCAATTCCTTCCTGTATCTGGCTGCCGGTCAATCCCCCGAATCCGGCAAGTACAGTTGCACTGTCTGACATATGCTTTACCATGCTCTCCGAAAGCCCATACACCCTCACACGGCATTCTCTTGCCCTGTCAGCCAGCACATGCTCCGGCATTCCCTTCATGGAAGTCAGCAGAATGTGTAATCCTGCATTTTCCCCTGCGACATGAAAGGTTGTTTTAAAAGGCTGCAGGCTTTCCAATAACAACTCATGTTTTGCTCTGTATATTTTCCGCATCTTATTCAAATGGCGTTCAAAATATCCGTCCCTGATAAATTCATTGATAATGCTCTGGTCAATCCGCGATACAGTGCAGGAATAAAAGGCACAGTCTCTTAAAAATTTCTTCAGCAATGACTCCGGAAGCACCATAAAACTGATACGGATAGCAGGCGCAATGGCCTTGGAGAAAGTCCCCATATAGATAACACGTCCATGCTTGTCGGAAGCCTGCAGCGCAGGAATGGGTTTGCCGTGATACCGGAATTCACTGTCATAATCATCTTCAATCAGGTACCGTCCCGGCTCCTTATCCGCCCATTTTAACAATTCCATTCTGCGCCCTATGGGCATGACAATCCCCATAGGAAATTGATGGGAAGGCATGACATATGCAATGTCTGCATTCTCCTGTTCCAGTTTGTCCGCCTGCATCCCCCACTCATCCATATCCACTGTACTGATATCATATCCAAAAGAACGAAATATCTGCCAGGATCTCTTATAAGTCGGATTCTCCATTGCAATACGCACATGGGGCTGCAGAATTTTTTCCAGAAGCATCAATAGATAATCGTTTCCGGCGCCCACAATAATCTGTTCCGGGCTGCAGTTTACCCCCCTGGAAGAATGAAGATATCTGCTGATGGTCTGGCGGAGTTCATAATCTCCCTGCGCTTCTCCCCTTGCAAATAAGTCACTGTTGGCATAACTCAATATATTCTTTGTAATTCTTTTCCATACGCTGAAGGGAAATCCCGACATATCAATATCATAGGGTGAAAAATCAATATACTGTCCCACATCGGAAGCATTGCCGCACTCTCTTTTGAACTGAGGCGTTCCCTCCGGGGCTGCAGCCGCCTCCATGCCTTCCAGCTGAAACAATTCTTCTATGGGGCATACAAAATATCCCTTACAGGGCCGGGATTCTATATAGCCCTCACTGAGCAGCTGCCCATATGCATAATCCACAGTGCTCCTGGCAACCTGCAGGTATTCTGCCAGAAAACGCGTAGAAGGAAGCCTCTCTCCGGCGAGAAGCTTCCCTTCCTTAATTTCCTGCTTAATATACTCATAAATCTGCTCATACAGACAGCTGCTTCCGTCCGTCCGTAACTGGATGGTCATCTCATACATAACCGTCTCCCAATTGCGCTACCTCATCATTATCATTTCTGCATCGTACTGAATTCACTGCTTTTTACTGCATCCATGGCTTTTGCAGAATTCCAGGCTTTCCTGACTCTGTCATTTTGGAATCCACCCATTTCCAGCGCTATTCCTGCTGCTTCTTCAACTCCTGCAGTACCTGCTCCTTCATATCTCTTGCTTTGTCTTTGACACGCGAGCTTGCTGTAGTAGATGTCAATACACTGGTAATCAGCCGGCCCGCCACATCATAGTGCTGAAACCGCATTGCCAGCGCTGCCAGCAGATAATCCATAGTAAGTTCATCCATACCGCACATGGGAAAGGTTTCCGACTGTCTGGCATCCATAAAACCCTTATATGCATTCTGCAGATACTCGTTCTCCTGCTGTTCCAGTTCTTCCACTGGCACAGGAGGCTCATCCATATCTCTCAGGCTCTCCGCATATCCCCTTAACATCCATCCTGTTTTCAGGCAGATATAAGCCTTTTCACTGGCCTTAGCCCTTTTTACCACAGCACATGCCAATGCAAGCTCATATCTTTCCAGTGCCTCTTTATAAGAATAAACTTCGTCATGATAGAAATTAATTTTGGCATTTGCGCTGATATTATCTCTGATCATTTTCGTCTGTCCCGGTGTAATATGCGTAAATGAACTTGCCAGCGCTCCATAGGCACAGACAGGGCATAATACCACATCATATTTTGTGGAATCAATCCCGTCATACCTTGGCCGCAGATCCTGGTCTGCCCCTACCAGCTTGGCCTTACCGGACTTCATTACCTTTGAATTAAACTCAGCGCCGCACACGGGGCAAGTATATGCTCTCTCATATACCATATCCTTCTCTTCCGGCTTTGGCTTCTGCACTGCGTCGGTTGGTTTCTTTGCTTTCCGCTGAGACTCTTCTTTTTCATAGATATCTACATTTTCAAAATTCCCAAGTCCCAGACGTTTTAATCCTGATAAGATTCCCATACTTTCCTCATTTCTAATTATACTCCTGTTACAGCAGTTACAGTTTAACCCATACCGTTTCCTTCCGCCTCTTCACCCCGCCGGTCCATTCTGTTCTATTTTCTTTTCAGCTCTTTTTCTCCTTCGGCAGGGCATAAGAACTTTTCAGAGATACAATACGGTTAAAAACAAGCGCACCCGGCTTGGAATCCTTACTGTCCACACAGAAGAATCCCTGGCGCATAAACTGGAAACTGTCGCCGTTCTTTGCATCTGCAAAAGCCGGTTCCAGCTTACACTCTTTTAAAATCGTCAGAGAATTAGGATTCAGGTTCAGACTTCCGTCCGCATTGTAAACCCCCTTCTCTTCATCGATAATATTTTCATACAGGCGAACCTCCGCAGAAACAGCCGTCTCTGCCGTCACCCAATGGATGGTTCCCCGCACCTTTCTTCCGTCAGGCGTACTGCCTCCCCTGGACGCAGGATCATAGGTACAGTGCACTTCGGTCACTCTTCCCTCCGCATCCTTCACCCAATCGGTACAGGTTACATAATATGCATTCATTAACCGCACCTCATTGCCGGGGTACAAACGGTAATACTTTTTCGGCGGCTCTTCTACAAAATCTTCTCTCTCAATATACAGCTCCCTGGCAAAGGGCACTTCTCTGGCTCCCAGCGCTTCATTGTCCGGATTGTTTGTACATGGCAGCATTTCCACCTGCCCTTCGGGATAATTATCTATAATCAGCTTGATAGGATCCAAAACTGCCATCATACGATGTGCTTTTACCTTCAGATCCTCACGAATACAATATTCCAGCATGGCATAATCCGTAATGGAATGCGCCTTGGAAACACCGCACAAATCCACGAACATCTTGATGGAATCCGGCGTAAAACCCCTGCGCCTCAGCGCTGCAATGGACACCAGCCTGGGGTCATCCCAGCCGTCCACGATTCCCTCCTGTACCAGCTTCTTAATATATCTCTTACCTGTGACCACATTCTTCAGGTAGAGTTTTGCAAATTCTATCTGCCTTGGCGGATGAGGATATTCCAGCTCTCTTACCACCCAGTCATAGAGCGGTCTGTGATCCTCAAATTCCAGCGTACAGATAGAATGGGTAATTCCTTCTATTGCATCTTCAATGGGATGTGCAAAATCATACATGGGATAAATACACCATTTATCGCCGGTATTGTGATGTCTCATATGTGCCACACGATAGATGACAGGATCACGCATATTCATATTAGGTGAAGCCATATCAATCCGGGCACGAAGCACCTTTTCCCCGTCCCCGTATTTTCCATCCTTCATCTCTTCAAACAGACGTAAATTTTCTTCCACGGTACGGCTGCTGTATGGGTCTTCTTTCCCCGCTTCCGTCAGGGTGCCTCTGTATTCCTTAATCTGTTCCGCCGGCAGATCTGACACATACGCCCTGCCCTTTTTAATCAGCTTCACCGCAGCGTCATACATCTGGTCAAAATAATCGGAAGCAAAAAACAATCTGTCCTCCCAATTGGCTCCCAGCCACTGGGTATCTGCTTTAATGGATTCCACAAATTCAATATCTTCCTTTGTGGGGTTGGTGTCATCAAAACGCAGATTGAATTTACCATGGTACTTCTCTGCCAGACCATAATTCAGAAGAATACTTTTGGCATGGCCGATATGCAGATATCCATTGGGTTCCGGCGGGAACCGGGTCTTCACCGTATCGTAGACACCCTCTGCTAAATCCTTATCAATTGCCGCTTCAATAAAATTTCTCGATTCTGTCTCGCTCATCTCTGTCCTTGCCTTTCTCCATAGCCACTGTTGACTGCGTTCACAGCAGCAGATGCACACCAAGCACGGTAAATATACCTTTTGACACACAGTGCTTCATCCGCCGCACACCGCCTGGGATATGCCGCATATCACAGGAAAACACCCTTGGCAATGCCGAAAACAGTAACTCTCAATACACCTGTACAGCCTGATATTCCGTTCATAAGACGCCAAAAAGATGCCTTGCACAAACACAATGCATCTTCCCATTCTTTTTGTGCTGCCCATTGACTAGAACACATTATAACATACATCCTTACAGGCTATCAACACAATTTTTCATATTATCCTTTGCAATTTAGCAAAAAAGTACTATTTTTTCCAAAACCCCCTGTACACATCCATTCTCTGCATCTGTTTTCCGGCGATTAACCCTTTAGAAGGTCAAATGCCTCGGGAAAAATCTCCCTTGGGACAACAAATATATCATGGTGATCTTCATATCTCACAGCCAGATAGTCACCCGCCCTGCCCGTCATATACTTATTTTTCATCTGTGGTGAGAATACCTTTACCCCTCTGTCCAATGGCAGGGCATATATTTTCTCATCTCTGACAGAGATGCATCCTCTGGCATAATCCGTCAACAGCATGTCCTTTCCATCACCGCGGTTTTTGATAACAGGTATATAATCCGGTTTTCCAAGGTAAGCCTGTACACCGTAACCGCTCTCCAGGGGTTGATACCATCGCCGGAACTTTTCCCCGCAAACAGAGACCACTTCTCCCCGAATACCAATAATCACATAAAGTTCTTCTTCTATTTTCATATCGATATCACCCTCCATGGTACGGATGGTCACAAGCGTGTCCACAGGGAGCAGTTCATCCAGCTTCACATAGCCTACAGGGAGTCTGCGCTTTGCATATTGCTGCATTGTACTGACATCAGCTTCATATTGATCTGCATATATCAGCTCATAACTGTCAAAGTACTGTGTCATTCTGTTGTTGAAATACCCCTCTGAATGAAGCGTCGGATAATGCTCCTCATACAGTTTCATGGAAATAAAACCGCCGGCTTTCTCATAATGTCCGCCGCCGGAACCAATGCCGTCTGCCAGGAATTCCGCCAGTTCACTTGCATTCACTTCCCAGATACAGCTCCTCACCGAGAATTTGAATCCGTCATGGACTTCATTGAACACTACGCAGGTCTTAATTGCATCTACCTGAAGCAGGAAATCGCTGATAAGTCCCAGGATATTAGGGTCACAGGGCTGGGCTTTAATCACTGCAAATTCATAATCATCATTGTAACTATAACGAATCAATGCAATTCCTGCTATCTCCAGCTCCTTTAAGGAAATGTTGGAATTGCGGAACAGCGTGATCAGCCCTTTGTCTGCATCCACGGCCTCTCGCATATCCATATCCAGAGGATTGTATAACTCGGAGAACTGATTGGTATCCGTATAGAGGCCGTAATAAAGTGCTGTCCCCAGATATGGGTCACTGCTGATGTCAAAATCTTCTTCCTGCAGCAGCTTCCATACCAGTGTCGCGCAGCTTCCCAGATTCGGATTGATAATACACCTGGCAATGGGTTCCCTGTCCAGTTGATGGTGATCGATCACTGCCACGTTCTTCGCTCTAAGTCCCGTCACGTTGCCGGAACCATACTGGCAGTCCACAGTAATGAGCAGTCCTTCCACTTCCACAGCCTCTTCTCCTGGTACAGCTATATATTCTACAGGGAGCTTCAGCTTATCCACCATAAGGCATAAATTAGATTTCTGCATTTTGTTCCTGCCGCTGTATACCAGCCGCACCATTTTCCCCCGGCTCTTAAAATAACAGTAAAGGCCGTATCCGGATGCCAGCGCGTCTGCATCCGGATTATCATGGCACTGTATGGTGATTTCGTCATATTGTTCCAAATCCGACAATCTCATAAATGAAAACCCTTTCCAGCCTTAGAAAATCTTCATTTCCTTCACACTTCAGTGATGGAACAGTCTGATTCCGGTAAACGCCATTACCATACCATACTTATCGCAGCACTGAATCACCGCGTCATCACGGACGGAGCCGCCGGGCTGGGCAATATATTTCACGCCGCTTTTATGTGCCCGTTCAATATTATCCGAAAACGGGAAAAATGCATCCGACCCCAGGGTCACATCCTGCATTCCATCCAGCCACGCCCGCTTTTCCTCTCTGGTGAACACAGGAGGCTTTACCTTGAAGATACGTTCCCATGCGCCGTCTTCCAGCACATCCATATACTCTTCTCCTATGTAAACGTCTATGGCATTGTCCCTGTCCGCTCTGCCTAACTTGTCCACAAACTGAAGTCCCATAACCTGCGGAGACTGGCGCAGATACCAATTATCCGCCTTGCTGCCGGCCAGCCTGGTACAATGAATGCGGGACTGCTGGCCTGCACCGATGCCGATGGCCTGTCCGCCTTTCACATAGCAGACAGAATTGGACTGGGTATACTTCAAAGTGATTAAAGCTATCTTCATATCAATCAGAGCAGCATCGGAAATTTCTTTATTCACGGTTACAATGTTGGAAAGAAGCCCGCAGCTCACATTTAACTCGTTTCTGCCCTGTTCAAACGTAATGCCGTAGACCTGCTTCTTCTCCACAGGTGCGGGCGCATAGTTCTCTTCCATCTGTATCACATTATAATTGCCGTTCTTCTTTGACTTTAATAGTTCCAACGCTTCCTGGGTATATCCGGGGGCAATACATCCATCGGAAACCTCCCTCTTAATCAGCTTTGCAGTATCCACATCACATACATCGGACAAAGCAATGAAATCTCCAAAGGAAGACATCCTGTCCGCTCCCCTGGCTCTTGCATAAGCACAGGCAAGGGGTGACAGGTCGCCAAGATCATCCACCCAGTAAATCTTCGCCAGCGTCTCATCCAAAGGCAGTCCCACAGCAGCTCCTGCAGGGGATACATGTTTAAAGGAAGCCGCTGCCGGGAGTCCTGTAGCCTCCTTCAACTCCTTCACCAGCTGCCATCCATTGAAGGCATCCAGGAAATTAATATATCCCGGTCTGCCGTTGAGCACAGTGACCGGAAGTTCGCTCCCATCTTCCATATAAATCCTGGAAGGCTTCTGATTGGGATTGCACCCATACTTCAATTCAATCTCTTTCATCTGTTTTTTCTCCTATTCCAGTACCGTCTCTCCACTCCGGTGCCCTAACCAGGGAAGGAAATTTCATCTGCAAAGGGCGCTGCTGAAATTTCCTTCCGGGCACCTATGTTCCGAG
>CAJUAP010000036.1:30297-36970 GCA_910584435.1 uncultured Acetatifactor sp.
CAAAGGGCGCTGCTGAAATTTCCTTCCGGGCACCTATGTTCCGAGACTGTTTTAATATTCCAGTACCGTCTCTCCACTCCGGTGCCCTAACCAGGGAAGGATATTTCATCTGCAAAGGGCGCTGCTGAAATTTCCTTCCGGGCACCTATGTTCCGAGACTGTTTTAAATTTGCTCCCATGCGCCTTCACAACCTCACCTGTCCAGCGAAACATTCTCAATAAATGGATTGACATTTCTTTGCCGGACTATTCAATTGCCGCTTGCGGCAATTTGTTCCGTGTATGCTGTTTTTTATTGGTTCTTGTTAATGATGCGTGTTTCATATGTTCCGCTGGCAATGTCTATGAATCTGACAAAAAGAGAGACTTTGTTTTCCTCATTCAGGCTTTCCCACAGCATGTCTGTAAAGCTGTCAATATCGCCCTGAATCTCCACCAGCTCCGGTTCTCCCTGGAAACTTGGCAGGGGATTGCCGTCTCCCATATAGGTATGAAGAAAACGTCCCTCGCCGGGAGCGGGATTGTCATATGAAAAAGTATACCTGTTACAACAGGATGCCTGTCCGTGATTGCTCTTCAAAATGGACATGGCATAGCTGAATTTTCCCTCTGCAATATGCATTACACCGGATATCCTTGGAGTATAATTAGGGGCATCCGGCTCGAATTCCCGGCTCCTTAAGGACTGTTCAAAGGTAAGCCCTTTTGCCAGACCATCATAAATCGTATCTGTCTGGTCACCATTGGTAACGATGGTATCATTCCCCCATACCCTCACAGGTGCATAGATAACCAGGCTGGGATCTTCCAGCTTAGAAGGGTCAAATGCCTTCGTGCGGATGCCTTCTCCATCCGTTACAAATACTCGATTGCGGCTGTTGGTACTTCGCCCCATAATAAAATAAGCCGACACCGCTGTCTGTCCTTCAGCAGAACGTCCTATGACAATTCCTCTCCCTGGGTAAGAATTGCTCCTTAACTCCTGATCCAACTGCATCATAATTTTCCTCCATTCCAGTTCCGCACATGCCGCCCGGACGGCATGTGCTGTTTCCCAGTTACGCAATCCCAGCCGTTTCGTTTGTCTGTCTCTGGGGAATAATACACAAAACCGACTATCCGGACAGCACAAAACAGACTGTGCCCAGACGGTCGGCTTTTCATTTCATCTGCACTCCCTGTAGGTGCTCCTACTTCCGTCAGTCATGCAGCTCTTATGTTTCCATATTACACGCCTTCCGCAAGAAATGCAAGGGATTTTTATCAAAAAAACACACCCGATGCCAATGCAGCGTTCAGGTGTGCTTCATCATCTCTACTTTTCCAGAAAACCTTTATAATTGCGTACCAGCATCATGGATTCCATCTGCTTCATTGTCTCAAGAATTACACTGACAATAATGATCAGGCTTGTACCGCCAAACGACACACTGGCATTGAAGATACCGCTGAAAAAATAAGGAAGAATTGCAATAATCGTCAACCCTATTGCACCGACGAATACAATATAATTCAATACCTTATTCAAATAATCACTGGTAGGTTTACCCGGCCTGATACCCGGAATAAATCCGCCCTGTTTCTTCATATTGTCCGCAATCATCAAGGGGTTAAAGGTAATGGATGTGTAAAAATATGCAAAGAAAATAATCAATACAATATATGCTAACAGTCCTATAGAATACTTCAGCTGGCTTATATTGCACCAATAATTTGAATTCAAATATTTCAGGATCTCACTCCAGACACCCGTCCCCGAATATCCGGCAAAAGAGGAAATCATAATCGGCAGCTGCATCAGAGACTGTGCAAAAATAACAGGGATAACACCTGCAGTATTCACCTTCAGCGGGATGTTGGATGTCTGACCGCCTACCATTTTCCGGCCCTGAACCTTATTGGCATACTGTACCGGAATCCGGCGGACACCATCATTCAAAATAATGACAAGCACTACCATTGCCACAATAATCGCAAGAATAACCACTGCCGCCAGCACTGCTGTCGCAGGCGCTTTGCCAAACACAAATTGTTCAAACAGATTCTTCAAATCTTCCGGCAGCCGGGAGATAATATTTATCACCAGCACAATGGAGATTCCGTTTCCAACCCCCTTCTCCGTAATCTGCTCACCAACCCACATCAGAAAAGCACTGCCCGCTGTCAAAGTTACAATCGAACATATTACATTCAAAGCATTGTAATCAATCAGATATCCCTGTCTGCCAAAAGCAACTGACATTGCCGTGGACTGAATCAGCGCCAGTCCCACTGTTACATACCTTGTGATGGTTGTTATCTTCTTTCTTCCGTCTTCACCGTCCCGCTGCATCTCCTCCAACTTCGGAATTGCAATGGTAAGAAGCTGTATGATAATGGAAGAAGTAATGTAAGGACTGATATTGAGCGCCAGAATTGACATATTGATAAAGGAACCGCCTGTAATTGCATCAAAAAAGCTGAATGCGCCATCAGACTGACTGGCAAACCAACTCCTGAAATACTCACCGTTTACACCCGGCACAGGTAGTTGTGATCCAATACGAATCACAACCAACATGGCGAAGGTAAAAAAAATCTTCTCTCTTAGCTCCTTAATTTTAAATGCGTTTTTCAGTGTTGCAAGCATTACATCACCTCTGCTGTTCCACCAAGCGCCTCAATCTTTTCCTTTGCAGATGCACTATAGGCGTCTACCTTGACATTGAGTTTTTTGGTAAGTTCTCCATTTCCAAGTAACTTTACTCCATCTCTAGGATTTTTAATGATACCAGCTTCTATCAGTGCATTTACATCCACGGTTGCCCCATCTTCAAAACGTTCCAGAACGCTTACATTCACAGCAACGATTTCTTTCGTATTCCTGTTCTTAAATCCTCTCTTAGGAATACGTCTATACAACGGCATCTGTCCGCCTTCAAAACCGACTCTGGGAGCTCCGGAACGGGCCTTCTGCCCCTTATGGCCCTTGCCTGCGGTCTTACCGTTTCCCGAACCATGCCCACGGCCTCTCCTGAAATCATTATGCCTGGAACCTTCTGCAGGTCTCAAATTGGATAATTCCATTTTTAACACCTCCTTATCTGATTATGCTTCTTCAACTTTCAATAAATGGCTAACCTTACGAATCTGTCCCCTTGTCGCATCATTATCAGGAAGTATTATGGACTTACCTATCTTACGAAGTCCCATAGATTCAACGATTGCCTTATTCTTTGGTACAGCACCAATAGTGGATCTTACCAAAGTAATCTTTAATTTCTTCTCTTCCATCCTTCTTCTCCTTCCTACCGCATGAAAAGACCTCCGCTATGAACACTGTAATCTGTGCCCCACGGCAGCTCCTTCCACGCTGACTCCCACGCCCTTCACATCGGCATGATGCACCTTATTTACAGACATTGTCCTTGGCAGATTACTATGCCAGTATTTCATCAACAGACTTGCCGCGGCTCTTTGCCACTTCTTCAGGAGACTTAAGCTGGCTTAATCCGGTGATCGTTGCAAGAACAACGTTCTGCTTATTGTTGGAGCCAAGAGATTTTGTACGGATATTTTTAATACCTGCAAGCTCACACACCACACGGGCAGGACCACCTGCAATGATACCTGTACCTTCAGGAGCCTTCTTCAGCAGGACATTTGCAGAGCCAAATTTACCGATGAAATCATGTGTAATGGAATTATTCTCATCCAATGCAACCGTAACAAGATGTTTCATTGCATCTTCTTTTCCTTTACGAATTGCCTCCGGAATTTCAACAGCTTTGCCAAGTCCGGCGCCCACATGACCATTGCCATCGCCAACCACTACCAGAGCGGTAAAACGCATATTACGTCCGCCTTTCACAGTCTTGGTAACACGCTTGATGGTTACAACCTTGTCGGTCAATTCAAACTGGCTTGCATCTATGATTGTTTGTTTCATGGTGATGTATTCCTCTTCCTTTCCTAGAATTCCAAGCCAGCTTCTCTGGCTGCGTCAGCTAATGCTGCAATCTTGCCATGATATATAAAGCCGCCTCTATCGAAAACAACCTTCTTAATACCCTTTTCAACTGCCCTCTTACCAATGACAGTTCCCAGATATGCTGCCGCATCAACGTTATTGGTCTTTGTAAGCTCTGCCTTAACCTCTTTCTCAAGAGTGGAAGCGGATACCAATGTATTCCCAACAGTATCGTCGATAATTTGAGCATACATATGATTATTGCTTCTGAATACTGCAAGACGTGGTCTCTCGGCAGTACCGCTGAAGCGGTTACGGATTCTCATGTGTTTTTTAACACGAACTTCTTTTCTTGATACCTTGTTAACCATCTTCATACTCTCCTTATCTGTTATTTCTTACCAGTCTTACCAACTTTACGTCTGATTGTCTCATCGGCATACTTGATACCCTTACCCTTGTAAGGCTCAGGTCTCCTCTTGTCTCTGATTTCAGCTGCGAATTGGCCAACCTTTTCTTTATCAATACCCTTAACGATAATCACGTTCTGTCCTTCAACAACAGTCTCGATTCCTTCGGGATCTGTCATCTCAACCGGATGAGAATATCCAAGATTCAATGTGAGCTTCTTGCCGGACTTACCAGCCCTGTAGCCGACACCGTTGACCTCCAGCTTCTTCTCAAATCCCTGTGTGACGCCCACAACCATGTTGTTAATCAGCGTTCTGGTCAGACCGTGAAGAGACTTCATCTTTTTCAAGTCACTGGGTCTGCTTACAAGAACCTCCGCACCCTCTACCTTGATTTCCATTTCATCGGGCAATACTCTTTCCAGAGTACCTTTCGGCCCTTTCACAGTCACTTTATTATTTTCTGCAACTTCCACAGTCACACCTGCGGGAATCGCGATTGGCATTCTACCTATACGTGACATGCCCGTACCTCCTGTTATATATTGTTATATTTCAAATTGCACTGTACCCATGGATGAACCATAGCAATTCTCAGGCGGCGTCTTTTGACGCCTTAGAATTCCTTTTCATTGGATGAACCATAGCAATTCTTAGGCGGCGTCTTTTGACGCCTTAGATTTGCTTATCATCCTTTACCAAACAAACGCCAGCACTTCACCGCCAACCTGCATCTCACGTGCTTTCTTGTCCGTAATCACACCCTGATTGGTAGAAATAATTGCAATGCCGAGACCACCAAGTACCTTGGGCAGTTCGTCTTTACCTGCGTACACACGAAGTCCGGGCTTGGAAATTCTCTTGATTCCGGAGATAATCTTTTCCTTCTTGTCAGCGCCGTACTTCAATGTGATATGAATGGTCTTAAATCTTCCATCATCAATAATATCATATTTCGTTATATAACCCTCTTCCTGAAGTATCTGTGCAATAGACAGCTTCATCTTGGAAGCAGGTACATCAACCGTATCATGTTTCGCCATATTTGCATTGCGGATTCTTGTCAGCATATCTGCAATAGGATCGCTCATTGTCATTGTTTTTCTCCTCCTTCCTACCAGCTTGCCTTCTTAACGCCGGGGATTTGCCCCTTATATGCCAGTTCGCGGAAGCATACTCTGCAAATGCCATATTTTCTCAAGTAAGCGTGGGGACGGCCGCAAATTCTGCAGCGGGTATATGCCTGCGTAGAGAATTTCGGTTTGCGCTGCTGTTTCATTTTCAGTGATGTCTTAGCCATGAAAAACTTACCTCCTTATTGTTTTGCGAAAGGCATGTTGAACAGTGTCAACAGCTCGCGCGCCTCTTCATCGGTCTTGGCTGTGGTTACAAAAATGACATCCATACCTCTGACTTTGTCAACCTTATCATACTCAATTTCCGGGAAGATAAGCTGCTCCTTAATGCCAAGGGCATAGTTTCCTCTTCCGTCAAAAGCATTCGGATTCACACCCCTGAAGTCACGCACACGAGGCAGTGCCAGATTCACCAAACGATCCAGGAATTCATACATTTTCTCACCGCGAAGCGTTGTCTTGCAGCCGATGTTCATTCCCTCTCTGATCTTGAAGTTAGCGATGGACTTCTTCGCCTTGGTGAGCACTGCCTTCTGTCCGGTAATGGTTTCCATGTCCGAAACGGCATTCTCCAAAACCTTGGCGTTTTCCTTCGCTTCACCGACACCCATATTGACAACAATCTTGACGAGCTTGGGAACTTCCATTGCATTCTTATATCCGAACTTTTTCGTCATCGCTTCTACTATTTCATTATAGTATAATTCTTTTAATCTTGCCACTTTTCGTTCCTCCTTCCTATTGATCAGTCAATCACTTCGCCTGTTGACTTTGCGAAACGAACCTTCTTGTCCCCATCCATCTTGAAGCCCACTCTGGTAGGCTTACCCTTATAGACAAGCATTACGTTTGAAATATCAATAGGAGCTTCCTTCTGAATGATGCCGCCGTTCGGATTTGCCTGTGAGGGCTTTGCATGTTTCGTAATCTTATTTACCCCTTCCACAAGCACTCTGTTCTTCTTGACGTCAACGGAAAGTACCTTTCCTTCCGCACCGCAGTCTTTGCCGGCGATTACCTTTACCGTATCGCCCTTTTTAATCTTCATTGTTGACATATGGCACCTCCTTACAGTACTTCCGGTGCCAGAGACACTATCTTCATGAACTGCTTCTCACGAAGTTCTCTTGCTACCGGCCCAAAAATACGGGTTCCTCTGGGTGTCTTGTCATCCTTGA
>CAJUAP010000037.1:0-20910 GCA_910584435.1 uncultured Acetatifactor sp.
ATAGTGCAGAATGCAATTTGCGGAGGGAATAATCCATGGAAACAAAAGATTTGATTTGAGAAATTGGCAGGATAACGATGCAAAAGCTTTATATGAAATGTGTCTTGACGGGACTTTAAGAAAAAGCGGATAAGGGGCAGACAGAGTCATAGCATCTAAGCCATATGGTTTAGGTGCTGCTTTTCACAAACGGAGGTGGGAAAATTGTGGGAATTGTCTGGAAAAAACTATGCGGGTTTGATATAATGTAACATATGGAAGGTTGTAGTGGGTGATACAATAAATAAGGAACAGGAGAAGGTCTGCTTATGAAGAGAGAATTTGATCTGTTATCGCTGGGCGAGATTATGCTGAGATTGTCGCCGCCTGATAATGAGCGTATTACCAGGGGGGATACCCTAAGCAAGCAGGCAGGGGGAGCGGAACTGAATTCTGCCACAGGCGCAGCTATGTTAGGGCTTCGATGCGGCATTATATCAAAGCTTCCGGCCAATGATTTGGGAATCTACATTAAGAACCGTGTGCGTCTCTGCGGCGTCAGTGACGATTACCTGGTTTATGATGAGAGCAGGGATGCCAGGCTGGGAGTATATTATTATGAAAGCGGTGCATATCCCCGTAAACCCCGTATCGTTTATGACAGGAAAAATACATCCTTAAACAAGATATCTGTGGATGATTATGATGAAAGCCTGTATCGTGCGGCACGCTGCTTCCATACCAGCGGTATTACACTGGCGTTAAGTCCCCAGGTCCGGGATACGGCCATCACCATGATAAAACGTTTCAAAGAGCAGGGAACCTTAATTTCCTTTGATGTGAATTTCCGGGGCAATCTGTGGACGGGGGCGGAGGCAAAGGAGTGTATTGAATCCATTCTGCCCTATGTGGATATCTTCTTCTGTTCTGAGGACACGGCGAGACTGACATTTCTGAAGGAAGGGAATGCAAAGGATATTATGAAGAGCTTTACGAAGGATTATCCGATTTCCATTGTGGCATCCACTCAGAGAGTGGTGCACAGCCCGAAACGCCATACCTTTGGATCCATCATTTACAGTGCGAAGGAAGATACTTTTTATGAAGAGGCACCCTATGCGGATATTGAGGTGGTAGACCGTATCGGAAGCGGAGATGCTTATATCTCAGGTGTGCTGTACGGGCTTCTGTCCCATGAGGGAGACTATCAGAGGGCGTTGGAGTACGGCAATGCAATCAGTGCCTTGAAGAATACGATTCCGGGGGATTTGCTCAGTACGGATTTGAAGGAGATTGAGGGAATTATTAAGGAACATAAGTCTACGGGACGTATTGCGGAGATGGATAGATAAAAGTAATCTGGTAAAATGTCAAGAGGAAAATTATAAAAAGGGGAATGGGAAAGGAAGAATATGACAAAAAGAGAACGCGTACTTAATGCAATGCAGAATAAACCGGTGGATAAGCTGCCCATGGGGTTCTGGTATCATTTTTCACCGGATGAGGATTTGGGGCAGCAGACGGTGGAAGAGCATGTGAAGCTTTACAGGGAAGCGGATATGGATTTTATCAAGGTGATGTGTGACGGTTATTTTAATTATCCGAATCCTTATATACAGACGGTTGCCTCTGCGAAAGACTGGTTCAAGATGACGCCCATGGGAGAAGACTGCGCTTATATCCGCGGACAGGTAAAGCGTGCCAGGGCAGTGGTAGAGGCAGTGGGAAAGGAATGCTGTGTTTTCTATAATGTGTTCTGCCCCATGTCGCTGATGCGCTTCGGAACCAGTGAAGAGATTCTGATGGGGCATTTGAAGGCGGACCAAGAGGCGGTCTGCCATGCATTTGAAGTCATTGGAGAGGATATTAAGACATTGATCCGGCTGTTGATTACGGAAGCCGGATGCGACGGGATTTATTATTGTGTGCAGAATGCGGAACAATTTCGGTTTACGGCGGATGAGTACAGGGAAATTGTGCGTCCCGCGGAAGTTTCTGTGCTGGAATATGCCAATACTTTGAGCCGGAATAATATTCTGCACTGCTGCGGCTGGGCCGGGGATAAGAACCGGATTGAGGTATGGCAGGATTATCCTTCGGCGGCTGTAAACTGGGCAGTCTATGTGGAGCAGATGTCCCTTGGAGAGGGCAAAGAGTTTTTTGGCGGCAGGTGTGTGCTGGGTGGTTTTGATAATCGCAAGAGCGGTGTGCTGTGTTCCGGAAGCCGTGAGGAAATTGAGGCGGAAACGGAGAAAATCGTGAAGGAAGCAGGCAGCACAGGCGTGATGATCGGGGCGGATTGCGCACTTCCATCCGATATTGCAACGGAGCGTTTTCAGTGGGTGAGGAAGAAGCTGGATGCATTGGCCGGGGAAAAGAGCTGTTGAAAAAGCCGGCAGAATAGAGAAATCAGCAAAAGGGCTGCAAAACAGAAAATTAAATTCTGATTGCGGCCTTTTTGTGTATGGTGTCTGTAATATATTGGGAGAAAAGACATGAACAGAAAATTATATGAAGAAGTGAGCAGCTGGTTCGAGGCACATAAAGAGGCAATGGTGTCGGATATTATCCGATTGATTCGGATAGAGAGCATCTCGCAGCCGGGGAAGGATGGCACACCGTTTGGAAAGGGGTGTCTGCATGCGCTGGAGGAGATGCTGGAGATTGGGAAAGAGCATGGGTTTGATGTTGAAAACTATGACAATATGGTTGGCAGCATCGGCAGCCGGGAAAAGAACTGGGAAAACCTGGTGGGGTTCTGGAATCATATGGATGTGGTGCCGGTGGGAAATGGCTGGGAATATGCGCCTTTTGATCCGGTGGTCAAGGGACATTTCCTGATTGGCAGAGGAGCTCAGGACAATAAGGGCCCGGCAGTGGGGATACTTTATATGATGCAGTGTCTGCGTGAGCTGAAGATACCAATGCGGCATGAGCTGTGTCTGTTTGTGGGAACGGATGAAGAGCGTGGAATGGAAGACATGGAACATTATACGGCCCATTATCCTGCACCGAAATTGTCCATGATAGCGGACAGCGGATTTCCCGTCTGCTATGGAGAAAAGGGAATCATAGAAGGGAAGATGGTTTCGGATAAATGTGTTACCGGCCAGGTGCTGAAGGTATATGGCGGCAGTGCAGCCAATATGATTCCTGACAGGGCAGGTGTGCTGTTTGGGGAAAATGCAATGCTTCGGGAGGAACTAACCGGCCTGCTTGGTACAGAAATGTATGCCGATGGAGAAACTGCAGATAAAAGAACCATAAAATGGGAGGCGGGTCCGGAGGGGATATGGATTACCGCTTATGGAACCAGTAAGCATAGTGCATTTCCGGAGGGCAGTATCAATGCAATTCACGAGCTGGGTGCTTTTGTGATGCAATTAACGGCAGTGGATGAAAAGGACAGGGCGCTGTTTGCCAGTGTGGAACGGCTTTCCAGAGAATATTACGGAAAAGAAACGGGGATTGCTTACGAAGACGCAGTATCCGGGAAAACCACCTGTGCGGCCACGGTGCTTTCCTTAGAGGAAGGGCATTTGTGCCTGACATTGAATATCCGATATGCAATTACGGCGAAGGATGAGCAGGATCTGAACACACTGCAGATATGCGGGATTGCCAATGGAATGAAGTGGAAACTGGAACGAAATTCCAAGCCTAACTATTTCCCCAGGGAACATCCGGCGGTGGAACGTCTGACGGAGCTTTACGGCGAGATTACCGGAAGCAGAGCCAGGAGTTTTGTTATGGGCGGCGGTACTTATGCCAGAAAGCTTCCGAATGCTTTTGCTTACGGCGTGGGCGGTATGCAGGAGAATGATTCTGACAGAGAATGGAGGAAGCTTCTGTTCCGGCCGGGGCATGGCGGGGCCCACGAACCGGATGAGGCGTTAAATATAAGATTGCTGCTGGAGGCAATGAAGATTTATTCCATGGCAGTGGTGGAGTTAAATGATATAGAATTGTAATCCTGTAACAGTTCAGACAGGTCACTGAACTGTTAGTTACTGTTCACTTCGTTCACAGTAACAAGCCTTCGTAGAAGGCTTTAGGCACAGAAATCGCAAGTGAGTTTGCTCACTTTGTGAACTTGTTCACTTGCGATTTCGCGCACAGCTGTCAAAGCTGTCATTCTGACAGCTTGGGATTATTCATGCAAAATATGCATGAAAACGCCTCGCGGAACCGGCAAGTGAACAGGAACAACTGTTACATACATTTCTTAATAATTTAGTAAAAAATTGCCTTTTTGGCAATGATATGTTATGATAAAAAAAGTTTATGGGTGTGCAGAAAGGGGTGTGGAGCGCTCCGCACAGAAGAGAGGGATAAAATTATGTTAAACAATAAATCTATTTTAATTACAGGCGGTACAGGAAGTTTTGGCAATGCATTTACCAGGTATGTCCTGGAACATTATGAGCCTGAGAAAATTATCATTTATTCCAGGGATGAATTTAAACAGCTTATCATGAGGGATAATTTCAAAGAGTATGAGTCAAAGCTTCGCTTTTTCATTGGTGATGTGCGTGACAGGGACAGGCTGAAACGGGCATTGGAGGGTGTGGATTTCTGTATTCATGCCGCTGCCCTGAAACAGGTGCCTGCCTGTGAATATAATCCTGCAGAGGCAATTAAGACCAATATCAATGGCGCTCAGAATGTCATTGATGCGGCATTGGATATGGGTGTGAAAAAGGTGGTTGCGCTGTCCACTGACAAGGCGGTAAATCCTGTTAATCTGTATGGCGGTACCAAATTGGTATCGGACAAGCTGTTTATTGCGGCAAATGCATATGCCGGTAAGAAGGATATCTGCTTTTCTATTGTACGCTATGGAAATGTGGCCGGAAGCAGGGGGTCGGTGATTCCTATTTTCCATAATGTCATAAAAAATGGCGGAACGGAGCTTCCGGTGACGGATTGCCGTATGACGCGTTTCTGGATCAGTCTCCAGGAAGGGGTTGAGCTGGTTGTGAAGGCATTGGAAGAGGCTAAGGGCGGGGAAACGTTTATTTCCAAGCTTCCTTCTTTCAGGGTTACGGATTTGGCGGAGGCAATGGCACCCGAGTGTAAGATAAAGGAAGTGGGGATCCGCGTGGGAGAGAAGCTTCATGAAGTCATGGTCACGGTGGAGGATGCGCCCAATACCTATGAGTATGATAAATATTTTATTATATATCCGCAGATGGTCTGGAGCGATAGCCGTAAAGCGGTTCCTACCGGGAAAAGGGTGCCGGAAGGATTCTACTATAGTTCAGGGAATAACACGGAATGGCTTACGGTGGAGGACATCCGCAGACTTTTAAAGACAGTGCATTTCGAATGACTTCCGGAAAGTGGTGCGCCATGAACGGCATCCGTAAAAGGAAGGGTATTTTGTGTCATATGGGAAAAGAATAGCGGCAGGTATCTGGAAATGTTCCAGGTACCTGCGGAACTTTATTCTTATTTGGCGTGCGGCCTTGCAATTACTGCGTTTTGTGTGTATTCTTGTAACAATTCAGTGACCTGTCTGAACTGTTACAAATTTTGAAGATTATGGAGATATTATAATATGAGAAATCCTGACATTGAAAAAGAGATGTACCGCAAGGCAGTAGCGTTGATAGAAAAGCGTTATCCTGTCGGATGGGGTGGAGCTGGAGTGGTACATACAGCCAACGGACATTATTTCACAAGTGTCAGTATCGATTCAGCGAACGCTTCAGCTATTTTGTGCATTGAAACAGGGGCGATGTTAGAAGCGCACAAATATAACGAACAGGTGACACATTGCATGTGTCTGGTCAGGGAAGATGAAAATGCTCCTTATAAGGTGCTGTCCCCATGCGGAATATGCCAGGAACGTTTAAGGTTCTGGGGAGAGGATGTGCAGGTGGCAGTTACTACAGAAGATGATTCTCTGCAATTTGTCACACTGGGTGAGCTGCAGCCATACCACTGGACAAAAGCATATCCGGCTGATATGCTGGAGCATTTTCAAGAATAACTTAGAGCTGGTAAGGAGGTGCTGTGTATGGAGCAGCTGGCAATTTTGGGCGGAACCCCGGTGAGGAAGAATCCCATCAGTTACGGAAAGCAGTATATTGATGATGATGATGTGGCCGCAGTGGCAGAGGTATTAAAGCATGGAGATTTGACTTGCGGGTGTAAGATTAACGAGATGGAAAATGCGCTCTGTGAAGTGACAGGGGCAAAATATGCGGTGGCGGTGAGCAATGGTACCGCGGCGCTTCATCTTGCAGCATTGGCGGCCGGGTTTGGAGAGGGGGATGAGGTGATTGTCAGTGCTATTACTTTTGCTGCATCGGCCAACTGTATTCTGTACTGCGGAGCCAAACCGGTGTTTGCAGATATCCGCCCGGATACCTACAATATAGATCCCAATGCCATTGAAAAGCTCATTACACCCCGGACCAGGGGGATTGTGGCAGTGGATTTTACCGGACAGTCCATAGAGCATGATGCCATCAGGGCAATCTGTAATAGGCACAAGCTGCTGTTGATTGAAGATGCAGCCCATGCCATCGGCACAAAATATCAGGGACGGCCTGTGGGAAGCATTGCGGATATGACATGCTTCAGCTTTCATCCGGTGAAGACTGTTACCAGTGGTGAGGGCGGCGCCATTACCACCAATGATGAACAATTATATCACAGGCTGATAAGGCTGCGTACCCATGGCATTACCCGGAACAGGGAGGAAATGGTACATCCTTCGGATGCGCCCTGGTATAATGAACAGGTGGAACTTGGTTTTAATTATCGGCTGACGGATATTCAGGCGGCATTGCTGATCAGCCAGATTGGGAAATTACCGGCTTTTGCTGCCCGCAGAAAAGAAATCGTGTCCCGATATGACAGGGCATTTTCGGAAATGCCGGAGCTTGTGGTGCAGAAGGAAATTCCGGAATCCGATACTACCAGACACCTCTATATTCTGCGGTTGAATTTAAAGGCACTTACCTGTGACAGGAGACAGTTTTTTGATGCGCTGCATGAAGAGAATATTTATTCCCAGGTACATTATCTGCCGGTGTATTGGCATTCCTATTATGAGAAGCTGGGATATGCTAAGGGGTTATGCCCCAATGCAGAGGCGTATTATCAGGAGGTTATGAGCCTTCCACTGTATTATTCTCTGACGGATGAGGATGTGGCAGGCGTTATAAAGGCTGTGAAGAAAATTACTGCTTATTACAGGAAATAGCTGAGAAGACAGAAGATAGGAATGTTGGCAGACAGGAATATTGGCAGGAAGGCAATGTCGGCGGACAGAAATGCCGGCAGACAGTGAATGATGACAGACAGAAATACTGGCAGTGTGGGAATGAAAATGCCAGCATGGGTATTTGACGGTGAAAGAACAGGATGAAGGCGAGATGCACCGAAAGGAAAGAAGTTATGGAATGCAGGGAGAAAGTGCGGCGTAGAAACAGGATTATTGACATAGCGGTATTTATAATACTGCTGGCGGGCGTGTCGGCTGTGACATTGGTGCTTTTTTACAGGCAGACCATGGGGAATCCCGGTTCGTATCATTCGGATATGAAGGCTTATATTTTGGAAATGCAGGGCTTGGAGAGTGGGTATGAATTTCCTTATCCGATATTTTTCAAGCTTGGCGCGTTGATTCATCTATTTGCACCGCCGGAGCTGTCTGTGGCCATTGCTACTATGTTGTTGAACAGCCTGGGAATCATTGTGGCGAAGCTGGCCTTCAACCATTTGACATTGCAGGTACTGGAGGACGGACTTATATTGTGCAGGAGGGAACAGAGAGCCGATAAGAGCTGGCTGGCCGGGATTGTGATCAGCATGGCGGTGACGGGGCTGTTTTTTGTCTCTATGCTGTATCCTCCAACCGGAATATATCTGCCGGGAATCCGTTTTAAATACTTGGGAGTATTTACGGCAAATCCTTTTCACAATGCTACCTTTATGGTAGCCAGGCCGTTTGCGGTGCTGGCTTTTTTGTGGTATGTAAAGCTGCTCTCTGTGTATGAACAGGGGGAACATAAGACGGCGGATTATGTGCTGTTTGCGGTTTTTCTGCTTTTGGCCACAATGACAAAGCCCAGTTTTACGCTTGTGATGGTAAGTACGGCAGGCTTGATTATGCTGTTCCGCCTGTTTCGGGCAAAATTTCGTAACTTTATTCCCACGGTACAGCTGGGGTTATGCTTTGTGCCCACATTTCTGGATCTGTTATATCAGTTCAAAGGTGTCTTCGTGCCTGTAGAAGGGGAGGAAGGCGGTCTGGGGTTCTGCTTTGGCGAGGTGTGGATGCAGTACACTTCTAATTTTGTGCTGGCAGTGGGGCTTGCGGTAGGGTTTCCGCTGCTGGTGCTGGTGCTGAATTATAAGGAGTGCAGAAAAAATACACTGCTCTGCTTTTCCTGGCAATTGTATCTGGTGAGCTTTGCTGAAGCATTTTTTCTATATGAAAAAGGATTCCGCAAGTATGATTTCAATTTTTCCTGGGGGTACATGTATGGCATTTTCTTCTGTCATTTCTGTGCACTGGTGATGGTAATACGCAAAACTGCAGAAACGGTATCCGGACGGACCGGCCAGGGGAGGGCAGCCATACTGCTTGTGTGCCAGTGGCTGGCATTCCTCGGCCATGTGGTCTGCGGTTTGTTCTATTTTAAGACGATTTTCGGCGGTGCAATGTATTACTGATTGTACTCAAACAAAAGCAGAAAATTCCAGGGGACAAGTCCGGGCAGAATTTCGGATTTGCTCATTTATAATTACTGAGTGAGTCTGCAAGCAGCCCCAGGCCCCTGGCGGTGTAGGGCAGCAGTGTGAGGCCGTACAAGAAGATGTATCGTGCATTGGCTTCCCAAATCATATGGAACAGAAGGCCCCCGAAGACGCTGATAAGACCCAGGAAGACGGGCAGCCCTGAAACAGCCGATTCAGAGGAAGGCGGTGTGTCGGGAATCAGAGTACGGCCGGAAACGGTATTGCTGTGTTCTGAGGATAAAGCATTGCCATGGGAGGATCGTTTCTGTCTTGAAAAAGTGAGGCAGAACCAGAAGGCACCCAGGTAAACAATGTTCTGGTATAGATTGCAGTAGGCGATGAGAATCCTGCTGTAATCCCCTTCATAAAGGGATGTGAAGAAGGAACTCCGTCCGCCGAAGGTGGCCAGGGTAGCCTGGCGGCAGGCATAGGTGCCGTCGGCCCATTGGGATAGAAATTTACCTGCATAGAAGCGAACCGCGTAATCGGGATGCACGCGGAAATAAGATAACCGTTCCTGAATGGCTTTCCGGCTGATGGCCGTGGTTTCTTCGCTGTTCATTCCGGTGTCCTGGTAGGTATTAAAATTAAAGCCGTTATACCAGCCATTGGCACGGGAGGATTCCTGCATACCCATGGCGAAGTAAGATGAGGCAGGGACACCTGAACTGATGGTGCTGCCGGAACGAAATTCATAAAGCTTTTGAACACCGGGGAGAATCGTCACGGCACAGAGAATGTATGCACATGCAGTCAGGAGCAGGACGAAGCGTTTTCCCCGCTGCTTGAAAGCGGTGCACAGCAGAACCAGAACCGCAGCTATGATATAGATCAGTGAATTTTTGCGCAGCATTACGCTTAATGTCAGGAAGAAAAGGCTTCCGGCAGCAAGAGCATAAGTGCCGGGAGCCGTTGTTTTGTCTGCCAGAAGCCGCAGGAGAAGATAGAATCCTATGGAGACGGCAGCAAAGGAAGGAATTTCTCCATATAAAAATGAGGTATACATGAGGAAGGGGCAGTTTGCTCCTGCTAACAGCAGGTACAGGCAATCTGTCCTTTCATCGTGCCAAAGTATGTGAATTGTTTTCTCCTGAAAAAGTATGATAATACAGCCCAATAGGATATAGATTATTTTCATAAAATGGTACGCATGCTGGTCTATGGGGATTAGATTCCAAATGCGGATTAAAATTTCCCAAAAGGCGGCAAGTCCTATCTGCTGAGGGTAGTAGGACAGATAGGAATCTGTGGGGTGGATAACGGAAGTATCTCCTGCGGCAAGGCTTTGGGCAATATCATATACGGAATAGGCGTCTGCCGCGGGAACGGTTTTGCCGAACAATATCTGCAGTATGCCGCAGGCGATACACCAGGATAATACCAGAAGCCTCAGAAGACGATGGCGAGAGTGACGGGGAATGTGATATGCAGTCATCTTCCCGGAGGCATATGCTGCCGGGAACAGTAGAAACAAGCCCAGCAGGGCTGTGCCCGGAAGAGACAGGAAGGGATTGTCCCATTTCGTCAGTACTTCCTGGGTTTCCATATCGACAGAGCAGCATGTCAGGAGAAAACCGCAGATTAGGAATATGCCGGTGACCGCCAGCATTAGAATCCGGACAGAATGCAGACAGAACTGATATATTTTCTCAAGAAAATTTTTATTGGGATTATGTTTCATAATGAAAGTTCCTTTCGGGATTTTTGAGCATGTTATCGGCCCATCATTTCAAGTGTAACCAATTTCTGCAGTGTTGTAAATAAGAAAAGGGAGAAAATCAGGGGCTGCATATTAAGGCAGGTGATAATCAAGAGGGGGAGGCTGCTGTTTGTAAAAAATATGGAAACGGAAAAAGCGCAGGGAATGAACAGCAGCCAGGGAGTGTACAATGCCGGATTTGCGAAGTTTTGTACATTGACAAACAAATGTTCTGATTATATAATAAGAATATAGACATAGTGTCCGCGTTCAGGGAGGAGGATGGAGATGGATAAAATAAAGGGGAGTTTGGAGGTTCTCAGTGCTATGCAGGTTACGGCAGATACGGAAGGATTGGATGCCGAGAGTAAGACGTTGCTGCACAGCAGGGAGGTGTTGGCGGTCATACTTCAGGGGGCGGTGGAAGAATATGAAGGATACAGCCGGAAAGAAATTATGGACTTTATAGAAGGTGATTCCATTACTGATACAAAGGAGGTATCCACAGGCAGAACCAATACACAGATACAGGGCAGCAATACAGAATTTGTCCAGCTTAATGAGAAGACATCAAACTTTGACGTGTTCTTTCGGGCCAGGAATCCGCAGCTTTCGATGGGCGGTGTATTGGTTAGCCTGCATATAGATATAGAGCCGCAGAAATCATACAGGCCAGGCTATCCCATTGAAAAACGGGGAATGTATTATCTGGCAAGGAGTTTGTCATCGCAGCTGTCACTTGTCACAGATGCTGCGGATTACGGGGGACTGGAAAAATGTTACAGTATATGGATATGCAGGGATGAGATTTTAAAAGATGAGCGTTATAGCATATCTTTTTTTGAGATGTCCAATGTAAAAAATGTCGGCAGATGTACCATAGTAAGAGAAAATTATGATTTGTTGAA
The DNA here is from genome assembly GCA_910584435.1 of uncultured Acetatifactor sp. Classification (GTDB taxonomy): domain Bacteria; phylum Bacillota; class Clostridia; order Lachnospirales; family Lachnospiraceae; genus Acetatifactor. Next base: position 11,344 of record CAJUAP010000037.1, read on the forward strand.
ATTAGTGATTATCAGGCTGGGAAATAAGGTGTATAATGGAAGAGAAGAAGACGAAGGATATGAACTGCTGCGTTTTCTGAATGCAATAATGTATCCGCATAGGGAGGATTTTATGGATACAATGTCGGAATATATTGATTTCTCTGATAATGAGGAATTGTGGAAGGAGGTAGAGCACATGAGTGGATTGGGGCAGAGCATTCTGGAAGAAGGCTTGGAACAGGGGATAGAACAGGGGATAGAACAGGGAATACGTGCAATGGTTTTGGACAATCTGGAAGAGCAGATATCAAAAGATAAAATCATGAATAAACTTCAGAAGCATTTTCAATTGGACAGGGAGAGGGCAGAGCAGTATGTTGAGAGGTATGCCGGGTCTGTATGAATGGCAGGCGGAAGTGAATATATGATAATGAGGAGTCCTGGTATAAATAATGGAAGGCGGGTTCTGTTTTGTATCAGGATTTCTTCATAGAGAGGAGGCAGTTTCCTTTTGAGGGGAGGCTTTGGAATGATTGACAGATATGTGAAATTAAGTTAAACTGAGAGAAATTTGATGGGATAGTCTGAAAGGTGTTATAAAGAATCGTCCTTTTCGGAATTATGTACCCATGGAAAGCACCCTTATAAATATACATTGCAGGCATATACGATATATTCCGGTATATAAACTGGAATTGAGCCGCTGCACTCCAAGCGGCGATACGAGCAAAAAGCGAAGCGTTTGCGGGGGATAATTATGGATAATATTGAACTTTATTCAAATCAGGTTAATGAAGCGATTGAAGTCATGAGGGAAGTTGCTGTATGGGGACGAAACAAGGGCTTTCGTGTATGGCCGGGGGATTGGCTGACAAAAGAAAAATTGATTACAACAGATGCACGCCCAGAGAATTTCTATGTTGGTAAAATCGGTATTCATATAGTCTGCGCCTTTATTTTGCAATGGAATGACTCGGAATATTGGAACAATGCACAAAAGAATGAAGCAGTATATCTGCACAAATTTTGTGTAAGACGTGAGTTTGCAGGCAGAAATATGACAAAGTCTGTCATTGAAGCAATTAGAAAACTATGCAAAGAAAAAGGCATAAAGTATATCCGGTTAGACACGGCACTTGATGAGAAAAAAATTAGAAAGATATATTTGAATACAGGATTTAAAATTATCGATATTATAGATTATTCTAATGGACGTTCCATTGCATTGTATGAGCTGGATGTATAAATTCCAGTTAAAGAATATTTATTTTATTACAAATGTTAAGCAGCGGAACGCTTTTACGAAAAGGGAGTAAAGAATTTAAAGAGCAGGAAAAATGAGATGGAAGAAGAAAGATGAACATATGGCATAGAATAGATGAGTTAAAAGTATGGAAAAAGAAGTCTTTTTGTGTCACCATGGCTGTTATAGTGCTGATGGCTCTTTTGTGTCTGATTAAAATAGCAATGCCCTGTGGGGAATGGGAATATGAGTGTGAAGGCGGTCCGGCTTATGCGGAGGGCGGTTCAGACGGAGAAATGACAGTATGCGGCGGTATCTGTCTGAAGCCGGGGGTATATCGGATTGAACTGGCATATCATACGGATACGGATCTGGTGGCAATGTGCAATGTGACGGACGGCACGGTATTTTACAAAGGATTGCTTTCTAATGGGGAGCATATGTACAGCGGCCTCCGGCGGACAGGCTATGATATGTGGCTGTATGAGAGTACAGAGGATTTGAGAATTGTAGTTCCCTATGGCGGCGAGGGGAACCTGGAGATAGGAAGCGTAAGAATTATAGAGACGAATCAGCTCTGGACCATGCTGCTGAGTATGGTTCTGTGTATAGGAATTATCCTCTGTGCCTTGCAGATATTTTATTATTATGATAACCATTTCCATGTGTCTTTGTATAAAAAGCAGGTGTTTTTCTGGATTATGGTGATCAGTTTTATTGCGTCCATACCTTATCTCTGCGGATATACCCTCACAGGGGCGGATTTGACCTATCATCTTCAGCGGATTGAAGGGGTGAAAGACGGATTGCTGGGGGGGCAGTTTCCGGTACGGCTGGAACCAAGATGGGTGTATGATCATGGCTATGCCAATGCGGTCTTTTACTGTAACAGCCTTCTCTATCTGCCGGCACTGTTTCGGCTGCTGGGCTTCCCTGTAATGACAAGTTATAATATATATTGTATTGTGCTGAACATTGCCACTGCATGGATTTCTTACTATTGTTTTGGGAGAATATTCAAGAAAAGCAGTATAGGAATTGTCTGCAGCGCCTTGTATACCCTGTCGGTTTTCCGGATTTATAAGCTGATTCTTATGACTGCCGTGGGCGAAGGAACTGCAGTTACGTTTATACCGTTGGTGCTGTATGGCTTATATCGAATTCTGGCAGATTATCCGGAGGAGGAAGATTATAAGAGTGCAAAGGTGCCGCTCAAGCGGATAGAGAATTATATTTTTCTGCAAAAGGTGGAAGGCTATAAGAGTGCATGGGCGCCGCTTGCTATAGGGTTGAGCGGGTTGATTCAGTCCCATGTGCTCACATGCGAAATTACTGCGATGGTTATGCTGCTGTTCTGCATTATTTATGTGAGGAAGATTTTCCGGCGGAAAGTATTATGGGAACTGCTCAAATGTGCAATTGTTACGGTGGGTGTCAATCTGTGGTTTCTGGTTCCGTTTCTGGATTACTATCTGACACAGGATATGCATATTAAAAATGTATCGGCACGAACCATTCAGGACAGAGGTCTTCATATTATGCAGCTGCCGTTCTATTTCCGCCATATGGAGGAAATCTTGCCAGGTGAAGAAAATCTGATACAGAATGCCCACCCGGTGGGAGTGGGACCGGTATTGTGTGTTGCTTTGGGGGTGTTCCTGCTTCTATGGATGACGGGAAGACTTGGAAAACAGGATAGAAAAAAATTGTCGGCTGCAGAAAAAAATTATTGTAGGAAAACGTCAGCTTTTACGGGAATGACATTTTTTGTGAAGACAGCTGTTTTCATTGGAATGCTTTTGATGTGCATGAGTTTGGAGGTGTTTCCCTGGGACAGGATTCAGGAAACGAATTCTGTGATGGCTGCATTGGTGAGCAGTCTTCAGTTCCCCAACCGGTTTCTGGGGTGGGGTACCGGGTGTCTGGTGCTGGTATTTGGATTCTGTGCATGGTATTTTGCGGAATATGGCAGAGAAGTATGGTTTCGATTTATGATGGGGGCGGCTGTGCTTGGCATCCTCATATCCAATATGTATATTTTGGACCGAGTCAATGGGGAGCAGGAGTATTTTGAATTGTATAATGAGGAGGGAATGGGGTTTGGCTATATCTCCGGGGCGGAATATCTGCTTGAGGGCACTGATTGGGAGAAGCTGACTTTTGCGGATGCTGTGGCAGGCCAGGGAGTGGAAATACGAGACTATCGCAAGGAGTATCTGCGGGCAACGCTGCAATGTGTCAATATGGCCCGGTTTGACAGTTATGCGGAGTTTCCCATGCTTTGGTATAAGGGGTACAGGGCTGTGTGCGTCGAAACAGGACAGAAAATGCAGATTGGCGCCGGAGAGAATAATGTGATCCGTGTATTGCTTCCGGAAGGATTTGAGGGAACCGTTCAGGTGGATTTTGTCAGTCCTGTATATTGGAGGATCAGCGAGCTGGCCAGTGTGCTGACTTTGATGGCGTTGGCTGTAAGGCGGTGGAATATGGGGCAGAAAGATGCGTCTGAAATAATGAAGATAAAAAGGAATAGGAATGAGAATTGAAAAGCAGAGAAATAAGGGAATGAAACGATTATTAATATTATATGTGCTGTTGGGAATTGCCGTATTGTTTCCAGTAGTAAGCAGTTATGTTATGAGCGGGGAGAGAATGCCGGAATGGACTGCCAGAGTGGAAGAGCTGGCGGTAGGTTTTCAGTCAGGCCATCTGTACCTGTTTCCGTCAGCACAGACATTAGCAGCAGGAAACGGTGTGAAAAGCATGGATTCTAATATGTGGCTTTTCCTTCCGGGTGCTGTGTATTGGATTTCAGGAAATTTGGCGCTTACATATCGAATTTATATGCTGGTGGTTCAGATGGGGACTTTAGGTGCTGCCATATTGATGTTTCACAGGGTTTTCGGCCGAAAGGATGCAGAGATGTCAAGGTTCTGTGGAGTATTGCTGTATATGACCTGTCCCTACAGAATATTTGTGAGTTATGATCTTGCTGATTTTTCTCAGGTTGCGGCGTGGATGTTTCTGCCATTGTATCTGTGGGCGGTGATAGGTATTGTGAAAGGGGAAGGGAAAAGGAGTGTTAATATTCTGACTGCAGCTGCTGCATTGGCGGGAACAGGGTATGCATCTGTGGTGTATTTTCTGGCCGCGGCGGGAGTGTCGGTGCTGGCGGGATTGTTCGGCAGGAAATTATGGGTGTTGGTCTCGGCGGCGGCAGGCGGGGGAGTATTTCTGCCGGGGGTGTGGCGGCTGGTTTCCTATGTATTTCTGGATGGATTCGGGGATCTTGGCATACCTTTGAAGTCTATTATGCCGGAGGGGTATCGCTTTGGGCAGTTTTTCGGTTCTTATGTGTTCAGGGACAGTCATCCGGGAATGGGACTGGGTATGCTGATATGCGTACTGTCAGGTGTATGGCTGGGGTTTGTGGAGCGTAAACGGGTCTTAGGGGAGAATAAAATATTTATGCTTTTGTCTGTTTTATTCGCGGTGATTTCTCTTTCCTGCTTTCCGTGGGATATAGTTCAACGGCTGGGAAGCTGGGCTTTAAAACTGGTGAGTCTGTTGGATACACCGGCGGTATTTTGGGGAATGGCTTGTCTGTGCCTCAGTGTACCAACAGCCTGTGCGGTGGATGGAATCAGCAGACATGAGAACAGGAGGACGGCCGCGGCGGTTCCGGTCATGGTTATGGCTGCCTGTCTGTGTGTCTGTGTGTATCAGTGCGGTATGCTGATTTGTCGAAATGCTGTATAGGGGTGATTTCTTCATAAAATCTATGAGTATTTTATAAAAAGAGTGGCTGATATTCCATGAAAGTGTTATAATCATAATGTTTGCAGTATTTGGAAAGGATAGGAAGCAATGGAAAAAATTGCGGTTTTGATTCCGTGTTATAATGAAGAACATACGATCGAAAAGGTGGTTCGGGATGTAAGGGAAGCTTTGCCGGAGGCAGTGGTCTATGTGTACGATAACAATTCCACAGACAGGACGGCGGAGCTTGCACAGGCTGCAGGGGCAGTGCTGCGCTATGAGCACAAACAGGGCAAGGGCAATGTAATCCGCAGGATGTTTCGGGAGATTGATGCGGAGTGTTACCTGATGATAGACGGGGACGACACTTATCCATTGAATTGTGCAAAGGAAATGACGGACAAGGTACTTTCCCACAATGCGGATATGGTGGTGGGGGACAGGCTTTCTTCCACTTACTTTTCGGAGAATAAACGGCCTTTTCATAATTTTGGCAACAGCCTCATGCGTTATGGAATTAACAAGTTATTTCGCACAGATATCAAGGATGTTATGACGGGATACAGAGCTTTCAGCTATGAATTCGTGAAGACATTTCCTGTGGTTTCCAAGGGATTTGAAATAGAGACAGAGATGACCATTCATGCAGTGAATTATAATATGCAGGTGGAAAATCTGGTTGTTGAGTTTCGTGACAGGCCGGAGGGCAGTGTCTCCAAGCTGAATACTTACAGTGACGGGCTGCGTGTCATTCGTAAAATGATACAATTGTACAGAAATTATAAGCCGCTGCATTTTTTCGGGATTATTTGTGCAGTATTGATTCTGGCGGCATTGCTGCTGATGATACCAATTTTCAGAGTATACCTGGAAAGCGGTCTGGTGCCCCGGTTCCCTACGTTGATTGTCTGCGGTTTCATGGTGCTGGCAGGGATTCAGTCCTTTTTTGCAGGAATGATTCTGGAGGTAATGGACGCGAAGGACAAGAGGGATTTCGAGTATCGTTTGTCTGAAGTCAGTGCGGAGAAGAGACAGAAGTGAATATGAAATGACAGAAGTAAATATGAAATTATAAAATGAGAAGGTGCGCTCTTGGATAATAATCGTTTGCTCTCAAAACCAATTGCATATCTGTTGTTCTGCTTCCTGGGGGTGTTGTTTTTTTTCTGTTTCCTGACAGAAGGGGAATTGGCGAGACAAAGGAATATTCTGTGGACCTGGGGCTGCTTTGCTAAGACACTGGGGATAAGTCTGCTGGCAGGGGGCGGATTGGGTGCTGTGGTTTGCTTTGGCATCTGCAGATGGTGTGGTTATGGGATTGGAGATGGGGCTTCCGAAGGACAAGGGAAGCGCATGGCGCGGTTCGGAGGCTGGCTTCTGGGCCGAACCAAAGGAGAGAAGGGCTGGGGGAAGGTGTTCGGGGTGAGCATGGCGTTGACATTCTGTGCCTGGCTGCCTGTATTCCTGGCGTACTTCCCGGCGATATGTGCCTATGATGCAGTCTATCAGACAGGGCAGATTGTGGAGAATTCTTATATTGATCATCATCCCATTTTTCATACGCTTTTGATTCGATGCGCGATGATGTTTGGCGGGAACGTGCTGGGCAGTATCAACAGGGGAATCGGATGTTATACCTTGTGCCAGATGGTGCTTCTGGCGTCTGCATTTGCTTTTGGAATTGCAATGCTTTGGCGGCGCAGTGTCAGGCGTATCTGGCTGGGGCTGGTGCAGTTATTCTGTATGTTCCATCCGTTTCATTGGTATATGAGTGTCAGTATGACAAAGGATACCGTGTTTGCTGCTTTTTTTCTAATACAGCTGACAGCGTTTTGTGAGATGATGAGCGGGGGTAAGGACATGGATAAGCATAGGAAACATGGGATGGAGCTGTTGTTTTTTACAGCCGCAGTCGGTATGATATTATTCCGCAATAACGGAAAATATGCGTTCCTGGTGTTGATTGTGTTTTTGCTTGCGGCGGTATTGTTTGGGAAAAGGCGGCGTTTCTGGGGCAGAACGCTGTTGTGGTCACTGGGGGCTTTGGCTGTGGGCATGGTGCTGCTGCAGATGGTCTTTCGGATAACGGATGCAGAACAGGGGGATCGGCGGGAGATGTTGAGCATTCCTATCCAGCAGCTTGCCAGAACCATGTTGTACCATGGAGGCGTCGGTGTACTGGAGGAGGATGATAACACCATGGAAGAGGCGGATAAGGCATTGGTCAATGATTTCATCCTGAATGAGGCATATCGGAATTACAGGCCGGATTTTGCCGATCCGGTGAAAAGTAATACCAATACGTATGTGGCCAGGTATCGGACAGGGGAGTTTATTGATACGTATATAAGATTATTTCTGCGGTATCCGGGAGATTTCCTGAATGCGGCATTAGCGGTGAACGCAGGGTACTTATATCCCGGAGATGTAAGCCATGCCTATGTGAATGCCCAGGAGGGACAGGCGGCAGGGGGAGGATATATTCAGACCCGTTGGGAAGAGGGAACGCTGAATTCCAGAGGAATTTATAAAGAATCAAAATGGCCGGGACTTTTTGAGGCGATGGAACGATGGGCAGATGAAAATGCTTACTTAAAATTGCCTGTTTTAAAATATTTATTTGTGCCGGGGGTAGTGATCTGGCTGTATCTGCTTCTGCTTGGCAGCAGGCTTGTGAAACGGGAATTTGGACTGTGCATGCCGCTTTTGCTGGTATTGGGATATTTCCTGACGCTGCTGCTGGGGCCTACCGTACAGCTTCGATATATTTACCCTGTTATGATTGCATTTCCTTTTATGCTGCTGTGGCAGGAGACGGGAGAAGTAAAGTGTAGTGGGGGCGATGAGGATGATAGATAAGCTGATAATCGGGGCGGGGCTTTATGGATTGTATGCAGCATTGTATTGTGCGAAAAGGGGGCAGCAGGTTACGGTGCTGGAGATGGATGAGGCGCCGTTTGCCAGGGCTACTTATATTAACCAGGCCAGAGTGCATATGGGGTATCACTATCCCCGTTCCCTGTCAACTGCAATGAAAAGTGCGGGTTATTTTAAACGGTTTGTGGAAGATTATTCTTTCTGTATTCTATTTGACTTTCAGCAGATTTATGCGACTTCTCAGCATTTTTCATGGACGGATGCCAGGGAATTCCGAAAGTTCTGCCGGGATGCGGGGATTCCCTGCGAGCCTTTGCCGGTGGACAGATATTTTAAAGAGGGCAGCTGCGACGGCGCGTTTCTGACGAAAGAATATACTTATGACGCACATATTTTGAGGGATTATTTTCTGGAAGAATTGGGGAAATATACAGGCGTGAAACTGCTTTGGGGCAGGGAAGTACACCGTATCATAAAAAATGCGGACAATTATGAAATTTATGCGCTGCACCAGGGAGGGGAGGAGCGTTTTGAGGCGCCTTTTGTGCTGAATGCAACATATGCCTCGGTGAATCAGGTGCTGAAACAGGTGGAAGGGGCAGAGCCTTTTGGCATTAAGTATGAGTTGTGTGAGATTATTCTGTGCAGGGTAAATGAAGCACTTAAGAATATTGGGCTGACGGTGATGGACGGCCCGTTCTTCTCAATTATGCCTTTCGGTAAGACGGGATACCATTCATTGACTTCCGTGACGTTTACGCCGCATAGGACAAGCTTTGACAGTGTACCCCGGTTCCCATGTATGGAAGGCGGTGCGTGTGCGGCCGGACGGCTGGGGAACTGTAATGATTGCGGGAACAGACCGGAGAGCGCATGGGAGTATATGTCGACATTGGCGAGAAAGTATGTCAGGGATGTGTACGGGTTTGCATATGAAAAGTCGTTATTTTCTATGAAGCCGATTCTGAAAGCCTCGGAGATAGACGATTCCAGGCCCACGGTGATTCGCTATGCCAGCAGAAAGCCGGTGTTTCTGAGCGTATTGTCGGGAAAGATTAATACGGTTTATGATTTGGACGAATTTCTGTGCTGTGACTGAGGTGCAGGGTTTTCGTAAAGGAAAAGCCATTGCGGACAATAATGCTGCCATAGGAGACAATGTCTTGCGAGTGAATTCCCGAAGGGTGAAGATAATGAAAAATACGGATATTCTTGTGAATCTGCTCATTGCGGATATAAAAAATAAGACCATTCTGGAAGCAGCCTGTGGGGCGGCTGATTTTTCTGTTTCTGCATCGGCCTATTCTGATAGCGTTTATTGCATTGATCTTGATGACGGAAGACTAAACAGCAGGCCTGCTGCAGATCTGCATTTTCAAATTATGGATGCGTCCAAAATGGATTTTGCAGATGAAACATTTGATACAGTTATCCTATACAATGCTTTTTTTCATATTCAGTCTCAATGGATTGAGATTGAACGGGAATGCAGACGAGTTTTAAAAGCAGAAGGTGTTATTTATATTGTGGGGACATGGAAATTGGATGTGCATATAATAATGGATGTTTTTGGTGATAAAGCAGAATGGCAAGATCAATTTCTGATTGTTGAAATAAGGAAATAAATAAATAAACAAAGAAATAAAGAAATAAATAAAGAAATAAATAAAGAAATAAATAAAGAAATAAATAAAGAAATAAATAAA
>CAJUAP010000037.1:21010-36722 GCA_910584435.1 uncultured Acetatifactor sp.
GGGATAAACATATTTAGGAGCAAGGATAAAGTGGCAGAGAATAAAGAGAAGAATTTTGTATCTTGTGTGGTATACCTGCACAATGAGGGAGAGACGGTAAAAGAATTTCTCGCTAAAATCTGCAGGGTAATGCAGGAGTATTTTGAGAAGTTTGAGATTGTGTGTGTGAATGACGGATGTGTGGATGATACGGTGGAACAGGTGGGGGCTTTTTTGGCGGATGAAGAGGAGCAGCCGGTAGTCAGCCTGATTCATTTGAGCTATTATCAGGGTGTGGAAAGCGCCATGAATGCGGGCAGGGATTTGGCGGTAGGGGACTTCCTGTTTGAATTCGACAGATGTGAGCCCGATTTTGATCCATCCCTTATTCTGGAGGTATATCACAGGGCTCTGGAAGGATATGATGTGGTGGCGGCAGCGCCCAAATATGATGTATCATTGACATCGAAGCTGTTCTATATGGTTTATAATTGGGGGAGCCGGTATGGGGGGAAGATCCGGCAGGAACGTTTCAGGCTCATTTCCAGACGCGCCATTAACCGGGTGAATCAAATGAATACTTATGTTCCTTACCGCAAGGCCATGTATATGAACTGCGGATTGAAGACGGATACCATCTGTTATGACAATAAGGAAATGGCGAAAAAACACCGCAACAGAGAAGAGAGAGGAAACAGGAATACATTGGCGGTGGATACGCTGATTATTTTTACAGATGTGTTGGAAAAGCTGTCTCTGACGGTGAGTGTGATATTGTTCGGGGCGCTGATGGTGATGTTTGGATACCTGATTTATTCCATATTCAGCAAAGTGCGTCCGGTGGAGGGATGGTTATCCATTATGGCATTGATGTCTTTCGGGTTTTTTATGATGTCTGTGATGCTGACATTAATCCTGAAATATTTATCGGTGCTGCTGAATATGGGCTTCAGACGGCAGCGCTATGTGATAGAAGGAGTGGAAAAGCTGACAAAATGATGGTGACGATTATTTTTCCGGTGTTGAATGAGAGACTGCGGTTAAAAAAGGGTATCATCCGCACAGTGGAATATTTGGAGAAAATAGGATTTGATGATTATGAGATTATTATTGTGGACAATGGCTCAGAGGATGAGACGCCTGAGATTGCCGCCGGGTTATGCAAAAAGTATGAGAAAGTCAGATATGAGCGAATTCCCGTCAGGGGAGTGGGTGCGGCGTTCCGCAGAGGGGTAAAATGCAGCCACGGAGAGATTGTGGGATATATGGATATTGATTTGTCCACAAATATTAAGCATTTGGGCGAGGCCGTCCATATTTTCCAGACACGCCCGGAGGTGGCGTATATTAACGGCAGCCGTTTCGCCAGAGAATCCGATACCCAGGGGAGAAAGTGGTATCGCAGAATCACATCCCAGGGGTTGTTGATTTTGCTGAAATGTTTTCTGGGAATGAAGTCTACGGATGCTGTCTGCGGATTTACTTTTGTGCGCCGTAAGACCGCCATATCCCTGATCAAGGGATGCAGCAAGGATAACGGATGGTTCTATATGATTGAGTTCCTGCTGCGGGCGGAGAAGAGAGGCGTGAATATTCTGGACTATCCGGTGGAGTGGCAGGAGGATTATAATACCACCGTTAAGCTGTTTCGGACCATATGTAATTATCTGGTGCAGATTGGAAGGCTGTTTTATGAATTTAATATCAAGAAGCATATTTGATTATTGTGTTGTAAGATGTTAAATGCGGGGAATAGTCCAGTGGTCTGTCTGAGGCGTTGTAAATGCGGGGAACAGTTCAGTGGCCAGTCTGAGACGTTGCAAGTGCGGGGAATAGTTCAGTGGTCTGTCTGAGGTGTTATAAATGTGGATATGACAATAAGTGTAAGGCCAGGAGGTAATGGCAGTGAAATATGCGGATGTCAGAAGCATGGCTGGTGAAAACGGTGGACAGCGGAAGCGCGGACAGGAGAAATGATGCATGCCGGAAGTGTGGACATTGAAAACGGCGGATGCCGGAAGCGAAGGCAGCAGAGTAAGCGGATGGAAAAATGGGAGCAGCAGACAATAGGGAGTGAAGTGAAAGGATGACCATTATTCAACAATTTTACGGTAAGGGAAAGGGATAGCGGCCATGGTGGGAGACATGAGTGAGATACGGATTAAAAGGATAGATTTGACCAGGGATTATGAAGCGCATCACAGGGAATATCAGGAGGCAATTGAGAGGGTATGCCGGGAAACTGCTTTTTCCGGAGGGAAATTTGCGGATACTTTCGACCGGGAATTTGCAGAATATGTGGGGGTGCCGTATGCTTGCGGAGTGAATAACGGAACCTCAGCGCTTCATCTGGCCATGCTGGCATTGGGAGTCGGAGCAGGGGATGAAGTGATTGTACCTGCCAATACTTATATTGCCACTGCATGGGGGGTATCTTATACGGGGGCCGTGCCTGTGTTTGTGGACTGTACCCCGGATACATGGGAGATTGATCCGGAAAGGATAGAAGCGAAGATTACGCCCAGGACAAAGGGGATTATCGGTGTCCATTTATACGGGCAGCCTTTTGATTATGCAGGGGTAAGCGCTGTTGCCCAAAAGCATGGATTGTTCGTGGCGGAGGATTGTGCACAGGCCCACGGTGCGAAATTCAGGGGCAGGAATGTGGGTTCCCTGGGAGAAATGGGGTGTTTCAGTTTCTATCCGGGGAAGAATCTGTATGCATTTGGCGAGGGCGGCAGCATTACCTGTAAAAAAGAATCTTATTACAGGCATATGACCAGATTGAAAAACCAGGGATGCGATATCAGATATTATCATGATGAGATTGGGTATAATTACCGGCTGGAAGGACTGCAGGGAGCAGTTTTGAGCGTCAGTTTGAAGTATTTGCCGCAGTGGACCAGGAGACGGCAGGAAATAGGGCATCGTTATCTGCAGGAGATCAGGAATCCGCTGATTACCATGCAGGTACATCCTGACAATACGGAGCCTGTATTTCACCTGTTTGTCATTCAGGTGGAAGAGAGGGACAAGTTCCTGGCGTATATGGCGGATGCAGGTGTGGAATGCAATCTGCATTATCCTGTACCATGTCATCTGCAGAAGGCGTATGCACATCTGGAGTACAGGAAAGGGGATTGTCCCAATGCGGAAGCGCTGGCGGAGCACTGTGTCACATTGCCGTTGTTTCCGGAGATGCGGGAGAACGAAATTGCGCGTGTTATTGCATTGTGTAATGAATATGGCGTATAGTCTGTTACAGGATGCAGCCGGAAATAGGCTGAGTGTTGCCGTAATAATATAGGCATAGGTATCAACCGCTGCTGTTGGAACAAGCGAGGCAAGGATTGCAGACCGTTGCTGTTGGAATAAGCGAGGCAAGGATTGCAGACCGCTGCTGTTGGAACAAGCGAGGCAGAGATTGCAGACCGCTGCTGTTGGAACAAGCGAGGCAGAGATTGCAGACCGCTGCTGTTGGAATAAGCGAAACAGGGCGGCAAACTTTAAGAAAGCCGGTGAGTGGGAAAATGTTTGGCTGGGAAAGTGAGGAATACAATTGTCCATGGAGAGATTTGCGGATGAAGCGGCAGGTATTTATCTGAGGCGGATGACTTATGATGACACCGATGCCATTGTAGCATGGCGGAACAATGATGAGGTGCGGCGCAGATTTATATACCAGGAACCGTTTACCAGACAGGGGCATGAGAACTGGATTAAAAACATGGTGGAGACCGGGCGTGTCGTGCAGATGATCATCTGTGATTCGAGCACAAAGGAAGCGCTTGGAAGCGTGTATATCCGGGATATTGACAGGCAGCATAACAAGGCGGAATACGGTATTTTCATTGGAGAAGCACAGGCCAGGGGCAGAGGGGCGGGAACCGCGGCGGCAAAACTGATGCTTCGTTATTGTTTTGAAGAGGAGAAGCTGCACAGGATATATCTCCGCGTATTGGCGGACAATCATCAGGCCATTCGAAGCTATGAGAAGGCGGGATTTGTAAAAGAGGCATGTCTGAGAGATGATGTTCGCATTGAGGGAACATACCGTGATATCATATGGATGGCGGTTGTCAATACAGATAATTCTCAATACAGATAAGGATGAATAATGTCGTAACGGTTCAGTGGCCTGTATGAACTGTTGCATAATGTCAAAGTCGGCCTGGCAGGTGCAGGAATATTGTACATTGAGAAAAACAAGCGAGGGGATTTGGAGCATTCCCTGGCTGTTGGTGAAAATGTTCATTCCGGTTATAGATTTATAAATGTCATGGCTGAACTGATACGATTTGGCAGATGGGAGTCGGCATGATAAAAGTATCTTTTGTAATTCCGTGTTATTGTTCGGAACAGACACTGCCCCATGTGGTGGCAGAGATAGAAGAAAAAATGCGTACCATGAAAGAGTACGAATATAATATTATACTGGTAAATGATTGTTCACCGGACAATACCATGGGAGTGATTCGTGGATTATGTGCAGGCAATCCGAAGATTCGGGGAATTGGATTTGCACAGAATTTCGGCCAGCATTCCGCATTGATGGCAGGACTGCGGTGTTCTGACGGGGAGTATGTGGTGTGTCTGGATGATGATGGGCAGACGCCTGCGGATGAAGTGGACAAGCTCCTTGGGAAGCTGGAGGAAGGGTATGATGCCGTGTATGCGCAATATGACCATAAACAGCATTCCGCATTCCGCAATCTGGGCAGTAAAATAAATGAGCGCATGACGCGTATGATGCTGGGAAAACCTTCGGAGCTGTATATTTCCAGCTATTTTGCAGTGAAGCGGTTTGTGGTGGAGGATATGATACGTTACGAGAATTCATACCCCTATGTGATAGGTCTTGTGCTGAGAGCGACGAAGCATATTGCAAATGTACCTGTGAACCACAGAGAGCGAGAGTCGGGGGCTTCCGGTTATAATCTGAAAAAATTAGTGGCATTGTGGTTTAACGGATTTACGGCATTTTCCGTTAAGCCCTTGCGGATTGCTACTGCTGTAGGTGCTTTGAGCGCTGTCGTGGGATTTTTATATGGGATTTATACCATCATTAAGCGTTTCTTAAATCCGGCGGTGCCCATGGGATTCAGTTCCACTATGTCGGCCATTGTGTTTTTCGGCGGGATGATTATGCTGATGCTGGGGCTGATTGGGGAATATATTGGACGTATCTATATCAGCCTGAATAATTCGCCTCAATATGTCATACGAGAGAAGATTAATCTGGACTAGGCGGAGGAAAGTGACCATGGACAAATGGAAGGATTGGTGGAAACGGGATGAGAGGGGAATCCTGCTTGTGAAGTCGGTGCTTCTGGCAGTTCTCCCCCTGGTGTGTTGTCTGGTGTACTGCGCAGGAAAGGGAAGAGGACTGGGGGAAGTCTATCTGCCTGCCTCAGAGTGGAATGATGAGTTGTTTTATTATAAACAGGTGGAAGGGATGATCAGCCATGGATATCCTTTGGGGTATTTCGGATTTAATGAGAGCCATGCGCTGAAGCTGTCATTTGCGGCATGGAGTCCTGTGCTGGTGTTACCATGGGTGGTCTGGGGAAAATTGTTTGGCTGGAACCTGATGGCACCGGTTCTGTGCAATATATTTCTTATGAGTCTGAGTGTTTTTCTGTTTGTGTGGCTGGTGCGGCCGTCCTGGAAACAGCTTGGCATATTGACGGTTTTGTTCTGTCTCTATACTCCCTTTGTGCGGTATATGCTTTCGGTTATGCCGGAGGTTATTTGTTTCAGCATGCTGATTGTATTTTATGCCCTGGCCATCAATTATCTGCGGTGTGAAAAGGGGTATAAGCTGGCGTTATTGTTTATGATTTCCGGGGTGCTGACGCTGATGCGGCCCTATATGCTGCTGTTCTTATTGCTGCCTGCCTGGTTCTGGATACGCAGAAGCAAGTGGAAGGGGGCTGTAGGGGCGCTGGCGGTTATGGCTTCTGTGCTGGGATTGTATGCGTATATTAAGCATGCATACGGCGCAGAGTATTTTGCACCTTTATTTTTTACGGATTGGGTTACTGCATTTTTTGAACAGGGATTTTTCGGGGGCATTCGGTACGGATTGGGAAAGCTGTACTATATGGGAAAGGATTTCCTGCAGCATACCAGGCAGGGCTTCCGGACAGGGCTGGCTTCCGGCGCATTCTTCGCAGGATATCTTGTGTGTATGTTTGTGCTGATAGGGCAGAGCCTGAGAGACTATCTGAATATTCGCAAGGAAGGGAAGGGGCTGCGCAGGAAAGGCAATATATTTATAATTGAAGCCCATCTTGCATTCAGTTTTGCAGCTATGTTTTTTGCGCTGCTTCTGATGTACAAGCTGACGGAAGGAAGCAAGCATCTGCTGACGTTTATGGCGGCAGCTCTGTTTATCATTGCTTTGATGGAGACAAAATTCTATAAAAAGGCGGTTCTGGTTGGTGTTACTTTTGCCTACTTTTATTCCTATATGGCCGTTGATGACTATGACTATCTGGTGCCTTTTGTGCAGGAAGAACGTCAGGCGTGTGTGAACCAATGGCAGGAGGCGCTTGCAGGACGGCTTGTGATAGATATGGATGATGTGCCGTCCTATGATAATGTGGTTATATGGGTGCTTTATGATGCGGTGGGCGATACCAATATCAATACGCAATGGCAGCTGTTGTACGCACTGCCGGATGGGTTTGGCATTAGCTGCTGTATGCCGGAATATGTGGGGGAACATTTTGATACCCTTCAGAGCAGATATATCTGCATGCCGCCGGGCGGAGTGATTGAGAGCCGCTGCGTTCAGGCCGGATATACTAAAATTGTGGAAAGTGAAAAAGCTGTTTTGTATCAGAGATATTAATGTGAAAGGGACATATCCTTAACAGGACAGCCGGAAGGTGAATGCAGTCACCCGCCCCGGCGCAGCTTATAGAACTATTTAGGAATAGCCGTCAGTCTCGCCAAAGAACAGGACGGCTATTTTTATGGAACTGTGCCTTCAATAAATGATATCAGGCTGGCGGCAATGGCATAGCGACCCCGTTCGTTGGGATGGGTGCCGTCTGACAGATAATAGTCTGCATTATGTTCCGTAACGGTAAAATCCCGATAATGATCCAGAAAATATAAATTCATTTCAGAAGAGAGTTCTTCCGCGGCATTGATATAGGTTATAAATTCGGAGCCTTTCTCGCTCATGGGTTCCGTACCCTGGCCAAACAGCTGGACGTGGGTGGGTGTCATGATGATGTACCGCGCATCGGGCAATATGATTTGCAGTGCGCGGATACAGCTGCGCAGACTGCCTGTGTAGGAGGCAATATCATTGGGGTCATCAGGATTCGCAACCGGTACCCCGGAATAATAATCATTAATACCATAGTTGAAGATAAAGCAGAGCTTTTTGCCTTTCAACTCTTCTAAGACAGTGCCGTCAGGGGCAAACATATTATTTCCTTCCGCAACG
Organism: uncultured Acetatifactor sp.; assembly: GCA_910584435.1. Taxonomy (GTDB): domain Bacteria; phylum Bacillota; class Clostridia; order Lachnospirales; family Lachnospiraceae; genus Acetatifactor. The sequence goes on from CAJUAP010000037.1 coordinate 28,452, forward strand.
ATAATATTTTCATCCACAAAGCGTCCGAAGATATCGGGAAGATCATTTCCTTCACCCCGGCGGGCAGCGCTGGTACCGCCGATGGCATAGTTATAGACGCAGGCCCCGGAAAGACCGGATATATACCCCGGAATGGAAGTGCTCCCTGTATAGTTGGCCAGAACACTGTCGCCAAAAAGCACAAGGCACCAATCGGACAAATCGGGATAAGAGGTGGGAGCGGCATTTTCGCGTGCGATCATGTCCCGCAGGGCGTTCCAGAAGGTATCTTCATTTGCCGGAGTAATCTCGTATCTGCCATCTCCGCAGAAGGTATTAGCGAAAACAGTAAATCCAATGTCTTCGTTGATATCGAAAACATTTTCTTCATAGTTACCGGGAACCATCATCAGCCATTCCTCGAAACCTGGAAAAAAAGTCACAACATTGGGAAAAGCAGACAATTCATTTACCAGAGTATGATAAACGGTAAGCAGTGTATCCAGTTCTTCCGTTTCCAGATTGCGCCAGTAGTCAATGTAGGGGTACGGCAATAAGACGTTGAAGGAAATGCGGGGGTGAGCTTCTATGCAGCTGTATAAGCTTTTGGTGAGACATTCCTGCCATTTCCTGTCATTTTCGCCCACACTGTCCCATAAAAGCGCCGGGTCCAGACAGAGATAGAGAAGGGAGATATCATTGCCGGATTCCAGAATACAGTCCAGATATTGGGATAGCTCCTTTGTATTTTTGACAGCATGAGAAGTTATTACAGTATTTAAAGCAAGGTAATAGGCGAAATCTTCCTCGCGGAAGCTTTTGGCAGAATGCATGGAGATGAGAGCACTATCGTATGTTTCCTGGGATAATCTGTTAAGATCTTCTTTCATTTGTTCACGTTCGGAAGAAAAAACGCGCTGCCATAAGATGAAAAATGCAGGAAAGACAACACAAGCTGCGAGTAAAATGAATAGAATCCAATTTGACCTGTGGGAATTTTTTTGAAAGCCGGATTTTACTTTTTGCCCTCTCATATGCGCCCTTTCGTGAAAAAAGTCTGTGTTTTCCTGTACCAATTGAACAGATGTATTTTAACATAGGCGGAAGGAATTGTAAAGGCAGACACAGGCAGATTTTCGGCAGGGCAGTGCTATTTGGTATTAGTCCAGCGGCGTGTCTGAACTGTTGCACAGTTCACAAGTTTACCCTGGAAACGTGTTGGGAAATGTTTCGATAAACGATATAATATGCTATAATATTCAAGATATCGGTAAATAAGCAGGGGTTTTGGCAGTAGGCAAGCGGCAGTTTAGATGAAAATTTTTACAATTGGCAGGAGATTGCGGCAGACTTAAAAACATATGGACCGATTCTTGGCACGAGTATCAGTTATTTGGAGCTTCCGACAGAAGTTAGAGGACTTGCAGGATTTCTGCATAGACCTGTAGATGTTAAGATCTCGATGAGGTTTATCAGATAGAAAACGGGCTATTGGAAAAGCTGTGTACATGATTACCCAATATGGCGTCCGGCAGCAGTAACACTCTTGCAATAATTTATGCGGTAGTATATACTAATGTGTAAACTGCCGGTGTACCTGGCGGCTATATGGGAGTTGAGGGCCGGGGAGCGGGTATGATGTGTGTTATGTAGGGGGTGTACCTGCGGCTGCAGGGGAGTTGAGGGGAGAACGTTGAGAGGATGGGCTGCCGTATGAAACAATTGAGAATGTATTGCCGATTGAATAAAACGCAGTGGGCAATTTTAGGAGTATTGGCGGTAATCGGCATTTACCTTCTGATGAATGCCGGGCCGTATAAGAAGGAATGGGATAATAATCTCAATCCTCTGCAGCTTGGATTTCTGCAGGAAGGTGAATATACCATCGAAATTACATATGAAGATTCGCCGGAGGGCAATCGGATTCTGGTGTGGTCGGATGAAATGGCGGATGCGTATAACCAGATGGGTCTCCTTTTGGCAGAACAGGAAATCAAAGGAGGTTCGGGGGTGGTTCATGTGCCTCTGTCTCTGGAACATCCTGCATATGGCGTCCGTGTACGGACAATGCTGGATGAAGAAGATGCGGGATACCTGGCTAAGGTGTTGATTCAAAGCAACCATCTTGTGTATAAGGATAATTATGTTCTGGGTGCTGTTGTGATATTGACAGGTGTACTGCTTGCAGTCTGGTTCGGGCGTATGAACCGGTCTTTGGCATCAGATGGTGTTTGGCCATGGCAGAAGATGTTTCTGGGATATCCGGAGAAGTACAGTATGCCCCTTGTGCTGGCAGGATTGGGCTTGCTGGCAAGTCTGCCGCTGTTGTCGGATGCGCTTCTCTGGGGAGATGATACGGCGTTTCACCTTGTCCGGCTGGAGGGGATTTATCAGGGAATAAGGACGGGGGATTTCCCTGTGCGGATTACACCGCAGCAGATGGAGGGGTATGGCAGCCTGACGGCGGCAATGTATCCTCAGCTGTTCCTGTATCCTGTGGCGCTGCTCAGGTTTCTGGGCGTATCTCTCATGGTGAGTTACAAAATATTGCTGGTGCTTATCAATATTGCAACGGCTTTTGGGGCATATTATGCGGCGGCAAATGTGTGCGAATCCAGGAAGATTGGTTTGTGGATGAGTATTCTCTATACGTTTTCTGTTTACCGCCTAAGCAATATTTATGTGCGAGGGGCTTTAGGGGAAGGGCTTGCCATGGTGTTCCTGCCTCTGGTCATATGGGGGGTGTATGAGGTACTGTGGGGAAAGGGCAGGTGGATGATACTGGTGCTCGGTATGACAGGTATGCTGGAATCCCATGTGCTTTCCACGCAATTGTGTGTTCTGTTTATGGGGGCCGAATTAGTATTCTGGCTGTGCAGCAGGAAAAAGCAGCAGTTTGGAAAGAGGTTTTGGAATGGCTGCAAGGCAGTGTTGGTGACAGTGCTGTTAAATGCTTCTTTTCTGCTTCCGTTTCTCTATTTTTGCGGAGAAGATTTCCAATGTTTTCATATGCCGCTGGAGACTTTTGAACATGCCGCATATTTTTCCCAGCTTTTTTCGCTCTTTCCCTCAGTGGGAGGGGCATCTCTGGGGCTGGGAACTACTCAGCATGAGATGCCCATTACGATTGGCGGCGTCCTGCTGGCCGGCGTTATTTTGTTCTTGTTTCTGCTGGGGAAAAGCGGCGGCAGTCAGTCAGAGGGCAATAGTCAGCTGGAAGGTAATGACAGTGGCCGGACGGAAGGTAAAGGGAACAGTCAGCCGGGAAGTGATGACAGTGGCCGGACGGAAGGTAAAGGGAACAGTCAGCCGGGAAGTGATGACAGTGGCCGGACGGAAGGTAAAGGGAACAGTCAGCCGGGAAGTAACGGCAGTGGCCGGTCGGAAGGGAACGGCAGCAGACGGGGATGGCAGGGCGCTGGAATGCACTGTTTTGTGTATGGGGGGATTGCCATTTTGATGTCTTCGTGGCTTTTTCCGGGAGAGAAATTGGTGCAGTGGGAGGCACTGCGCAGTTTTTTTACAACGCTGCAGTTTTCGTGGAGATTTTTAGGGCCGGCAACGGTCTGCTGGAGCCTGACTGCGGCCATAGGAATTGTGGGCGTTTCGGAAGGAGCATTTGAGCATTGTCTGCGGCAGGATGTGGATGCGGATGAGGAAAAAAGAACAGGAAGAATCCATGGGGAAGGGGAAGGTACGGGCGGCCGCAGAATGATTTACGGTATGATGGCAGTGCTTGTGGCGGCAGCCTCCTTCTATTTCTTCGATCAACTGGCACAGGAGCGTGAACAGCGTGCGGATAAGATGGAATTGGAGGGCATGAGTAATGGCGACGGTATGTATTTGTACCGTGACAGTGAGAAGTTCCGCGCCATTCAGCTGGACTATCACCGCAGGGAAGCGGTTATCAGAACAGACCAGGGCGGAGGAATGAAATACGCTGATTACCGGAAGGAAGGCAGTCATATTCATGTGGAAGTGACGCCCGTGGGAAAAGGAGCGGATATTTTACTGTTTCCCCTCTATTGGTTTCCGGGATATGAAATTACTGTAAATGGTGAAAGTGTTCCCGTTTTCCCACAGGATACGCTTGTGGCGTGCAGGGCGCCTGTAGAAAAGGCAGTGATAGAAGTGCGCTATGGGGGATTCCCGGCGTTCAGAGCGGCGGATATTGTTACATTGGTGACGTTCTGCAGTATACTTGGGGGGATGTTCTATGTCCGGAGAAAGGCTTCCGGCTGACGGGAGGGGAAAAGTGCGCTAAAGCGCACTGCGGAACTAAAACAGCAACGAACCGGACAAGCCCCGGAAGGATTTTCTGACGCGTCTGCGGCAGGAAAATCTTCCGGATTCAGGGGGCTTGGGAGGGGAAAAGTGCGCTAAAGCGCACTGCGGAACTAAATTGGAAGGAACGGATATGAAGGAAAATTTTTTGCATCTGTGCCGGAATAAATTGTATACGGCAATGGTGGGGCTTACGGCTGTATGCAGCTATGGCTTTCTGGTGACGCACCAGACGGTGGGGATTGATGACACACCGTATGCTTACTATTTTGAAGAAGGGCTGAATGTCATTGTAGGAAGATGGTTTTTGTTTCTGCTCAATAAAGTGTTCCATGTATCTGAGTTCACTCCTTTTTTGACGGATTTGGCCGGTGTATTGTTATTTATGGCAGCGGTGACGGTGTGGTGTGCTCTGCTGCGCTCCATCTGCGGGGACAGAGTGCCCGTATGGGGGTATGCGTTCTTTTCCTGCATTTTTTTGTCCTGTCCGCTGATTGCGGAGGTGTATACTTATTACCTTCATAATGGAGTCTCTGTGGGATATTTGTGTACGGGATTGAGTTTATATTTTTTTAAAGAGCTTACGGAGCAGACAAAGGATTGGAAAAAAGCGCTTTGGACAGGAATGAAAATCACAGCATTTCTTGTGGCTGCATTGGGGTGCTATGAGTCTTTTATGATTGTATGGCTGCTGGGGGTGTTCCTGGTGCTGCTGACGAAATGTTATATGGGTATTGGTGTCAGAGTGATTGCTTCACTGGTGAGGGGAGCGGTGGCAGCAGCGGCCGCCATAGTGCTGAGAAGTGTGATGATTGCCGTGAATATTGCCTGTTTCGGGCTGGGAGATATGCAGGATGAAGCTGTTTCCCGTTCTGTGATGCAGATGGCAGGATGGATGTTTGAACCGGGGGCATTTGCTGAGTTTGCCATGGTGGTAAAGAGGGTTTTTGTGATGTATGGCGTGTTTGCATATGCCTATTATCCTGTTAAGGTTTTCTTGCTGGCTGTGGCTGTTATGGCGGTAGGTGGGGGGTATTATGCCATCCGGCGGAAAAACGGCTGGATTGCGCTGCTGACTTTTGGGAGTTTTCTGGTATCTTTTTTATTGGTGGTGGTGGAAGGGAAGGCAACCTTGTATCGTTCCGCACAGTTCCTGCCCGTGATATGCGGGTATGGGGCATTTCTGGCGGCATATGGGGCGGAAGGGCTGCGCTGCCGGAAATCATTGCCGGGGATAAGCCGGAAAGGAAAAGTGCTGGCAGGGAAGGCTTTGAGGGGGACAAGCCGGAAAGGAAAAGTGCTGGCAGGGAAGGCTTTGAGGGAGACAAGCCGGAAAGGAAAAGTGCTGGCAGAGGAATCTTTGAAGGAGGTAAAACGGAAAGGAGGATCTGTGCATGAGCAGATTATAAAATATATGGTGGTTTTTGCATTGTGTGTGGTGTTGTGGAACCAGTGTTTTGACATAAACAGGTGGTTTTATGTTGACTGGATGAAGTATGAGTCCGCTGTGGAAATGGCAGGGCAGATTGCCTGCAGACTGGAACAGCAGTACGATATTTCCAAACCGGTGGTGTTTACCGGAACATATCAGGTACCTCGCGGAATTATTGGCGATGCCTATGTGGGATATAATACGGAGACCTTTTACCGGATGAAACGTTTGACGGATTTGGTGGACGAGCATTTGCTGGATAAATTTTACCGGGAATATGGTGTGTGGGTGGCGCAGACACCGGCGCTGTCTGTGTTGGACTGGGGGGTGAATGCCTTTGGAAATGATGCGGAGCTGGTGCGCTTTTTTGCCATGCATGGGTATGAACTTGTTGCGAATATGGATGCGGAGCGGTTCGAGGCAGCACTGCAATATTCTATTGACTGGCCCGGATTCCCACAGGAAGGTTCCATCGCGGATATGGGGGATTATATTATAGTGCATTTTTGATCGTTTCTTGCTTTACAGGTTTTGTAAAACCACATTTAATGAATTGATGTTTCTTTTCTCTTTCTAAGTTTCCTGGAAGAACGCAGGGGCGGCGTTCTTCCAAGTGTGTCCTTTGCGCTTTAACTGCACCGGTTCGTGTATTGTCTGTGCCGGCGGTGACATGAATTGAGGCTAATGGTTGTTGTTCGATGCTGAAGAATGCCCTCCGGCGCTGACTTTCATAATATTATTATAGTTCTCACTCGGATAAACATAATCATCCGGCATCATTGTTGTTTCATAGGTATCTCGAATAAGATCATCTGCCAACTCATCTATCTGCTGTTCCGCCAGTTCCACAGCTTCTTTATGAGGATTGACAGCAGCAGCCAGTGCCTCTATGCTGTTTGAGATTCTGCTGATTGCCATTTTGCACACCTCCTTCCATTGTATCGTTTTCCAAAATATCCAGCGACTCTTCCTTTACTGATTTTCGTTTTTCCATAGAGCGTAATATATAAAGTTCTGTTTATTCCGTCCATTTCACACCGCTTTCTCTCTTCAAAGATTATGATTCACAGTATATAAATGAAATACCCCAAATATCCAAGAAGCAGCAAGCCGCCCTCCACACGGTTCAGGCTCTTTCCATTGAAAGAGAAGATCCACAGCAGCACTCCCGCAGCCGCAGCCACAATGAAATCCACTATAAATTTACTCTCGAAAACTACCGGTGTAATTAACGCAGATGTTCCTACCACAAAAAGGATATTGAAGATATTGCTTCCCACAATATTTCCGATTGCAATATCCGCATTGCCTTTTCTTGCTGCCGAAACAGATGTAAACAATTCCGGCAGGGATGTTCCCAGCGCCACAATCGTAAGCCCTATAAACCTCTCGCTCAGACCAATGATCCTCGCTATCGCTGTCGCCGCATCCACAGTGACGCTGCTGCCGATGACAATCAGCACAAGACCGACAACCGTAAACAAAGACAGCATTGCCATACTTTTTTCCTTTTTATTCCTTCCGTTTCCTGAAATTTCTCTCCCGCCGGCCTCTGGATTCCTGCCGGTGCCTTTTTTGGCAATCTTTATAAGATAAAAAAGATACAGCAGAAAAATAACCCACAATCCTGCGCCTTCCAGTCTTGCAATATCATTTCCGGCACATCCCATCCAGAGAAGGATTAACATGATCACAATCATAAAGGGCATTTCATATTTTATAGTCGAAGATGCAACGGGAACTATCTCTTTTGCCAAAAATGCCGTAAAACCTAAGATAATAAGAATATTCAAAATATTACTTCCCGCCACATTCCCGATGGTAATGCCCGCATTCCCCTTAAGCGCCGCCGAGATACTTACCGCAGCCTCAGGAGCGCTTGTACCCATAGCGACAATGGTAAGCCCGACCACAAGCTGCGGAATCCCAAACCTTGAAGCAATTCCTGACGAACCATCCACGAAGAAATCCGCGCCCTTGATAAGCATTGTAAACCCTATGGCCAATAAAAATATCTGCAATACAATCTCCATGTCTTTACCCTCCAATCTTTTCACGCAGGAACTGTTTACGATTCCCTGACCATTTTGCCTTCTGTTTTTAGGCATTGCCCCTGCCCCAGACAATAAATATCTTCGTTCCGACTCCCGGCTTGCTCATCAGATTCACATCCGCATCTGTCAGATTACAGATATGCTTTACAATTGCAAGTCCAAGACCCGTACCTCCAAGTTCCTTGGACCTGCTTTTATCCACTCGGTAAAAGCGTTCAAAAATTCTCTCCTGATGCTCCGGCGGAATGCCGATACCGGTATCCTCTACCGAAAAAATAATCTGCGGGCCCTTTTTGTGTACCATTGCAGTCACTCTGCCGTTCGGTTTGTTATAACGTATGGCGTTTTCGATCAAATTGTAGGCAAGCTCCTGTGCAAGTTCCTTTCCGATATGGACATCTGCCCTGTCTTCTCCTTCATACATTACATCAATCCCATTTTTTGCTGCTTCAAAAGAGAGCATTTCTACACTTTCTTTTGTAATTTCTGCCAGATTTACCACATCAAGAATATCTTTTGCAT
>CAJUAP010000038.1:0-17508 GCA_910584435.1 uncultured Acetatifactor sp.
GCCCTGACCGGAACCCTGTATTCTCTGATCCTGGCCGGTACCCTGCATTCTCTGGCCCTGACCGGAACCCTGCATTCTCTGATCCTGGCCGGTACTCTGCATTCTCTGGCTCTGACCGGAACCCTGCATTCTCTGATCCTGTCTGCTGCCCTGCATTCTCTGGCTCTGACCGGAACCCTGCATTCTCTGCCCCTGAGACATTCCACTCTGTGCTCTCTGGCCTGCTCCCTGTGATCTCTGGCCCTGAGGCATTCCTGTCTGCCTTGCGCCCCCGGCCCGTCCCTGCGGTACCTCTGAATCCACCGAATGCATCACCCGCTGGCTTCCGCCCTGGTTAGCGGCTTTTCTCTTCCTGAGTGCATCATTTTCAACTTCACTGAAATATGCCGCATCCATCATATCCTTAATCTTAAACACCAGAAAAGCAATACCGGCAACTGCTGCCACTAACAGAAACACCAGAATAATAATGATAACCTTCTGATTTTTCTCCGATTTTGCAACTTCCTCATATAGCGCTGCATTGGAGTTGGCCGTATCTACTGAAGCAAAGAGATCTTCAATATTATAAGCCTCATTGGTGGCATTCACCATCAAATGCCATTCTCCCTCATACAATATGGTGTCGTACGGCTTATCCTCCGGCACCGGCTCCTGGGTGGGTTCCGGCGCTTCCGGAGGAGTATCCGTCACAGGTGTCGTATCCGCTGCTAATGTTACATAGTCAGAACGAATATAGCCGTTCACCGGCGTTTCCCCTGAATTATAATTCACCTGATACCAGAGGCTTCCATCTGCATCCGTTACATCTCCTGTGACGGTAAGAACCAAACCATTGGGAACTTCCGATACAATCTCGCCTGATACGGAAGGCGTGGAGCGAATTCTTCCTGAATCCCTTGATACCGTAGCGCTGACAGGATTCAACGGCCTCACGTCTGCCGGCGGCTCATTGCCGGCTCCGCCGTTACCTTCCGGCGGCACTGAACCTTCTGTCAATGTCACAAGATCCGAACGGATATAACCGGACAGACCGTTAAAACTAACCTGATACCAGTCCTTTCCGTCCGTTCCTTTCACCGTACCAACGATATCCACTACATCACCCTGTTTGACGCCCCCGACCTTATCACTGCCGGTACTGGCTTCCTTACGAATATTTGCGCTGCGTGCTGTCACCTTGGCCTGGCTTGCATAACTCACAAACACTCCTGACAATCCGAATGTTACTGCCAGCAAAAACGCAAACACTCCCAGCAAAAGCTTTTCCTTCCGTTTTCCCGTTTTCTCTCTTCTCATAGTTCATTCTCCGCTTTCTGTTCTTCACTTTAGTGCTCACGCTTAAATCTTTTCTGACCTTCGCTGGCCGTTTGTTCCATGCCAAAACCCTGATCGTTCTTATGGAGCATTTCTCTCTGCTGTGCCTCCAGCTTGCGATGCACCTTTACCTCACATTCCGGACAATATTGGCCGGATCGAATTGTCTTACCGCACAGCTCACACCGCAGGAAAGTCTTAGAGCCTTCCGCCACCTCAATCCTTCCGTCTTTCAGCAGACGCCGGATCGTGCGCTGAGATACGCCCACTGCCTCCTCTATCTGTGCTGCCGTAGCCCCCCTGTGCTCCTCTATATACAGTCTCACTTTTCCATAATCATCATAATCAACATAATTGCAATCTTCACATTGATACTCACCCACACCCTTAAATATCATAACGCCTCCGCACATTTTACACACATGCGGAATATTATAAAGCTCTATGGAACCTAATTTTCCCCTTTCCATACAGTATACCTCCTTGCTTATGTCTTAGTGCTTCAAGGCATAATTTTTTTACCAATATCATGACGCATATATTTGTTGGCAAAAGATACCCACTCTGTTGCCGCATATGCTTTCTCCCGCGCTTCCTCCAAATTCTTACCCCTGGCAGTCACTCCAAGAACACGGCCGCCGTTTGTCACAACACGGCCCTGGCTGTCTAATTTACTTCCCGCATGAAAACAGTAATAGTCCTCTTTTCCCTCAAACTGCTCCAGCCCTGTAATCTCATATCCCTTTTCATAAGAAACCGGATACCCCTCGGACGCAAGCACCACACACACAGCCGCATCTTCCTCGAATTCCAATTCTACCTTGTCCAACGTACCGTCAATACAGGCATCCACCACATCTAACAAGTCGTTTTTCATCCTGCAGAGCACAACCTGCGCTTCCGGATCGCCGAACCTGGCATTATATTCCAATACTTTAGGTCCCTCCGGCGTCAGCATCAGTCCGAAGAAAATAACCCCCTTGAATTCCCTTCCTTCTGCAGCCATGGCGTCCACCGTAGGCTGATAAATGTACTTCCTGCAGAATGCATCCACTTCCTCCGTATAAAAGGGACTGGGAGATATATTCCCCATACCGCCGGTATTGGGCCCTTCATCCCCGTCCCCGGCACGCTTGTGATCCTGGGCGGAAGCCATGGGTTTGATTGTTCTGCCGTCCACAAACGCTAATACCGATACCTCCGGTCCTGTCATAAATTCTTCAATGACCAGCACATCCCCGGCACTGCCGAAATGCTTATCCTGCATAATCTCTCTGACGCCCGCCCTCGCTTCCTCCAGAGTATTACATATCAATACCCCCTTCCCCAGAGCCAGGCCGTCCGCCTTCAGCACAATGGGCATATTGGAGTGCTCCAGATATGCAAGCGCCTTTTCCGGATCATCAAACGTCTCATACTCTGCCGTAGGAATGTGGTATTTCCTCATCAAATCCTTGGAAAAAGCCTTGCTTGCCTCCAGAATGGCTGCCCGTTTTTCCGGCCCGAATACCCGAAAGCCTTCCGCCTCCAGCACATCCACCAAGCCTGCTGCCAAAGGGTCGTCCGGCGCCACAAAAACCAAATCCACCTCTTTTTCCTTCCCATAAGCGATAATCTTATCAAATTCCATCACGCCGATAGAAGAATCACATTCTGCAATCTGTGCAATTCCGGCATTCCCCGGAACACAGAATATCTTATCAACCCTTTTGCTCTTTTTCATGCTGACGGCAATTGCGTGCTCCCGCCCGCCACCGCCTACAATCAGAACTTTCATGTTATACCTCCCTGTCCGTCACGGCTGCACAGTCAATGCTTTTACCCGCACCGCAGCACCTTATTATCCACAACCCGAATCCTGCCATTGGCAATGTCATCTATGGCCTTTGGAAGCAGAACCCATTCCGCCTCTTCCATGACGCGCCGCTGTAAGATTTCCGGTGTATCATTCTCTTCCACCTCTACTGCCCTCTGGGAAATAATCGGCCCTTCATCCATTCCCTCATTGACAAAATGTACCGTTGCCCCGGTCACCTTCACGCCCCGTTCCAGCACCTTCTCATGTACCTTCAGGCCATAATATCCCACCCCGCAAAAAGAGGGAATCAAGGAAGGATGAATATTTATGATTCTATTGCTGAACTTCTCCACCAGCTGCGGAGGAATCCTCACCAGAAATCCTGCCAGCACCACCAGATCCGGCGCCAGATCACAAACCTTTGCCGTCAGCGCCTCATGGTAAGCCTCTCTGTCAGGATATTCCTTCGGCGACATTAAAATGGCAGGAATCCCTTTTAGCCTTGCCCGTTCCAGCGCCCTGGCATTTGCATTATTGCTGATGACAGCAGTCACTTCCGTATTGGTGATTTTTCCCTGCTCTATGGCATCCAGAATCGCCTGGAGATTCGTGCCGCCGCCGGATACACAGACTACAATCCTCAACATAGCACAACCCCTTTTTCCCCTGCCTCGCAATATCCTATTCTATACGGCGTCTCTCCCGCAGCCTTCAGCGTCTCCATCGTCTTCTCCGCGTCCGCAGGATTCACTGCAAGCACCATGCCAAGCCCCATATTATAGGTATTGTACATCATCTGTTCTTCTATGCCGCCCTTCTTCTGCAGCAGACGGAAAACAGCCGGGACTTCATAGCTGTCTTTCTCCACCACTGCCCGGATTCCCTCCGGAAGCATTCTGGGAATATTCTCATAGAAACCGCCCCCTGTAATATGACTGCATCCCTTTATGGCAATACCTTCTTCTCTGACGGCCTTTAACGCTTTCACGTATATCTTCGTCGGTGTGAGCAGGGCTTCTCCCAAAGTACTGCCCAATTCCTCATAATAGGTATCCAGGCTTTCCCTTGTCATCTCGAACACTTTTCTAATCAGGGAAAATCCATTGGAATGTACACCGGAAGAGGCTATTCCAATCAATACATCCCCTTCCCTGATTTCCTTCCCTGTGATCAGCTCTTTTTCGTCCACGATTCCCACGGCAAATCCTGCCAGATCATATTCATCCTCCGGCATCAGTCCCGGATGCTCCGCCGTCTCACCGCCTATAAGCGCTGCGCCTGCCTGTCTGCACCCTTCGGCAACTCCTTTGACAATTGCCGCTATCTTCTCAGGATAATTCCTGCCGCATGCTATGTAATCCAGGAAAAACAATGGTTCTCCTCCCGCACAGGCCACATCATTGACACACATGGCAACACAATCGATTCCGACCGTGTTGTGCCGGTCCATAAGAAATGCCAGTTTCAGCTTTGTCCCCACGCCGTCCGTCCCGGACAACAGCGTGGGCTTTTCCATATTTTTAAACTTCTCCATGGAAAATGCACCTGAGAATCCGCCGAGTCCTCCCAGCACCTCCGGGCGCATGGTTGCTTTCACATGCTCCTTGATCAGCTCCACCGACTGATATCCCGCTTCAATATCCACTCCTGCTTTCTTGTAATCCATATTCTCTCCCATCCGCGTCACCGGTTTATTTATTCTCCATATACGCCTTATATCCCAATTCCTGAAGCCTTGCGTCCTTAGCCTCCACCTGCTCTTTCAGCTTCGTACTGTAATCCTTCAGCCTTGACAACAGCGCATCATCCGACACAGCCAGAATCTTAGCCGCCAGCAGCCCGGCATTGACACCGCCATTGATGGCTACGGTTGCCACCGGAATCCCTGATGGCATCTGCACAATGGAATACAGTGAATCACGTCCTCCCAGCGAAGTTGTATGCATAGGAATTCCAATCACAGGCATGGGGAAAATAGCGGCGCACATTCCCGGCAGATGAGCCGCCATACCGGCTCCCGCAATGATTACCTTGAACCCCTTTTCCTCAGCCGCCCTGGCATATTCAAAAAATGCATCCGGCTCCCTGTGCGCACTGATAATCTTCATCTCATAAGAAATTCCCAATGCTTCCAGGACATCCGCCGCCTTTGCCATGACAGGCATATCAGAGTCACTGCCCATCACAATACCCACGCGCGGCAGACCACATTTTATCTCGTTCATCTCTGTCAATTTCCTCCGTTCCTATTCCTATTTCCTATGCGCCCTCAGGCACTCCATGCGTTCCACACACTCCATGCGCTCCTGTTTTCCGCTTCTCGTCAACAGTACAAACCCTTGCCGCAAGATCAGCAGCTTCCCTCTCCAGTACAGTTTAACGGAAGAAACGTTTCTGCGCAACTACTATTTTTCAAAAGCCTTATTTAATTCTTCACACCCCGGCAGTACAAACCGCCCGTCCCGGATAATCACAATACGGCTGCCGTCTCTACGGACTGCCGTCAGCTCACCCAGTTCGTCATATGGTATGGTAATATCCGTGTGGCAGTTAAAATATGCCGCCCCCGGCTTCGTCCCCCGCAGATCGGCTGCTTCATTGGATCTCGCCACAATTTCCTTACCGTCGGGATTATAGACCTTCACATCCTCCACATGCGCATAGCAGGTATCACCTACGGCAAAATGAGGCCCCATTTTCTCCGCAATCAATATGGGGAGCTTTGCCTCCACCCCCAGACGCCTGGCTGCCATATAGGCAACGGTATTGGTGCCGATAGCAAATTCACCCATGGGCAGGGAATCGTGATGATACAGGATATTCTCCTGAATAAATCTCCTGTTTTCTTCCTCTCCGGCAAAATTTGCACAGGAATAATCCCGTATTCTTCCATTTTCAAAAACAATCTCCAGCTCCCTGTACTCTAAACCGTTCAGGAATACACGGCTTACATGCAGACGTCCCTCTGTGCCTTCCAGCACCGGTGATGTAAAAACCTCCCCTACAGGAATATTCACATCCGCCACACAATTCTCAAAAATTGTCTCTTTTTCAGGATCGGCCAGCTTATACAGGTTCACCTTTAAATCCGTCTTATTGCCGTTTGTACCCCTCACCTCACAGTAATCCGCCGTATCCAGCGCATCGATCAGCGTCTGCTGCACTTTACGATAGCACATATAGTCCAGGGTATTGATACGGATGGTTTCCCGGAAAAGTTCCTCAAATACATCCCCCACCTCAGGAACAGGAAAAGCAATGATGGTAAAGCTTCTCTCTTCTTCAGGAATATATTCTCTCTGCAGTGCGCCTGACCGGGAACGATACTCTACCCAGAGAGCTTTCTGCTCCGGTGTCAGCTGCAGAGCTTCCTTTTTTGATTCCGGTATAAAGTCCGCTTCCCCGAAAGTCTCCACCACCGCCGGTCCTCCATAACCTGCCGCCTGCTCCTTATATTTTTCATAGGCGGTACGTGTCACTTCCAGTCTGCGGTTCACATAATTCTTATCTAAAAACAATCCATTGTCATCTTTGTGATCATAATCAAACTGCCTGTTTGGTATTGCCCCATGGATGCCGGTGTTCCCAGGCCCCTTGTTATCCAGTACACTGTAAGCTCTCCTGAATACGATTGCTTTCAGCCCCATCTTCTCGAAATTCCGAACCGCCCTGCGCATCATCCGCTCAAATCCCAGTTGATAATACAATCCTACCGTCTTCTTCTTCGACAAATCCTTCCCCGTCACCTCAAAACCAATCCGGTATCCTTCCGTATAAGTATCCGCCATACCTGCAATGGTCTCTTCCGGCAATCCGGCCATAAATTCCGCCATTTCCAGTGTACTGTCGCTGACATATTCCCCATAGCGATATAAATATCTCACATCATTGAGATTGCTCTCCATGATCATTTTCAGCGAGGTGATTCCCTGGCAGCATCCGCCCTCTGCACAATGACACTCCGGCCCGGGTTCATCCGCACAGACCTGCTCTCTGATCCTGCGCTCCGCAGCCACATCCGCATAGTCGCTTACGAACCAATATAGAATCTTACGCACCTCTTCTCCTGAAGGAAGTTCTCCCTCTTCTTCCATGGCACAGCAGAACGCCCCATACACCTCTGCGAACAGCTCCATACGTATCACCACGTCCTCCAGTTTTCCCTCATAGACAAAACCGATCAAACTCCGAAGCTCCGCATATAAAAAAGATAATTCTGCCCCCAGCTCTTCTCCCAGTCTGCTCACCGCATAGGCGGGATTGCCATAACTTTCCTCATAATGCTTCGGCAGAATATCCTCATACAACATATCATTTCTACGCTTCAATTCCTCTACAGACGCCTTCTCCAATCCTCCCTGCGCCAGGAACTCCATAGTATCATCCATCATAAGCAGAAATTTCGCACAAAACCCGAAATAATCCTCAAATATCCCATTGCCCAAATGCTCTCCGGGAATCTGACGGATTCTCTCTTTCACCAAACTATACCGCTCATGCAGAATATCCAGATCATTCATTCTAGTTTACTCCCATATACAAGATCAGACCCACTCCGGCAAGGGCAGCCATATTCAGTAAAATTCCCAGCACCGGAAAAAGTTTATAATAATTCTTCTCCCACACTGTCACGATACCCAATATCAGTCCGGTCAAAGAATAAATTGCGGAAAACAATCCTATTACCCCATACTTCACAGAGACCTCTCCTGCTGCTTCATATGCCTGAAAAACTGCAGTTCCCAGGGAAGCCAGGCTGATGACCCCTAAAATGACTGCCATGGCAGCGCGGTGTGAGATTTTCCTGTCAGTAAAAATATATCCTTTTCTCATGCCCTCACGTCCGGACAGTTTGCAAAGATTCAACCGACGCTAAACTGCCAATAGTTCAAAAGGGCATTCCCATCAGTACCTGCGCCCGATAACCTGCACCCTGGTTCAAATTATCATCCGCCATTCCTTAAGGAAATGCCCGCCAACAGCTTCTTTACTCAAAACAAAATTTTAGATTTCCCGGCAATCAATTTCGCCCCGGCAACTATCAGCAGGATTCCCGTCACAAGTCCCACCACAAGCTGAATCACACCCACAGCAATATTGGCAGCACCTGCTCCCTTCATCAGCTTATACACCTTCTGTTCCATCACATTGCTCCCTTCCTGCATATTTTTTATGATTATTATGGAATCAGGCCGTCCCGCCTTATCCACCGGTTCTTCTGCCGCTTCATTCTCACGCCCCGTATTTTTCATAGTATTGGTTCATCGCCGCCTTCAATTTATCATCAATGTATATGGTACCTTTATATGGTTTGTTATATAAGTACTCCGTCACATCCGCCATGGTAACAATTGCACACGCATCAAATCCGTATTTCTCCCTGATTTCATCCAGTGCACTTTTCTCTCCTCCCAGTCCCTTCTCCATACGATTCAATGAGACCATCAGCCCTTTTACCTCTACCTGTGCCTGACTCTTAAGGATGGGAAAGGTTTCTTCAATGGATTTACCGGAAGTCGTCACATCTTCAATTATAATCACCCTGTCCCCGTCTGCGAGCTTCGTCCCCAGCAGAATTCCCACATCGCCGTGATCTTTGACCTCCTTGCGGTTAGAACAGTAACGGACTTCCCGGCCGTAAAGCTCACTGTAAGCAATCGCAGCAGCCACACTCAAAGGAATGCCCTTATATGCCGGCCCAAACAATACATCAAATTCATCTCCAAAATTCTCATGAATCGCTCTGGCATAAAATTCTCCAAGCTTCTTAAGCTGGCTGCCGGTTACATATGCGCCCGCATTCATAAAGAACGGAGATTTTCTGCCGCTTTTTAATGTAAACTCCCCAAATGAAAGCACTTTGGATTCCACCATAAATTCAATAAATTCTTCTTTATACCGTTCCATATCCCTGCATCCTCCATTTGAATTCCATCTGTTCTCTACATCAGCACATCAGGGAATACTCATAATGATTCCCGATTCCGGCTTCGCGAGAAGGACTGTCCGAACTGTTACAATTTTACCACAGGTTGCATAGGTTTTCAATCTTTTTATGAAAATATAGGGCTTTCCATCATAACTAAATTGCTTTCCGATTTTTCTGTGATTCATAAAGTTCTATTTTACTTTGATACAAATCATATAAAATATTTTTAGCATCATAAACTCAAGCGGAGGTTCGTATGAAAAGTGTTGGAGAAATCATGGCAGAGCTGCGTACAGAAAAAGAAATGGGGCAAAAGGAACTTGCTGCACTCCTGAATGTCTCCGTAGGTACCATTTCAAACTATGAAAAAGGTGTTCACTACCCTGATTTAGATTCCTTGCGCAAAGTGGCTGACATCTTCGATGTCACCATAGATTACCTCTTAGGCCGCACCGGATACCGCTGTCCTCCGGAATCCCTGAAGGAGTATATCACTGCGGATTATACGGTATCCGAATTTGTCAACACGGTAATCACTCTGGACACGGCCTCCCGTACTTCTGTCTCGGATTTTGCAGAATACCTGAAAAACAACCGCCCCGGCATACCCAAATCTCCAGAAACCGAATAAATGAATTTCTGAAATCATACTTCTGAAATCATTTCTGCCGGAGTACAATAATTTTATTGGCGACATTCCGCAGCGGAGGCAGATACCTGAGTACTTTGTACTTAGAGTACATTTCCTTCAGCCCCTCCATCAATGTCACACTTTTCACTGCCTTAAAACCGGCTGCCAGCCGCTGAAGCTGTCTTCCGTTTTTTATACCCCAGGTATATTTCGGAACGGTACCTTCTTCCGTCTTTTTAACGGCATTTTTCACCGTATAAGGCGCTGTCACCTCTATCAATACTTCCGCCCGCCTGAAATATTTCCCTATGATACGGAAAATTTTCTCTACCTTCTGCTTGTCCAGATACATGGACAGTTCTTCTATAATGAATAATACCGGACCCCCGGCATCCACTTCTTCCGCCCAGGATTCATCCAGCACGGATTTGGCAATCATTGTAACCCGTTCCTGCCCGCCGAAAATTCTCTTCCTTACCTCTGCCACTTCCGGCAGATCCAGATCATACCAGCGAATCCTGCCATTATCCACGCGGTAGAACCTGGTATCCATGCCGCAGGCAACATTTACAATACAGGCATCGGGATTGGCCTGCACATACTCTTTCACCATTTTATCCAGAAGAATGGTTCTGGCAATCGCGCCGTTTCCCATGTATACATCTTTGGCTTCCCCGGCAAAATCATAGTCCAGCCGCTCTACAGCCTCCATCGCCTTTTGATCATAGATATAATGATTTTCCCGTTTTGACTCCTTTGCCCTGGCATACAAAGCATGCAGCATAGGAACCGGAATCTGTTCCGCACTGATTTTATCTATCTGCATCTTTATCTACATCTCCTGCATCTCTACACAAACTCCCATCTGCCCGCCTCCCAGGGCGGCGCAAACAATCAATGAACCTGGTGCAGGGCCGACATAATATCTTCTCTCATTGCCAGCACTGCCGCCCTGGAAGCATCCGCATATGCCTTCTCTCCGTAATGTGAATACATTTCCTGCTGATACGCTGCAATGATACCCCTGGAAGAATTGACGATTGCCCCCAGCCCGTCCTTATGAAAGAAATGTGCCAGATCCGCTCCCCTGCCGCCCTGAGCCCCATATCCCGGCACGAGAATAAATGCGTTGGGCATGAGCCTGCGCAGAACCCTTCCCTGTTCAGGATAAGTAGCACCCACGACGGCACCGATATAGCTGTACTCTCCCTCTTCCGGCATACAGTCATTTCCCCATGCCGCTACCTGTTCACCCACAATTTCATAAACCGGCCTGTCCACGGAATGCTTCTCATCCCTCACAAGCCGATCCTGCAGTTCACCGCTGCTGGGGTTGGAAGTTTTCACCAGCACAAAAATTCCTTTTTTCTCTTCCCGGCACACTTTGATAAAGGGATTCACCCCATCGGAACCCAGATAAGGATTCACTGTAACAAAATCCTCGTCAAAACCGGAATAAGAACTGCTTCCCACCTGCACTTTTCCAAGATGGCCCACCGCATATGCCTCGGAAGTGGAACCGATATCCCCCCGTTTGACATCGCCTATCACAACCAGATCCTTCTCATGGCAATAATCTATTGTCTTCTTGAATGCTGCCATTCCCGGAACACCAAACTGTTCATACATGGCACTCTGAGGCTTTACTGCCGGTATCAGGTCACAGACAGCATCTACAATCCCCTTGTTAAACTGCCAGATTGCTTCTGCGGCGCCCTCCAAAGTCTCCCCATACTCTGCAAAAGCTGCCTTCTTGATATGTTCCGGCACATATTTCATCATGGGATCCAGCCCAACTACTATGGGTGCATTTGTCTTACGGATTTTAGATATCAGTTTGGTAATCATACGCTGCTCCTTTGCACAATTATTATGTAATCACATTTTACTTATCTTATCATTGCCAATATCAAAAGTCAACGAATAAAATAGCAATGCCAGGGGCTGTCTGAACTTCTAATTCGGTATTCATAAAATATAGTGTAAAAAATACACTATTATGAAAAACATATTTCACTTTTCATAAAATCCTCTACAATATATATGACGGTCACTAAATCCCGCCGCGCTGCCCGGCAGTCTCCTATATATGGAAGTCCGGCTAAGAAATGTCAATAGGAAATTCAAAACAGTCTCGAAACGAAGGTGCCCTGAAGGAAATTACAGCTGCATCCTGTGCAGATGGAATTTTCTTCCCCTCAGGGGCACCGAAGAGCAGAGACGGGACTGGAACAGGAGGGACGCATGAGAAAAACAGGTGAAATTCTCATGGAACTGCGAAAAGAAAAAGGGCTTGGCCAAAAGGAACTGGCCAAACTCTGGAATCTTTCCATTGCCACCATTTCCAACTATGAAAATGATATCCATGCGCCCGACCTGAATATGTTATGCGAAATAGCTGATTTTTACGGCGTCACCACGGATTATCTGCTTGGCCGCACAGGCTACCGTTGTCCCCCGGAACTTTTGAAGAAATACATAACTGCCGACCATACTGTTACAAATTTTATCAACCTTCTTCTGTCCTTAGACGAACGCTCTCGCTATGCCCTCATAGCATATGCCAATTATCTGAACCACCGCCGTCTGCAGACAGCACTGCAATGAACATATGGGCCTGCGCCATTCAAAAAGGGGAGATTTCTCTCCCCTGTATGATTCTTCCGCATATACTGATTCTATCACTTATGCAACAGATTACTCTACGATTTCTAACAGTTTCTGTGTGATTTCCGCCATATGGGAGGAAGCCTGTTTTGTATTATGGGAAATCTCCACATTCTGTTCTACCACATCGACAATCCGCCCTATCTGGCTTACCGCATTGGCTACAATTCCGACATTTTCACTTACCATGCCGGTGATCTTCTTCACTTCTCCACTGGACTTCTCCATATCCTCCACTACCACATTGAAAGCTTCCGCTGTCCGGTCGGTAATTTTCTTGCCCTCTTCCACTGCATTGATGGAATTCGTAATCAATTCATTGGTTTCCTTTGCCGCCTGTGCGCTTCTTGCCGCAAGCTCGCCTACCTGTGTTGCCACAACCGCGAATCCCTTGCCCATCTCTCCTGCCCTTGCCGCCTCGATAGACGCATTTAAAGAAAGCATATTTGTCTGCTGTGCAATTGCATTGATATCGCCGATAATCTTCTCAATCTCCATGGACATATCACTGATTTTCTGCATGGATTCTTTCAGCAGCCCCATCTGAGACTGTGTCTCCAGGATTCTCCCTCTTGTTTCTCCTGTCCCCGATGCAACGTTGACTGACATCTCCATGCTGCCGTTCAATTCCTGCGTCAGCTGTTCCATAATGTGCTTCAAATCCTCTACGGCCTTCTCCTGCTCCCCTGTTCCGCGGTAAATATGCTCCGCACTTTCCAGTGTCTCCCCTGACACACGATTCAAATCCATACAGGCATTTTTGATATTTTGAATCATGACCCGGTTATTTTCTACATCTTCCTTCTGCCGATCCAGTAATTTCTCATTCTCCTCCATACTGCGGCGAATGCCTTCCACCATTTTATTGATGCTGTCCGACAGCTGAATGAACTCCGGATTGCCCTGCACATTTACGCTGACAGAGAAATCGCCCTCTGCAATTTTCTTCATGGACTGGGCAATTTGATTCATTCCATGGACAATTTTGTTGTCAACCATGCGGTGAATCATCAACAGCAATACGCTGAAAATAACCGCCATGCTCAGAGACACTACAATCGTCTGATTGTATCTCTGGGCGTAATATTCTCCCGATGGCATAAATGTCCCTATGATGCGGCCATTATATTCTTCCGCCACATAATAGCCTCTTTCCCCGTCCACCACTGCACTTCCCCTGCCTGTGAAACCTGCCGGGAACCCGGCATCCACAGCGGCTGTCCCGATTAAGCCGGCATTTCTGTGCGCCAGTATCTTCCCGCTCTCCTTATCAATGGCATATACATATCCTTTTTCACCAAAGTCAATATCCCGGAGAACCACGTCTATTTCCGTACCTGCAAGCATATCCTCCAACACTTCAGGGCGCACACCCACCTGTACAAGACCGGGTGCATCCTTTCTCGCCACACCGATATACTGCATGACTACACCTTCCGCCACATTCACCTGTGGTTCCTGCACAATCTCAATGGAAGCATCGTCTGCAATCACCATGAATGCATTTGACTGTTCTCCGCTCTTCATATCAAAGCCCACATAAGCCTCTATTGTACTCTCTGTGATAATCCCCTCTTTATTAATGACGTGAAGTTCATTCACCATCAGCCTTTCTTTGATTTCATTTAATTTGGATGCACTCTTTAACACAGAAGGGTCTGCAGCAATGATATCTGCGAAAGCCCTTGTCTTCGCAAGATTATCTTCACTTAAATTCTCCGTAAGCTTTGCAATGCTCTCTTCATTCCCTGCCAGTTTTGCTTTGACATCATCCAGTTTTGCCATACTGGATGATGTATTATTTCTCTGGCTCACTACCGTCTGCAATGCAAAAACAGCTGTGATTGTAAACAAAAATGCTACCAGCATATAAACAGAAAGACTTTTGGTAAAAATTTTCTTCATTTTATCATTTCCCTTTCTTGTATGTACTGTTACGCCTCTATTCGTCCCGTTGAAAACCTTCCGCCGAAGCGGCAAACCAATCCATGCTGCAAAACAGCCGCAGATAATAATTACAACTCAATCATCCAATCTGCGCAATTCAGTATATGCCAGCAGAAGCGGCCCCACACCCTTGGCATCATTTTCCACCACCGGCTCCGACATATAATAAGCAAAGCTCCCGTCTCTCTTGGGATTTTTTTCCGGACCCAGTCCTGCAACCAGGCAGATTCCGCCCAGGTTCAGCTTCCCGTCCGTCTCCTTCAGATACCTGTCGCAGATACCGTGAAACGCTTTCATTCCGCTTTCTCTGTACTGCTCCGGAAGGAATCCCAGACGCACCCCCTTCAGCAGGGAATATGCCATAATAGCGCTGCCACTGGTTTCCAGATAATTCGGCTCCTTTCCCCCCAATGCGGGCAGTTGATACCACATGCCGCTCTCATGCTGGAATTTCAGCATATCATCCATAAGCTGTACAAATGCATTTTTTAATTTCTCATATTCCTTTTGATACTCTTCTCCCGGCTCGCATTTGT
The DNA here is from genome assembly GCA_910584435.1 of uncultured Acetatifactor sp. Taxonomy (GTDB): domain Bacteria; phylum Bacillota; class Clostridia; order Lachnospirales; family Lachnospiraceae; genus Acetatifactor. Next base: position 14,826 of record CAJUAP010000038.1, read on the forward strand.
CCAAAGTATCCAGCAGGGCCATAGAATACCATCCTAACGCCCTCAGCCAGAAATTTCCGGAAAGCCCCGTCTCTCTGTCACACCAGAATGCCTGCCTGGAAGCATCGTATCCATGATAATACAGCCCGGTCTCCTCATCCCTCATATAGCGGATGACATTGTCAAACTGAGAGAAAATATCTCTGTAATTCTTCTTCCGGTTAAATTTTGTCTCATATTCCATATAAAAAGGCTGCCCCATATACATCCCGTCCAGCCACACCTGGTTGGGGTATATCTTCTTATGCCAGAAATTCCCCTCCTGTGTCCTCGGCTGCGTCTGCACCTGGCTGTAGATCAAGTCTATCGCTTTCCGGTATTTCTCCTTCCCGTTTATCTCATACAGAGCAAACAGAGTTTTACCGGCATTTACATTGTCAATATTATACTCTTCCACAGAATAGCCCGTGATAGAGCCATCCTCCTGAACCCTGTGGTCAATAAAGGCATCGGCAAACTCATAATACTTTTTCTCACCCACAGCCTGGTAAATCTCCAGCAAAGCCAGAATCATACAGCCATCTATGTAATTCCACCCTGCCCCTTTTCCCGCACGCGCCTTTTCGATGTTCCATACAGGCACATCCAGAGTGCTCTTCTCAATTAACTCATCAATATACCTCTCAAAAACAGGCATCCGCATCTCCACACCTCCTGCCCCGGCCCCTGCAAACAGGAACCTGCTCGCGATTCATGTCACATTTTCCGCCACTTATAATAGTAACTAATATTTCCTGATTCGTCAACCTGTTCTATCAAATGTTTGTGTTATATTGTAACAGTTCCGTTACCGTTCACCCGCCACCGCGAGGCGTTTTCATGCGTATTTTGCATGAAAATCCCGAGACCGTAGTGCGCGAAATCGCTGCTTTTGCGATTTCTGTGCATCTGTTACTGTGAACGGAGTGAACAGTAACAACAGTTCCGTTACCGTTCACCCGCCACCGCGAAGTCAAAACTGCGATCCAAAGGCGGCATTTTCAAGCCGTCTCCATCTTATAAAAATTCAGCATGGCAATCGCCATAAATACCACCGTAAATATCACCAGGAACAAGTCCATAAGCACGTATGCCGCCAATACACCGCCCAGGCGCCAGCCTGCCAGCGCTCCCATCACTGCCATAAAAAATGCTACGCTCTGCAGAAACATCTGAAGAAACTGTTTACCCGCTTTGCCCAGAACATTACCGATGACAATCTCCGCCACCGCAAGGGCATATAACTTATTGGCATATGCTGCAATATAGAATACAATGCACAGCACGGCAACCGCCGCCGGCATCTTCATAACAACAGCTCCCGGTATGGTGAGCAGACAGGCATTTACCAGGCTCTGCAGATGCTGCATGACCATGGCATTGATTAATTTGCGGAAAGGAGTGTCCGGAATCAGATACGTATACGGCGACAGCAATTCTTTCGCCCATTTTCCTCCCATGGCAGTAAATACAAATATCACATAGGCCGCCGCACAGGGAATGACGAACATAGTAAAATTTCCGAAACCGCCCTCGCGGATATATAAATATGCCAGAAAAAATCCGGCAATCAGTGCCGCCGCCGTGTTGGCATCAAATATGAAATATCTGCTTTTCTTATATTCCAATAATTGCCGATAGAACAAAGCTCTTGCGCCATGACCGCGCCATTTGACATGCGCCTTTCCGAACTTCTGCTTCTTTCCCAGCTTTCTCTGTGTATCCCCCTGTCTGCGGCTGGCCAGAACTTCTTCATAATCCTCGGCAAATTTTATGGCGTCTTCATAATAACCTCCCGTACATTTCATCCGCCACGCGGCCGTCAATACCGCTGCCAGCATTATCCCATAGCAGATGCTTCCCGTTACATTTACGACCGTTGCTCCTGTCAGCAGCAGGTGCACCACCGAAATGTACCACCCCGCCACAGGCACCATCTGTACCATATCACTGTTGAGAAACCCTGCGGCCATCTGCATACTCAAACCATCCCTGTAATATGCATATATGCCCATCAGCACCAATACTCCTGCAATGGCATATGCCGCCTTTACCAGCAATGCCCTCTGCTTTTCCTCCAGCCGCTCCGAACCGTATAACAGCAGCATAACACCGCCTTCCAGAAGATTTTCAACCAGAATGGCAAACACAAAATACACCGCCAGGCGCCAGAATTCCACATGAAACAATGCCCCGCCGCAGATGACAACAAATAAATTCAGCAAAACCTGCACTGCAAGCGTTCTGACATATGCATAAAGCAATATCTGCTTGGGACTGACCGGCGCAGGAAACAGGAAGTGCACATCACTGTTCCTGTACACTAAGCCTTTCCGTTTGGCATAAGCAATGAGATTGCCCGGAATCAGCCAAAATGCCATCAGCGTCAGCACTGCTGCCATGCCTTCCGGGGAATCCCCGCCGAACTCTTCTACCAGCATTACCAGCGAAAGCGGTACAACCGTAAAATAAAAGAGAATAAATACCAGATACACATATGTTACCGGCTTGTGCAGAGCAGTTTTGATTCGATTTTTCAGTATTCTTCCATAGAGATATCCCACCGCTCCCATGGTTTACCTCCTGTCCTGCCCGGGCTGCGCCTTCTGTCCGGACTGTGCGGCTTCTCCTGACTGTGTCTTCTGCCCGGACTGTGCGGCTTCTC
>CAJUAP010000038.1:17608-36720 GCA_910584435.1 uncultured Acetatifactor sp.
GTGCGGCTTCTCCTGACTGTGTCTTCTGCCCGGACTGTGCGGCTTCTCCTGACTGTGTCTTCTGCCCGGACTGTGCGGCTTCTCCTGACTGCATCGTCTGTCCGCACTGTGCTGTCTCTCCGGGCTGCGCCTTCTGCCCGGACTGTGCGGCTTCTCCTGACTGCGCCTTCTGCCCGGACTGTGCTGTCTCTCCGGGCTGCGCCTTCTGTGCTGTCTGCCCTGTGACAGAGAAATATAATTCCTCCAAATCCTCATTGCCCAGGCTTTCTCTGGCATATGTTCCGAGAATATGTCCTTTATCCATCACAAACGTCACATCCCAGAGTTCTTTTACCATTTCCAGCATATGCGTACTGATTAATATCGTGCATCCTTTCTCTCTCAGCTCCAATAGTACTCTCTTCAGCTCCTTAATCGCCGTGGGGTCTAATCCTACCATAGGCTCATCCAGCAGAATCACTTTCGGCCTTATCACAAGCGCACAGCATATGCTGACTTTCTGCATCATGCCTTTGGACAATTCATTGCCCAGCTTCTCCTGTTTATCCGCCAGCTCAAACTGCTCAAGCAGATGATTCCTCTCTTCTTCCGACACTTCCACCGCATAAGCTCTGGTAATAAACTCTATATGTTCCCTTACAGTCAATGCATCATACATATATGGCAGTTCCGGCACATACGCAAAACACCTCTTGGCCTCCAGTGTTCTTGCATCCATCCCCTGGATACGTACAGCCCCTTGAAAACGCAGCAGACCCGCAATGCTCTTAATCACCGTGGATTTTCCCGCACCGTTGGGCCCCAGCAGAATCCCGATCCTGCCGTCAGGCACTGCAAACCTTATGTCCTCAGCCGCCACGGTTTTACCGTATTTCTTGGATAAACCAATCACTTCTAACATATTCCATTTCTCCTGTTTTAAGTTGCTGCGCAAAGGCACATTTTTCTCTCCTAAAATATTGCCACATCTCCAAGCCCCAGCAGTACGGCAGCCAGATACAACAGAAATAAGTGCACAGGGTAAAATGCATAGAAGAAATATTTCATCTTCAGCCCCCGCTTACCGTTATACAGAGCAATGGGTATCAGCGTCAAAAACGCCGGAATTTCACTGATGCTCATAATTGACAACACCACGCAGCCTGCGGTAACAGACAGAACCTTCCTTTTACGGAAAATATACATGGCGGTAATCGTCAATACCCCCATACCTGCATAATCCGTATTCAAAAAATCCGCCAAATACATGGCCAGCACCAAAACCGTCATATCCGCGCCGGCAACCTGAAGGCGCTTTCTTCCTCTCTTCCTGCCATACAGCATAAGGCAGACCGCCGCAATCACACAGAATACACCCAATGAGGCAAGCAGACTTTCTGTAGAAGACATCCCGGTAAGCTTCTTCACATACGTCGTGCCATACATGGCTGTGAACAACGTTCCCAAAACCACCGATAACGTCCACCATCTGCTCTCCGGTCCGGTCTGCCTGTACCTGGCCAGAAACTCATAAGCACAAAGGGTAAACAGCCCCAGAAACAATGTAAAATACACGTTTTGATACCCAAACTCCATCACTTTTCCCGTAACAGCCAGGTTAAAAGGAATCTCGGATATCAGTGCAAACAGCCCCATACGCAGAACATATTTTCTCACATTTTTCGTCTTCTGAAATCCCTCTACCAGCAGGAAACAAAAGATGGGAAATCCCAGTCTGCCAATGGCCCTGATTCCGATATAACCGTAATAAAGCAGTGCATGATCCATGAGCCAAGCCATCACTTTTGCAGCATCATTACTCGTGAATATACTGCCAAGTCCCTCCGCCATAAGCTGCCTTGCCATAATAACTGCCCCTATGTGATCAATCAACATGGCAGCCACCGCAATTATCTTAATGGTACTTCCGCTGATGCCTTTCTTCTCAGCTTCCCTGGGTATTTCCCCCTGCACATTCAACTGCACACTATCACTATCCATTTTCCTCCAACCTTTCTGCCTTCTTAGCAAGAGCAACGCCCGCCGCTTCGGGCGTCACAAACAATCACTGAGAAGAATGCCCGCCCAATGCGAGCTAACTCGCCCGGCATTCTTCAGTGCGAGCAGGCGCTGTTCCTGCGCCGTAGAAAATCTTCGCCAAGCGGCCTCTGCCGCAAGCGATTAGATTTTCTTCTCACACTTGTATCACTCATTTAATACAATAATGGATTTGCCTTCTTTTGTCAACCACAAAAGACCTTTGCACAAAAAGAAGGGCCTGTTTTCAGCCCTTCCTTTTCTTCCATTCCGCCCATCATTATCCTACCTTATATCCGTTCCCCCATACAACCTTCAGATACCTGGGTTCCTTCGGATTCTTCTCTATCTTCTCCCTGATATGACGAATATGTACCGCGATGGTATTGTCCGCGCCAATCGCCTGCATGTTCCAGATATTCTCATAAATCTGGCTGTTGGAAAACACCTTGCCCTTCTGCCGCACCAGCAGCCGCAGAATCTTATACTCAATCGGCGTCAGACGAACGTTTCTGCCATCCACCGTAACCTTTCTCTGCATATCATCAATTACCAGACCGTCTACTTCATAAATCCTGTCCACATTTGCACACAGATTCACCAGCTGCGTATACCTGCGGAGCTGTGATTTAATTCTGGCCAGCAATTCCAGCGGATTACAATCTGCCGTCACATAATCATCCGCCCCGGCCTCCAAAGCCATAATTTTGGCCGTCTCTGCCGACTGTGCAGACACTACAATCAAAGGTATTGTACTTTTCCGCCTTAAGGAAGCAATCATTTCAATCCCTTTATCCCATCCCTTGTCGTTCAGCTCCACATCCACCAGAAGCAGATGAATCTCCGCACTTTTCAGGATATCATATAACTGCCGCACATCAGCCGCCACCAGCATTCTAAGCTCTTCTCCCGCAAACAGCGGTCCCATCTTCTCTGCAATCTTCGTCTGATTATTATACACTAAAACATTCTTCTCCATAGTACATACCATCCTTCTTGTGATTCATTCTTTCCTTACTGCCATTTATCAATGATTCATTCCTTCTGTCTACCCACCTCTACTGTGAAAGCGTAACAGTTCAGACAGCCTCTGCTGCGCAGCCGATACATTCTTTCCGCGTTTTGTGTGCAGAAATATCTATAAATATGCTGACAAGTCTGTTGCCATCAGCACCTTCTGCACAATACTTTCATCAAAACCTTCAAATGTCATAGACAAATCCCAGCCATTGACAGAGATTACTGCGTGAACAGCGATTATCTGCCCCTCATCATCCACTGTATCAAACATCACATAACTTAATCCCTGGCTGTTGGTAAAACTTCTCTCATTCACGTTGTGTCCGCCATAAGAAGTACCGGAACTATAGCTGATACAATCGCTGTTATCCATCTGAGACATGAAAAAAAGCACATCATCATTGGACAGCCTGACCATAATATGCCATCCGTCTTCAAGAACCTGAACCTCTTCACAGGTAAACTCCTGGCCGAACAACGCTTTGTCAGGAATGACCGCCGTCAAATTTTCCGCATCACGAAATGCTTCAATGGAATCATATTCCCGGCAGTTATCTTCTATGAAATATTCCACTTCAAATTCATCCGCCGTATCCTGCTCTGTGATTCCTTCTCCCTCATAGAAACCGTTTTTTACTCCGAGCAGCATTTTCTTTTCAGAGAGAGCCTGCATCTCAAGCCCGCTTCCCTCTTCAGGGATACCTTCCTCTATGGAAAATACCCCCCCCATTTTCAAAAATGAGGCTGTCTCCGGTTCATATTCCAAAGGCCCCTGATTTTTCTCCTGTAATTCCGTATTTCGTATACTGGTGACGGTAAATCCTTCGTCATATACTTGAATCATACTGTTCCTGTAATTTTTCGCGGCCACTGTCCCCACCCCACACAGGAGAACTACGGCCGCAGCCGTACAGCCCCTTGTAATCATATACCGACACCGTTTCCTCATCAGACGCCGATGTCTGAGCCCGTCCTGTATTTTCTCCACATCCATGGAAGGAGTCGGCAATTCCTTACATGCTTCCTGATATGCATCTCGAAATTTATCCAAAATCATACTCCTCCTTCAACGACTTTCTCAGCAGCTCCCTTCCCCGGGTAAGCTGCGAGGTAACGGTAGATTCCCCGCGGCCGGTAATCCGGGCAATCTCTTTTACGGAAAGTTCCTCATAATAAAACAGATGTATCACCTCCCGGTATCTCTCTGGCAGATTCCATACTGCCTGCAGCAATAACCTTTTTTCCTCCTGTCTGACGGCATTTTCCTCCGGTCCCGGTATTGCTTCCGAAAGTGCCGAACAGGAATTGGAACCAAAACGGCATTCCCCTTCCTGCAGAGAATTTCCGGAACCTGCATCCCAGACATCTTTTTGATGACGTTTCCACGCACTGCGCCATACCTTTTTACAGGCATTCAGCGTCACCCTCAAGAGCCATGCTTTCTCATGCTCCCGGCTTTCAAAAGATGTGGTGTTTCTCAGATACTGGTAAAACACCTCCTGTACCACATCCTCCGCATCCTGTTGGTTCTGAAGACGTATGTAACTGAGCTTGAACAGCATATCCGTATACTTTTCAATCTTCTGTTGTAATTCCTGATAATTCCTGTCTGCTTTTGTCATGTTGATCCGTCTGCCCAAACCTCTTACATATTATAATATCCCGCACCTCATTATTTTACTGCAAAATTTCCAAAAAAATTTTTAACCCCTTATTTCTCTGCTGCTTAGTTATATTTACCATACCTTTGTATCAAAGTTGCATATCCTGTTTTCACAGTTAAAAAAATGTGATCCATATAAAAAAGTGTGCCGCACTCTCTTATATAGACCACTTTTTGAGAAAAAAGTTTCACAAATAATAATTTTTACTTTTCTCCTGTAATTTCATCACCGGACTGAACTCCGTCTTCTTCTCCCGCAGCCGGATCGCCGGCCATATCACGCACCTCGCACAGATCCTCTCTCTTCAATCTGCGGAAATTGTTGATGCCGGCAGCCAGAATCAAGACACTGTTCTTCGTAGTGTCAAAGGCGCCTTCCTCATACATAGAGAAAACAAGCAGTCCCACCGGCACTGCTATAATCATGCCAAGCACTCCGCTGATCTTATATCCAATATAGAGCAGAAAAAGTGTGGGTAATGGAGGGACACCGATGGAATCCCCTACTATCTTCGGCTGTATCAGCTGCCTTGCCAGCTGTCCCACTCCCCAGATAACCAACAGCCCGACAGCAACCTTATAATCCGCTGTCAGGAAACGAATCACCGCCCATGGAATTAACACAGTTCCTGTCCCAAGAAACGGAAGAAAATCCAAAAATGCTATCACAAGGGCTATCAAGCCGAAATAACTGACCCGGAGGACGCCAAGACCAATCAAGAGCAGCAGATACATCCAGACTTCAATCTTAAGCTGCGCCTTCAGATAGCCTCCTACGGATTTGACCAGACTATGCCGGATAATGCGGAACCTGTGCTGGACAGCAGCCGGTATATGTTTCCGAAACCATTCGTTAAGCTGCACCCTCTCTGCCACGAAAAAATAGGAAGAAAGCAGTGCCATAATAACCCCGATAAATACGGAAGGCAGACGTTTTGCAAAATTTCCTGCAGCTGTAATGGTCGGCGTACTCATCTTGCCGAAGAAATCACTCAAATATCCCAGCACCATTTCAGCACTGTTATTCAGATTTGGATTCCAGTTAAAAGGAAGCTTACGCAGCAGTCCTTCCAGACGGTCTCCTATATTGTTAAGATCCGCTTCCATACTCTCCCACATTTCAGGCAGAGATCCCAGCAGCCCTGCAAACTGTTCAAAAAGCTGTGCGCAGACGAAATAAATCAGCAGTACCACCAATGCAATGACCACTACAATCACAAACGCACTGCCGATCTTAGGCTTGAGCTTAATCTTTTTCTCAAAAAAGCGCACCAAAGGCCCTGCTATCAAAGCTATCATCCAGCCTGCAACAAAAGGTGAGAAAAACACCAATGCCCTTGGCAATAGAAATATAATACAGAGCAATATCACTGCCGCTACGCCTAAATTTACCAATGCCTTACAGTATTTTTTCATGACATTTCCTCCGCTTCCGGCCCCCTGCCCTACCGGTATCAGTAATCTGCCTCCGTAAGAATCTCATCTAAAATGGTATAAATATCATCACGTCCCTGTCTGGTCTGTGCCGAAAAAGGAATGAGCAGAGTTCCCTCTTTCACACGCAGGGAAGTCCTAATCAGGTTTACCTGCTTCTGCTGCTGGCTGCGTTTTATCTTGTCCAGCTTTGTGGCTATAATGACAGGCTGATATCCATTCTTCAGAATCCACTCATACATCAGGCGGTCATTTTCCGAAGGTGCATGACGAATATCAATCAGAAGAAACACCTTCCTAAGCTGCTTTGATTTATGCAGGTAATCCTCCACCATTTTACCCCATTTCGCCTTTACGCTTTCATTTGCCTTCGCATAGCCGTAGCCTGGAAGATCCACGAAATAAATTACATTATTAATATTATAGAAATTAATCGTCTGGGTCTTGCCCGGCTGGGAGCTTGTACGTGCAAGCGATTTACGGTTCATCAGCACATTAATCAGTGATGACTTGCCCACATTACTTTTCCCGGCAAATGCCACCTCCGGCAGCCTGTTGTCCGGCAGTTTGCTGGTAATGCCGCATACCGTCTCCAGACTGACATTTTTTATCACCATATAGTATTCCTTTCTATTTCCAGTACCGTCTCTGCACTTCAGACCCCTTTAAGGGGAACCATGTTCCGCTGCCAAGAACGCATCTGAACCTGGTTCCGGGGTCTTCCGTTCCGAGACTGTTTTTTAATGCAAGATTTCATCACCGGATATATAGAATACGGATGCTTTCGCATCCGTATAATTGTCAGTTACATAGCCGTATCCAGATTTCTTCTGCGGTCATTCTTATGGAATGTCAGGGGAGCACTTCCCTCTTCCACAGTACCTTCGGTAATCACACATTCTTCAATGGTCTCATCGGAAGGAATCTCATACATGGTATCCATCAAAATACTTTCCATAATAGAACGCAGACCTCTGGCACCTGTCTTACGCTCAAATGCTTTGCTGGCAATGGCCTTCACTGCAGCATCTTCAAATGTCAAATCCACACCATCCATATTAAACAGCTTCTGATACTGCTTGATCAGCGCATTCTTAGGCTCCTTCATAATACGGACCAATGCCTCTTTATCCAGTCCTCTCAGTGAAACACATACGGGAACACGTCCCACAAATTCCGGAATCAGCCCGAACTTCACCAAGTCCTGAGGCGTCACCTCCTGAAGCAATTCACTGATTTCCTTCGTTGACTTCTTGGAAATCTCCGTATTAAAACCGATTGCCTTGCGGTCCAGCCGGGCTTCCACAATTTTCTCCAATCCGTCAAAAGCGCCTCCGCAGATAAAGAGAATATTGGAGGTATCAATAGAAATCAGCTCCTGATGAGGGTGCTTTCTGCCTCCCTGGGGCGGCACACTTGCCACAGTCCCCTCCACAATCTTTAACAGCGCCTGCTGCACACCTTCTCCTGACACATCTCTGGTAATGGATACATTCTCACCTTTTTTGGTAATCTTGTCAATCTCATCAATATAGATGATTCCATACTGCGCCCGTTCCACATCATAATCCGCAGCCTGTATCAGCTTCAGCAGAATATTTTCCACATCCTCACCCACATATCCCGCTTCAGTCAAGGTAGTCGCATCCGCAATGGCGAAGGGTACATTGATGATTTTCGCCAGCGTCTGCGCCAAATAGGTCTTGCCGCAACCGGTAGGCCCCACCATAATGATATTGCTCTTCTGCAATTCCACATCATCCAGATCCCTCGGCGCCATCACCCTTTTATAGTGGTTATATACAGCCACGGACAATATCTTTTTTGCCTCTTCCTGCCCAACCACGTAGTCATCCAGGAACCTCTTCACTTCCACAGGCTTCAGCAGATTAATGTCGGGACGGACGGATTCTACCTCCTCGTCCTCTTCATCCTGCAATTCCTCTTCAAGAATATCCGCGCAGATATCAATGCAGTCATCACAGATATAAACCCCTGCCGGGCCCGCGATCAGCTTGCGAACCTGATTCTGTGTCTTATTACAGAAAGAACACCTTATATCATTTCCGATCATTTTCCCTGCCATCACTCTACTCCTACATTTTTACTTATTCGCACCGGAAAGGTCATGGGAAGTAAGTATCATGTCCACAAGTCCATACTCCTTCGCTTCCTCGGCGCTCATCCAATTATCACGCTCTGTATCTGAACATATTGTCTCATAATCCCTGCCTGTATTTTCCGCAAGAATATGATTCAGTTTTTCCCTTGTCTTTAAAATATGCCTTGCAGCAATGTCTATCTCCGTTGCCTGTCCTTTGGTTCCTCCCGCGGGCTGATGAATCATTATCTCCGCATTGGGCAGTGCAATCCGCTTGCCTTTCGCACCGCCTGCCAGCAGGAAGGAACCCATACTTGCCGCCATTCCAATACATACCGTGGACACATCACACTTAATGTAATTCATGGTATCATAAATTGCCATGCCTGCAGTGATGACACCGCCGGGACTGTTAATATACAAGTGAATATCCTTCTCCGGATCCTCCGCCTCTAAGAACAACAGCTGTGCCACAACAATGCTGGCGGAAGTATCATTTACCTCTTCCCCAAGAAATATGATTCTGTCCTTCAACAATCGGGAATAAATGTCGTAGGATCTTTCTCCCTTACTGGTCTGTTCAATGACATAAGGCACTAAACTCATTATAATTCCTCCGTTCTGTTTTTATACATATTTCCAGTCATGCCGCCCCGCCTATTCATTTTCTGCAGCCGACTCCGTCTCCACAGCATTTTCAGAGATGAAATCAATGGCCTTCTTAATACGCACATCTTCTTCCACCTGCTTCCGGCCTTCTTCACCGAGAATATCCTTCACCTCGCTGACATCCTTCTTATAGGAATCCGCCATGTCCTTGATTTCTTCCTCAATCTCTTCTTCGGAAGCCTCTATCTTCTCGGCATCAGCCACAGCTTCCAGCACCAGCCTGGATTTAATGCTCCTCAATGCCTGGGGCTTCATCTGTTCCAGCAGCATCTGAGGGGTCATACCCGTATACTGCATATACTGCTCCAGAGAAATCCCCTGATACTGCAGTCTCTGAGCATAATCCTGTACCATCTGCCTCTGCTGAGTCTCAACCATTGCATCGGGAATTTCCATCTGGGCATTGGCAATCACAGCTTCCACAGCCGCATTTTCCTTTGCACGTCTGCCCTCTTTCGCCTTCTTATCTGTAAGTTTTCTCCTGATTTCTTCTCTGTATTCCTCCACGGTATCACTTTCTTCGGAGACATCACCTACAAAATCATCATCCAGCTCAGGCAGTTCTTTTTCCTGCAGCTTCTTCACAAGACACTGAAACACCACGTCCTTGCCCGCAAGATCCTCCTGCTGATAATCCTCCGGGAAAGTGAGCGAAATCTCTGTCTCCCTGCCGATCTCTGCGCCGATTAATCCTTCTTCAAAGCCTGGAATAAAGGTATTGGAACCAATGGTCAAAGGATAATTCTCTTCCTTGCCTCCGTCAAAAGGAACACCGTCTAAAAATCCTTCAAAATCTATTGTGGCAATATCACCCTGCTTCACCGCCCTGTCCGTTACCTCAACGGTTCTGGCGTTTTTGCCCCGCTCCTTATCAATCTCAGCCGTTACTTCTTCCTCGCTTACCTCTAAGTCTGCCTTGTCCACAGTAACGCCCTTGTATGCTCCCAAAGTAACCTCCGGCTTCAGAGCAACCTCAGCGGTAAAAATGAAAGGCTTGCCTGCTTCAATCTGCACTACAGTAATCTTGGGGGAGGATACGATATTTTCTGTACACTCCTTCAATGCCTCGTCATAGGCATCAGGGATCAAATCGTTCGCCGCATCTTCATAGAAAAGATTCTTGCCATACATCTGTTCAAGCATCTTACGAGGTGCCTTACCTTTGCGAAAGCCGGGAACACTGATTCTGTTTTTGTTCTTCCGATATGCGCTTTCAATGGCCTTCTCCAATTCCTCCGCAGACACTTCAATGGTCAGCTTCGCCATATTTTTCTCTAATTTTTCTACCTGTAAGCTCATTGCTACATTTCCTCCTTCAATCGTCTGCGCCTCGATACCGTAGGCCAAATAGTAATTTACGCCATACGCCCTGTACGGCATCCATATGGCCATTATTCCACCCCATCAGCAGACATAATCACAGTCATTTTACGATTATAGCATATAAACCATAAAATTACAAATGTTTTTGAAATGAAATTTTTATTAAATTATCACAAGAATTCCTGACGGCATACACTCGGGCGGGCAAAATAACAGATTTATTATCAGCGCCGACAAGGCATACCACGACGGAATCTATGTATGCGAGCGGAACACCCATGTCCCGGTTCACACCAATCCCTCCGTACCTGGTTTGGTCATGGGGCAGGGCGATTCGCTGCAGACGCTGCAAACCAGGCACAGGATACCATGAAAGCCGAAACGGAAGTAAAAGCTATCGCAAATGAAGTAAACCTGAATTCGGGAAATTACTTGTTATTGATTCTCGCCAGAATGAACTCTGTGAGCAGCCTTGCCACTTTATCATTTGCCTCGGCGGAAAATCCATGTCCCTGGCCGGGAAATATTTCCAGACAGGAATTCCGGTATAATTTCACCGCTCTCTCACTGTATGCGGCGGGCACTATATTGTCCTTGTCTCCATGCAGAATCAGCACATCTCCCGGATACTTTCCTATCTCTTCAAAAATGCGGAAGCCATGTAATGTCTCACTAAAGCATCTTCCAAGAGGAACTCCCCAGAAATCATACCTCTCCGGAATATCCGCAACATTTGGGAAACGCTCATTCCAGTCATCCGCCACACACAAAGCCGGAAACATCAAAATCATACCGTTGATTTCGTCCCCGCGCTCTTCTGCCGTTAGGGCTGACACCAATCCGCCCATACTTGCCCCGAACAGGAAAATATGATGATTATCCACATGCTCCCATGCCTTTACGGTATCTAACACAGCGGACAAATCTTCCTTTTCCGTAAAAACCGTCATTTCATATGTGGGCATATCACTTTTTGATCTCAGCGATCCGCCGCAGAAATCGTATGTAAACGCCCCGATTCCCATTTCCGCCAGGATTTTCGCCTGGCTGCTGAAATCATCACCGACACCATTAAATCCATGGCTGAAAATCACAATAGGATATTTCTCTTTTTCCGGCAGATATGTCTTTCCTGCTATCTTCCTTCCATGATGTGTTATTGTATTATTTTGTCCCTTCATTTATTCCTCCTTCCCTTGCTAATTTCTCATTGCCCTGCTTACTGCGTTTTGCCCTGTTGCCCCCTGGCTACCTTGCCTATAAATGAAACCGTCAAATAGATTTTCCTAATTCCTCTGCCCCTTTAAGCTGCTCCACTTTGTTTAAAATTGCTCCTGCGTCCATATTTCCGCCAGCGTATACAATATCCCCAAATCCCCCCAAAGTAATCAGAAGAAGCAGCAACAGCAGACAATCATACATCATCTATGTGTGGCGATGATCAAAGTCCGGCCGTTTTGTTTCTCTCGAATATACGCTTCCGCACGCCGTTTCGTTTCGGCATCCATTCCCGTAAACGGCTCGTCCAGCAGTATATATTCAGACTCTGCCTCCATAGCCCGCACCAGTGCAACCCTGCGCTTCATTCCGCCGCTCAACTGTCTGCAGGGCTTATGCAGAGCCTCTTCCTTCAAAAGCTTCCGAAGAGCTTCCTCCGCCCGTCTGCCCTCCCCTGTGATCAGCGCCACATTTTTCACCGCGCTGTAATCCTCGCAGAGCCTGTCTTCCTGAAATACCATGCTGCAGGAAAAGGAAGCCTTGACACATCCCGCATCCGGCATTGTCAATCCGGCAAGGATACGAAGCAATGTAGTCTTGCCGCTGCCGGAAGGACTGGTAAGGTAATATGTCTGTCCCGGCTCATACACAACGCTGACTTTTTCCAGAATCCTCTCGCCATGATAGGATTTGTCAATATCCTCACATCTGATATATCCTGCCGCCCTTTCTGCTGTTTTGACAGCCCTTCCGACTTCCTCAGCTTCTTCCTCTTTCCGGACGGTTCCTCCGACTGCTTCAGCTTTCTCCGCTTTCCGGACAGATCCTCCGACTGCTTCAGCTTTCTCCGCTTTCCGGACGATTCCTCCGCCTTCTTCAGCCTCTTCTGCTTTCCGGACAGCCCTTCCGACTTCCTCAGCTTCTTCCTCTTTCCGGACAGCTCCTCCGCCTTCTTCAGCCTCTTCCTGTAGACCAGATCTGCCCTTTCCTCTGCTCCTGCTTCCATATGGCATCTGCCCTTTGCAAACGGGTTCCCAGGCAAAAAAGACCTCTGTAAGCCGCAGAAACACTTTTTCAAATAAAACGCTTAACAGAACAATCACTGCCGTCCATGCGAACACGCCAGCAGTGTCCAGATATATTTTGGAGAGATACATCTGCTCCCCGATGGAATTGTCCGGTGTGCCGATCACCTCTGCCGCAATTCCCGACTTCCAGCACATGCCAAGTGAAATCTTCAGGCTGCTGTAAAGGAAGGGTTTCAATGCAGGACGATAAATGTAGAAAAACCGGCTCCAAAAAGTCAGCCGGAACACCTCTGCCATCTCAAGAAGACGCCAGTCCGTACTCTTCAAGCCTTCCAGGGTACTGATATAAACATTGGGCAGCACCACCAGGAAGCAGATCGCAACCGATAAAAAGGAAGATCCCCACCAGATAAGCAATAGAACCACAAAAGATGCCACCGGAATGGCTTTCATGAGATTCAGCACAGGCGCCAGCACATCCTCCAGCAGCGGAAAACGACGGCTCCCCATGGCAAGGAGCAAAGCCGCCGCAAATCCGGCCAAAAATCCGGTTCCTATGCGAAGCAGCGATCTTCCCGCCGCCAGATAAAAACTCCCTTTACTCAATCTGGAAATCAACGCCCAAAATGTCTCTAACGGAGTGGCTAACAATATTTGGTTGTCCACCGCCGCCGCAAGGACGAACCATACGGCAATCCAAAACGCAAGAATGCAATATTGCCTTCTCTTTTTCTTCCCATTCATCATCCTGTTCCAAAAATTCTGCATCAAATTTCCCCATACTCATACAACACTTGATAACAGTTCACACAGGTCGCTGCACTGTTACAGGACTTCAGCGCTGCCATTGCCATATGCATAGCCGCCGAGATTTATACTCACAGCCGAAAACATCTGCCACGGTAAAAACATAACCTTTGTTATATCGCATAACTGCCGATAAAACGATATATAGTATACATTACAGAAACGTTACGTTGGACTGATATGATTGTCAATAGTAAAAATCATCTCCCGGCACAGCACCGCCCACCAGCTCCGGAGAAAACTCTTCCAAAACTGTCAGGTATTTTGACAGCGCCTGTTTCATCTCATCTCCCGTAATACAAGTAATATTGCACTGTGGAATTGCCTTCTGGGCAATGGCCTCCTTTGCCACAATCCCCGCCTTCACAGCCAGCGCCGCGCCTGTATTCACATCCTGGTTGACAGCATCTGTGCCGGCCCTGTGTTCCTCCAGAAATGTCTTCACAGCATCTTCATGCTGTTCCAGAAATTCCTTCCGCACTACGGTAACGCCTGTCACCATACCGCTTCCGTCCTCCTGCACTTTTGTCCATTCCTCATTCACATCCAATACCGCTTTCAATGCCCCATTCTGCATCAGCGCCGCTGTCACAAATGGCTGAGGCAGCAGGCCGACTGCATCCGGGTTCTCCGCCAATACCGCCGCCACTTCCGCAGCCTCGGATTTGAATTCCAGGGTATAATCCGTCTCCGTAAGCCCGTTCTGCTGCAGAATATAGCTCAGAGAAGCCTCCGGTGTGGTGCCTTTTCCCGTCAGGTAAATGGTCCTGCCCTTTAAATCCGCCACACTTGCAATCTCTGCGGATCCTGTGACAAGGTACAGAACCCCCAATGTATTAATGTCAATCACTGCCACACCGCCTTCTGTCTTCCCATAAAGCACCGCCGCTGCATTTGCCGGAACCAGCGCAATGTCAAGCTCCCCTTTTACCATCAAAGGCAGCAGTTCATCCACACCTGTGGCCATCTGAAATGCATAATCAGAAGAGGTTTCTCCCTGCTCCGCTTTTTCCATCAGGAATAATAGTCCCATGGAAGTAGGCCCCTTCAGAGAACCAATGCGTATATTTACAGGCTCCTGTTTCCCACACCCGCCAAAAAACATGGTACAAAGCAAAACCATACATATGCCTGATATGGCAGCTCTGACTTTTCCGGTACACATTTTGCTTCCTCTCTCCATGCACTCCTGACTTCCTTTTCCGGCATACTTTTTACTTCTTTTTTCCATGTGCCGTTTGCTTTTTCTTTCCGTTTCTTTTCCTGTACTCATCTTTCCCTCATTTCCGCACCCACAGTGCATGTCTCATACAATCTGCCATCTTACATTTCCGGTTCCGCGTCCATCCTCCGGCATCGGAAACAGGCATCCGGACATCTATTCCCAATATTGTTACGAACCTGTCCTGACGAGTACTGTCACAGCCGGTTTTTCAGCATCCTAAAACCCATCCGTTCTTCTCTGTCCGCATATCCAATTAAATTTTCTGGAATATAACAGAGGATTCGAGGCATAGTTTCCCAGACCTTTTCGGAATCCGAAAAGCTTCCCGAAATTCGGTACTGCTATTTTGCTTATCAATATCCCAGCTTTTTAATCCGTTCTTTTACCTGTTTCTCTATTTCTGCATTTTTAGATGCCTTTGTTAGGCTCCGTAAACTTATCCAATAACTCAATCAGGAATTCCTTACTCTTTACTGGAAATTCACAACCATTTTCATTTATGCCAAATCCCGGCTTAATATATTGGGAATATTCTGAAAGCTGTAGTGTATTAATAATTTCCGAAAGATATCTGCTGTTCTTAGACATAAAATTTGACATTTTATTTTTTCTGTCTTACCGCATATTCCTTCATTCCATTGCCCACTTTTATATAATTCATTTGAAATCTCTGTCAGATTAACCTTATCCTTATGATTACTATCAGCCATAACCATTCCCCCTGTTCCTTGCCGTGGAAACACCTTCCTTACATTTGAGTGCATAATATTTAACACCGTCAAAACCATCAGCCCAAATGTATGATACAGAGAATTACCGTCTATTTCGTCATAACATATATTAAAGTCCAAAATCAGTCTCTGCATTTGCATCCTTATTCTGTGTAGTTATTATTCTTTTAATATACCGCTCTAATTTCCCAAGAATATAGTTCTGTTTGCCCGCAGTCTTTATCCGCAGCTTCTCAAAAAGCTCAAAAGATGTTTGGTTTTGAGACTTCTTAATTTCTTAAGTCTCATTTGCAGCAGGATAAAGAGCATTTTCCCTTTCGAGGTACTCATATATAGCAATGCTATATCTCAAAAAATCAAGATCTTTCATTGAATATGCATTCTTTACACCCTGCCCCACATTACCTACCCCTTTAAGTACCTCACCAATTATAAGAAGAGGAGAACACACAATGCTGGTAAGTATTGTGGCAACTACTTCGGTCGCATCATTCATGCCAAAATTCCTATATACATCCTCAAAAAAGCTGGTTATGGTTTCTACCCCCTCTGGAATTTTTACAGAGTGCTTCTTATTCACCTCTTTAGCAAGAGCAACCAAATCGTTAATCTCTTGATTTTTGAGTTGTCTGATTAATATGACTGTTTTAGTTTTACTTTTATTAGAAACAAAACGCATACCAAGCTTATGGTAATTCCATCTGCCTTGGCCAATGGGCGTACGCTCATACAGATTTTTAGCCTCTTTAGAATCACCAAGCATTATAACATGTGTACCCTTTTGTTCGATGTTCTGCCTGTTTTTTTTATACTCTTCCATGTCCATTCTGCTAGGGTACGGTAAATCGTCTCCTATGTTCCTTCTATTGTCATTCAGTATGTCCAGGAAATAGTCCGCGACTTTTTCGTCTCCTTTGTTATTTACAACCAAAATGGGACTCTGGTAAAAAAGCCTGGATTGCTTTCTGTCTTCCTCGTTCTTTACCTTCTTCCTTGACTCATCTTCTTTTTGTTTTTCTATAAAATCGTTAAAGTTCTCTTCCCTGCTCCAGTCTGGTTTCCAATTATTTAAATCCATTGACTCATCCGGAATCGCAAGAATATTTTGAGGACTAGCGGTAATATTCTTTAATTCCCTATATCCCACTTTTGCATCTTCAGCTTTCACTTTATCCGGACTTCTCATTGCTTTGATATAGAGGCCACTTAAAATCTGCGTATTCAAGACAGAATTATAATCAGCATTTACTAGATTATGAAAAAGCCTGACCGCATTTTCTTCATCGCCTATACGTAAATATGCAAAAGCACACAGTTCAGCAATGTCAGAAGCATTGCCTGAATACCTTTCAGCCGTTTTAATCAGCTGATCTGCTCCATAAGAGTCGTTATTGCTGTTTAAATCCAATAGTTCCAAGTATTCCAGCGCCCAGGCAGATGTTAATACATCATGTCTTAACAGATTGAACTGATTCATCTTCGAGTATTCATAAAAAGCATCTACAGCACGCTTTTTATAGCGCTCTTTAATATCCGCATCCGTTCTGTAAATATCACTTCTGTAAATGCTATTTGCTGTGCTTCCAAGCTGATACCAAAACACTGGATACGCACTAAAAAAGGATTTCATTGATTCCAGACTATTATATCTTTTAACGGGCTTTGATTCCATCAGTGCTTTGTTATATTCCGTTATCTGCCTGGATGTAAGCCGATATTCATCTGGAAATTCATATTTATCAGCCAAGCGCCAAGCAGTCTCAAACAGCTGCTTCTGCAAAGCGTTTAAATGCAGCATCCTGTTTTTCTGAATCTCCCATTTGGATTTTTCGTATCCTAATTCATATTCCGATTTATTTCTCCGATAATTCATATATCCAATCCCAACCTGCGTAGCAAGGGTAACTCCCATAGCAATCGGATTGGATGCGGCAAAAATGGCACCAACATTTGGAACTGCAGACCAAATTGCATTTTTCACTTGATGCTGATATTCCCTCTCAATAAACGCACTATCTCCGGCATCAATCAGAAAACTGGTAATCTCATCCATGATTTCTTTGATCACGTCCAACAATGCTTCATCTTTCGGCATTCTTTCAAGGTTGAGATTATTCATTATGGTATCATATTCCTGTTTCATAATATTAACATCATTATAATCAATTATCTGCGAAACGGAAACCGTCCATAAATTTAAAGCATATGCGGCTCTTAATTGCTCTTTTTTTTCTTCGCTAGACATTTTTACCCCTCCTATATATCAACACTCAATAGAATTGGCAGATGATCTGATATATTTTTTCTATAATACGAAAAATCACCACCACAGTATTTGTTTACTGCGTCTATCGTTTCACATGATACCTTGTTAAACATTGAAAGCTCCGGGCTATATGTAAAATGATCATAATTGTTTGCAAGCCGCACCCTGTTGTCCGAATCATTTTCACTGTCAGAATTTTTTAACGTGGTCAACTGATCTTGTACGGTCAGAATCTGAGCTGTCTTCTTTCCGTCACTGTATGTAAATACTTCTGACAGACATGCGTTTTTAGCTTGCACAATCGGACTGAAAATATTTAAGTTATAGTCTCCCATAGCAATAGTATAAGCCACTCTGTTTTGCCCATATCTTTTTTGGCTGATTTCAGGATATATACTCTGCACAATCGTATCAAATTCGTTTTTTCTTTTATTGATTGTTGAAATTGAGTTGTCCTTGCCATGGTATATATGGACATTCACTAAACGCAGTTCAAAAAAACCTCCATAGAGTGGTTGTAACCGTATATAATATGGTGTCCTGGCAAAAAATGAGCAGTCAACATTAACATCTTTGGATTTAGAATTTATTATTCTGGGATCAAAAATTCTAATTTCTCCCATTTTAGAATATTCCAACAGCTTAAATCTATTTTTGTTCCAGAGATATGCATAACCTTCTCCTCTATGATCTTTGGACATCGTTTTGGGGACTGCGGATTCCCCCTTATGTGGGCAAAAATCCCAATCATATAAATTATATTTCACACATTGTGCCAATTCTTCCTGCATTCTTGAAATGCCCTTGCCTTCACTTAAAATCTCTTGCAGCGCAACAACATCCAATTTTTCCTCTATTATTATTTCTGCTATTTTTTCAAAGTCCTTTTTTGAAGTGAAACTCCAATTATTCATATTAAATGAACCAACTTTATATTGCACCTTTTCACCTCCATTCTACAGCTTTTGATTTTACACGGATCCCTTTGAGCATCTGTTTTGTCATCTTGCTGAAAAAGCTTTGTTCCTTAAGAATCTGCTCAATCCGTGTCTTTCAAACTGTTGTAAGACGCACAACCCCCGCTTCGGCGGCATGATCCTGTATATGCTTATGGAGCTTCGCCAGCGTCCATAATTTCCGGGAATACCCAAGGTCAGACGGACGCTGGCAGACAAAATTTATGACCCACGCGGCAGCCTCCGTGGATATTTCAGCCGGACGTCCTTTGCGCTGCCTGTCATACAATGCCAGTTCTGTTCCTCCCTATTTCTTCACACACAGGCGGACAGTGCTGACATCTATGCAGAGTCCTTCTGCAACAGATTTATCTGGTTTACCCGCTTCTTTCTGCAGGAGGATTTTTGCACGTTCCACGACCTGCGCCTGGATAGTCCTGTTTTTAGAAAGGGACAGCAGATAATCATGGTCGCCCTCAATAAATTCTATACAATAATAATGTATAATGTCAAACTATTCTGCATAATCTTAGGGTTTCTAATAACAAGTTCTATTTGCATCCCATTTATTACAGAAATTATGTTTTTGGGTAACAATTTTAAACCTGAATCCGTGAAACTCATTGTTTTTATATGCCAATCTACAATCAGATTG
>CAJUAP010000039.1 GCA_910584435.1 uncultured Acetatifactor sp.
TCGCCTGACTAGCGGGAGGCCAAGGGTTCGAGCCCCTTTGCTTCCATTTTTATTTATCCCCATAATGATAACGACATGCCGGAATATAAGTATTATTTTCATCTGTTTTATATATAAAATAATACTTATCATTGATTGGAAGTTTCAACGGATAATTTTATATAAGGGAGGATGCTATGGAAGTAAGCGGCGGGATTGAAGTGAAGAAAATTCGTATCGGAAATCTGCTGCTGCCGTCCAATGTGTTAATGGCACCTCTTGCAGGCTATACTTGTTATCCTTTTCGGATGCTGGCATATGAATTAGGGGCAGGATTATGTTTCACGGAGATGTGCAGTGCCAATGCACTGAAATACGAAGACAGGGCTACAAAACGCCTTTTGATTACCGCAAAGGATGAGAAGATAAAAGCGGTACAGCTGCTCGGCGGTATTCCTGCGGTAATGGAGCGGATGGCAGGAAGCGAGCTGCTGAAGGATTTTGATGTGATTGATATCAATATGGGATGTCCGGTGCCCAATGTATTTAAGAGCGGAGAGGGCAGTGCACTGATGCTGGATTGGAAAAGGGCTGCTGCAATTATTCGCGGATGTAAAAAGAGTGGGAAGATAGTGTCGGTGAAATGTCGTACAGGCATCCGTGAAGACGATATGTTTGCGGCGGAATTCGCACGAATGTGTGAAGCTTCCGGGGCGGATATGCTCACGATCCATGGCAGGAGCCGGAGTATGATGTATGACGGCAAACCATATGTGAAAGAAATTGCATTGGCGAAGGCTGCGGTGTCCATACCGGTGATTGCCAATGGAGGGATTTTCTCTGTGGAGGATGCAAGGAATATGATGGAGCAGACAGGTGCGGACGGGGTGATGGTGGCCCGTTATGGGCTGGAACACCCGTTTATATTCAGCGAATTGACGGGGAAACCTTGTGATAAGACTGCATTTCAGATTTTGATGGAACAAATAGAATTGACAGCAGGATATTATGATGAGACATTTACCCTTGGATATATGAAAAAGCTTGCATCCTATATGATGAAGAAGCGCAAAGGAACCAAGAAATTCAAGGAACAGTTGTTTCGGAGCGGAAGTCTGGAAGAATTGCGGAAAGTCATTGCACTGATTTTTTATAACAGGGAAGGTGAGTGACTATGCCGCAGTATAATCTGAATCTTGATTTTGGAAACCGTGTCAGCCTGAATGAGCAAGGGAGCTTATTTCGGCTACGCGGTTTTATAGCACTATGGCATATAATGGAATGTATTCTAATAGAAGAAATGCATTCTATAGAAAAAATGTATTCTATGAAAGAAATTCATTTCATGGAAGAAATGCATTCCAAAGAAGGAGTATGGGGATTGGAGTTATCATGGAAAAGTATCGCATAAAGGACGGAATTTTAGAAGCTTATACAGGAAGAGAAGAGGTCATTACAGTTCCGGAGGGTGTTCATACTATTGGGGAAGGGGCGTTGAAAGGATGTGTATCATTGCGCAAGGTGGTATTGCCCTCAGGTCTTCAAACCATCATGGGAGATGCTTTTAAGGGATGCAGGAAACTGGAGGAAGCGGAAATCCCGGAGGGTGTCAGATACATTGGGCGTTATGCATTTCACCGCTGCCATGCATTGAAGCGGGTGATTCTGCCGCAGTCTGTGGAAGAGCTGGGAGATTGTGCGTTTCTGTACTGTGACAGTTTGATGGAAGTACGTATGCCGGGGGTGAAGCGGCTTGGAACACAGGCATTTGCAAACGGAATATCGTTAGAAAGGCTTGAAGTATCTGAAGATTTGGAGGAAGGCTGTATCTGTGATGTGTTTACAGGATGCGGGAGGGTAAAGGAGATTTCATTCGGGGGCGGAAGGTGTTTTCGGATGCCCAATGTGGTAGAAGCAGCAGCGGGGGGAATGCAGGTGCCGCATCTTGCACAAGTGATTGTGCAGGACATTCTGCGCATGATGAAATTAGAAGGCAGAAGCCTGATACAATTTCGGGTCAATATTAAGCATGTGGAGGTGCCGGAGGGAATAGAGTGCCTGGCCAAAAGCTGTTTTTATGATATGCGCGGTATTGTCACCGTGAAGCTTCCGAAATCTCTGAAAAGTATTGAAAGCAGAGCGTTCCGCAATTGTATCAGCCTGGAAAAGGTATGCTTTGGAGGGGCACAGGTGCAGATACATAAGGATGCTTTCAGAAACTGTACTTCGCTGAAGCTGGTCAGGACATATGACGGAAAGGAATATACTTTTGAGGGGATATCTCGTATTATACTCACAAGCGATAAAAACTGCTGCCGGCACACAGCGTCTGCCGCTCGTGAGTCGGGTGACATGGCAGGTTTCTGTGACCGTCAGTATAAGCTGTTGAACGAAGGGGACGGGGATGCGGAGACAATTCCGGATCTGGTTCGTGCGGTTCATAAACAGGTATTGGGGAATTTCAGATTAAGCGGTACTACACTGTTAAAATATCTCGGAGCGGAATCCAGGGTGATCGTTCCTGAAGGCATCACCAGGATCGCGGAAGAGGCATTTGCCGGAAAGGAAAATATTGATAAGATCATGTTGCCGGAAAGTCTGCGTGAGATCGGGGCAGAGGCATTTCGGGATTGTCTGCTACTGCAGACGATTGCGCTGCCAGAGGGATTGGAACGAATCGGGCAGGGGGCATTTGAAAATTGTGTGAAGCTGCTTCGCGTCTGTCTGCCTTCCGGAATCCGTACATTGGAGGCAAGAGCCTTCCGGCATTGCCGGGCATTGCAGGAGGTATGCTTACCGGAAAACCTTTCAAGGATTGAAGAAAGCGCTTTTTATGGCTGTTTTGCGTTAAGAAAGATACAATTTCCCGAAAAGCTGACTTTGATTGGAGAAATGGCATTCTATCGATGCAGTGTTTTAAAGGAGGTGCATATTCCGGCTAAGGCTTCCTATGTGGAAAGTCTTGCATTTGCGAAAAGCGGATTGCGTAAGGTGTGCGTATCAGGTGCGGCGGACGGGATGTCCGGCGGCAGGATGTATGGGGAAGGTGTGTTCGCGGAATGTATAAAATTAAAGAGTATGGTACTGGAAGAAGGGGTGCAGCATATTCCGGATAAGTTTGCTTTCGGCTGTAGTTCTTTGGAGCGGGTGGCACTGCCGGATTCTCTGAAATCCGTGGGGAGGCATCCCTGGGAGGGAACGTTGTTCCTGGAGCAATTTCGGAGAAGCCGGACAGAACGGCAGCAGCCGGAGGCAGACCGAAATCAGCAGCAGGAAGTAGGCCGAGAACTGCAGAGGCAGCAGAATATTCTTTGGGATGGACAGCATCTGGAAGGGGAGGTGTGGATTCCGGATTCTGTGCGGATTGTGGCAGGAGGCGCTTTTTATGGGAACAGGAAAGTAACAGAGATTCATCTGCCGGAGGGTGTGCAGTTTATCGGTGCAGCAGCATTTAAGGGCTGCTGTAAGCTGCATCGGGTCTGGCTGCCCACAGGGATAAAGTGTCTGGAAGCGGAGGTATTTGCCGGATGCAGTGAACTGGAAGAAATATTTGTGGCCTCTGACCTGCCTGGGACAGGCCGGACAGCCGAAGAGGAATCCGGTCCGGCATGGGAAGAAATAGGAGAACGCGCTTTTTATCAGTGCAGAAAACTGAAGGGTCTGCGGCTGGAACGGGTAAAATGGTTTGGAAAAGAAGCTTTGGCAGGATGTATCTTGCTAAAACGCAGTGAAACGGCGGTCAATCCTAAGATTGGGGAGAGGGCCTTTGAGAACACTTTATTTTATGAAGAAAATGATAAGGAAAATAAAGACGGCATAGTGATTATAGGCAATGTCATTGTGGACGGAGGGACATGGAGCGGGCAGGATTCTCTGCCGGAAGGCGTAACAGGGATTGCGCCCTATGCATTTTCAGGAAACCGTGGGATGACGAAGCTTATTCTGCCGGATAGTCTTCAGTGGATAGGAGAAGGTGCCTTCTTTGGATGCAGCGGACTGTGCGCCGTGGTATTTCCGCAGGGGCTGCACAGGATAGGAGCCAGGGCATTTGAAAAGTGCATTTCTTTACAGGAAATAGAAAGCAGTGTGCGGCAGGCAGGGCAATGTGCTTTTTCTGGCTGTATTTCACTCAGGCGGGCAGAGTTCCCCAACTTGTCCATATTGGAGAAGCGTCTCTTTGCCGGCTGCCGCAGCCTGGAAGAATGTATCTGTGAAAAAGCAAAGGCGGTACAGCCCTTTTGCTTCAGCGGCTGCAGAAAACTGAGAGAATTTTCTTTTGACAGGCTTGCTGTGGTGAGAAAATTTGCTTTTGAAGGATGTGAAAGTATCAAAAACGCGTCATTTAGAGACGGCGCATGTCTTGGGGCACATGCGCTGGAGGATTGCTGCGGTCTTGAAAAGGTGGTTCTTACAGGAGAACAGGGGACTGTTCAGCTGCGAGAGTATGCGTTATCCGGCTGCACGTCATTGCGTCAGGTGGTGTATCAGGGAAAGGAATGGATGCTGCAGTGTTATGGAGATGTTCTTTCAGAACATATTCCTGAAACAGTGAAACTGTTTTTCCACAGTGCCCTTAGCTGTTTTGAGGTGGAAGAGGAGACAAGTCTGTGCGGTTATCGGGGGGCAGCCCGGAGGGTACGGATTCCGGAGGGCATCTGCCGGATAGAGGCGGAGGTGTTCCGGGACTGTATGCTGTTAGAGGAAGTGATATTTCCTCAAAGTGTGGAATATATCGGTGCAAGGGCTTTTCATGGAACGGCCTGGATGGAGCAGCGCAGGGAAGAAGCTCCCATGGTAGCAGTAAAGGATATGCTGCTGGATGGCTCCGGCTGTAAGGGGGATGTGGAGGTTCCGGCAGAGATTCGGCTGGTGTGCGGATGGGCATTTGCAAACGGCCTTGGGATAGAGCGGATTCGTTTTGTATCCGAGAGAGTGCAGGTGGAAGAGTATGCGTTCCGAAACTGTATCCATTTGCGGGAGATGGAGCTGCCGGACGGTTCTTGTGTAGAGTTTACCGGAATCGGGGATCGGGAAAAGGATTTGCCGGCATTGGCAAAGCAGGCGGTGGCGGACAGTATGAATTGTTTTAAGACGGACGGAGAAGGTGCGCTGGTGGAGTGTACCGGAAATATCTCCAGACTTACGCTTGCTTCCGGTATTACAGCCATAGGGGAAGGTGCTTTTCAGGACGGCAATCTGTTGACAGAGATTGCTTTTCCGGATACGGTCAGGAAAATCGGCAAGCGTGCTTTTGCAGGGTGTAAATGGCTGTGTGAGGTCAGGCAGGCG
Source organism: uncultured Acetatifactor sp. (assembly GCA_910584435.1). Classification (GTDB taxonomy): domain Bacteria; phylum Bacillota; class Clostridia; order Lachnospirales; family Lachnospiraceae; genus Acetatifactor. The sequence goes on from CAJUAP010000039.1 coordinate 5,269, forward strand.
AAGGGGGTGGAAGATATCGGTGAAATGGCATTTTCAGGCTGCGGCGTACTGAAGCGTGTGGAGTTATCGAAACAGCTGCGGCAGATAGGGGCCAGGGCATTTGAAAACTGTACATCGTTGGAGGAAATACTGATACCGGAAGGGGTGGCAGAGATACCTGAGAGAGCGTTTTACCGCTGCCACAGCCTGAAAAAAGTCCGGCTTCCTTCCAGCCTGAAAAAAATTGGTAAGGAAGCATTTGCCTTCTGCAGAGAATTGAGGGAACTTCAGGTGCCGGAAGGCGTGCTGGTGGAGGAAAGGGCCTTTGTGGGCAATCAGTTGTGGGAAAAAACGGCAGGATGCGCAGGGGAGAACAGATAGGTGTGGGGAAAGAAGTGAGAGGGATGCGTTATCGGAGATTGGGAAATACCGGATTGTTCATATCGGAGATAGGCTTTGGAACCATTCCTGTCCTGCAGGGCAATGTGCCGGTTCTGCCGGATTATTTTAATCTGGACGAAGAAGAGGCGCTTGCAGTGATGGGGCATGGATTTTCACTTGGCTGCAATCTTTTTGACACAGCCATTGTGCCGGAATACGGAGATGCGGAGATAAAACTTGGTAAGTTCGCGCAGCGTGTGGGAAGAGAACGGATTATTATTTCGGATAAAGCGCGTTTCTATGATGGCAGTGAAATGTATCGGGCGGTGGAATGTTCCTGTGAAAATATGGGAACAACACCGGATATCTATTTCGTCCATCAGGTGGACGGGGAACATGAGGATGAGGTATTTCGCAAGGGCGGTGCGCTGGATACGCTTACGGAGCTGAAGGGTGAGGGGAAAATCCGGTTTGCGGGGATTGCATCCCACTATTACGACACTTTGCTGCGCGGTGCCATGGATGATAGGGTGGATGTGCTGCAGGGCAGCGGCAACCTCTTAGAACGCGGGATGCTGGATAGGATACGGGAGGAAAAACGGTTTCGCGGAAAGGGGTTATTGGTGAATAAGGTTTATGCGGCAGGACTTCTTCCGGCAAGGTTTCCGGTGCAGACTTTAATCAGGTCGGTACTTGCCTATCCGGTGTCAGGTGCGCTGATTGGGCTTGGCACCATAGAACAGGTGGATGCTGCCATGGATTGGAATGCGGGGAAGGAAGGAGCAGGTAAGGGAAACGGAGTGAAGGAAACAGAGGCACTGCCTTCCTTTGATGAGGTATTGGGCGTTTTGGAAAAGGAGTACACACCCATACCCTGTGACCGCTGCCAGAGATGCATATGTCCTCATGGGACGGAAATACATACGCTATTCCGGCAATATCAGTATTTTTTTCTGGGAAAAGATTACTGGGCGCTGAAGAAAATGGGGCTTGGGATTGGGAAAAGTGCGGAGTATTGCCGGAATTGCGCATGTATGCCCTGTCTGGACATGTGTCCCCGAAAGATACGCATTCCTGACGAAATGCAGAAGCTGGAGCGGCTGGTCAATGCCCATCCTGTTGTCGGAAAGCGGGAGTAAATGAGGCATGCAGTTTTTGATAGGCATCCAGTGCGGCCATATCTCTTGCCTGTATATATTTCCTCTGTTCAGTGGTATGGTTTGGAGACGAAATCAGATGAAGCATGGAGGCAAAGGTATGCCATTGCACCACTGTGTTGCTTTCCAGTTCCGAAGGCGTCAGATGTAACGACCGGGCTTCCTGGGAGACGGATACTACATAATAGTAGGATTCCTGCGCATAATTTTGACACGCCCGGTATTCAGAGACAATGCCTAATTCCTGTATTTCGCTGCAGGTACAGCCGGTTTCTTCTAATAGTTCCCGGCGCAGGGCGGTGATGGCATCTTCGCCGTCTTCTATACCGCCGCCGGGAAGGCTGTGGAGGCCGAATTTGTCGGAATACATGACTGCAAATAGTCCGTTCTGATTTTTTACTATGGCACGGGCTGTCAGCCGGGGCGGCGGAGCGGATGGCGTGGGGAAATCCGCCGGATTCGTTCCGGTCTGCCCTAAAACAACAGAATCGTTTAGTTCACGTAACAGTCTCATAACAGCATCCTTTCCATAATGATTTCATCTTCAAACTGCCTAAAATTATCAGCAGTGTCATCTTCAAACTGTCTCCAATTATCAGGAGTGATTTTTTCCAGATGTATCATTTTCTGTAATTACCTCCTTGCTCAGGTTAATAGATTGTCAAACAATTTTGACAGGAATTATTTTTGACAGGAATTATTATAGCATTGACAGCCTTTGGTGTCAATTGTATAGGAATTCCGGCGGCTTTGGCAGCTTGCTGCAGCAGTTCAGGCAGTGCCCGTTTTGGTGCCCTTTCTGAAGTATGAACCGTCACAGGTATGGTGTTTTTCAGCCTCTGTGACAATTCGGCATAAGAAAACGACATTTCATCCATTTTATATATTCAATGTCTCGTGAAGCATATATGATATAGAAAACAGTATCAGGAAGGATGAGTATGAGAGGGATTTTATATTTTTGTCTGGCGGTAGTGGTGATTCTGATGATTTGCCTGGTTCGTATGCTGCTGCTGCATGAAAAAATGCGCAGACAGTATGAAAATCTCAGTATCAGTTACCAGCAGCTGCAGAGCCTGAATGAAACCCTGCGAAGCCAGCGCCATGATTATCTGAATCATATGCAGGTAGTATACGGGATGCTGGAATTACAGGAATATGAAGAGCTGCAGAGGTATCTGGAACCGATTTACACCAATATGATGAAGACAGGGAAAGCAATCCGGACTTCGATTCCGGCGGTGAATGCATTACTTATGGCAAAATTGGGTGAGACGGAGAAGGAGGGGATTGACTTTTATATAGAGGTGAAATCGGATCTGAAAAAGCTGCGGATAGAACCCTGGGAGCTGTGTAAAGTGCTTTCTAACCTCATCGACAATGCCATCACGGCACTGCTCAACAAAGAGGGGGAGCGGAAATTGGTGTTGGATATCAGTGAAAGCAGGGATGAGTACATATTTGCAGTCAGTAATAACGGGGCATCCATACCGAAGGAGAAACAGACAGCAATTTTTCTGCCGGGCGTGACTACCAGGCAGGGCGAGGGACATGGAATGGGACTGTTTATTGTGTCGAATGTGTTGAAAGCCAATCAGGGCAGCATTCACCTGCGGTCAGATGAAGGGGAAACAATATTTGTTGTGCAGATACGGAAGGCGGTGTAGACAAAATGGAAATTGGCACAATTATAGGAATTATCATATTAATTATTGGTTTTGTACTGGTGGCGGTTGAACTGGTGCTGCCGGGATTCGGTCTGCCGGGGATTGCAGGAGGTATATGTCTGCTGGCAGGGGTGTTCCTTACTGCAAGGACGGTGGAGGAAGGCATTCTGATTGCAATAGTTGTCATTGTGATATTGGGGATATTAATGACCGTCATTCTGAGCATTCTTGCCCGCCAGAAAGTGAAATCGCCTATTATTCTGGACAGTGAGGTAAAAGGACCGGATGCTTTCTTGAATTCTTCCGATTTGGATTACCTGTTGAACAGAGAAGGGATTGCGCTGACGGATCTCCGGCCTGTGGGGAAAGGGGAGTTTGACGGAATTGGATTGGATATATATTCCAACGATGCCTATATTGAGAAAGGGACACCTGTTGTAATCTGCAGAATCAGCGAAAACAGACTACTTGTAAAGAAAAAGTAAGAAAAAGCAGGAGAGAAAAGCTGAAAGAGAGGGAGAGAAAATGATTGCTAGAATTATTATTTTGTGTGTGATATTATTATTGGTAGTGTTATTTTTCTGTATCGTTCCGGTCGGCATCTGGATATCGGCCATAGCGTCCAATGTGAAGGTAAGCATATTCAATCTGGTGGGAATGAAACTGCGCAGGGTGCCTCCGGCAAAGATTGTATTCCCATTGACAAAAGCGGTCAAAGCAGGAATTGATGTGAAGGTAAATCAGTTAGAGGCGCATTATATGGCGGGCGGAAATGTGGACAGTGTGGTAAATGCCTTGATTGCAGCAGCGAGAGCAGGAATGAATTTGTCATTTGAGAAGGCTTCCGCCATTGACCTGGCCGGACGGGATGTATTTGAGGCTGTAACCATGAGTGTCACTCCCAAGGTAATTGAGACAGACATGATAGCGGCAGTGGCAAAGGATGGCATTGAGCTGCTGGTAAAGGCAAGGGTAACGGTGAGGACAAATCTGGAGAGGCTGATTGGCGGCGCAGGGGAGGCTACGGTGCTTGCCCGTATTGGAGAAGGTATTGTCACAACTGTTGGTTCCTCCAAAACACATAGTGAAGTGCTGGAAAATCCGGATGATATTTCAAAAGTGGTTCTGGAAAAGGGGCTGGATTCCGGTACGGCATTTGAAATCATTTCCATAGATGTAGCCGATATTGATGTGGGGAGAAATATCGGTGCTAATCTGCAGAGTATGCAGGCGGAAGCCGATAATAAGATTGCACAGGCCAGAGCGGAGGAGCGGCGTGCCATGGCTGTGGCTTTGGAACAGGAGATGAGGGCGTCCGTGGTGCAGGCGGAGGCAGAGGTGCCAAAAGCAATGGCGGAGGCGCTTAGAAGCGGTAATATAGGGGTGCTGGATTATTATAGGCTGCAGAATGTGATGGCGGATACGGAGATGAAGCAGAATATCGGAAACGGCGCCAATGCCTATGCAGAGAGCAAAAGGTAGTCGAGGTCTGCGGAGGATGCCATAAGAGGGATAAGGGTATGGATATGATAAGGGTGATGATTGTGGATGATGAACCGCAGATATGCGAGCTGCTGCGCAAAATGGTGGAGAGGCAGCCGGATTGTCAGGTCATAGCCGAATGCGGCAGTTTCTCCCAGGCGGTGGTGGAATTTACGAAGAAAAGGCCGGATGTGGCTTTTGTGGATATTGACTTAAATGGCGAGAACGGCCTGGAGTGTGCAAAGGTGTTCACGGAATTGCATCCAAAGGTGAAAATCATTTTTGCCACAGCACATAGCGAGTATATGGCTAATGCTTTTGAGATTTATGCCTTTGATTATCTGGTAAAGCCTTTTAATATGGAGAGGGTGGCGCGGACGCTTCAGCGCATTCGTGGTGACAGGGAAGAAAATTATGCTCAGGATAAAGTGGCGCAGTCAGAGCAGCACAAGGGAAAGCTGTTCATTAAAGGGAAAGAACGTGTGTATTTGATCGATGCAGCGGAGATTATCTTCGTGGAACGGGTGGAGGGAGCCACCAACATTGTCACCCGGACAGAAAATTTCCGAACATCCATATCTCTTACTGAAATGGAGGAAAAGCTGAAGGCAATGGATTTTATGAGATGCCATAAATCCTATCTGGTCAATTTGACGAAAATCAGCAGGATAGAACCTTATGGCCGCTGGACCTATATCGTGAAATTCCGCGAGACGGAAGCTACAGCGCTGATGACGGCGCAGCGTTTTGAAGAGGTAAAAAAATTGTTTGCATAATGAGGATGCCGGACAGGCCGCTGAACCTCACTGAAGTGTTGCTTTTTCTTGGTTGACGAAGCTGCTGCACCATGTTAGACTGACATTAACGCATCATTTTCTGGGAGGTGGCTGGGGTGGGAAGATTTCTGAACAGCGGAAACGAAAAATTTGCGGAATTCTCTAAGACAAAATACTTTGTGGACAAGACAGAGATGATAAATGTGCTGCTGGAAAAAGACGCAGATGAAAAGTTTATCTGCAGCAGCAGGCCGCGGAGGTTCGGCAAATCCGTTACCGCCAACATGCTGACGGCCTATTTCAGCAGGGGGACTGATTCCGGAAGCCTGTTTGAACCGTTAAAATGCGTGAAAAATGAGCTGTTTATAGAGAATATGAATCGGTATGATACCATATTTGTGGATATTCAGGCCCAGTATGTAGAGGCAATGGGTATTGGGAAAAATCCTAATAAATATATCTGGAAAAGCATTGTAGATGAGCTGCAGGAAGAATATCCGGCTATGGTATCGGAGGATATGCCGTTGACGGCAGCGTTAGGGAAAATAAACAGAGAGACAGGCAGCAAATTTGTCTTTATTTTTGATGAGTGGGATTATCCGATCCGAGAGCTTGCCCCGGACAGCAGGGAGCGTTTTGAATATATTGAATTTCTGAGGGGGCTGTTCAAGAGCAGCGATGCCATGGCTTATGTAAGGCTGGCATACCTGACCGGCATCCTGCCCATGGTCAGGGCAAAGGGACAGTCAGCGGTGAACAATTTCCAGGAATATACCATGATCCGGCCGAAGGATTTAGGGCAGTATATCGGTTTCACTGAGAAGGATGTGGCATGGCTGTGCGGAAAATACGGGGCGGACTTCGGGAAGATGAAGGAATGGTATAACGGCTATACGCTGAATGATATGGCCATCTATAATCCCCTATCGGTAGTGAGGGCGGTTGCGGAGAAGGAGTTCGGGCCGTACTGGACGGAAACGGGAACCTATGAGGATATCGGGGAGCTGATCAACCGGAATTTTGACGGGCTGAGAGAGGCCGTGATCAGGATGCTGTCAGGAAGCCCGGTGCCTGTGAATGTGACAGGGTGTAAAAACGATATGCATACGTTTACAGATAAGGACCAGGTGGTTACGGCCTTAATCCACCTGGGGTATTTTGCATACGACAAGGCGGCACAGGAGGCATATGTGCCGAATAAGGAAATCAGGGAAGTATTCTATAAATATATGGGAAATGATGCGGACGACAATCTCTCAAGGTTCATGAAATATTCCGAAGGGATTGTGCACGCAGTGCTGGAAATGGATGAAAAGCGTGCTGCCGCGCTGGTGCAGGAAGTGCATAATGAATTCATATCCAGTATTGAGTACAATGATGAGAATTCCCTGAGCTGTACGATTACAGTGGCGCTGCTGGCATTTTTTGTGTATTACCATAAACCCATCAGGGAATTCCCTTGTGGGAAAGGATTTGCGGATATTGTATACCTGCCGCTGGCAAAATATGAAAACAGGCCGGTGGTGGTAGTGGAATTGAAATGGGATAAGGATGCCAGGACGGCAGTCACACAGATAAAGGAGCGGCAGTATCCGGAATCGTTAAGAGAGTATGCCGGAGAAATCTTGTTGGTGGGCATCAGTTATGATAAGAAGACAAAAGAGCATCAGTGCAGGATTGAGCGTTATGAGAAGTAATACTAATTTTAAAACCGGCACTGGATGGAACCGCAGTAGAATTATTGCCCTGAGCATAGGTGTGGAACTTATGCCAGGGTTTTTCATTGCAGGTATTTTCATGGCGGATTGCAGAAAAAAGAAAGGGGGGACTATAAATTGATAAAATAATGCCTGTGAAGGAAAGGCGTAAGTGTTGCTGTGGGTCAGGAAAAATGATAATATGAATATGATGTAAATCGTTGTAAATGATAGAAAAGGGAGAACAATATGAAATGAATCAGGACAAAGAATTGGTCTCAGAACAGCAGACAGCGCGGAACCCAGAGGAACAGGCACAGCGGACACAGGAGATGCAGGTGCAGCAGACACCACAGACACAGGATACGCAGCAGGCACCACAGACACAGCAGCCACAGCGAGCACAGGATACGCAGCAGACCCAGGATGCGCAGCGGACACAGCAGTCACAGGAGATGCAGCAGACCCAGGATGCGCGGCGGACACAGCAGCCACAGGATATGCAGCAGACCCAGGATATCCGGTTGACCCGACAGCCGCAGGATACGTCACAGCGCATGGAATTCTACGATCAGGCAGCCTTCAACTTCCCGGCAGAACAGCATAATCCCGTACATGCACCGATTCCGGGACTGGGTTTGAGAAGCCTCAAAACAGCTCTGGCAGTAGTGTTTACGGCCTTGTTCTATGCCTTTTTCCAAAATAGCAATCCTACCTTTGCCTGTATCGGTGCAATTTTCGGCATGGGATCCGATATGCAAGAATCCCGGCGCAGCGGTGGAAACCGTTTCTTTGGAACGATTATCGGCGGATTTATCGGCCTTGGTCTCTATTGGATGGAACATCAAATTTTCCCGGAAGGGTGCTACTGGCTGCGGATGCCGTTGGTATTTGTGGGAATAATCATTATGATTTCATTGTGTGTGCTGTTTCGCTGGCCGGGAGGTGTACAGCCTGGGGGCGTGGTGTTATGCATCATTTTGTTTAATACGCCGGCCCATCATATCGGGTATGCGGTGAGCCGAATGATTGATACCGGTGTGGGAGTGGTCATTGCATTGCTGGTGAATTATCTGCTTCCGAGAAGCAGATTGGAACGGTGGTTTCATTTGAGTAAGAACCGGAAGGACGTCAATGGGAGTGATAGCTGAGAAAGTATAAAACCACACAAAACCAACAAGAATCAAAACAATCCCACAAAAAAAGAAATTAAAAAAGCGTCAGATTTGTTGACATTTCCTTCTGTTAGGCATATACTTAGAAATAAGGAATTTTGTGCAAATTGATCAGAAAGGAGCAGCAATGGAAAAATATTATACCCGGGAAATTTCCATATCTGACAGGATTCCCAGACTGGTAGCGCATTTATATGCCAAAATGCCGGAGATAGAGTCCGCCAGGGCAAAATTAATTACAGAAAGTTACAGGAAAACGGAGGACAAGCCTGTTATTATGCGGCGTGCCCTTGCGTTTGAACATATTCTTGACAATATTCCCATTATTATAAGAGATGAAGAACTGGTTGTGGGCAGCACCACCATTGCTCCCAGAGGATGCCAGACCTATCCGGAGTTTTCATACAAGTGGCTGGAAGCAGAATTTGAGACGGTTGCAGCCCGAAAGGCAGACCCTTTTTACATAGCAGAGCAGACCAAGAAGGATTTGCTGGAGGCGGATGCTTACTGGGAAGGCAAGACCACCAGTGAACTGGCCACAGCGCTGATGACGGAGGAGACGAAGAAAGCCATTGAACACAATATCTTTACACCGGGCAATTACTTTTATAATGGTGTGGGACATGTGACGGTACAATATGATAAGGTGCTGGCTGTAGGGTACAGGGGCATTATCGCACAGATGCAGGAAGAGTTGGAAAAATGCAATCCCGGCGATGCCGATTACTGTACAAAAAGCCAGTTTTTGAAAGCTGCCATCATCAGCTGTGAGGCAGTGATTCGTTATGCTGACAGATATGCAGATTTGGCGGAGAAGGAAGCTGCCGCATGTTCTGACGGAGCCAGGAAGCGGGAGCTTTTACAGATAGCGTCCAATTGCCGCAGGGTGCCTGGGTATGGCGCGGAATCTTTTTATGAGGCATGCCAGAGTTTCTGGTTTGTACAGCAGTTATTGCAGTTGGAATCCAGCGGACATTCTATTTCTCCCGGACGGTTTGATCAATATATGTATCCTTATTATAAGAAGGATTTGGATGCAGGGAAGTGTACGCGTGAATTTGCGCAGGAATTAATTGATTGTATCTGGGTGAAATTAAATGATTTGAATAAATGCCGGGATGCGGCAAGTGCAGAAGGCTTTGCAGGATACAGCCTGTTCCAGAATCTGATTGTAGGCGGACAGGACAAGTATGGATGTGATGTGACCAATGATTTGTCATTTATGTGTATCACAGCTTCCAAGCATGTATTTCTGCCCCAGCCATCCCTCTCTATCCGTGTGTGGAACAAATCGCCCCATGATTTGCTGCTGAAGGCGGCGGATTTGACCAGGACGGGTATCGGGCTTCCGGCCTATTATAATGACGAAGTGATTATTCCTTCCCTGATGAGCCGGGGACTGACATTGGAGGATGCCAGGGAATATAATATTATCGGCTGTGTGGAGCCTCAGAAAGCCGGTAAGACGGAAGGCTGGCATGATGCGGCATTCTATAATATGTGCCGCCCGTTGGAACTGGTATTCTCCAACGGATGGGACAAGGGTGAGAAAATCAGTATAGAGACCGGTAGAGTGGAGGACATGACCACTTTTGATGAGTTCTATGATGCCTATAAGAAGCAGATGGATTATAATATTTCCCTGCTGGTAAATGCGGATAATGCCATTGACGTGGCACATGCCGCCCGCTGTCCGCTGCCGTATCTGTCCTGTATGGTGGACGACTGTATCAGGAGAGGGAAAACGGTGCAGGAGGGCGGCGCCGTTTATAATTTCACGGGGCCTCAGGGCTTTGGCGTCGCCAATATGGCAGATTCCCTTTATGCCGTGAAAAAGCTGGTGTTTGATGAGAAGAAGGTAACGCTTGCGGAGTATAAGCGTGCGCTGGCTATGAACTACGGACAGGGTTTTGATGCGGTAAGCGCCGGAGAGATTGTCACGGAGATTCTGCGCGAGATGGAAAGCAATGGAATATCTGCAGATGAAAGCCAGATTGCAGGTATGATTACAGCGGTAATGCAGATGGAGCTGCCGGCGGAGGATAAGAAAAAATACGAAGAGCTGCTGGCTATGATCAACGAAGTTCCCAAATTCGGGAATGACATTGAAGAAGTGGACATGTTCGCCAGGGATGTGGCATATACCTATACCAGGCCATTGTTGAACTATTACAATCCTCGCGGGGGACAGTTCCAGGCAGGATTGTATCCCGTATCTGCCAATGTGCCTCTGGGGGCACAGACCGGCGCCACTCCCGACGGCAGACTGGCACATACCCCTGTGGCGGATGGCGTATCGCCTTCGGCGGGTAAGGATGTGTATGGGCCCACGGCGGCGGCAAATTCCGTTTCCAAGCTGGACCACGGAATTGCTTCCAACGGTACGCTGTTTAACCAGAAATTCCATCCCACGGCTCTGAGCGGAGAGAAGGGCCTGGAGAATTTTGTGGCTTTGATCAGATCTTATTTTGACCAGAAGGGAAGCCATATGCAGTTCAATGTGGTGGATCGGGAGACCTTATTGGACGCTCAGGCTCATCCGGAAAAATATGCCCATCTGGTGGTTCGTGTGGCCGGATACAGTGCGTTGTTTACCACGCTTTCCAAGTCCCTGCAGGATGACATTATCCGCAGGACGGAGCAGGGCTTCTAATTCGCCTTATTGTGTGCGGAATCTATACTGCGGACCGCCGGGAATTACAGTGATGCTTCCGGGAAAGTACCTGGCTGGCGGTCGGCAGACAGGTGGTACTGTAAATTTAATTGGTGCGCAGTATAAGCTGGACATGGGCTGCAGCAAAGTATTGATTGTCTGTGCTGCTGCATGGAAGTGAAATGCCGGCCGGAATTCTGACAGTGTTTCGATGCTGAGAGACCGGAAATGAGGATGGATGAGCATTTTTGTGTGCTGGCGGAGGGAAAGTCTGTGTGCAGAAGCCGCCTTTTGGTATCGGCGGAGTATGCGTCAGCGCATAGAAGTTGTCTTTCGGCATCGGCAGAATGGGAGTCAGGGTAAAGAATGAGGGACAGAAATGGATTATTTACAGACAAAGGGACGGATATTTGATATTCAGCGATACTCCATCCATGACGGAACGGGAATCCGAACAATTTGTTTCCTGAAGGGATGCGTACTGCGGTGTAAATGGTGCTGCAATCCTGAATCCCAGGAGTATGGGATTCAGGAGATGACGGTACAGGGGAAGACTAAAATTATCGGACGGGATGTGACGGTGGCGGAAGTCATGGAAACCGTGGAGAAAGACAGACCCTATTATGTACGTTCCGGCGGCGGTCTGACGCTTTCCGGAGGGGAGAGCCTCTGCCAGCCGGAATTTGCCAGGGATCTGCTCCATGCGGCAAGGGCGGTGGGAATCAATACGGCTATGGAAAGTATGGCTTGCGCCAAGTGGAATGTAATAGAAGGAATACTGCCGTATCTTGACCATTACCTGATGGATATTAAGCATATGGACAGTGAAAAGCATAAGGAATTTACGGGAAAGGGAAATGAGCTGATGCTTGAAAACGCAGGGAAAATTGCCTCTTCGGGGCAGACGCGTCTCAGCATCCGAGTACCTGTGATTCCAACCTTTAATGATACCGCAGCAGAAATAAGGGCAATTGCGCAGTTTGCGGACAAGCTTCCCGGTGTGGAAGAAATTTACCTGCTTCCATACCATCGGCTGGGGCAGGATAAGTATGAGGGGTTGGGCAGAATCTATGAATTGCCGGATATCCTGCCGCCTTCCCCGGAGCATATGCAGATGCTGAAGAAGACGGTGGAAACAAGCACAGGTTTAAGATGCCAGATCGGGGGATGATGTATACTTAGGACAAACACGAGTATAAGATGCCGGAACGGCGGATGAGATGTACTTGGGATCACCATGAGTATAAGAAAGGTATCAGATTGGCGGATGAAACATACTTGGAACAAAGGCGAGTATAAGATGCCGGGTTGGCGGCTGATACATATTTGAGATTAGGAGATGAGTATGATATTCGGTAAAAAGGCTAACGCAGAAGCAAGAACCGCAGAATCTTCAGTCAGGATTTCTATTTTTGACACAGCATATCCCATTGATAAATCAAACTGGAGGCAGGTATATTCTGCCTGTCTGGGTAAGATGATGGCAATTCAGAATGCCTGTGCAGAACAGGTCGCTAAAGGTCGGAATTGGAATGTGGATTTCGGAAGAGGCACGCTGGCTTTTGGAAACGATGAATATCCGGTACAATTCCTTGGCAGTGAATCTTCTTACAGCAATACCTGGATGTGGGGCTGGAATAATATCAACGGGTTTGACGAGAAGCTTATCAGGCTGGCAAGGGAAGCGAAGAAGATGGGAGAGGCATGGAATCTGGAGCCGTTGACAACGGATACTTTTGACCTTGATGATACCTTTAACGGGCACAATCTATCCATTGTGGCATGTGGAATTTCCGGAGAGAATTATTGCTATTACAGAGGACCTCATGACAATGGCGCGGTGCTTATGGCTTTTTCAGGAGTGCCGGATTCGGTTTTCGATCCGGTGTGTGCAGATGACTTTATTTCCACTGTTCTGGATTGTATACAGAAAGTATCCGTGGAACACAAGATTTTCACAGAGAGCTTTCTTATGTGGAATGGGACAAAATATGACTGGAAGGGAAATGATTTGATTGCCCATTTCCCACAGGATGTGGTGATTTCTTTTGAACAGGTGCAGAATTTCTGGCGGATTGCTTCGATCAATACAGTGAAACAGGCAGAGGGATAAGAATGGATTGGCTTGATGACAGGGAGAAACAGAGGATTGTGCAGGAGCTGGTGCCGGGTAAACAGATTACGCTGGCACATATCATTGCAAGTCCGGATCCGGTTTTATATGAAAAACTGGGTTTGAATCCTAATATAGATTATGCCAGGGCGGCTATCGGCATCATGACGGTATCACCGGCAGAGACGGCTATTATCATGGCGGATGTGGGAATGAAGTCCGCCGCCATTGACCTGGGTTTTGTGGACAGATTCAGCGGTTCTCTGATTATTACCGGAACTGTGTCAGAGGTGGAAGCCTCCGAACAGGCGATTTTAAACTATGTGAAAAATCAACTGAAATATACGGTCTGCGGAATTACCCGTACTTAATACTACGAGTTTGTGCATTCTGTGATTTTTGAATTCTTTGACTGACAGCGGAAGGCTTTTTGATTCCGTCTTTTGATTCATTGGCTGGCGGCAGAAAGGGTGATGCATATGAAAATTGGTGAGGTCGGATTGCTGACAAATGATGTAGTCAGGCTTGCTGACTTTTACAAGCAATTATTGGAAATAGAGAACGGCAGCAATGATGAAGTGCATCAGGTGCTGATCAAGGAAGAGACCATGCTGACTGTATATAATGACGGTTCGGATAAGAACAACCTGAATCAGAACATTTGTCTGGCATTTACGGTAGACAATATGGAGGAAGAATATCAGAAGGTTCTGAACATGGGGGCAGAAATCATTCAGAAGCCTGAAGTCCAGCCATGGGGAGCAATCAATATGAGCTTTTATGATCCGGACAGGAATATTGTTTATCTGCGAAGTTTTCCGGGAGAAAAATTTTCCTGAGAAAAAACTTTCCCAGGAAGAAAATCAGAGTAAGAGACTGAAGAATGGACAGGAAGCAGCGCAGGTGCTGAAACTGGTGCGGAAAATGATGCGGGCATTTGAAGATGATGCAGAATGTCCCAGTCATACAAATCAAATTGATTCCGGGATGAATGTGAGCAGGAATGCAGCAGGAATATAAGAAAGCGCGGCAGTCCGGGAAAAAAGATGAGAAAACTGATATTAATGGGCCGCAGTGAAAGCGGCAAGACTACCTTAAAACAGGCACTTTCAGGAGAAAAAATAAATTATTACAAAACACAGTATATTCACTATCAGGATGTACTGATTGATACACCCGGAGAATATGCCCAGACGCACCATTTGGGGTATGCGCTGGCTCTGTATTCCTATGAGGCGGATGTGGTTGGACTGCTGGTGGCAGCAACGGAGAGCTATACGCTGTTTCCTCCTAATATTACCTGTATGGTGAACCGGGATGTGATTGGAATCGTCACGAAGATAAATGAGCCCAGGGCAGACAGGGCCATGGCAGAATTGTGGCTCCGCAATGCAGGCTGTAAAGATATCTTCTTTGTGGATTCGGTAACGGGAGAAGGTGTGGATGCCATTTTGGAATATCTGCACCGGCCGGAAGCAGAAAACTGAAGAAAAAAGCCATAGAAATAAGAACGATAAAAATACTCCCTTTTCGGAACTGTGTACCCAATGGGAAATGACTTATAAATATACATTGTAAATGGCATATAAAAACTTTATAATCAAATATAAAAATCGGTGTATGCAGGGGTGCGTGATATGAAATATATCAAAATATTGCTGCTATTTGCTATCGCATTATTTTTTGCGTGGATGGGATATATAATTTCGTCTGTTTTTGGTCTGCTAAGATGGTCTGTTTTCATAATAGTCTGTCTGTTCTTGGGTGAAATTTATTATCGTATTTATAAATGGATACGTTCACGCTGCGGAAAATGACTTCCGGTTTATAGAAATGTTAAGTTGTTGCAGATCAAGTGATTTGTGTAGAAATATGTCTAATATTTTAGAATTTATGTATAGGGAACATTCTTCTGACAAGGGAATAAAAATAAAAGTTATAGAAATAAAATCCATAAAAATAAAAACGATATAAAAATTTGTAAATAAAAACCACAGAAAAAAACCACAGAAAAAAATACAGAAAAAAACCACAGAAAAAAATCACAGAAATAAAAACCACAAAAAATCACAGGAATAAAAACCACAGAAATAAAACAAAAACGACATAAATCAACATGATTTTATTGACTTGTCTTATGAATAGGACTATAATAACAGATAGGGAAGAAAAGCCTTCCGGGAAATTGTGATAACTGTTCAGCAGATGTCATGGATGGGAAGATGGGACATGCTGCTGGGTAGAAATATAATGCTGCCGACAATGTGAGTTGCGTCACAGATAAACGGCAGCACAACAAAGTATAACAAATCAGGAGGAATTGAAATGCAAAACGAGTATGAAATCAAAAAAGAGATTTGTGACATCGGGAAGAGAATCTACAACAGGAACATGGTTGCTGCAAATGACGGCAATATTTCCGTGAAGATCAGCGATAATGAATTTCTCTGTACCCCTACCGGTGTGTCTAAGGGATTTATGACACCGGAGTATATCTGCAAGGTGGATGCACAGGGAAATGTAATCCAGGCAAACGGCAATTTTAAGCCTTCCAGTGAAATCAAGATGCATATGAGAGTGTATCAGGAGAGACCGGATGTAAAGAGTGTTGTTCATGCACATCCCGTATATGCTACCAGCTTTGCGATTGCAGGGATTCCTTTGACACAGCCCATTATGCCGGAAGCAGTCATTGCCCTTGGCTGTGTGCCCATTGCAAAATACGGCAGACCTTCCACGATGGAGATTCCTGATGCCGTATCTGAGTATGTGCAGTATTTTGACGCTGTATTGCTGGAGAACCACGGTGCTCTGACCTATTCCGATTCTTTGTTGAGCGCATACCTGAAGATGGAATCCGTGGAATTTTATGCACAGCTGTTGTACCAGTCAAGGCTTTTGGGCGGTCCTAAGGAATTCACACCTCAGCAGGTAGAAGACCTGTATGAAATCAGGAGGCAGTTCGGCATGAAGGGACGTCATCCCGCAAATCTCTGCCCGAATGCAAGGGAAGGTAAGCCAAGCTGCCACACCTGCGGCGGCGGATGTTCCAGCAAGAAAGAAAACGTTGAGGCGTCTCCCGAACTGGTGGCAGAGATTACCAAGAAGATTCTTGAGCAGTTAGGAAAATGATGGATAAATTAGAGCTGGAAAATATTGTACGCGAAGTTTTGAGTAAAGCAACGAATGACGCAGGGCCGGGGGCTTTGACTGCCGCAAACGGCGGTCAGGTAAAGGCATCCATGCCCCTTGCCCTGGCACTGAAGCTGACGGAACGGATTGAGGCAAAGGCAGCAGAGTGGAATATGAGAGTTGTCACTGCTGTGTCCGATGCATCCGGCAGACCGGTGGCGGTTCATTGTATGGACGGTGCGTACATGGGAAGTTTTGATGTGGCATTGAATAAGACTTATACATCCATTGCATTTCAAATGTCCACCGCGGAGCTGGGGAAATTGAGCCAGCCGGGAATGAGCCTGTACGGCATACAATTTACAAACGGGGGCAGGATTGTCATTTTCGGCGGAGGCGAAGTGCTGGCATATAAGGGTGTCATCATAGGTGCGCTGGGTGTCAGCGGAGGAAGTGCACAGCAGGACACGGATCTGGCGGCGTATGGGAAAAAGGTGTTTGAGTCAGAATTAGAACAGGAGGTAATCAAGTGCTTGTAAGTGAGAGCCTGGTACAGGATATTGTACAGGAAGTGGTTGCAAAATTGCAGATTGCGGAGCCTTCCGGGAAAATGCATGGCGTATTTACCGATATGAATGATGCGATTGCGGCAGCAAAGGCATCACAGGCGATAATTCGCAGGATGTCTCTTGATCAGAGGGAACAGATTATCAGTAATATCCGCAGGAAAACGCATGAAAATGCGGAAGTAATCGCCAGAATGGGCGTAAATGAGACAGGAATGGGTAATGTCGGGCATAAGATTTTAAAGCATCATCTGGTGGCTGACAAAACACCGGGAACGGAAGATTTAAAGACAACGGCATGGTCTGGGGACAGGGGGCTGACGCTGATTGAAATGGGGCCTTTTGGTGTGATTGGTGCGATTACACCTTGTACCAATCCCAGCGAGACGGTGATCTGTAATTCTATCGGTATGATTGCGGCAGGGAATACGGTGGTATTTAATCCCCATCCTCAGGCAATTAAGACTTCCATTTTTGCCTTGAATATGATTA
Source organism: uncultured Acetatifactor sp. (assembly GCA_910584435.1). Taxonomy (GTDB): domain Bacteria; phylum Bacillota; class Clostridia; order Lachnospirales; family Lachnospiraceae; genus Acetatifactor. The sequence goes on from CAJUAP010000039.1 coordinate 22,539, forward strand.
ATGAAGCGTCTCTGGAAGCAGGCGGTCCGGACAATGTGGCCTGTACCGTAGAAAAGCCCACCTTAGAGACCAGCAATATAATGATGAAACATAAGGATATTCCGCTGATTGCAGCTACCGGCGGCCCCGGTGTTGTTACGGCAGTGCTTTCTTCAGGTAAGAGAGGCATTGGCGCAGGAGCAGGCAATCCGCCCGCAGTGGTGGACGAGACGGCCGATATCAGGAAAGCGGCAGAGGATATTGTAAACGGCTGTACCTTTGACAATAATCTGCCCTGTATTGCGGAGAAAGAAATCGTGGCAGTGGATTCCATAGCGGACGAGCTGATGCATTATATGATTTCCGAGCAGGGCTGTTATCTGGCTTCCAAGGAAGAACAGGAGAGGCTGATAGCGACAGTTTTGACACCGAAGGGATTGAACCGTAAATGTGTGGGCCGTGATGCCAGGACGCTGCTGGGCATGATTGGTGTAACGGTACCTGATAATATCCGCTGTATTGTATTTGAAGGCGAGAAAGAGCATCCCCTGATTGCAGAGGAATTGATGATGCCTATTCTCGGTCTGGTTCGTGCAAAGGATATTGACGATGCCATTGAGAAGGCTGTGTGGCTGGAGCATGGCAACCGCCATTCCGCACATATTCATTCTAAGAACATAGACAATATTACAAAATATGCAAGAGAAATCGACACTGCAATTCTGGTAAAGAATGCGCCGTCCTATGCGGCATTGGGCTTTGGAGGCGAAGGGTATTGTACCTTTACCATTGCCAGCCGTACCGGAGAGGGACTGACCAGTGCAAAATCATTTACCAAGAGCAGAAGATGTGTTATGGCGGACAGCCTTTGCATACGCTGAATAGTGTGCAAAGATTTTCTAAGCCCGCAAAGTACGCGGACTAAGAAAATCTAAATTGCACACAGAAGAATGCCCAAAGAGCGGGCATTCTTCCAAGCGCGTCCTTTGCGCTTTGTTTGCACCGAGTTCATTGATTGTGCCGCCTAAAGAGGTGGGCTTCGCCCTCTCTTGCCGGCATGACGGGAAATGTGAACGGTATGAAGATTTTCGGCGGTAAGAGTGAAATAGTGAAATAAAGAGAGAGGAGAGCAGGAAATGGCTGATACAGCGCAGATTGAGGAGATAGTAAAGCAAGTGCTGGCGAGTATGTCCGGCAGTACGGGGACGGCTTCTGCAGTGAGCAGTGCGGCAGACGGAAGTATTCCCAAAACGGCTCATGTGGCAATGCTTACAAGCTTAGAGCATTTTGATGTTAAAGAGTTCCCTATGCCGGAAGTTGGCGATGACGATATCCTGGTTAAGGTGGAGGGATGCGGTGTCTGCGGTACGGACGCTCATGAGTTTAAAAGAGATCCCTTTGGGCTGATTCCCGTTGCACTTGGACACGAGGGCACCGGTGAGATTGTGAAGATGGGTAAAAATGTCAAAAAAGACAGTGCCGGAAAGGATCTGAAGCTGGGTGATAAAGTGGTTACCTGTATGATCTTCAAGGATAACCCGGATATTACCATGTATGATTTGAATAAGCAGAACGTAGGAGGCGCTGATGTATACGGGCTTCTTCCGGATGACGATATTCATTTGAACGGATGGTTCTCCGATTACATATTGATTCGGGGCGGTTCCACAGTATTTAATGTAAGCGATCTGGATCTGTATTCCAGAGTGTTAATTGAACCTTGTGCAGTGCTGATACATGCGGTGGAAAGAGCTAAGAGCACAGGAATTCTCCGCTTTAACAGCAGGGTTGTAGTACAGGGCTGCGGTCCTATCGGTTTGATCTGTATTGCAATTCTGCGCACTATGGGAATTAATAAGATTGTGGCAGTGGATGGAGAGCAGAAGCGTCTTGATTTTGCAAAAGAGTTAGGAGCTTCTGATGCGGTGAACTTTAAGGATCATAAGGGAATTGAAGCTTTGACTGCAGCAGTGGAAGAAAAGTGTGACGGACATTTGGCAGATTTCGCATTCCAGTGTACCGGTTCTCCGGCAGGTCATTCCAATATCTATAAGTTCATCCGCAACGGCGGCGGACTTTGCGAACTGGGATTCTTTATCAATGGCGGTGATGCAACCATTAATCCGCACTTTGATATCTGCTCCAAGGAGATTACTACAGTAGGATCCTGGGTGTATACGCTGAGAGACTATGCTACTACCTTTGATTTCCTGAAGAGTGCGAAGAAGATTGGGCTGCCAATTGATAAGCTGATTACCCATACTTATCCTTTGGAGGAAATCAATGAGGCTCTGAAGACAAATCTGGCAATGACAGGACTTAAGATTGCGATCATCAATAAGTAGGAGTTGCAGTTGACTGAGAAAAAGAGGAAATAATCTATGGAAGCTAGGGAAGAAGCAGTAGGACTGTTGGAGGTATACGGGCTGACCTGCGCATTCCTTGCAGCCGACGCAGGCTGTAAGGCAGCCGATGTCAGGCTGGAGACCTTCGACAAAAATAAGCCCGCGAATGCAGACGCGCTGCCGGTACCTCTGCTGGTGACGGTTAAGTTCCGTGGGAGTGTGGCCGCAGTGGAGGCTGCCATGGAAGCAGGAGAGGAAATGGCAAAATCCCTTACCGGTGTAGTGCAAAGGCATATTATTGCAAGACCCACCGGGGACACGGAAAAAATGTTGAAGCTGAATGCTTTTGATAAAAATTAATCAGATGGTGATATGAAAGGAGATTATTATGGCACAGGAAGCATTGGGAATGGTAGAAACAAGAGGTTTGACAGCAGCTATTGAAGCGGCTGATGCAATGACCAAGTCCGCAGAGGTAACTCTGATTGGAACAGAAAAAATCGGTTCCGGCTTGGTAACTGTAATGGTACGCGGTGATGTAGGGGCTGTGAAAGCTTCTGTGGAGAACGGTTCTGCTGCAGCCAGCAGATTGGGTGAACTGGTAGCAGCGCATGTGATTCCCAGACCGCATACCGATGTGGAGAAGATTTTACCTAAGATTTGAGAACAGGAAAGGTTGCTGTTTCATAGTAACCGACATAAGTAAAGGAGCCGATCAATGGGCAATACATCATTAGGCTTTATCGAAATTTCAGGTGTGGTGGCAGCGGTGGATGCATTGGATATTATGTGCAAAACATCCGGCGTGGAATTGGCTACCTGGGAAAGAAAACTGGGCGGACGGCTTGTTACCATTGTAGTGAAAGGTGATGTGGCTTCTGTCACGGAGGCTGTGGAGACAGCGGCAGTAAAAGCAATTAAAAAGCCGGTGGCACAGGGAATCATTGCAAATCCTCATAGCGAGATTATGAGACTGGTGGAGTTAAGCGCCAGCAGGTTCATGAGCAAGGAGGCAGAAGAAAGTACGCTTGATGCCCGGACGATTCAGGAAGTATAGCAGTTAAAATTGTCATAAATAAAACAGCATATGCCCGGGCAGCTCCGGAAATCCTTCCCGGAAGAGATGGGGCCGGGAGGGCGTATGCGGAACAAAAAAACAGTCTCGAAACGGAAGGTTCCGGGAGAATTTTTCGGCGGCGTCCTATGCAGCAGAAAATTGCTCCCCGTAAAGGAGCCGGAAGTGAAGAGACGGAACTAAAAACAGCATATGCCCGGGCAGCCCCGGAAGGATTTACGGACGCTGCATTTGCGGCCGGAAATTCTTCCCAGGAGAGGGGGCAGGGAGGGCGTATGCGGAACTGGAATAGGAGGAAAAGAAATGGCACAAGAAGCATTGGGAATGGTAGAAACAAGAGGTTTGGTGGCAGCAATCGAGGCAGCAGATGCTATGTGTAAAGCAGCAAATGTTGCGCTGGTAGGCACGGAGAAGATTGGTTCCGGATTGGTAACCGTTATGGTGCGCGGTGATGTGGGCGCAGTGAAATCTTCCGTAGAGGCAGGTGCATCCAGTGCGTCCAAGCTGGGCGAATTGGTAGCTACGCATGTAATTCCTCGTCCTCATACGGATGTTGAGATGATTCTTCCCAAAGTAAAAGAGTGAGAAACTGATTATTTACAATTTATACTGCACACCGATTAAATTTACAGTATGACCCGACTGCAGACCGCCGCCGGAAGCTCACAGTAAACCTCCAGGCAATTCCCTTTATTGCCTTACTTTCATGCATGGTGGTGCGGCCGGGATGCATGGAGGTTTACAGTAAATTTTGGCGGTCTGCAGTATATTTCGCGGTGGTGCCGGATGAACGGAAAGGGCCGGATGTCTGAGCCGGCCGCGGAGTAATTGTAGTTTTGATTTCAACATGCAGACCGGAGGGAAGACATGGAACAGCAGACAGTGGAATTGATTACACAGATGGTACTTCAGACCATCAACAGGATGGGAGAAAAAAGTAATGGTTACCAGGTACCGGTGGGAGTATCTGCAAGGCATATTCATTTGACACAGGAGCATGTGGAAGCGTTATTCGGAGAAGGTTATCGGCTCACTAAGAAAAAGGATCTCATGGGCGGACAGTATGCCTGTAACGAAACGGTAACCATAGTAGGGTTAAAGCTTCGTGCCATTGAAAATGTGCGGGTTCTTGGGCCTGTCAGAAAGGCTTCGCAAGTGGAAATATCCGCAACAGATGCCATGAAGTTAGGTATTGCGTCACCTGTAAGGGAATCCGGTAACATTGCTGGAAGTGCACCCATAGCGGTAGTAGGGCCCAAGGGTGTTCTCTATTTGAATGAGGGCTGTATTATTGCAATGCGTCATATACATATGTCACCTGCGGATGCAATGGCTGCAGGTGTAAAAGACGGCGATATTGTCTCCGTAAAAGCGGATAATGAGAGAGGCACCATATTTAACCAGGTGAAGATTCGGGTCAATGACAGCTTTACACTGGAAATGCATATTGATACGGATGAAGCAAATGCCAGCAAGATCAAAACCGGTGATAAGGTGACAATTATCAAATAGTATGGACGGCAGGAGCGTTGAAATATGGCGGCGGGGATTCATGCTGCTCTAAGCGGCGGAATTTTGATGTGTACATATAGTTTTTCATTGGAGAAGATGCCGCTTAGAGCATCATGGACGTCCTGCCGTCTGCCTGATAGGAGAGGGGCCATGATTGTAGGTAAGGTAATAGGGAGTATTGTTTCTACGCGAAAGTGTGAGAACTTAATTGGAAATAAGTTTATGATTATCGAGCCGCTAAAGGAGATGGCAGGTGATTGTAATCAATTTGTTGCAATAGACAATATTGGTGCAGGTATTGGAGAGACAGTGCTGGTGGCGACAGGAAGCGCAGCGAGAGTAGGTATGGAAGGCGCCCCTGTGGATGCTGCCATTGTGGGAATCGTTGATGAATGACATCTGGAAATTGAAATGAATGATGCCTGGAAATTGGATTGAATGGTGCCTGGAAATTGGATTGAATGATGCCTGGAAATTGGATTGAATGGTGCCCGGAAAGTTAGATAGGCATGTCTAAGAATTTTGAAAAGCAAGACGGATATGTCTGAGAATTAAGATGTATAGTGCCAGAGAGGCAGGATAAGCAGCATCAGTAATGCTTGAATGACATGATTTTAGACAGATGACAGTATTTTGCGGTAGGCATTGTATGAAGAAGGAGATTTCATGGAAGAGGGGTGTTTCATGGAGATTCAGACTTTAAAGCAGATTTTACAGGAAAACGGAATTGTCGGTGCTGGCGGCGCGGGATTTCCCACTTATGCCAAGTTGGATGAGCGGGCAGAAATTATTTTGATGAATTGTGCGGAATGTGAACCGTTGTTAAAACTTCACAGACAGTTATTAGAACAGCATGCAGAAGAGATTTTAAAAGCCTTTGATATGATTGCCAGGACAGTAGGGGCAAAAGAGGCTGTGATTGGAATAAAGAGAGAATATAAGGCGACATTAAAAGCTATAGATAGATATATTGATTCCTATCCTGATATGAGGGTACAGTTATTGGACAGCGCATATCCCATGGGGGACGAAGTGGTGCTGATCTATGAAGCAACCGGAAGGGTGATTCGTCCGGGAGGACTTCCGATCGAAGAAGGGGTGGCGGTATTCAATGTAGAGACGGTTTACAATGTATACCGGGCCGTGGAGCAGAATATACCTGTGGCAGATAAGCTGGTGTCCGTGGTAGGCGAGGTGGAGCGTCCGGTTACGGTAAGGGTACCTATTGGTGCAGCAATCGAGGATGTTATTGCCTATGCAGGGGAGGTTAAGGTGAAACATCCGGTTTACCTGATTGGCGGTCCCATGATGGGGAATCTGGCGGATGAAACAACAGTGGTAACGAAAACGACCAATGCGGTTATTGTGTTGGATCGTTCCCATACTTTGGTACAGCGCAAGAACAGGAATACTGCGATTGACTTAAAACGTGCGGCTTCTTCCTGCTGCCAGTGTGAGACATGTACCAATCTCTGTCCAAGGCATGCTTTGGGGCATCCCATTGAACCGCATAAGTTTATGCGCAGCGCTGCAAATAAGGATTTTCAAGACACAAATGTTTTCATAAATACATTTTTCTGCAGTTCCTGTGGACTGTGTGAGAACTTTTCCTGTCCTCAGGGGCTTGCGCCGAGAAGCTTAATTGCAGAGTATAAAATGGGACTGCGCAAGGCAGGGGTAAAACCTCCGGCAAATGTGGTGCCGGCTCCGGTGAAAGAGAGCAGGGCATATCGCAAGGTGCCGGAAGAGAGACTGGAGGCAAGACTTGGACTGGCAAAATATGATGTGGACGCGCCGTTACAGTCTGATGCATATTGGATGGAAGAGCATTTCATCCATAAAGTTAAGATAATGCTCAGTCAGCATATTGGTGCTCCTGCGGCAGCAATTGTGGGAAAAGGTGATTTGGTAAGTGCGGGGGATTGTATAGCAAAACCCGGAAACGGATTAAGCGTAGGAATTCATGCTTCTGTGGATGGCATTGTACAAGAAGTGACTGATAAATATATTACGATTGCAGAAAGGTAGGGAGAGCCCCATGAGCAAGGCGTTGGGAATGATAGAGTTTAAGACGGTTTCCGCGGGAGTGACTGCGGCGGATGCCATGGTCAAGACGGCTGCCGTAGAGTTGATTGAAGCACAGACTGTATGCCCCGGCAAGTACATAGCCCTGATAACAGGGGATTTGAGTGCGGTGGATGCGGCCGTTGACACGGCAAAAGTACAGTATGGAGAACAGCTGATTGACAGTTTTGTACTTGGCAATCCTCATGAGGGAATTTTCCCGGCAATCTATGGAACTACGCATGTAGAACATATCAGTTCGCTGGGAATATTAGAAACTTTTGATGCGGCAGCGATTATTGTTGCAGCAGATGTGGCGGCGAAAACAGCGGATGTGGAGCTGATAGAACTTCGGATTGCAAAGGGAATGTGCGGTAAGTCCTATGTATTCCTCTGTGGGGAGGTATCTGCTGTGGAGGCGGCAATTGCCAGAGCGAAGGCAAGCGTATCCGAGGGCGGAATGTACCTTGATTCCACTGTGATTGCACACCCTGATCCGCAAATCTGTAAGTCGATTTTATAGTCTCCTTGGAGATGCTCTGACTTGCGTATGATGAGATAGATGGATATCAGCATGGCTAATGCGTTTTTGCATTTCTATGCAATTTTATGAGACTTTTGTGAGCATTTTCGTAACAGTTCAGTGACCTGTCGGGACTGTTACAATTATTCCTTTATTTACATGTTGAAAACGTTGGTATTCATTGATTGGATGATGACTAAGGAGAAGAGGCGAGGAGTGAGCGGCAGATGCTTGCTGTAGAGCGGAGAAATCTGATTTTGGAGAAACTGCAGGATGAGAAAAAGGTGGTAGTCAGTGAGCTGAGTATCCTTTTTGACGTCTCAGAAGAAACAATTCGTCGAGATTTGGATAAATTAGATAAAGAAGGTCTCGCAACGAAGAGTTACGGCGGTGCGGTATTGAATGAGAATACCAGTCTTGATATGCCCTTTAATGTCCGGAAAAAGCGGAATATGCGGGGAAAACAGGTAATAGCAGAGCTGGTTAGCGAACTGATCGGGGAAGGCGAGCATATTATAGTAGATCCCAGTACTACGGCAGTTGCTATTGTGAAAGCGCTGAAAAGCAGAAAGCGTCTGACAGTGATTACCAATTCCATTGAGGTGCTGGTGGAACTGTCGGATGTAAGTGGATGGGATGTCATCTGTACAGGAGGTACCTTGCGGGAAAATTATCTGGCGCTGGTGGGTCCCAAAGCAACAGATGTTATAAATTCCTTTCATGCTGACAAAGTGATTTTGTCCTGCAAAGGAATCGATCAGGAAAACGGAATTACAGATTCTAATGAAATGTTTTCTCAGGTAAAGCAAACCATGTTGAAATCTGCAAAACAGCGTATTTTGGCAGTGGATAATACAAAATTTGGCAATGTGGCATTTTCACAGATATGTGAACTTTCAGCCATTGATATGGTGGTGACTGATGCGCGTCCTTCCGATGAGTGGATGGATTACTTTACAGAGAAAGGGATTGAGTGCCTCTATGGCAGAGAAGAAGACGAAGACCATAGCCTTTGCGAATAATAAGGGCGGCAGTGGTAAGACAACTAGCTGTGCCAACGTGGGATATTCATTATCCACGCTGGGAAACAAAGTACTTATGATTGATGGTGATATGCAGCTGAATTTGTCCCTCTCTTTTTTCTCGGAGGAGACAATATTAGAATTTGCGGCAGGGGATAAAAATCTCTATCATGCTGTGAAGAAAGAAGAAGACTTGTGTGATTATGTGGTTCATACTCCTTATGAAAATCTGGATTTGATTCCTTCTTCTACGCTTATGAGCAGTATTGAGTATGAATTATTTGCCAAATGGCAGAGGGAATTGATTTTATCAAGAAGCCTTGAGAAAATCAAGGAGAGCGGTGTGTATGACTATATTTTGATTGATGCGCCGCCTACTTTGGGAGGCTGGGTTATGAATATCCTGTGTGCCTCCGATTATGTGCTGATTCCGGTGGAAGCAAGTCCATGGGGGTTGTTTGGTGTAGCAAATATGTTTGAATTTCTGGACAGTGTGAAGAGGCTGGCACCGAATTTAATTCTTTTGGGCGTGGTGATAACGAAATTAGATGCCAGGAAAAATTATGGAAAACAGACTTTGGATGTTCTGCACGAGTATCAGGAGGTGACAGTGTTTGATACGGTGATACGAGTTGACAGTGAGATTGAATGGGCGCAGGATAATTCCAAACCTGTTATGGTGCACAAGAAGAGCGCCAGGAGTGCAGGAGAATATCTGGAGCTTGCAAAGGAGGTAGAGGAACATGTCCGTAGGAGCAGGTAGCATCAAAAGAGCGGCAAACGCCATAAACACATCAAATGCTGTAAATACAACAACTTTCATGAATACAGCGGATTCCACGAATGCAGATAGCGCCCCCAATACCGCAAATGCAGAAGGAATCGGAACGGAAAATGTGGAAACGGCTGCGGCAAGGGCGGAATCAATTATTCAAAAGGCGGAGAGCAGGCTTGCGGCCAGAAAAGCAGCAGAGGGAAAGCCTGTGAGTCAGAGAACATCGGCTCCGGCGGCAGGAAGAGGTCAGACAACGGGAAAATCCGCAGCAGGGAAGGCAGAAGTTAAGCCTGATGTAAAAGGAAAAGCGGAGTTAAAGCCGGATACCAGAGAAAAAGCAGAATTGGGTCAGTCAGAGGAAAAGGCTGCAGCAGGAATATCAGAAGAACAAACATTGCCGAAGGATGGAAAAATTTCAAGGGACAAAAATGAAGAAATGGGGCTGACAATAAAATCTGCAGAAATGGAGACTGCAGCAGAGAATGGAACCCGGACATATATCATATATGGAATAGGGCAGGAACTTCCGATTTATCTTTTGTAGGACATAATTATTTCATGAATCGGATGTGAAAATCATTTTCGGGAAAAATTAATGTAAAGGATTAGGTGAACGCAATGGAATTAGAAGAATTAAGAAAAGACATGGTTGCCGCTATGAAGGCAAGAGATAAGGATCGTAAGGATGCGATTTCGTCTCTGGTGTCGGCAGTGAAAAAGGCTGCAATTGATAAAGGATGCCGGGAGGACGTTCCTGCGGAGCTGGTTGAGAGGGTGCTCATTAAAGAGTTGAAGACAGCAAAAGAGCAGCTGGATACCTGTCCCGCGGATCGGGAAGAATTGAGGGCAGAGTATCAGAAGCGTTATGATGTCATTGCGGAATATGCCCCTAAAATGATGTCTCCTGAAGAGGTAAGGTCATATATCGAAGAAAATTTTGCAGAGTTGGCTGCCACGAAGAATAAAGGACAAATCATGAAGGCCGTTATGGCTGTGCTGAAAGGGAAGGCTGATGGCAAAGTAATAAATGAAACTGTGGCAGAATTATGTAAATAGAGATTGTGAGACAGGTAAAACCAGTGAAATGTGAACGGAGATAACATTTCATTGGTTTTTTATAATGAAATCCAGGCTGGCTGCTGCATGGTATAATAATAAAAGCACGATATACCGGTAAAATCTATACCAGGAGGAAGATATGGTAATAAAGGATGCGATGGAAGAGGCAATGAGTCAGGCACTGCTTGATGCTATGGAACTGTCAACGACAAATCTGCAGATTGCGGAACAATATCTGGATATGAATTTCCCGGAAGAGCCGGAACTTCTAAAAGGGATAGAACCGCAGAATTTCAAGATTGCCACTTATTTTGGAGGGAGAGTATTCTACCTGGAATGGCTGCAGAAGAGAAATCGGAAAGAAGAGTTGGGGCGTTATGTGCGTTTTATAGTGGAGGCAGGCGGTTCAACGGCTTGGAAGATATTGGTGGGACCATACATTGGACGAACAGTAGGAGCAGATTTGAATAAATTGCTTATACTTCATACAGGCGAGCATGCTGCCGAACAAAGAATTGCTGTGTCAGCAGGGGCGTTTGGAGCATTTCTCGGCAATCATTCATGTGATGCGGGAAATCTGTGTCAGGCGCAAAAGGATAGTCCTGAGATGTTTCTGCAGGCCATGGCGTATTGTCATGATTGTGACGGACATGGGACTGGAGAAAAGAGAAGCAATGCTAAAATGCTTCTTGCCGCTATGTATCTGTATCATATGCCGGCGGGGACGGCGCCGGATATGGCGGCATATCTGCAGGAAAGCATGATTGCGGCCTTAGAGGATGTTATGGCATTTGAACCTGGAGAATTGACGGAAGTGCGGGAATTTGCACGAACTGCGAAAAAGAACACACCGTTTCCACAGAGAATCCTGTCCATTTTCAGTGCAAGGAAGGGAGGAGAGAATCCGGCATTCCTGGCGGGATGTGCATTTCTTGCCATCCGTCATTCTGTGTGCTTTGAAATCATACTTCGGATTATGGTGGCGGTTGAGCACAGATATCAGGGGAGTGAAAGAGCTCTGGATGTCTGCAGGGGGATTGCGGAGGATGAGTGGTTTCAGGCCAGGATGGAGGAGATAGAAGAAATGCTGCCAATCCAGGATGATCAGTATGTCCGTTGGAGTCTGAAGGCGGGATGCGGGGATATTGCGGCGCGTATGGCGGTGAAACGTCCGGAAATGATACGGGCGGCAGCATCTATGATGGAGTCGGGAGATTACGAAGATTTGATGGGGATTGTGCAGAATGCCAATCCAGGACTTTATGAGGAAATGAAAGTTTCTTACAGGGAAAGTCTGCGTAATAAAATTGTCGCTGAATTGCTGAACGGATGTTATACCGGCAGAGTTGAGATGAAAAAATATCTTGTCGGAGAAAGCCCCGTGGAAGTATTGGAGCCTTATGTGGAGGAATGGTCCTATAATGCGTATCAGGACAGGGAAAGATACCGGAAGATAGAGCATTTGAAAAAAGCCGGAGAAATATCGGTGTATCGGCATGCATTGGTGGTGGAGATATTAAAAAAGGAAACGGGATATTTTGAAAGCTGCAAAGTTTATGCGGAGCATAATGATTCCGGTCAGATTTATGAGCGGACAGGGGATGAAATATGTGCTGAGAATAGTAAAAATATAGACCTGTTGTGTTATAAGGATCAGCTCCGGGGAATGCTCCGAATTTTGGAGGAAGAAGGAGTCCCTGTTCGGATGCAGACAAGGGCGTTGGGGGAACTTTTTGACAAAATAAGGGATAGGAAGAAAAAAGCGCTGTTGTTTGACCAGTGCGTGAATATTTTTGCAGAAAATCTGCTGAAGAGACAAGCCGTAGAAAATATACAGGAGTATCAGGATGGGACACAAAGTAAAACAGATATGGAAGAAGCGGTTGCCAAAGGAAATACTGCGGCTCGTGTGTTCTGCTTTATGGTTTTCAAAAAACTTGGGGAGGAAAAGTACAGGGATATTTACTTATCCTGTGCAGAGGATAGCGCAAAGCCGGTAAGAAAATTACTTCTGGATATCTGTAAGGAACACAGAGAATGGGAAAAGGAAATCCTGGCGCTGCTTTCGTCTAAAAAGTTAAAGGCCAGAGAGTTTGCCGTTTTGGTATTGGAAGAATGGGGAGATGCAATCTGCCTTGAGAAGGTCAAGGAGGCTTTGAAACGGGAGAAGAATAAGAAATTAGCCGAGATGATGGGAGAACTGGTGGAGGCACTGGAAGCAGAATGCATTGAAAAATCGAAAACAGAGAGAATGGAGGAACAGGAGGCAAACAGTGAGGAAGAAATAAGGTCGGGAGAAGTCCCGAAAGCCGAGAGAACAGAAGAACAGCGAGAAATCGAAGCGAAAGAAAGTGCATGTGAACAGAGAAGACGGAAGCGAGCGGAGGAAAGGCTTGCGGTGCAGGTATATAAGGGTGCCGCAAAACGCAAGGTGGAATGGGTGACAACTCTGTTACTGCCGGAAGTGCATGGACAGGACGGTGAGACGGTTTCTCAGGAATATATGCTTGCCATTCTGGCGGCCTATGCGGATATGGATGAGACAGGAGTCAACCAGAATGCGGTAAAACTGGCAGCACCGTTGAATGCGGAAGAAGTCTCTCGGTATATGCAGTCGCTCTATGAGGAATGGATGCAGTCGGGAGCAGAAGCCAGGAAGCGTTGGGTACTGTATGCGGCTGCGATTCATGGCGGTGTGGAAATGGTTCCTGTGCTATATGCTCAGATCAAAGAGTGGGCGGAACACTCAAGGGGGGCCATAGCAGCGGAAGCAGTGAAGGCATTGGCGTTGAATGGCAGTTCGGAAGCATTGATTTTAGTAGATCAAATGTCCAGGAAATTCAAATTTCGCCAGATCAAAAATGCAGCCGGGGAGGCAATATCCAATGCAGCGTCAGCGCTGGGAATTGAACGTGAGGAATTGGAGGACAGATTAGTGCCGGATATGGGCTTTGACAGACATGGGCAACAATCTTTTGACTATGGCAGTCGTAAATTTACGGTTCGTCTGAATGCGGCATTGGAAATGGAGGTTTATGACGAAAAGGGAAAACATTTGAAGAAACTGCCATCACCCGGCAAACAGGATGATTCTCATAAGGCGGAACAGGCAGTGATGACATTTCAACAGATGAAAAAGCAGCTGAAAGTTGTAGGCCAGACACAGAAACTGAGACTGGAACAGGCGCTCAGTACAGCAAGATTCTGGAAAATACCGGAATGGAGAGAACTATTTGTGAAAAATCCTATTATGCATCAATTTGCCATAGGGCTTGTATGGGGTGTATATGAGAATGGTATTTTGAAAGAAACTTTTCGTTATATGGAAGATGGCAGTTTTAGTACAGTGGAAGAAGATGAGTACGCTTTGCCTGGTTATGCAGATCTTGCATCACCGGGACAAAGACTGCCAGGACAGGAAATGCCGGGACAGGAAGTGCCGGGAAACGAGATGCCAGGACAGGAAGTGCCAGGACAGGAAATGCCGGGACAGGAAGTGCCGGGAAACGAGATGCCGGGACAGGAAGTGCCGGGAAACGA
>CAJUAP010000040.1 GCA_910584435.1 uncultured Acetatifactor sp.
CCTGGAGGTTATCCAATAACCTCCCCCCGATAATCAGGAATTATCCTTCATTCACATCACATTCTAACATCATCCGGCCGACTTTCAACAAAGCCTTTATCCTTTCTAAACTTCAGAATGCTTTGTTCTACACAGCACCCTTTTACCCTGAATGCTTCAGAATAGTTTGTTCTTGTTCTATCTTCTCATTCAATTCCTTCCGGTATAGCTGGTCTTATAAGGAACTACTCCACAGCTAGCTGCGAGAAATTAAACCCTCTTTTGGATTAAAGTTTTCATCAACATTACAAAAATATTATAAAGCACCTGCCCGAATTTGTATATAGCTTTCTGGTGAACGCGCATTTTTTGCGATAAGCGCTAATGAAGACTACATCCCCAGCTATTCTCAGTGCCATCCTCCAAACATTCCTCAAAAAAATCTCTCTAAAATCTCTCTAAAAATTCCTCCAAAATACAGGCAAATGCCCTATCTGATATGCCGCCCTAGCCCCCAATCAAAACCTTCTTTTCCTCAAAAGCAAATCCATAATGCCGTATGCGTTCCTGTAGAATTCCTCTGGCTGACAACATCGCATCATAACCTTTTTCTTCTATCTGCTGCAGTGCATTATGGACTGTTTCCTCCAGGGTCGCCTCTAAAGCCGGATCTCTCACCTTAATGGAGCTTTATCATTCATAATGATAGGAATGAGAGGGATTTCGTAGTAGTCGGCATTGTGGAAAAATCCAAAAGTTTAGATTTTTCCATAATGCTTATCTTTTGGTCTTTGGTTCCTTTGGTTCCTTTGGTTCCTTTGGTTTCTTTGGTTCGGAATAGTGTGGTGCTGGCGGTCTATTTCTTGTTTTCGGTTGCTTGCTTCTTTACCGTACATGAGCATTTCCCGCCGGCCTGTATGACTGCCACATAATTTTCCAGCATATATTTTGACGAGTCCATAAATAGCACCATTAATTATCGTTCGTATAATCATGTAATCTTTTTACATATCTGCCGGATGACAGTACTATGACATCAAAATCTGGTGGTATCTCTTTTTTAATCTATTAAATACCTTTTCCCATAGTTCTGGTTTGTATCCTGCTAAAATATATACTAAATTTTAAAGTTCATTTAATTTGTCCCTTTTCGGAAAAATGTTCTCAGGGCATTATTTTTTTCAATCTAAAATTCATCGGATATAAAATATGGAGTAAGTTCAATTCCTCCATTTTCTGTGAATGACTTTTATTCTGGCATCTGTTCTACACAGCTCATCTGCCAATATACCGGTGGAATCTGTTGATCCGTCATCCACCAGTATGATTTATTCTAAGAAGAATTAAGAATGAGGTAATTATAAATTACCTCTTACTTTGTTGTATATATTGTTCAGCATGTGACAGTACTTTCGTTTTCACTGATTACCAAACAATAGAATCCACGCCTCGCAAGTCTTCTATTGTCATGAATAACAGCCAATCATGGAAGTATCTTCCAGTTTGGCTATTATTTTACTGCACTAATTTAAATAGCTCTTATTGGAAAAAACATATAGTTTTTTCCTGTTTCCGGACAGGTATAATCATGAACTGCTGCAGCTAATGTAAGATTATTTTCACTCATGTAATTCATTACGTTTGAAAATGTATTTTCGTTTTCCGTTTCAACATAGATATATTCATAACCCGGAATAATCCATTTTGTCCAACCCTTTGGCGCTTCCGCATGGTCGCCACATTCAATACCTGCAAGATATAAACCTTTGCTGAAATTATCTTCCCACGGTTTAAAAGAATGAGATAAATCAGACATTGCTCCCCAAATTCCAACCAGATTTCCATTTTCATCTTTTTTCGCTAAATGCTGTACTTCGTTGAAATGAGAGTTAGCATCTTCCCACAATTTCTGTACAAAATTTTGACCTTCCATGCTTGAGCCTTCCTTGCCAATTACAACAAATGTTTCTTTTATCTTCTTTTCAATCTTCATACACACCTCCTGAAAACTCAATGATATTCTGCAGCGCATAATCGCTTGCGCACTTTTCTGGATTTGCTCAATTTCTTTTGTACACTTTTCCGTTTTTACTTAATTACAGCACACAGCGCACTTGGCACCGTCCTCGTACCGTAATCTGTAAGATACATATTTTCAGAAACCTTAAACTGATTGTTTTAATTATCACCTATGATATACAATACCCCTTCCTGTTCTTTGAATACGGACAGATTCCCTTTTGTAAATTCTATGGTATCCATATTTTTGTACAATTCCTTTCCGGTAATCTGAAAAATGGACATCAAATACAGCCTTTGATGAATTTCCGGCCAC
The DNA here is from genome assembly GCA_910584435.1 of uncultured Acetatifactor sp. GTDB lineage: Bacteria > Bacillota > Clostridia > Lachnospirales > Lachnospiraceae > Acetatifactor. Next base: position 2,315 of record CAJUAP010000040.1, read on the forward strand.
TGAGACACGGGATTTGAAAAGCACAGCTCCGGAAAACCAAATTGGTGCAGCCCCATAGTGGTAATTACCGGCGTCTCTTTTGAATAAGCATGTACAATCCCTATCCACAGAGGTGCCGGGAAATACTCCGGATCCTTCAGGTTTTGTTCCAAAACAGCCGCGTATTTCAGATACACCTGACGACTGATCATCAGACCCGCTCCATTGATGTATACCCCTGCAGCGTCCTCTCTTTTCATCAATTCTCCTGCCAGACGTGTGAACAGGCAGCAGACACGCCGCTTATCCTCCAATGTACCGCTCCCTCCCTGTTGACTCAGCACCAGAAATGACTTATGATTTAATATCTCTTCTCTCTCCTGTTCGGAAAAAAGTCCTCCCTGAATCTGCGTGAAATCACATACCTCTTTCGGCTGGGGCATAGGCATACAGCTGCACCAGAATTCCACATGATCCAAGTCCAGCAGAAGCGCCGGTGCCACAGGTGAACTCCTGTCTATAGAACGAACCGCCCCTGCACCGAAGACATTTCCGGCTGCTTCCGCCACAACCTCCGCACTGATCACACCGGCAAACAAAAGCAGCCCAAAGGTATCCCTCTCTGGATTCCTATTAGAATTCGGTGCTTTTTCATGTGATTCTTTTGATGTTTGCGATGTCTCCAATGTTTGTGATGACTGTGAAGAACGTTTTTTACTAAATCGATCAAATAACTTCATAACAACCTCTCTGATAATAACTATTCATTTTAACCCTGATCAGCTTCCTGCTTTATTGACCTCATACCTGCTATTCTCACAGGCTTTCACCAAGACAATACCTGACCTTTTATTCGGCTCTGTACCTGTAACAGTAATTACAGGTAAATACGGCGGCAGGTTTACTTTTTCTCACTCCGCATTTTCTCCAATGCATCAAATATACCTGCAATTGCTCTATCCCTTGTATCATATTCCGTCTTACAGAATTCATTGTCAACTGCATACTTCCAGAATGGTTTTCCTTTTTCCTGATTGTAAAGCACCAGTACATGACCATCTATCTTAAGGTATTCATTTCCTTTTTTTGACCGCTTCCACTTGCGCTGGAAAAATTTCATGCGCCTGGTCTGCCTGTTTTTAAAATCTGCCTCCCGGCGTTTTGCCTCTGCAACATCTCCTTCCATTCTGCCTGCACATACACAGCCCACTGACAGGCTTCTATATCGGGGATGTTCCATGTGGTGCGCATATCGTATAATCTGATAACCGCACATTTCACAGATTCCCACAGGCGCCCCCAGGTCTTCTACGCCTACACAATTCCAGCCCGAATGCGGCACATCCTCCTGCTTCCACAAATTCTGACTGTTTTCCTTCAGTCTCTTCAGCTCTGCTGTCTGCTGTGCCTTCAGTTCGTCCAGACCTGACTGTTCATCCCACTCCTCCAAACCTGACTGCGTTTCCTGTTCTTCCTCTCCTGACTGTACCTTCAGTTCTTCTGTTCTTGACAGCACCTCTCCTTCTTCTGTTCCTGACTGCACACTCAGCTTTTTTATGTCTGACTGTGCAATCATATCCTCCAAACTCAATTGTTTCTGCCATGCAGGCTGCCTTTCTCCGGTTCTGCCAGCAGTCTCTATCCTTTCTTCCAAATTATGAATTTCTTTTGCACTGTCTTCATACAGTTCAGGGTTCCACAATCTGTCGTTCATCACACCAAGCGCCGAATCCTCTTCCTGCCATTCATATATTTCCTCCTGTTCCTGCGTCTCTACAGCCGTCATCCGCTGACCACTCCCACCCGGAACTCCCGGCACTAAAGTCTCCCTGACTTCATCCTGCATCTCCGGCACTAAAGTCTCCCTGACTTCATCCTGCATCTCCGGCACCAAAGTCTCCCTGACTTCATCCTGCACCTCTGTTCCACTGACAGCCGCCTCCGTTACATTCAAAGGCACATTCCCCGGCACTTTCTCCCTGGATTCACTATACTTCGCCCCCAAATCCTCATGCTTTTTCGTAAAATAACTGCTGGAAATATTTCTGACCTGCTTCAGCTTCTCGAATTTCACTGCATAACTTCCGCGCTTAACGTCAATGGCTTCAATGGTTCCCTTTCCGAACACATGATGCTCCACAATATCGCCGACTTTCCTGCTGCCCACAGGCTCCGACTGCATCTCACGATTCAGCTTCGCCGTATATCCCCGGCTTTCCTTCGCCAGCTCATCCGATATCCGGCCGATTCTGACGTAATTTTTCTCTCCTATTTCCTGCAGGAATCGTGATATCAGCTTTTTTATCCCGTTTTGTGAAGTCCCCTCGGATTCCATCAGGAACAGATACTTTTCTGCTCTGGTAATTGCCACATAACACAGCCTGCGCTCTTCTTCCAGCCCCAGCTTCTTCCTGTCCCCCAGCGTCTTCGAGGAAGGAAATACCCCTTCCGTAAATCCCAGAATGAATACAACCGGAAATTCCAGTCCCTTAGAAGAATGTATGGTCATCAGTTTTACGGCGTCCTTGGATTCCTCGCTATTGTCCTCTGACTGCAGCGCAATCTGCTGTAAAAATTCCTCCAGACTTAAATTTTCACCGAATTCCCGTTCAAATTCATTTGCAATACGCTTGAACTCAGCCAGGTTGTCCAGACGTTCTTCATCCCCCAGCTCCCGGATATAACTCTCATAGCCGGACTCTTTCGTCACCTCATTCACAATATCAGAGATACGCTTCGACCGATAGCTTCCACGCATGGATTCTATCAAACGGACAAAGGAACCGGCCTCACTGTTTATGAACTCCCTTTCCTCCAAATGCTCCGAAAGCACCGCAGACAGCGATTTGTCCGCACTGTATTTCTGCAGCTCTTCCAGATAATTCATCTTGGCGCGGCCGAATTTCCTGCGCGGTGTATTGATAATCCTCCGAAAAGCCATATCGTCATCATAGGCAATCAGCTTCAGATACGCCAGAATATCCATGATTTCCATTCTCTGATAGAAGCGGACACCGCCATAAATCTCATAGGGGATATTCTTCTCCACCAGCTTTTTCTCCGCAATTCGCGATAAAAAGCCTGAACGGTACAAAATTGCAAAATCCGAATATTTGAAACCTTCCTTTTGAGACAAACGATTAATATTGCTGATCACCTGATCCATTTCTTCCAAATCGGACTTGGAATGATAATGAACCACCGGCGCTCCGGGCGGATTGTGTGTAAACAGATCCTTCTTCAGCCGGATTTCATTTTTCTCTATCAGGGTATTGGCACATTGAAGAATCTGGGGCGTGGAACGATAATTCTGGTTCAGAATAATTGTCCTGGTAGATTCATGGGTTTTATCAAAATCCACAAGAAGCTTTACATCGGAGCCTCTCCACTCGTAAATATTCTGATCCGGATCTCCCACAATCATGAGATTCCGGTATTTATCGGATAAAATATCCACCAGGCACATTTCTATAGATGAACTGTCCTGGAACTCATCCACCATAATATAGTTTAATCTGTCCTGCCATTTTTCGCGGATTTCCGCATCCGTTCCCAGCACATAAATCGCAAAAGATATCAAATCATGAAAGTCCAGAGAATATGTCGCCTTCTGCCTTTGCAGAAATTCTTCTATAATACGGTCGTCCCGGTCTTTTATTTCGCTCAATATCTGGCATGGCTCCGGATTGCACATTCTGGTCACATATCCGGTATCCCTCTTTACCAGCCCTATTTTCCTGAGCATGGATTCAAAACTGGCATAATCCAGCTTCAGTTCATGTTTCTGGTATATTTCGCCTAAAAAAGCCTTCTGCTGTTGATTATCAATAATTTGAAACTGTTTGTTCAGAAACAGTTTCTCCGGATTTTCCCTCAGAAGCCGGTGGCAGAAACCATGGTAAGTGCATACCAGACTGGCGCCGTTTTCTTCCCCGATTAATTTCCGTATTCTCGTTTTCATTTCACCGGCAGCTTTATTGGTAAAGGTCACACACAAAATATTGGAGGAATCTATCCCATACTCCTGCACCAAATAGGCATAACGGCTTACCAGCAGCTTCGTTTTTCCGCTGCCCGCACCGGCAATCACTCTCACATATCCTTCTGTCTCCAGAACCGCTTCTCTCTGCTTTTCATTCAGTTTTTCCAATAAATCCGCCATGGTATGCTCCTCTGCCGTATCCTCTCATATTTTCAAACATAACCCGTACCTTCCGTTAAACTTAATTATATCATGCCCCATAAATTTTACAACTAAAACCACCCAATCCGCAGGACAAACACAGATGAATAGTAACATTTTATCCATACCTGTCATATGACTATAACCGGAATGTACATTTCCACCAACAGCCAGGCAGTATTGCCGACAGCTTATTTCATGTCAGGCGTCCGCCCTATGGAAATGATTGAACTGTTATCAAAAAACACCAACATGCCGATAAAGATTATGACAATTTCATGAAACAGCTAAGGACAGCATGATCAAAAGAATTCAGCGAATTGTCATAGAAAAATAAGAAAGAGTTTCTGAAAGGGAATACAAGACAAATTAAAAAGGATTTTTGGGAAGGAGATAACAAAATACAAAACAGATTAAAAAAGACTTTCGGAAGGAGGGAACACAATACAAGACAAATTAAAAAGAATTATCCGGAAGGGGGGAACAAAACACAAGAAGATTATAGCATGTGCAGGATAATTCACTCGGACCTTGACAGGGGAGTGAGACGGTTCCGAATGACAGAGGAATCGTAAGGAATCAGACAGAGCATTTAACTCATAGCGTTTGCCGCCCGTGAGCCGAATGGTATGGCGACAGAATCATGCACTGTTACAAACAAGAATGTATAGAAAACGGAGGATATACACGAATGAATGCCATCGATAACAACAAATATATGAACCCGAACACTTATCCGACAAATGTACAGAAATCTGCTCAAATGAAAGACAACAGCCGGACCGGCAAAATCTATGAAGAAGCCCCTGTTCAACATAGGCCGGAAGCGGAGATGACCACACAAAATGCATATGAGAAGATGAGCGCTGCAATGAGGACAATTCCTGAGGAAAAGCAGCCTGCGGAGACAATTTCTGAAACGACACCAGAATCACCAAGTGAAGCAAAAGAATTAAGAGTAATAGAATGCAGCATAGTCTCTCTTGACAATGGCATATCATTCTATTTTAACGATGAAACAGGCGAAGTCAGATGTGTAGACGACAATGATCCGCGTCCTGGAAGACAGGTTTTATGGAGCAGAACACTCTCGAAAGAGGAACTGGAAAAATGTGATAAACTCTTTGAAAATCATGCAGATCAGGAGACGGGAGGTTTTGTTTTCCGGTTTCAGGCATATCTTGGCCATGAGGAATTCTGGGATAAATATCTTGAAGGCCGAATCGATTTAGAGGCATTAAAGCAGGAAGATGACACGCACACAATTTCTCAATAAACCATTCAAACGCAACAGTTCAGACATGTCACTGAACTGTTGCGTTCAAACCCATACAATACAGACAATATATCAATTTCTAACGGAACATCCGTTTCCCTCATGCTATAATCTTCTTGTATCATTGAAAAGAATGCTGGATGCGATTTTCCGATATGGCTGCCCTGCTGAATCAACAGATATGCCGATTGAAGATTACGACGCAAACCCATGTTCCCGTTTCCAGCCTGCCCACTGCCCGTTATCCATCAACAGCTTCCATGCCCCTCGGTAGTCCAAGCCGAAACGGTTCAGACAGCCCATCAGGTTGGAGCATATCACGCCAAAGGGATGGCTGGCCCCGATGCAGCAGTCGCCGTCCGGATCTATCTGGCTTTTTAAATGCATCTGACTGCCCTTGTAATCGTCTTTGGCATCTTGGGTGGTGCGGAATTTGTCCAGCAGCGACACCCAGACCCGTTCCAGCCGGAGGTCCTGAACATCCTTTGTCACCCAGATAGCATAGATCAGAGTGTGGTATTCCGCCCGTTCATGGTTTTTCCCGTCAGGCAGATAGTTAAGGAAGTAGTCAACCACCTCCTCCCGGCCATTGAGCTTGCTCAGACAGGTGAACAGAATGTTTTTATCGTTCTGATCCAGGTCGGTTCGATACAACTGGTCCTTCAGCAGCCCGGCATGAATCTCCGGGTAATCCTTCAAGGCGGAGAAGATGTGGCAGGCGTCCCAGAAGGGCTGGCCCCGCAGGGAAGACATCTTCTCCAGCACCCGGGGCCACCAAGCCTCCTTAGCCGCCCATCCTCCCGAATAGCAGATGACCGAAACAGCCTCCGGATAAGCCCCGAAGTCCCACAGCGCATCAATTTGATCCTCCATGCCAGGTACACGGAAATAGGACAGCATCTTAATGAGAACCATGCGCAGCTCAGGATTCTCTTCTCCATCGCAGGCTTTTTTGAAGTAGCTCTTCTGCCTGGAGGGCAGCTCCCGAAATTTATAGCAGCTCTCCACAATCTCCACGCGCGTCTGCACGTCCGTTGTCCCCTCATACAGCTCCATCAGCTCCTGGGGTTTGCCGTCCAGATACAGGCCAAAGTACATCTCTTCATCGTCATAGTCGGCAATCACCTCCCGGGTCCAGCGGTCGTACCAAGCCAAGAAGTCCGGCTCCCGCATGATGATGGGCGGACTACACTGATCCTCATCGTAGTAAATCACCCGCCCCCGGTCAGGGCCGTCAAGAACCAAGCCGGTCATCAGGGTACAGCCCTGGGTTCCCAGGGGCAGGACCGCCCCCTCGGAATAATCGGCAAGCCAGCCGGGCTCCGCCGCTCCCAGGGAGTACAGGCCATAGAAGGGTCCTGCCCCTCCATCCCCCATCCACAGCAGAAAATTCCGATACCCCTCTGGCAGGGAAACGCTGAAGCGGGTCTCAAAGGCAGCTATCGTTTCCTCCAAAGCAGGCTGATTCAGCCGGTATTTGTGACTGTCTGCACCGAAACGTGAAAAATCCAAATCCTTTTCTGCGGCGCGTTTAAGCTGTCTGCACAGTTTACCAGCCCAGGCAGGCTGCGTACTTTTTGCCATAATCGGTTTCCTCCTCTTACCGTTCTACAATTCTCTGCAGCTTTCCCACATTCCTCCAAGCGTTCTGCGGCTGGTTTTTCAATACAGCATTTCATCCCGCCTGACGGAAGATTACTCACGAGCGATAATTTATCGTCAACTCATAGTGCCTGCCGCTGCCCCAAAATCCGTCCCCTCAGACATAATGCCTCTTGTGTTCTACTCATGAACGCATTACTTTGCCGCTTTCTGCTCAACACTGTAGATGCGTTCACTCGTTATACATTTAGGTCGGCATACGTTTTCGTTAATGAATATATATTCTGCATCACAAAGGTTATGCCTCATCAGGTTCCCATAACAAATCAGGTTTCTTCCGAATCTCCTGCATTTTCCCACGGTCATGGGATGCCGCAGTAAGCCACATGATATCTTCGGAAGGCGGTTCTTCCGCAGGTATCCACTCATCTGTTTCACAGGCAAGAATGACACCGTCTTTTAAGCAGATGCGATAGTAACATGCTATGACGGAAAGATTTTCCAATTCATAGTCATTCATGCCAAGGGATGTAATATAGTGATTCAGCTGCGGCAGTTCATCATAGTCGAACTGGCTCAGGATAAGGTAATGTTCAAGCCTTACTTCATAGGCAATCTGCCAGAGTACGCTCATAACCAAAAAATTCTGCAGGGAAGTATTTTCCAATCTCCAGCAATCCTCTCCCCAGTTACAGAGATAAACCGGCGGGTCCTCCAAAGCAAGGTCGGACAGCCGGATGCCGTATTCAATGGCCGATACCGAGGAAAAGCCGAAAAACACCAGGAAATCCAGCTCCTTTGGCGTATAGGGCGCATTATAGGCAGCATCCGGAATAAATACCTCTTCTAAGTCAAGGGGAACAGGAATGTTATTTCCCTCCTGTCTGATGTAAGGGCAGGTTCCGAATCCGGCATAATACTGTTTTAAAACCCTCCACTCCGGTGCCCTATCCAGGGAAGGAAATTTTATCTGCAAAGGACGCAGCTGAAATTTCCTTCCCTGTGTCTGAAAGACACATTGCACCTTCGTTCCAAGACTGTGTTTAAATTTCCTCTTGACATTTCTTAGCTGGACTATTTTAGTCACTGCCAGACGTCACGAAAGGGTGAGGTTCTTTCGGCGCACACAAAACGCAAAGGGCATCCTCAGTCTTCTTTCATGCGGGGTTCCACTGCCCTTGCCGTCTGCAGGAGAATTTCACTGAAATACCTGGGGGGTACTTCCCCTGCCCTGCATCTGTTTTCCTTACGGAATCCACCATGTGCAGCGCCTTCCAGCCGGTAAAAATACAGATGATGTACCGTCACATCCTCATTTTCATACCCGACGGAACTGCCGGAAAATGCAAGCTCTGCACCGTACTTTCCGTCATTTCGATAATAATTATAGAAAAATCCCGCATCCAATATCTCGCCGCGGAACCACCCCTGCGCCAGAAGCTTTCCCGACAGTCCGAGTCCGTTGACGGTTTTCATATCAAACCGTTCCACGGCAAGGGCTTCCGTCTCTTCTTCATCGGCCCGGTAAACCGCACGATCCAACTGCCCAAACGGCTGTATAATCTCATAGTCCGACAGCTGCTCCTTCCACGCCGACAGCTCTGTTTCCGGCAATTCCAGCGGATGCACCAGGCCAACCGCAAACGCCTCCCCTTCCGGAAATGCAAATTCACTCTCGTCCACTGTATTAAAACTGCCATCCTCCATATAGCGGAACGTATCCTTCAACACACCGTCCGCATATATCCCCCAGATAAGCCCCACGGCAAACTGATGCATGATGGGATTTTCCACAAAAAGCGCCTTCCATTTCTCCGGATGCCAGAACCGCGCCGTACTGAGTGCCTGTTCCAGGCGGATTTTCTGGCTGGCACTCACCGTCTTCAGCTGTTTCTTCAACTGTTTAAACTCTTCCGCAGCCAAACCGGCCTTTTCCGCTTCATCCTGCTTTCCGGGCGCAGGCAGGTTCTTCAATCGTTTCCCGTTGTCGCCATAGACTTCCAATTCCAATGCCGCATTCAGACGGACTGTAAATTTACGCGGGCCATAATCAAATATCCTCTCCATCTTCCCGTCAAAGCCCATGTCCGGTATCAGGCTGTCTTCCAGTTCTTCCCTGCTGACGCCGAGAACTGCCGCCGCATTGGAAAGCGCTTCCCCTGCCGCATTCCTGATCTGACGGAATTTGAATTTCCTCGACATCTGATCCACAAGAAGCAGTGCCTCTGAGCTGCCGTTCAGCACCAAAGCCCTCACTGCATCCGATGCGATGGCTCCCCTGGAATGCTCTGCCCATTCTTTGATCTGTTCATACAGCACAGGAGCAATCTCTGTTCCGCCATGAATCGCAGCCGCATAAAGCACCCATCGCTTCTTTGCCTCTGCACCGGACTGCAGCCAGCCCTCATACAGGGAACGCACATATGCGGCAAGCTCTCCTGCATCCAGCTGTTCCGCCAATGCTGCCGCATCCTTATTGCTGCCCGGCGTCTCCATATCCGCATAAGCCGCTGATATGGCAAGCATATATTCCTGTGATGCCGCCATACCATCCAGACAATGCACTTCGGGAAGAGCCAAACTCTGAACCCACGCCACCTTCCGTTTTCTTGCGCCTTTCAGTATCTCCGCAGCAAGCCTGTCTTCCGCCTTCTTTGCATGTTCCGGCTGCACTTCTTCTGCTCCTGCTTTCTCCAAATCCTCTGCCAGCGCCTGAAGCTGTGCCGCCAGTTTCTTGTTCTTCTCCTGTCCAAGAGCAGCCTTTACTTCCTCCAGATAAGAAGGTGAATTCCATTCTTCCAATACCAGAACGGCAAATATCCTCGCTTTTAATTTCCTGGAAATAAGCAATGCCAGAATATCCTCCGCCCATTCCCTGTGTTCTCTGCAGATATCCAACAGCAATGTATGTACCTGATCCGTACCGGTCTCCGCAGAGGCAAGCAGCGCTTCCCTGAACTTTTCCACGTCCTGTCCGCCATACTGCTTCAATATCTTAAGGCATAGGCATTGTGCCGAACTGCTGCCTTCCCGCAGCGCTTTCATCATTCCTGCATCCCAGTTTTCCCTGTTTTGTCCGATGCACTCCTGCAATACCTCCGCGTAAGATTCCAGACATATCGCCTTGCTCTTCTTGTCATAGAAACAATTGTCGCAGAGACCGCCCAAAGCACATATCCTAAGCCAGCAGGGAACCTCTTCTTCCTCAAATATCTGAAGCAGCGCTCTGATCTGCCGCTCATCATCTATTTCAGGGCTGCTTTCAGAAACCGTATCTTCTACGCCTGGTTCAGTTCTGCCGTCCGTTCCGATGCTGCCAACTGCCTCGTTTTCTCCGCCCGATTCCAATTTGCCGTCCGCTCCGGCACCGTCCTCCGGCTTATTATCCGTATCACCCGTATACACCCAATACTGCTCGAAAAACCAGCTCATCCCCTTCAAAGCTTCTAAAACCACTGCACGCCGGTACATCTGAAACTCTCCTGCCTCCGGCAATCGGGCAATTCTCTGATATATTTCCGAAACCATACGAGCGGAAAATTCCCATTCTTTCATGCCGGGAATCAGCTCCTCCACAGAACACTCTCCCATGAGATACCGTTTCATATCCTCACTGCCCTTAAAGACCCGTTTCAGCAGTTCGGCGACTATTTTTTCCCGGAACATTTCCTCATAAGAAGACGGCATCTCCTGATACAGGGCCGGATTAGCCTCCCGGAGCAGCTCCGCCAGCTTCCTGTATTCATCCGAATCCGCCTTCCGGACAGCTTCCATTGTCCCCTCCGGAGAGTTCACCGCCATATGCCTTACGCCCCTGTCGTATCCCGCCTGCAGACACCAAAAGATATAATCCTCATCCAGCATGGGCAGCATATCCTCTATTTGGTCCATGCACTCTTCAAAGTATTCTTCATCTACAATTCCCTTCACTGTCCGCAGCGCACAGTCCGCCCATCTCGGATCGTTCGCATTCAGGGAATCCATTGCTGCCATCAGCCGGATAATAATTTCAAACCGCAGCGAGTGCCGCAGCGCCAGAAAGGCACAGGCGGCAAATACTGATGTATTCACAATGCTTATTTTCTTACGGTAAATTGATAAGATGTGCTGGGGAAAAGGCGTATCCTTCCCTGCCGTTCTGGCAAATTGCTGTATGAATTCGATTTCCGAACGCCGGAAAATGTGATGATTATCCTCTTCGCCCAGCCTGTTCCCAAATGCCTTCATCAAATCTTCCGCCAGTTCATCCGCCGTCCCGGAAGCCGTTCCCGGCTCCGTCCAACGCAGATATACGGCGGCGAGCAGCAGCTTTGTCAGTCCCAGTCCCGCGGCTACGCTCCATGTGCCGCCGCAGTCATCATAACAATACTCCATGGCCCGGAGAAAAACCTCCGGATTCTCCTCTCCCATACTGTATAATATCTTCATTTCTTCCCGTTTCTGGGAAATTAAAGCACTGCAGCATAATCCTGCCCGGATTGCCGTCTTCATTTCTTCCGAATGCTCCCCCTTCAGAAACGAAAGCATTTTGTCCAAATCTGCCAGTCTGGCCAGACCACTGCTGTGGGCAAGAATTTTCCATGTTGTAGAGCCTCCCACTTCCGTCAGGAAACGCAGCCAGCGCTCCAGCTCCTCCGTTCTTTTCTTCTTCTGCAGCCATTCCAGATAGCCCCCGTCACCCCCATATCCAAGAGGACGATAGAAACTTTGATGCTTTACCTGTGTCAGAAGCCGTAAATCTTCCTGACGATCCATGTCCAGATATGCTTCTGCAATCTTCTCGTTTTCTTCTGACAGCTTCAGCCACGCAAACAGCTGAACACGCATTTTGCTTTCTTTTTCATCATCTGCCGTCATATATGCTCTCATCCTTCCCTTTGCTTTCGCAGTATTCAATCCTCCCCGCACATTTGGGGTTAAGATTATCTTTGATACGCAACAGTTCACACCGGCCGCTTAACACCTGGTTCAACAGGCATTTCCTGAATTCCCTGATACAATCTCCTCCAATGTCCTCGGCGTATAGTTCATATAGTCTATCATAGCACCGCAGTTATACATCAGGCAGGGTTTGTCATACAATGCCTGCATTTCATATTTCACTCTCTCCATCATATTCCACTCAAAGCTGATATGTACATGCCCGTATAAATGCACCCATCCATAATAATGATGATTAAAACAGGGAATCGGATAGTGGCAGAGCACTGCCCCCTTCCCGTCCGGCAGTTCCAGCTCCTTATAATCGGTTATCTCCGCAAATAAGGACTGCAGTTCTCTGTTTTTCAGCAATTTCTTGTCGTGATTGCCCACAATCAGATGTTTTATGCCATTCAGGGACTTTACAATTGCAATTGTCTTAGTGGCATTGTACCAGCTGATATCTCCCAGGATAAATATTTCATCATCCCGCCCCACTGCCTGGTTCCAATTATCCACCAGAGCCTTATCATGATCTTCTATGGTCTTAAACGGCCTGTTGTCAAAAGCAAGCGCATTTTCATGCCCGAAATGTGTATCTGCTATAAAATAATATGCCATCTTCTCACTCCCATCTCATCCAAAATCAAATCCCTGGTGAAGGACATCCACATCCTTCACCCCACATTCATACTCCGGCAATGGACATCCCCATCTTCCACACTACATCTATACTCCGGCAATGGACACTTCCATCCTTCACACTACATCTATCTGGCACATTTTCATGGTCTCCAATGCTGCTTCGTGTGTCCTGGGTGTAACACCCGCACAGCAGTCTGCATCAACCGAAATGGAAATTTCCGGGAAGAATGCCTTCAACAGCAATGCATTTGACACCACGCAGATATCCGTGCACAATCCCACCAATTCTATGGAAATCTCCCCCTCCGCTGCTATGCTGCGGATTTCTTCCACCAGATCCGTGGAGCCAAATGTCTTCTTTTCAATGGCTTTATATCCCTTTTCCGTTAAAGCCTGCTGTACCTTTTCATTAATTTTCCAGCCGTCCGTTCCCTGTATGCAATGGGCCACCGGAAGCTTTCTGCCTTCCGCCGTTTCCGGATAATCAGGGAAATGTGTGTCAAGGGTTGCAAATATCCTGCCGTCAAACCCCCGTATCCTGGCAGCCACATTGTCCACAATCCCGACTGCCTCCTTCGTTCCCAGCGTGCCGTCCACAAAATCATTCTGCATATCTACTACAACCAATACTTTGTTCATTCTTATACCTCCCTGCATGCTCCGCCTATGTATCAGTCAAAACCTGAAAGCTCTGACAGCTTTCCTCCAGATCCCGCCGACTGCCACATAATCACAACCCGAAATAATATGTAACGGCTTTTTCTTGCACAAAAACCCGGCAGATTACTCCACCGGGTCTACAAAATACTTCACTATGCTACCTTGCTCTTTGCAAGCTCTGCCAGACTCTTGAACCCCTCCGCATCATTCACAGCCATCTCCGCCAGCATCTTCCTGTTGATATCAACACCTGCCAGCTTCAATCCATACATAAACCTGCTGTAGGACAAACCATTGATGCGTGCTGCCGCATTAATACGTGCAATCCACAGCTGTCTGAACTGACGCTTTCTCTCTTTCCTGCCCGCATAGGAACTGGCAAGCGCCCTCATCACAGCCTGCTTTGCCACTCTGTACTGCTTGCTTCTGGCACCTCTGTATCCCTTTGCAAGCTTCAATACTCTATTATGCTTTTTCTTGGCATTTACGCCACCTTTAATCCTTGCCATTCTTATCTTTCCTCCTATTCCTATCCAATTCCGCATCCTGCCTTCCGGCTGTCCCATCTTCCCGTCGCTTCTTAGGAACTGTGTAGAAATTCTTCCTTCCCTGTCACCGACAACACATCCGGCTCCTGTACCGGCGGACACTGATTTCTATTTCCTTTTGCTTTCGGCCATCCTTACCGGAATTACAGGTAAGGCAAAATCTTCTTCATATTCTTTACATTGGTTGCATCGGTAATAGCAGGCTTTCTCAGATTACGCTTGGTCTTCGCGGATTTCTTGGTCAAGATATGACGCTTGTAAGCCTTATTTCTCTTCAATTTACCCGTTCCTGTCAGTTTAAAACGCTTTGCAGCTGATCTGCTTGTCTTCATTTTGGGCATATCCTATTCCTCCTAAACTTTTATAATCTATATTTTAACTCTGGCGAACCATGGAACTATATATTCTATAGTTCCTAACGCTTTTCAGTTAAAAACATTGTCATACTCCTGCCTTCTACCTTGGGTGCCTTTTCAATCGTCGAAATGTCGGACAGGCTCTCAGCAAAGTCATCCAATATATGCTTGCTGTTGTTCATATGTGCAATCTCACGTCCCCGGAACCGAAGCGTCACCTTTACCTTGTCTCCCTTGCTCAGAAACTTCCTGGCTGCATTTACCTTCGTGTTCAGATCATTGGTATCGATGTTCGGGGATAAGCGGATCTCTTTGATTTCAATGATCCTCTGCTTTTTCTTTGCTTCCTTTTCTTTTCTGATCTGCTCATACTTGAATTTGCCGTAATCGACAATCTTGCATACAGGCGGTTTTGCAGTGGGGGCAATCTTCACGAGATCCAGCCCTGCTTCTTCTGCCAGCCGCATAGCCTCCCTTGTGGACACAATGCCAAGCTGTGCGCCGTCCTCCCCAATCAGACGTACTTCTCTGTCCCTAATCTGTTCGTTAATCATTAAATCGCTAATGGTCTTGCACCTCCATAAGAAAAAGTGGATAGCATAACTATCCACTTACACACTCTTAGCCAGCAGAACCGTAACCTTCGGAACCGCATGTATTAAAAATGGGAACACTTACCAGCCCGATTGCCGTAAGGTGAGAGTGGATACTCTGCTTTCTATGTGTCATCTCACACAATTAAGAATTATACCATATTCCTCAGCAGCTGTCAATACTCATACTTCAATTTGTCGATTTTAATATTTTTCATTCTAAAAATCCTTGCCATCACACTTGCAGCTTGATACAATGATGAAATGGAAATACCCTTTTGGGTTCTGATATGGGGAGAATGAATATAAAACCGGAATATTGGAGGGATGAGAATGAATACAGCCATGATTTTTACCATACTTGGGATTGCAGAGACAAAGGACGAGACGGCAATCCGAAATGCGTACCGCCAGAAGCTGATGCTGCACAATCCGGAGGATGATCCGGATGGTTTCCGGCGCTTGCGGGAAGCCTATGAACAGGCGCTGCACCTGGCCAGCGAGACGGACTCCGAAGCCGGAGATGAAGAGGACAACACCCCTTCCGGGCTCTGGATGAAACGTGCCAAAGACATTTACTTCCACTTATCACAGCGGCTGGATGACAACAAATGGAGGGCTCTTTTAAAGGATGACCTCTGCCTGGATCTGGAATACGGCGATGAAATAAAATGGAAGCTTCTCAGCTTTCTCTCCGATCACTATCGTCTTAATGCCAGCACCTACCGCATATTGGATGAATTCTTCGATATCCGGGATGACGCCGATGAACTCAAAGAACATCTGCCGGAAGGTTTTGTAGATTATATGCTCCGCAGGATTCAGGATCAGGATGGAAATGATGATTTCCCGTATCAATGGGCTGAAGGGGCCGATGATGCGGATTATGATCAATTCCAGAATTCCCTGTATGAATTAGAAGAACTGATTTATAACAAAAAATGGGAAGAAGCCGGTCAGACAGCCGCTGCCATGGAGCAGCTCGGCATCCGCCATCCCTATTACCGCCTTGCAAAAGTGCAGCTTATGGCCGCAGAAGGCAATCTGAATGCAGCGGCAGAAGCCAAATCCCTGCTGGCAGCCTATGAAGACAATACTAAGATTCAGGTGTTTGCTGCGGAAATTCTCTGGAACTGCGGCAGCCATCAGGAAGCCGGAGAAATATTCCTCCGTCTGGAAGAAAAAGCCGGCACCTACTACATTATAGAAAAATATCTCACCTTTTATGAACAGGAACAGGGGAATCTCGCCGAAGCACTCAAGCATTGCATTCTGGCACAGAGGGATGGGGAAGACGAATCCCTGAATTCCCTGCGTGAGGAACTGGACAAAGAATTTATTACAGAATGTGAAACTTCCCTTGCCGCCGGAACCCTCACCACAGAAGACGCCTCCCGGCTCTGTACTTCTTATATCAGAATGGAACGCAATCAGGAAGGGATCGATTTACTGCAGAACCACCCGGAATATGCCGAAATGGAGCTGTTTCATAAGTATCTTACCATCTTCCTCTATCAGGCCGGAAAACTGGAAGAAAGCGAAGAAGAGAGCCGCTTGTGGCAGCAGGCTGCAGCAGCAAAAATTGCCAGGGCACAGGATATTGCTTACGACACCGCCCATATGACAGCCACGGAACGGGCGGCAGCGAATCAAGATACGGCGGAAATCGACAAAAATGCAGCCTTCTTGGAAGCAGCAGGCGACATGCCGGGCACTGATGAGATTCACGGCAGAATACAGGAATTCCAATATGACCTTTCCGTTGCCTATACGTTTCAGGCAAGAATCTTCTGGAGCCTGGCAGAACAGGCCCAGACAAGGGAAACCTCCAAATCCTGGTGCGCCAAGGCGGAACAGGCTTTTGAGCAGGCTTTGGAATATACGCCCGACCATGTGCCAATGCGCCAGGAATTTCTTGACTTACTCATCTTCGAAAAGGAATACGAAAAAGCCGTGGTGCTGGCAGACGAAATCCTTACCCAGGATGAAAACTGGTTTCCGGCATTGGTACAGAAGCAGAAGGCATGTTATGAGCTGGACCGCGCCCAGGATGTAGTGGATCTCTTCTATCAGGCCAAGGAGCTTTACCCCAAGCTGTCCAACATTTATGAACAAGCCGCAAAAATATTTATAGATTACAGGCAGTATCAAGATGCGGAAGGGATTCTTGCCCAGGCCGAAGAAGCCGAAGTGGAAAGCCCTGAACTGGATTTAATCAGGATCCGCTGCGAGAGGCTCCGCTGCCGGTCGGATGTGGATTATTTTGATGCTTTGCGGAAAGCCCAGGCTCTGCTTGAGAAATTCCAGGAAAGCAATGCGGAGAACAAGCATATCGCTGATCTGTACTTTGAAATGGCAATTCTGGAAGACTGTCAATACTACGTGGAATTTATGCATCCGGGAAAATCCGAAGAATACATAGCAAAGGCAATCGACTTACGGAAAAATGAGCCTCAGGAAGATTACTGCGACTATTACTATATCCAGGGATGCATTTTTAAGAACGCCGGAAAATACAGAGAAGCCCTGGAAGCATATCACATTTTCGTCAGCAATTACGAAATGACGGAAAGCGCTGCCAGAAATATGGCCCAATGCCATGAAGCTCTGGAAGAATGGCAGGAAGCCATCAACCTGTACAACACTGTCCTCAGGCTTAACCCGGAACATGCCAATGCCAACAGGCAGATACTGGACCTGTATAAGAAAATAGACAATCAGAAAGACAGCATTCCGTCACTACAGAAGGCTCTGCCCTATGCTGACCGCCAGATCGAACTGAATCCTGACAATCCATCGGATTATTGGAGCCGCGGCATCATCTACCGGAGACTGGGGCTTTTGGACAAAGCCATGGCGGACGCCGAACAAGCGCTGAAATTAGACAAGAACTATTTCCTGGGCTTGAACCTGATGGGAAAACTTCTCTTTTATCAGGGAAAATACGTCAAAGCATTGTTCTACTTCAAGAAAGCCCTGGCAAACCTGGATGAGCCCAAGGACAATGGCAACGGCCTGGCCTTATACTCCAATCTCATGAAGGTCTGTATGAAAATGAACAGACAGGATCAGGCGGAAGAATGGCTGAAAATGGGAATCCAAACCCTTGAAGGCAGTGACCAGGCATGGTGCTGTAAAACGCTTGCAGGGCTTCGGGAAGAACAGGGCGACTATGATGAAGCGCTCCGCCTGTTCCGTGAATCCTTTGACAAGGGAAATATATCCGATGCCCTTTATCAGGAGTACTGCCTCTCAGCCAAAACGGCCCAATGCTCCCACATGAGCCGCACAGAAATACAGTGTTTGGAACAGGAAGCCCTGGAACTTGCACAGAAATATGACTCCATAGAACTGTGGGAAAATCTCTCCGATATCCAATACTATTTTCTACAGGACATGGGAAAAGCCCTCATTACCAAAAGCAAAGTAATAGAAATGGCCGCAAAGGAAAATAATTGGTGGGAACACATCGATAAACTGCTGGAGCGGATGCAGATCTATTGGGAACTGGGAAATGAGAAAGAAACAGCGAAATTCGGCCGATACTATCTGCAGGCCATTGAAGAATATTATTGTTATGACACAGAAGAATTTCCTTCCATAGAACAATACCTGACCCATCCTTATACCGGACGTGAAAATACCTGTGACATGATAAAATACTGGATCTTTACAGGCCAAATGGAGCTGGCAGGAGAAGGACTGGAACGCCTGGCGCAGATGCCCCGCTGTCTGGAATGCCGCCGTCAAACCTGTACCGTAATTCCCCATGTGCTTGCAGTATACAATGAGGCATTGGGCAACCTGGAGCAGGCATACAAACACTATCAGGATCTGCTGGCAGTCCTGCCTGACAGCTACCTGGCACATTATAAACTCCGTGAGCTTGGCCTGAAACTGGGATATCCTGACAATCAAACGAATTAGTGCTGCATAGTGCCGGGCAGAATGCACAGCATACCTGATGCCGAACCGCCGCAGGACTGTCCCCATATTGTGTCATGGAAATGTTGTTACAGAATTTAAGTTGAACTGTCTCGAAGGGAAAGAGGATATGAGCTTCTCAGACGTTTTTTGTCTGCTCATATCTTCTTTTCATTTTATTTTTGTCAAAATCTTCCCAGGCAGCTTCAATCTGCTGATATTCTCTTCCATCACAGCTTCTTTCTCCTGACTATCCAAGGCTTCCAGCCAAGCCTGGTTGGGATAGCCGATAAAGGATTTCGATTGATCCTGCAGTAATCTCTGCCTGTAATTTTCTTCATCTGAGAAGTGTTCCAGCCATGGCAGCAAATACAATTTTACCGCCTCCGCAACATTTACAAAGCTTGCTTTTGCGGTTTCGTCATCCGCATAATCCCACCAAAAGTCTTTTCCTGATATATAATGACCCAGACGATTTCCTAATCCCATATCAATATAGTCCAAAGGAGCATACAAAGGCATAACCGCAAAATTAACACAGAATGTCTTGGAGCCATAACGCTCTTTCTGCAGATCCATATATTCTAACAATCCAATTGGATTCAGACGCACATAGGCTTTGGTCTTCCACTTCAGAAACCCGTGTTCTGCCATAATAACATCCAGGACTTCCTTCTTATATTTTTTAAAGGCATTATCAGCCTGTTCTCTGTCTAATAACATCATATCTTTTTCGTCACGAAATACCTTGCCATTCCCCACCAATACAAACTGATCTTTCTTTTTCATCTGCTCTCTCCTGTTCCCACCCTTTTCCACACTCTGAATATTTCATTTTTTGCCTGACTCCCACTGTATTCTCTATCAGCTACTTCGATTCAACGGCCAGGCGGCTCCTGGTTTTCCCCGTCTTCGCTAACTCAGCCCCTCGGTTCCACACCCAGGCGGCCTCTAGTTTTCCCCCATCTTCGCTAACTTAGCCGCTTGGTCGGCGGCAATGCAGGCATCCAGTATCTCCTGAATATCCCCGTTCATCACTTTATCCAGCTTATAAATAGTCAAGCCGATTCGGTGATCCGTAACACGGCCCTGGGGGAAATTGTAAGTACGGATTTTCTCGGAACGATCTCCTGTTCCAATCTGGCTGCGCCGAAGCTCTGCCTCTGCATCATGTCTCTGCTGCTGCTCCATATCATACAGCTTTGACTTAAGCAGCGCAAACGCCTTCGCCTTATTCTGTATCTGAGATTTCTCCGTCTGGCTGTACACAACAATCCCCGTAGGATAATGCGTCAGACGCACTGCGGAATCCGTCGTGTTGACGCACTGCCCTCCGTTGCCGGATGCACGCATAACATCCACCCTGACATCCTTTTCGTCAATCACAATATCAATATCTTCATCCACCTCCGGCATCACCGCCACGCTGATGGTGGAAGTGTGAATACGTCCGCCGCTTTCTGTCTCCGGCACCCTCTGTACACGGTGCACGCCGCTCTCATATTTCATTTTGGAATATGCGCCCTGGCCGGTAACGACAAACTGAACCTCCTTCATACCGCCTATGCCGATCTCGTCCACGTTCAAGGTCTCCACTTTCCACCGCTGGCTCTCCGCATAATGCACATACATACGATAAATTTCCGCTGCAAACAATGCTGCTTCATCTCCGCCTGCACCAGCTCTGATTTCCACAATGACATTTTTATCATCATTAGGATCCTTGGGCAGCAGCAGAATCTTCAGAGTCTGCTCCAGCTCTTCCTCCCTTTTCCTGCTGTCATTCAATGTTTCCTTTATCATCTCACGCATTTCTTCATCATTTTCTTCCTCCAGCATGGCCATGGAATCCTCAATATCCTGTCTGCACTTCTTATATTCCGTATAAGCCTCCACGAGAGGAAGTAAATCGCTCTGCTCCTTCATCAGTCTGCGGAAACGCTCCTGATTGTTCGCCACTGTGGGTTCATGAAGTTCACCCATAATTTCTTCATAACGTATCAATAAATCCTCTAATCTATCAAACATCACTTTTCACATCCCTTCGCTTTTCCCGTTTTCCGGTGTTCCGAAACCTATTGTGCCATACACCACCCTGTCCAGTCCTGCATAATCCTTCACCACCTGAATATCCAGGAAACCGGCCTGCTTCATAAGACTGCTGACTGCCTCTCCCTGCTCCTGGCCGATTTCAAAAAACAGCATTCCTCCGCCGAAAAGGTAATCCCGGCACTCTTCTGTCATTCTACGATAGTAATACAGGCCATCGCTTCCCCCGTCCAAGGCAAGACGAGGCTCATATTCCCCCACTTCCGGCATTAAACTTTCCATGGCCGCACTGTCAATATAAGGAGGGTTGGATACAATCACATCAAATTTTCCCTCCACCGCCTGAAATAAATCGCTCTGCAGAAAACGTATCCTTCCAAATCCCTCTTCTGCACTCTCATCGCTTTCCTTCGGCAGAAGTTTCGCGCCGTTCCTCCCGGCCACTTCCAATGCATCCTGAGAGATGTCCACGCCTAATCCGTCACAATGATTGGAATAGTGGAGCAGACTGATTAAAATACAGCCCGAACCGGTACACATATCCAGCACATGCATCCCGTCATGCAGATTCCTGAGCACTTCTTCCACCAATACTTCCGTATCCTGCCTTGGAATCAGCACACGGGAATCCACACTGAAATCCAACCCCATAAAATTCTGCACTCCTGTCAGATACTGCAGCGGAATCCTTTTCTCCCGTTTCCCAATCAGTGCTTTATACACTTCCTGCCTGTCCGGCGCTACCGTCCTGTCTCCATGCACCAGCAGATCATTTCGATTGGTTCCGCAGACATATTCAAGCAGCAGCCGGGCATCCAGCTCTGCCTCCGCAACTCCTGCAGAATGCAGAGCTTTCTTCCCCATATCATATAATTCCCTGTAAGTCATAACGGCTACTCCCTCATACACCTTCACCTGTTACCGGCATGTTCTGTTGCTGTATCCAATTCTTCCTCTCTGTACCCGAAATTATCCTGCAGGAATTTCTTCCAATCAAACACTGCTTCCACCGCAGCAATTGCCACCTCCACCATCTTCTCGTCCGGTTCCTTCGTGGTCAATCTCTGCACCGCCATTCCCGGTGCCGAAATGATTCTCACCAGAATATTGTCAGAACGTCCGGCCAGCCTGATAATCTCATAAGAGATTCCTGCCACCACAGGCATCAGCAGAATACGCAATGCCACCCTTAGCGCCACATTATCCACACGGATAAAAAAGAACAATACAACGCTTACCAATAATACAAAGAAGATAAAACTGGTTCCGCATCGCCTATGAAGTCTGGAACTCCGCATGACATTCTTCACTGTCAGCGGTCTGCCTCTTTCAATACAGTTAATGCACTTGTGTTCCGCACCATGATACCGATACAGTCTTCTGATATCCCTCATGAAGCTGATGCTGCATACATATATCATAAAAATAATAATACGTATCAAACCTTCTACTATGGCTATCAGGGATTGGTTGCGCACAAAACCATTCAGTCTGGACGCAATATAATAAGGCAGCACCACAAAAATGCCGATTGCCAATGCAAAGGAAACGCAGGTAACCAGCGCTGTGATTAGTCCTTCGCCGGTGCTCCTTTTCCCCTCTTCTGCATCCGCTTCATCATCTATAGCTGCGGAATAATTCAAACATTTCATTCCCAGTACAAGAGAATCTATAAAATTAAAAATTCCCCTGATAAAAGGAATCTTCTTAATCACTTTTCCGTCCAGCAGACCGTGGTAATTATCCTGTTCTATGGCAATCTTCCCGTTAGATTTCCGCACAGCAACAGCATATTTCTCTCCGTTTTTCATCATAATGCCTTCCAGTACGGCCTGGCCGCCGATCCCGGAATAATGTTTTCTCTTACTTGACATAATTATTACTCTCCCGCTACGTCCTTCCCGCTTCCGTCATGTCAGCACAGCCGCACAGACAATCAGCAGAAAAAGCCTGCCCATTGGGGCGGCCCAAACAATCCGTAACAAAAAGGTTGAGATGCAGCACCTCAACCCTTTTGCGATTCCTATTTAACGCCATATTTCTTGTTAAACTTCTCAATACGTCCATCGGCTCTTGCCGTCTTCTGCTGTCCAGTATAGAATGAATGGCACTTGGAACAAACTTCGACATGAATCTCAGGCTTGGTGGAGCCGGTCACAAAAGTATTACCGCAGTTGCAGGTCACGGTTGCCTGATAATACTGTGGATGGATTCCTTCTTTCATCTTTCTCACCTCTCTATAATACTTACAAGCATATTTGCATAAAATATTTGTCGTTCTCATCCGCACTGCTTATGGAACCACAAACAGCGATATTATTGTATCATATGAATGGTAAAGGTGCAAGTCCTATTTTAAATAAATTTGTTTCTTTTTACCATTTGAACAAAATCATTGTTACTTCTTGTCTTAGAGAAACAATCCAGAATACGATCCGTAGCATCATCCGCCTTCATGCCATTCAGCGCCTTACGCATAATATTAATGGCTTCCAGCTCTTCACTTGACAACAGCAGATCTTCCCTTCTGGTACCCGATTTTGCAAGATCGATGGCAGGGAAAATACGTTTTTCGGAAAGTTTCCGATCCAAAATCATCTCCATGTTGCCGGTACCTTTGAATTCCTCATAGATGACATCGTCCATCTTACTCCCGGTATCCACCAAGGCCGTAGCAAGAATCGTCAGGCTGCCTCCCTCACGCATATTCCTGGCCGCTCCGAAAAATCTCTTGGGCATATGCAGCGCTGCCGGGTCAAGGCCGCCGGAAAGTGTACGTCCGCTGGGAGGGACTACCAGGTTATATGCTCTGGCAAGACGCGTGATACTGTCTAACAGAATAATTACATCTTTTTTATGTTCCACCAGGCGTTTCGCGCGTTCAATCACCATTTCAGAGACCCTCTTATGGTGTTCAGGCAATTCGTCAAATGTAGAGTAAATCACTTCTACATTGGTTCCGCTGATTGCCTCCTTAATATCCGTCACTTCCTCAGGGCGCTCATCAATCAGTAAAATCAGCATATGCACATCCGGATTGGTATGCAGAATGGACTTTGCCACTTCCTTTAACAAAGTTGTCTTACCGGCCTTAGGCGGTGAAACAATCATACCACGCTGTCCCTTGCCCACCGGACTTATCAAATCCATAACTCTCATGGCCACGCTGCTGCCCGATGTCTCCAGACGAATACGCTCATTGGGAAAAATCGGTGTCATATTCTCGAACCCCTTACGTTTTGCGGCTTCCTCAGTGGTGTAGCCATTAATAGTGCGGATAAACAGCAATGCACTGAATTTTTCCTGCTGGGTCTTAATCCGCTTGTTGCCGCGCAGAATATCCCCTGTTTTCAAGCCGAAACGCCGGATCTGACTGGGTGCCACATAGACATCATTCTCTCCTGGCAGATAATTTTCACATCGGATAAAACCATAACCATCGGGCATAACTTCCAGAATACCGCTGGCCTCTTCGCCGCTGTCTAATTCTTTGGGATATGTCTTCTCGTCATAGACCTCATTAGAACGATTAATTCTCGGTGTCCCCTGTGCATCCGGTCTGCTTCCAGGTGCCTCCGTCCTTCCACCAGATGCTTCCGTTCTTTCCGGTCTGCTTCCTGATGCCTCCGTCCTTCCGCCGGATGCTTCCGTTCTTTCCGGTCTGCTTTCCGCCGCTTCTGCTCTCGCACCCGAGGTATCCGCTTTCATTGATACTGTAGATTCCGCCCTGGATGCCGTTTCGCCCTTTTGGCGGTTTTCAGGCTGCACCATAGCCTCCGCCTTATAACTGTTCTCATTCATAACAGCACCCTGAGGTCTGTCACAGCGTTCCTGTTGTGCTGTGGTAAACTTCTTAACAATAGTACGTTTGTGAGTAGATTTAGGAGCATTCTCAACAGTCTGCTGCTTCTCCTCACTTCTCGCCTTACTTCCTTTTTTCTCACTCTTTACGGCGTCAGTCTTCTTCTCACTCTTTGCG
Source organism: uncultured Acetatifactor sp. (assembly GCA_910584435.1). Classification (GTDB taxonomy): domain Bacteria; phylum Bacillota; class Clostridia; order Lachnospirales; family Lachnospiraceae; genus Acetatifactor. Next base: position 27,029 of record CAJUAP010000040.1, read on the forward strand.
GCACTTTCCTCACCTTCCAGTCGTGCATCTTCCTCCAGCATAGCTTCTACCAGCTCTGCTTTTTTCATGGAAGATGTACCTTTCAACCCTCGCACTTTCGCAAGTTCTCTTAACTGTACAAGTGCCAGTGATTCATACTTTTCTCTCATAAATTCCTCCTGATTTTGAAAGCATCATAAAATAAAATGGGGGTCACAGCCAGATCTTCATTGACGTGCTTCCTTGATTCATGATTGAATACCATGTCTGAACTCTATTATAATACAATTTCCCTGAAATAGGAAGTCCTAAATTTAAAACCCGTATCCATGCCTACTCATTCCGTATCATAATCACGTACTCCTCGTCCATATGCTCAAATCCATTTTGACGATAATATCGAATCAACGGTTCGTTTTCCGCAATTAAAATAATATACAGATAGGATTTATACTTTTCCTTAATTCTGCGCATCAGTTCCGTTCCGATTCCCAGCCCCTGATATTCCGGGTTTACGCATAAATAGTGCACATATGCCGTTAATTCACTGTCATCAATGGCATTTACAAGCCCTACCAGCTTCTCTTTATCCCAGGCAGTAAATACAGTTCCACAATTGTCCAGCGCTTTCTTCAGCCTGTCCGGATATTTGGCAGACAGCCAGTTTACCGATTGAAATAATTCCTGCAAATCACCTGCAGAAAAACCTTTATCATCCTTATATGTAATCATCATAGCCGATACCTCTGTTCATCCTCCATTCCTTTTGCATTCTTTGTCTCCTCTGCATCCTCCATCTATGCTGCATTCTCTGTCTCTTCTGCATCCTCCATCTATGCTGCATTCCCTGTCTCTTCTGCATCCTCTATCTATGCTGCATTCCCTGTCTCTTCTGCATCCTCCATCTATGCTGCATTCCCTGTCTCCTCTGCATCCTCCATCTATGCTGCATTCCCTGTCTCCTCTGCATCCTCCATCTATGCTGCATTCCCTGTCTCTTCTGCATCCTCCATCTATGCTGCATTCCCTGTCTCCTCTGCATTTTCTATCTATACAGCATCCTTACTGTATTTCCACGCAGCCGCCTCATCAACACAACACTTTGCAATATCAGCCAGCATCCTCCAAACGCTCATTTTGACATACCGCATAACGCCATCATTCCCTCATCCTCCCGGGAATTTCCCACAGCAGCCGTTTCTTCCGGAGAAATTTGCAGCCATCGGCACAGCCTCCTGACCCCCTCCGCCTTATCAGCCCTCCCACAGACCACCTGAAGACATTTTCCTTCTATAATATATCGAATCGAACCTGCAGACACGGGTACATCGTGGAAAATTTCCTCCGCCTCTTGTCTCTTCCACGTTTTGCGCCGGGTACGGAGCAGGGTAAATTTATAAAAGCGCTCATTTCTTCCATATGCCAGCAGCCGAAAACAATATTTCTTCTGCAATGCTGTCAAATACGGCAATAAGCTATCCTCCAGCCATAAGAAATGCTCCCTGTCCCCTTCCACAGCTTCAGGCATTTCCTTCCCAATACCCGGTCTTCCCCCATAGGTTCTGTCAGCATTCAAACGAATATGTGCTCCGCCGGAAAAAATTCCGCCCTGGAACAGATGCCGGATACTATGGCACCGCTTCATAGCTTCTTCATAGGGTAACGTAGTCGCAAAGAAAAGCCATGTTCCGTCCCTTGCAAGCGCTTCCAATCCTGCGGCAATACCGCTTTCCTCCCAGGCACGAATCTGCTGCGGCATCCTGTCCTGCCTTTGCGGCGGCTTTACACCACCGTCCCCCCGGCTTATTCCTGATATGTCTGAGCATAATGCTTTTCCTGTTTCATCACATCTCAAATCACTGCCTGTGTCACATATCTTCATCAGCACAGGCTCCGAATCCCCCTCAAAACCTCCCTCTTCGGAAAGCAGAGTTCCGTCAATATCTAAGAAAACGGCTTTAGGACGCCGTGGAATGCGGAACAATGGGTATTCCCCGAACAATATCCGGTTCATCTCATCCCTTCTCCCACCATATGCAAGGTAGCAGGAACAAAGTTTTCGTTTACATTCAGGTGCCGGAAACTGCTTCTCCCAGCCGCCTTTCAATATCGGACTGATATTACAGGTATGCATTTTTCCGTCCCCTTCTATCATCAGACGTCCTCCGCACCTGTTGACATCTGCCGTCACAGGTGTCAATTCTCTGATAAAATACGGATCTATTTCCAGAAATGCCTTTTTTTCCGCTTCTGTATAGGGCCGCTTTAAGCCATCCATTTGATTCACCCACAAATATACATTTTCCGGCAGCTCCGCCTTAAGCAGCCGCAGCACCTCCAAATGCGCCGGCACTCCTACACTTCCGGCACACATCAGCACACCTGCCTGTGTCAGTTTCCGGCATTGCTCCGCAAATGCTGCAACCGTTGTCATCTGCGGATGAAAGGTGGCCCAAATCCTTAATTTTCCAAGCACACCTCCCATTTTCACATAATTCTCAAGAGAATCAGCAGCAGAAAAACTTAAATTTGTCTGCGCTCCCACCGCATCTGTCTCCGGCAATGCACTCATACGGGCAAGCCCTTCCCAATACCAGGAATGAATCAGCGCCTCACCATAAGGCACAATCATCATGGCCCCGATTCCCAGTGCCGCCGCCCTCTCTTCATAGCATTTTACAAAGGAAAACCACTGTGCCCTGTCCTTTGCAAGTTCGCGCTCTGACACAGGATGTTTGGAAAAAGGACAGTAGGAGCATTGATAATTACAGCTCTTCAAACATCCCCGATACAACACCATACGCCCTGCCATTTTTTCCTCCATTCCCCATACTGCTCTGTGGGGTTCCCTGCACCTTACGGATTCCATCTGTATACTTCTCTTCATCTTATGGGTTCCATCTGCACAGCTCTCTTCATCTTATGGGTTCCATCTGCACAGCTCCCTTCATCTCACGGGTTCCATCTGCACAGCTCCCTTCATCTCACGGGTTCCATCTGCACAGCTCCCTTCATCTCACGGATTCCATTCTTCCATGGCCTTCCGAACCTGTGGTGATATCAGTTCAGGTCCTAAATAATCGGATAACCCAAGCCCCTTCTCCGTCAGCACAAGAAATTCTTCCTGTTCGCCGCACTGCACCTCTATCAAACCCTGTTCCTGCCAATCCTGCAGCAGAGGGAAATCTTCCAGCACATTTTTTTTGAAGCGCTCCTGATACAAATGCATTTCTATTCCCGGACGAATGAGCAGATGCCGGATCACATATCGGCGCTTTTCCTCTTCCTCAGACAACAGAATCCCATGGGTAATCTCTGTATAATCCCTGGTATTTTCGTATTCCGCCAGCCGTCTAAGACAAGCCTCTCTGTCCACTGCATAAGGTGTACAAAAATGCAGATTACCCAGATAGCTCCTTCCGCCGCAGCCCAATGCCAGGGATGTACCAGAACCACAATCAAAGAATTCCCGGCTGTTTTCCTGCTTTGCACCGCTTCCCTGTCCTGCAGCAGTATCCCGTCGGACAAAACGGCGCATAGAATCCTGTCGGAATCCTTCTCCCAACAGATACCTGCTTGCGGCCAGATACTGACCATAAGCAGCTTCCGGCTCCGTAACCACCCCCTCCCGCTCTAATCCCACACCATGCTTCACATACAGAGGATACAGGAAAATCTCCTCCGGCGCATATTCCAGCGCCTCCTTGAGCGACATCAACAAGCTCTCCACCGTCTGCCCTGGAATTCCATATATAAAATCAACATTCACGCAGGGGAACTCATAAGATTTCAAGAGGGCCAGCGCTTTTCTTGCCACCTCCCCCGTATGCCGCCGCCTCAAAGCCAGAAGCTCTTCGTCCCAAAAGCTTTGAATCCCCATACTGACCCTGGTAATTCCCATCTGTTTTAAGATGGCAAGCTTCTCTCCGGTTGTCTGATTGGGCGCCGTCTCTATAACTGCCTGCCGCCCCGGAGCAAATGCAAAATAAGTTTCCAGCAGACAAAATACCCGTTCCAGCTGTTCCTCCGCCAAAAACAACGGCGTTCCTCCGCCAATCACCAAATCAGAAAATTCACAACGGTATTTCATTAACAATTCCGCATATTGCCCGGCCTGCCGCTCCACTGCATCCAGATACCTGTCCATGGCTTCTTTTCCCTGTCCGGTCACCGAAAACAAATTACAATACCCGCATTTTGCCTGGCAAAAAGGAATATGAAGATAGAGACCATGTCCTCCTCCCGACAGCAGTGAAGCGTATTCCTTTAATGATACCCCCTTCAGCGGACGATAAGCAGTTTTGTGAGGATAACTATACATATATTGCACATATGGATTCATGTCAGAATTTCCTTTACAGATCATAATAAAATGTAACAGTTCAGTGACCTGTCTGACGTTACGAGAAAATGCTTCGAAACAAGTATCTCTGAAGCATTTTAATATGTCAGATAAAAAAATGTTTATAAGGAATGGTATTTACCACCGGATGATTTATGCCGTGAAACTGGCAGCCATCCTCTCCATAGCAGGTTCCGTGATCCGAACAGCAGATGACAAAGGTACTGCCCCTCTTCTCCTTCCACCCCTCGAACAGCCGCCCCAGTTCCTGGTCCGCATACCGCAGCGCGGCAGCATGGCTCAAGACGCTGTCACCGGATGCCCCCTCCAGGTAGAAATAATTGGGATAATGAATTGCATCCACATTCAGATACATAAAAATACGTTTTTCTGTATCTGCAACGGAAATTTTCTTTAAAATAAAATCTACCTGATTTTTGGTGCTGTCTTTTACCGGACAGCCAAATGACGGATTCCAAAAGCTTTTCTGAAAACAGCCCGGAAATACCTTTCCAATGTCGGATCTTTTATCGAAAAACGCCACACCGCCCACACACCATGTATCGTAGCCGTCCTGGACAAGCCCTTCCATAATCGTACTTCCGGAGAAACAATAAGTACCTTCCGGAGGCTTTTTCCCCAAACCGATGGACTGTGGGAAAAACAAAAGTTCCCGATCCGCTACATTTTTCGCATCATACCGGCAGGGTAAAAATCCCGCAAACATGGCATGATGGGAGGGATAAGTAAAATTTCCCGGTGCCTGGCACTTCTCCCACGGCCCATATTGATTCAGCACAGGCGTATTACCGGCCTCCTGTTCCTGCACTGCCACATCATAACGCAATGTATCCAGACAAATAAATAGAATATCAGAAGTCCCCACCACCTGATTCATGTCAACAGTTGGTTTCCCCTTCTCCCCGGAAGGTTTTATTAATCGTACAGGTACTTCCTCCTGCACTGACCGTTCCACATCTTCGTTCATTTTTCTCTCCTGTTCAAACATGATGCAACCAGTCTCTCATCATCTCCGCCTGATGACAATAAATCTGATTCCTGTTATAAATATCCTGATAAATCAAATCACCCTGGGCGTTCATCTCAATAATCCTTGGCTTAAGGCTTCCTTTTTCCAGCAGTACATCTATCCCCGCACTCCTAAGTCCGGGATAGCATTCCATACTCTTCAGGCATAACTCCGCTGCAGAATCTAACACTGTCCCAGGCAGCCCCATCCGGTTCACTTCCAGCGGATGATTGTTCAAATGTAAATTGGTAATCGGTCCTTGGGAAAGCCTCGCCAATATAAAATCCACCTTCTTATCCTGAACCACCACTCTCAAATCATAGGAGAAGCCCTGATATTCTGCTTTTGCATACCATTTTTCCACAACGCAGTCCAGCGCCAATATCTGATTAAGCAGCGCAATAACCTCATCTGCCGCTGAAAACCTCCTGAGTTTCTTGGTATTGATCAAGCCATATTCCGGCGATTGCAGCGCACAGGTATAAAGCGCCATCCGACCTGTAGACGGCTGGAAGCGGAATGCTGAAACTCCTGCAGCGCCGGAACCTCTTACCGGCTTAAGAAAGACCTGGCAGATACGTTTCTGCTTCATCATATCAAGCAGAGCGCCAGCCGACCACCTGCCCTGCACACAGTTTTTTTCCCTGTCCGCTGCACTGACTTTCACACACGGCTCTGGCAGTGTCTCTGTCACCGGCACCCCTGCCTGAAGCAGCCTGTACTTACAGGCTCTTTTATCCAATAATGCCGCAATCGTATACGGCTCATTTAAGAAGGTGACAGGATACATTTGCGCCATATGTGCCAGCTCTCCCAACCGCTCCAAGTACTCCCCTGTAAGCCCGCTCAATTCGTCCAGCTGACAGCTCTCCCAACGCGGCGGATCAATCTTCAGAAACAATTCCTCCTGGCAATCTTCTGTCTGACGCTTTATCCAATCCTTCCAATCAATCACACGAATAAAAATGCCCGACTGTGCCGCTGCCCGTTCCAGGTAAACCGTCCTCTTTGTGCCCGGATTTCCCAGCAATACCGCCTGTTTCATTCTGTGAGCATGGCATTCATCCAGATTTCGCCGTGATACTCCGTCGCTTCTTCTCTTTCGGAAGCATCTACTTCTATGGAAAGCCCTTCCAAATCTTCTATCATACCCACCGAGAGATAATTGTGATGAACGTCCAGTTTCTTCACATTCGGAAATGCAGGTAATTTCTCCAGCAGCAGCTTACCGCCCTTATCAGACAATGTGCCGCAGGACAAATCCAGCGAAGTAATCTGCCCCATAAACTTGCTCGCCAAAACCACTTCTGTCAGCTCGTCCTGTATCTCACTGTCCGCAATTCCCAGATAAGTAAGCTCCGGAAAATCAGCTTTATCCAAAAGCTCCCTGATGGTATCCGCATCCCCGTCAAATCCGTAATTGTCCACGCCAATATAGAGCAGCAGCTTCTTCAGCTTCGGCAGTCTGGCATTCTGTATGGATTCAATCACATCACTTGGAAGTCCGCCGCAGATAATTGTCAGCGACTCTAATCCCTCATGGACAATCTCCCCCAATTCCAAATCCATACTCCCCTTGATGGTCAACGCCTTTAAACCTGGCAGCGCCGCCCAAAGCCTGCTGTAATCCCCCTGCATAATCCAGGATACTTCGCATTCCTCATAATCCATATCTCCCACAAAGAGTCTCTCAACATTGGCAAAGCGATCCGCATTCTCCACAATTCCGTCTAACAATGCCTGGCAATCCTCTTCCCAGGCGCCTCCCCAGTTTCCGATGATAATTTCCTTCAAACCGGGCAGATCCGGATCCTCCAGGATTTCTTCCACCAAAGCTGCCGCTGACTTGCCCTCATCCTCATACTGATCATAGTCATGTGCATATGTTTTTGTATTATCTGCCATTGCATCCATGTTCTCCACCATTTTTATCCTTTCTATGATTATTTTGACCAATGATATTGGCCGCCTCGCATCCGGAATATCCAAATGCAGCTTTATTTATATGAACACAGTATAACACAATATGCGCCAAAGTAAAATCATTTTTGTATGCAATTCGCCCTCCTTCAGCAAGTTTTGTATGATATCTTAGCAATAAAAAAGAAATGAGCAGACCATAACAAGATGCACGGTAAAAACCCATTTCTTATTGCTAATAATAAGCTGTTTTTTAATTCGTGTCAATTCCCAATTTTTATTGCAAGTTTCCATTCTCGCCATATCCTCCGCCGTCTGCAGTTTCTCCGCATTTTCTACAGGAACTACACTTGCGCAGCACAATGACAGGATGCAGCAGCAGTGTACTACATAATATACGGACTTCCCTGGAAATCCTGCCTCCCCGTTACAGCATCTGCGTACTGTTCATAATAAAGGATGTGGATATGGATGTTACAATATCCTCCGCCGCCATATTCTGTCCGGCCATATATGCCGCCCACAGCGCTGCAATGCCCATGCCGCTGGAGAGATTTCCTGAATTAACCACTGTGACATTCCTGAAAGCTCTTGCCCGAAACGGCATTCCGATAACCTTCACCGGCATGTTCCGCCATGGCATGCAGAAGGCCGCGGGCAATGGGCACTCCAAGCCCCAGCCCCTCCCTCATAACGGCTGCTGTCCGCCCGAAAAGATGAATCCATTGTCACAGAATACTCCAATACATTGTCACATGGTCAGACACATTGATATCATCCGGTTCCATGTCTACCTCATACGCTCCTCCATCATCTGCCTCCATACACTTCGCGCCCAATGACCTCAGGTTCATCGGCTTGGAAACAATCTCTATTTCCTCCCAGAAATAATCAATTGAGACAACCTCTCCCAGCGCCACTCCCGCTGCTTTGGCGAGCACCTCTGCTTTCGCCTTCGCATCCTCCACCGCCTTTGCCAGCAGAAGCTCCTTTACACACTCCGCATCCTTCACAGTATAATAAATCCGGAATTCAGGCTCCACGGAGCTATGTGCCAGAGCATACAGCATTTTGCCAAGCATCTGATTGCTCTTATCAAATTCTATCTTTAAACTGTGCTGGAATTCGTACCCTGCAAATTTCTTTTTCCAGTTTCTTAACTTATCCTGATAGCTTTCATACTTTGTACTCACCTGAAAGGAAACTGTCTTCAAATCCGTTCTCTCAAAGCCCAGGCTTTCAAAGCACCCCGCCAGTGCCTCCACATGCTGCGTTGACTGCTGCAAAGCATCCTCATAGCTCTCCCGGCTTCCCTTCAAATCAATAGACAACCGTATCATATCCGGCTTCGCCGCAATTTTAGCCTTTCCGGTTACTTTAATTGTTCTCTCCATCCTGTCCTCTTCCTCCTTAACACCATCGTATTCCTATCTGCAGTCGGGCATTTTCCTCATTATACCAAAACCCGGAAACATTTTCAATCGCCTATCTCTGTTTTGCCGGAACACAGGGGATGCCTGCCCTGCCTTGTCAGGCTGTAGCTTATGGGGGATATTTCTTTGTGACCTTCAAAATATATTGGTACGCAAATTCAATCCCTTTAGCTCTCCTTCTTCTGACCTGTCTGCGCACTCACCCGGAGCAATTCTTCTTTTTCAAGATTTCAGAACAATTTCTTTATTTAGGGAATCCCAAATAAACCGCAAAAATAACACATACTATTCCAAGTACGATAAGGATTATAGACCATCCCTTTTGCTTTCTACGAGAAATTCCGGCAGCAACAAACAATATCCCCAGCAGCATTGATGCAATCATTGCAAAAAATCCCATTTTATTTACTCCTTTCAAGATGGATTACTCTA
>CAJUAP010000041.1 GCA_910584435.1 uncultured Acetatifactor sp.
AAATATTACTTTTTGATTTAGATGGCACTTTATTAAGAAATGATAAATCTTTATCTGAATATACTCTGGAAATATTATCTAAATGTAAAGGATGTGGATATTTAATCGGTATTTCAACATCAAGGGGCGAACAAAATTGTTTGAGTTTTTTAAGAGAAATGAAGCCGGATATTCTTATTTCCAGCGGCGGGGCACTGGTACGGGTAAACGAAAAAATCATCTGTTCTTCTTCTTTTTCGGCAATAGAGACAAAAAACTTTATTGAGTCAGCAAGAAAAATATGCGGTATGGATTGTGAAATTACGGTTGACACATTAGAGGCACATTACTGGAATTATAAAATCAATCCCAAAGAGCAGGATAAAAGCTGGGGAGACAGCATATATACGGACTTTACAGATTTTAGGTACGAAGCTTTGAAAATATGTGTTGAAATACATCGTCCCGACTTGGCACAGAAATTATGTAATCATTTTTCAGAACTGGACAGCCAGCATTTTTCGGATGGCGACTGGTATAAGTTTACGAAAAGCGGGATTACAAAGGAAAAGGCAATATTAGCTGTATGTGAAGTGTGTCATGCGGATGTATCGGAAATTGTTGCTTTTGGAGATGATTATGCAGATATAGGTATGTTAAAGCTATGCGGCGTTGGTGTTGCAATGGATAATGCGGTACAAGAGGTCAAAGACATTGCTGATGATATAACACTTTCAAATGAGGAGGATGGTGTAGCCGCCTATTTAGAAAAACGGATAATTTGAGGAATATATATGAACAGACAAATTGTACAATCATTCCCACATGTCTGAACTGTTACGAACGGCTGCACATTATTAGGGAGGTTATCAGGGATATTTGCAGATTTTCCTTGACAAAATACAAGGGGTATATTATATTAATGCAATAGAAAGAAAAGGCTGTGACGAAGAGGAGTACGCATTGCCCCTTAAAAGAGAGAGCGGCTGTCCGAAACTGGGCGCTGAGAGGCTGCTTGAAGGAAAGGGTGCGGAAGGTAGCTTCCAAGCCGGGAGCCTGAAACGGCAGTAAGTAAGGTTCCACGGGTTATCCCCGTTAGAGGATAGGACTTTGACAGAAGTCGCTGAGGCAGATAGGATGGAAAAAGACAGAAACCCCTCCTTCTGTGAACAAAGGTGGTACCGCGTTGATGACGCCCTTTGCTGATGAGAGTCGGCAGAGGGTGTTTTTGGCATGTAAGGAAAGCCGTGTGAAGTGATGAATGTAAGCAGATGTGAACAGAGGAACAGCAGATGTGAACGGAGAAAGAGCGAATTGAACAGAGGAACAGCAGATTGAGCAGAGAAAGGAGCAGATATGAGCAGAGAATTAGCTAAGACCTATGACCCCGCAGGAATTGAGGACAGATTGTATGAAAAATGGGAGAAGAATAAGTATTTTCACGCAGAGGTGGATTACAGCAGAACCCCCTTTACTATTGTGATTCCGCCGCCGAATATCACAGGGCAGCTGCATATGGGGCATGCGCTGGACAATACCATGCAGGATATTCTGATTCGTTTCAAGCGGATGCAGGGTTATAATGCCCTGTGGCAGCCGGGGACGGATCATGCCTCCATTGCAACGGAGGTTAAGATTATTGAGAAGCTTAAGGAAGAGGGTATTGACAAGAATGATCTGGGACGGGAGAAATTTTTAGAGCGTGCCTGGGAGTGGAAGAAGGAGTATGGCGGACGTATCGTATCCCAGCTGAAAAAGATGGGATCTTCCTGCGATTGGGACAGGGAGCGTTTCACTATGGATGAGGGCTGTAATAAGGCAGTCACCGAAGTTTTTGTTAAAATGCATGAGAAAGGGTATATTTACAAAGGAGCCCGCATGATTAACTGGTGTCCTGTATGTAATACTTCCATTTCCGATGCAGAGGTAGAGTATCAGGAACAGGCAGGGCATCTCTGGCACATCAAATACCCTGTGATGAATGATGACGGCACGCCCAGTAATACGGAGTTTCTGACATTTGCAACCACCCGGCCTGAAACTATGTTAGGAGATACTGCGGTGGCAATCCATCCGGAAGATGAGCGCTATGCACATCTCATAGGCAGGAGTGTGCTGCTGCCCATTGTGAACAAAGTGATTCCCATAGTGACAGATACTTATGTGGACAGGGAATTTGGTACAGGTGTGGTGAAAATTACACCGGCCCATGACCCCAATGACTTTGAGGTGGGAAAACGTCATAACCTTCCTGTGGTTAATATTATGAATGATGACGCTGTCATCAACGAAAATGGCGGAAAATATCAGGGCATGGGGCGTTATGAAGCGAGAAAGGCCATCGTGGAAGAGCTGGAGAGCCTGGGGCTGCTGGTGAAAATCGAAGAGTATTCCCATAATGTAGGTACTCATGACCGCTGTAAGACTACGATTGAACCGCTTGTGAAAGAACAGTGGTTTGTGAAAATGGACGAGCTGATTAAGCCGGCGGCAGAAGCGGTGAAGAGCGGTAAAATCAGGCTGGTGCCGGAGCGGATGGAGAAAATTTATTATAATTGGACGGACAATATCAGAGATTGGTGTATCAGCCGTCAGCTTTGGTGGGGACATAGAATTCCGGCTTATTATTGCGATGAATGTAAGGAGATTGTGGTTGCCGGGGAAATGCCGGAAAGCTGTCCCAAATGCGGATGTACGCATTTTACCCAGGATCCGGATACTTTGGACACCTGGTTTTCCTCCGCACTCTGGCCGTTTGAGACTTTGGGCTGGCCGGAAGAGACGGAAGAACTGAAATATTTTTATCCGACGGATGTGCTTATCACGGGATATGATATTATCTTTTTCTGGGTTATCAGGATGATATTCTCCGGTTATGAGCAGATGGGGGAAAAGCCTTTCCACACGGTGCTGTTCCATGGCCTGGTGCGGGACGGCCAGGGGCGTAAAATGTCGAAATCTCTCGGCAATGGGATTGATCCCCTGGAAATTATAGAGAAATATGGCGCCGATGCCCTCCGGCTGACACTGATTACCGGCAATGCGCCCGGCAATGATATGCGTTTCTATTATGAGCGTGTGGAAAACAGCCGTAATTTTGCCAATAAGGTGTGGAATGCATCCCGTTTCATTATGATGAATATGGGGCGGAAGGATTCGGCGGAAGGAGAAAAGGCCATAGAAGTAACAAAACCGGCGGTTTCGGAGCTGCAGCCTGTGGACAAGTGGATTCTTTCCAGGCTGAATACCCTGATAAGAGATGTGACCGACAATATGGAAAGCTTTGAGCTGGGCATTGCAGTGCAGAAGGTCTATGATTTTATCTGGGATGAGTTCTGCGACTGGTATATTGAGATGGTAAAGCCCCGGCTGTATGATGCAGAAGGAGCGGAAGGCGCCTCAGGCGAAGAAAATGCCAAAGGTGTTTCCGGTGCTGCCAGCCGCAATGCGGCACTATGGACGCTGAAGACGGTCTTAATTGATGCATTAAAACTGCTCCATCCCTATATGCCCTTTATCACGGAGGAAATTTTCTGTACCCTGCAGAGCGAGGAAGAATCCATTATGATCAGCAAATGGCCCGTATTCAGGGAAGAGCGCTGCTTTGTGAAGGAAGAGCGGGATATTGAGATCATTAAGGAGGCAGTCCGGGGGATTCGGAATGTGCGCAGTGAGATGAATGTAGCGCCAGGCCGCAGGACGGGGGTGTATGTGGTCAGTGAGGACGAAGGGATTCGGAATACCTTCACAGAGGGCAGATTGTTTTTCGCTTCCCTTGCCAGGGCAAGTGAGGTGTCCATACAGAAGGATAAGGCCGGTATTGCGCAGGATGCCGTTTCGGTGGTAATCCCCGGCGCCACATTGTATATTCCCTTTGCAGAGCTGGTGGATATTGCCCAGGAAATAGAACGTCTGCAGAAGGAACAGAAGCGGCTGGAAGGAGAACTTGCCAGAGTCAACGGGATGCTGTCCAATGAGAGGTTCCTGTCCAAAGCGCCGGAGGAAAAGGTTGCGGCCGAGAGGGAGAAGCTTGCAAGGTATACACAGATGATGGAACAGGTGAACCAAAGATTAGAGCAGCTGCAGTGATGGCTGGATGAGGCTGCATATGATGCTGTCAGCAGGTAACAGCTTGGACAGCATCTCTTGCAGAGTCATAATTATATCTGCAGGGCGGCATGGCGCCCTGCGGTAATTCAGACGGTAATGGTATACAATTTATACTGCGCACCGGTAAAAATTGTATGAGGAATCCGGGGCAGTGGATTATACCATGGAACCTTTGTGTGATTATGAATTCGGAGGGGCAAACGGTATGGCATTTCGGGCGGATATCCGTAAGCTTGCTTTGATTCCGCCCGAAAGCGAGATGGCGGAGGTGAGAGAATTTGAGGAACTGCCGGAAAATCTTACCTATCCTGCCATCACGCCTGTACTGTTTGAATTGATGAAAGTACATCATTGAAATTGTTGTGAAGCAGGATGTGAAGCCGCCGGAAGAATGCATAACCGGAATAGAACAGACAACTGGAAGGATGCATAACCAGAATAACAATCGGAAGGATGCGGAACCGGAATAAAAATATGAAAAAAGAAAAACAGATTATAACCACTTTTGAAGAGGCGGAAAATTACCTGAATGAAACGCCCAGGTTTACTGCAAAGAATCACCCGGAGGCAACGAAAGCATTCCTGCACCGGCTTGGCAGCCCCGACAGGACAATGCGCATCATTCATGTGGCAGGCACAAACGGAAAAGGCTCTGTCTGTGCTTACCTTCGCAGTATCCTGGAAGCGGCGGGATATAGAGCAGCGATGTTTACTTCTCCTCACCTGGTGGATATTCGGGAACGTTTTGTAGTAGACGGGGAAATGATTTCCAGGGAGGCGTTCCTTCGTATTTTTCTGCAGATTTATGAGCTGTTAGATTGGGACGCGCTGGAATCAGGAAACGAAAAAGCATATCATCCCACTTTTTTTGAGTACCTCTTTTTTATTGCCATGGTATATTTTGCGGAGAGGAAACCGGACTTCTGCATCCTGGAGACAGGACTGGGCGGCAGGCTGGATGCGACAAACTCGGTTTCGCAGAAATGTATCTCTGTGATTACGCATATCAGCCTTGACCATGTGGAGTACCTGGGGGAAACCGCGGAGAAGATTGCATATGAGAAAGCAGGTATTATGCAGACAGGGGCGCCGGCCGTCTGCTGGGATACAAGCCCGGAAATTTCGGCTGTTTTTCGGGAGCAGGCCCGTCTGTTGGGGCTTCCTTGTCAATTCGTGTCAGAAAAGGACTATTCTTTTTTAAATTTTAATAGAAAAACCATTGATTTTTGTCTGCGGACTGAGTATTATAAATGTGTTAGTCTTTCTCTGCATACAATGGCCTCATATCAAATGGAAAATTGTGCTCTTGCAGTTCGTGCCATTGAGGTGCTTGACGGCGGTAAGACCATCACTTCGGAGCATATCAGGAAGGGTGTGCGGGATTGCTTCTGGCCGGGACGCATGGAAGAAGTGCTTTCTGATGTCTATGTGGATGGGGCGCACAATGAAGACGGCCTCAGGGCTTTTCTGGAAGCAGTGGCTTCTGACGGACATATCGGCAGGAGGAGCTTATTGTTCGGCGTGGTAAAAGAGAAGGATTATGAGCGCATGGCTGAGGAGCTGGTGGAGGCGCGTCTGTTTGACAGAATTGCATTGACTCATATGCAGACCGGCCGCGCAGTCTCAGTGGAAAAGTTAGAAAGTCTGTTTGAGAAATATCCCGATTGTGTATATGAAATATATAATGATGCGGCGTCCGCTTTCCGGGGACTGCTGCAGAGCAGAGAAAACGGGGAACGCATTTATGCGGCGGGAAGTCTGTATTTGGTTGGCGAAATAAAGGAGCTGCTTGAACATGATAAATTTTGAGGAAGAACTGAAGAAATTTTTCCCCAGTCTGGAAGTGGAAGACGCAGAGGAGGCTATTTATCATCAGGATTTGACGGATATGGCCGATATGCTGATAAAAACATTGATGAACTCCCAAGAGAAATCGGAAGAGGTGCAATAATGTTTTGTTACAATTGTGGACGCACTTTATCGAAGCATGATTTCTGTACCTCCTGCGGAGCGGATGTACGTTTATATAAGAAGATTATTCGTGTATCTAACATGTACTATAATGAGGGGCTGGAAAAGGCCGGTGTACGGGATCTGACCGGAGCGGCGGAAAGTCTGCGCCAGAGCTTGAAGTTTAATAAGAATCATATTGATGCCCGTAATCTGCTGGGGCTGATATATTTTGAGATGGGGGATGCCATGGCTGCGCTTAGTCAGTGGGTTCTCAGCAAAAATATGCAGCCGGATAAGAATATTGCGGACGATTATATTAATAAGCTGCAATCCAATGTGAAACTGAGGGCAGATATTAACGATAGCATTAAAAAATATAATCAGGCGCTGGTGTACTGCCGTCAGGACAGTAAGGACTTGGCGGTGATACAGCTGAAAAGGGTGCTGCGCCTGAATCCCCGGTTTGTGCGTGCACACCAGCTTCTGGCGCTGCTCTACATTGACGGGGAGGATTGGGAACATGCGGAGCGGGAGCTGCGCAGGTGTATGAAAATTGACCGGAACAATGCCCGGACTTTACGCTATCTCAAGGTAGTGGAAGATATGCTGATACCGGAGGAGACAGCCAAACAGCCGGCAAAGGGCAAAAAGGATGAATCTGTCAGATACCGGAGTGAAAATGAGGTTATTATACAGCCCTTAAATGTAAAAGAACCAAAGCGCAGCGGGGTATCGACACTGCTGAATATGGGCATCGGCATTATCATTGGTCTGGCAGTATGCTATTTCCTGGTGGTGCCTGCGGCGCAGCAGGCGGTCAGAACGGAGGATCAGGACAGAATTACAGCCATCAGCAATGAGGCTGATGCTAAGACAGTGCGTATTCAGGAGTTGGAGGGACAGATATCAGGGTATGACGAGAAAATTCTGGAGCTGCAGCAGCAGATGAAGGCATTGGAAGAGGATGAGGGGCCTCTGCCGTATTATGACAGGCTTCTGACGGCGGCAGCGTCCTATGCGGATACGGAAGATGATCATGCCGCGGCGGCAGAGCTGGAGGCCATTGCCCAGGAGATTCCGTTAGATGAGATGTCCGAAGCATTCCGAGGGCTTTATGAACAATTGATTGCCCAGGTGGGGGCAACGCTTGCCGCCGAGTACTATAATGAGGGTTACAGCAGCTATCAGGCAGGAAGATATGATGAGGCAATTGATCTGCTTCAGAAAGTAGTATTCTATGATGCCCAGCATGTAAGGGCCGTTTATACCCTTGGACGGTCTTACGAAGAGAGCGGTGATAACGAAAGTGCAATATCCTGTTTTGACAGGGTGATTGAGCAGTTCCCCGGTACGGAATATGCCGGATATGCTCAGTCGCGCAGGAATAATCTGGCGGCGGGAAACTAGAGAGAAATCTGTAATATGATATGATACACCAAAGAAAAGAACCTATGGAAAATAGGTTCTTTTCTAATATAATCGGAAAGGATGCGGGTGCTATGGAACAGATTACAATGGGTGATTTTCAGGTAATTGATCATTGTCTGATGATTCGTCTGCCGGAGGAGATAGACCACCATGGGGCGGGATTTATCTGCGAAAATGCAGACAGAATTCTTATGAGGGATGAGGTGCAGAATGTTGTATTTGATTTTGAGAAGACCAGGTTCATGGATTCCTCAGGAATAGGTATTATTATGGGGCGGTACCGGAAGATAACCTGTTTTGGCGGGCGGGTTTATGCGATTCATGTGGACAGGCAGATTGAAAGGATTTTCAAATTATCCGGCTTAAATAAAATTGTGGAGGTACTGGAAGTATGAAAAACGAAATGGAACTTATCTTTGATGCCGTTTCTGATAATGAAAGCTTTGCACGCGTGGCGGTGGCAGCATTTATCACCAATCTCAATCCCACCGTGGAGGAGATGGCGGATATCAAAACTGCCGTTTCGGAAGCGGTAACCAATTCCATTATACACGGCTATGAAAATTTATACGGTTATTGGGGAAAGGATGTTCACAAAAACAGTGAGATTCATCCCGGCAAGGTTCGGGTACATTGTGTTCTGAACAAGGGAATTTTACATATTGAAGTGTCGGACAGGGGGAAAGGAATCGAAAATGTAGAACAGGCTATGGAGCCTTTGTTTACAACCAAACCTGAGCTGGATCGTTCAGGGATGGGATTTGCGTTTATGGAGGCATTTATGGATGATCTGGAGGTGGAAAGCGTTCCGGGGGAGGGAACCATAGTCCGCATGGTGAAAAAAATAGGAATCGACGGCTGGATTGATTGTGAGGAGTAATGTATGGAAGAGATGTCAGTACTGATTGCCAGGTCACAGGCCGGAGAAAAGGATGCGAGAGAGGTACTGATAGAGAAAAATCTTGGGCTGGTACGCCATATTGTGAAGCGGTTTGCCGGCAGAGGATATGATTTGGAGGATTTGTTTCAGATAGGCACCATAGGACTTATGAAGGCCATAGATAAGTTTGATTTGAAGCTGGGGCTGCAGTTTTCCACCTATGCGGTGCCCATGATTACCGGAGAGATTAAGAGATTTCTGCGGGATGACGGTCTTGTAAAAGTGTCAAGAACCATTAAGGAAAACGGAATGAAAGTAAAGCTTGCCAGGCAGCGTCTTCAGGCAGTACAGTCCAGGGAGCCTGCACTGCAGGAAATTGCAGAGGAAGCAGGACTGTCTGTGGAAGATGTGGTGCTGGCTATGGAAGCATCCATTGAGGTGGAGTCCATATATGCTGCCGTTTATCAGGATGACGGCAGTGAAGTATATCTGGTGGATAAAGTAGTCAGGGGAGGTTCCGGCTCTGTGGGCAGCAGTGCGGTGGGCGGATGTGACAGAGACGATGCGGAGAAGGAGAGGCTGTTAAATCATATGCTGCTGAAACAGCTTCTGGACGGACTGGAACCTAAGGACAGGGAGCTGATTTATATGAGATATTTTCAGAATAAGACACAGACGGAAATCGCGAATATCTTAGGCGTCAGCCAGGTACAGGTCAGCCGCATGGAGAAGAAGATTCTGCTCCGTCTGCGGGAAAAGGCCAGGTGAGCATGAATGCCGGACAATGGTTTCCAGATAATGCCGAATAACTTAACTTTTTATAAAAAAGAAAAATTCTTCTTCCCTTCTAAAGTAAATTCGTTTACTATAAAATAGTAATGAGTTGTTTTTAATATACAATAGAGGAGATTTTATGAAGGATAGTACAGGAGATTTTTTCAAGCAGGAAGATGTGACGGAACAGAGACGTGCAAGGCACCGGAGAAGAGAGAGAAGAAGGGCGGTTCTGGTTATGCTGGGGAGCCTGGTGGTTATGGTGGCCGTGCTGTATGCCACCGTTACAGTCTGTGTATGGATGGACAGGAAAATGCAGACAAACGCCAACGGGGTAGGCGGTCCGGCGGCCAGTGGGGTCAATGCCCCGGAGGACGGTGAGGGATCTGTGCCGGGCGGATCGGATGGTTCCGGGGAATCTGTGCCGGGCAGTTCGGATGGCACCGGGGGCGTGGATGAGAACAAAGGATCGTTGACCGAAACGGACGGCAGCACTGCAGAAAATAACGGGGATGTGGTTGATGCAATGAACAATGCAAAGGTTTATTCCCAGGTGGAACTGGAAAATCAGGTGACAAGCGCCAGGGAGCAGGCTGTGGAAGCTGTGCTGGGAAGTATCAGAACCGGACTGAGCGACGGAGACACCGTTTTGGATACGCTGCGGCCGTTGTATCCTGATGAGATCGTTGTATACAGCAACAGAAAGTATCATTTTGTTCCCATTAACCGTCAGCTGAAGCTGAACCAGTGGCAGCAGGAATCGCTTGAAATTCTGGAGTCCGGTGAATACCGCTACTTACAGGACGGGGAAGTGATTTCCCACAAGGGAATTGATGTGTCCAGGCATCAGGGAAAGATTGACTGGCAGCTGGTGGCGCAGGATGGTGTGGAATTTGCTTTTATCAGAGTGGGATACCGGGGATATGGCAGCAACGGTACCCTGGTGGAGGATGATCAATTTGAAGCCAATATCAAAGGGGCAATAGATGCCGGTATCAAAGTAGGCGTATATTTTTACAGCCAGGCCATTACGGAAGAAGAGGTGCGTGAAGAGGCGGAGCTGGTGTTGAATAAGATTGCGCCGTATCAGATTGACTGTCCTGTGGTATTTGATGTGGAAAAGGTAGCGGAAGCGGACGGCAGGATGAACGGGCTTTCCGTGGAAGAGAGAACCAGGCTGACGGACATTTTCTGTCAGGAAATTGCCAATGCGGGATACCGCCCCATGATTTACTATAATACGGAAATGGGAGCGCTGATGATAGGCATTGAGGCATTGGAGGGATATGATAAATGGTTTGCGGCATACACCGACCAGTTTTATTATCCTTATGAATACAAGGTATGGCAGTATTCCCAGACAGGACGTGTCCAGGGGATTCAGGGAGATGTGGACTTAAATATCAGTTTTGAGCCGTTGTGGGAAGTAACGGAGTGAAAAATTCAGTCATTTTGCGTATAGCGGCAGGAAGGGAAGCCTGCGCAGCCCCAGAATGCACCGAATTTTCCGTTCCTTTTGAGTAATACATTGCCGCATCTGGGGCAGGTGGGAAGCGCCTGGCCGGATGCGGTATTTTCTGCTGCCTGTTCCAGAAGTGTTCCCAGTTTCTCATAGCATAGCTGATTCATGACACAGTCGTTGAGCGCCCGGTGGGCGCCGGCGGCTGCAATGTGGAAATATGCCGCCAGATCCGTGAGGCGGTGGCGGTGCAGCTGAGGCAGACAGATTTTGGCCAGCGAAAGGGTGTCAACATAGTCATTTTTGATATTCTGTTCCATGGTTCTGCGTGCACCGTTTCGGAGAAAGTTGAGATCAAAACTATGTATATTGTGTCCTACCAAGATATCCTTTCCGATAAAAGCAAGGAAATCCGGCAGAGTCTGTCTCAGGGACGGCGCATTTTCAACCATTTGATCCGTGATGCCGTTGATTCTCGTGGCAGAGTATGGGATTGGCCTGCCGGGATTGACCAGAGCAGTAAATTTTTCGATAACGTTTCCGCCGCGCACTCTGAGGGCGGAAATCTCTATGATTTCGTCTGTTTCGGGATTTAAGCCAGTGGTTTCCAGGTCAAATACCGTATAATCCTTTACATATTGGTTCAAACGTTTTCCGCCGGATGTGTTCATAACAGGATGCTCCTTTTCTTCAGGTGTATTGGCTGTTTTTCTATTTCGAGTTGCATTATATCATAGTCTGCAGGAGAAGAAAAGAGAAATAAGAAAATCCAAGCCGGCGGAACGGTTTTCCTGTGCCCACAGCATGGATTGACGCAGACAGGATAGGAATGATATAATGAAGTATTAAAAATGTTTTGCTGGATAGGTGAGGTTGTGAAAGCGCACGAGAGCAAATTTCATGAGATTACTTACGAATGAAATTTGTCTCTCCTATGTGTGCGCTGAAAGAACCTCACACTTTAGTGCCGCCTGGCAGCGACTAAGAATAGGAGAGAAATATGGAGCAGAGACTAAGAGAAGTGTTGGAGGGCAGAGAGGGTAATTATCTATTGCCGTTTTTCTGGCAGCATGGAGAAGAGGAAGGGCTGCTGAGGGAGGGGATGCAGAAGATAAGGGAGGCAGGAATCCGAGCAGTCTGTGTGGAATCAAGACCTCACCCGGACTTTGTGGGAGAAGGATGGTGGAGGGATATGGATATTATTCTGGAAGCCGCCGGAGAACTGGACATGCGTGTATGGGTGCTGGACGATGCACATTTTCCCAGCGGATATGCCAACGGCAAGGTGGGGGAGGATTCTCCTTATGGGAAGCTGCTTTTGGATTATTATCATATTGATGTGAGAGGCCCTATGAAGCATGGAGGGTTTATCATTGACTTGGAGGAAGGGGAGAGGCTGGCGGCAGTGACGGCAGGGCTGCGCAGAGCAGAGGGGGAAGAGAACCCGGAGGATGCAGAGACGGATGTGCGTGAATCGGGACAGAGGAAGAAAAAGAATGGGGCAAAGGCAGGGCTGTATGAAGCGGAGCAGGGTGAAAAGCTGTGTCATATAAGGGATTTGAGCGCCTTTGTGGAGAAGGGGATATTGTATTGGGATGTGCCGGAAGGCGATTGGGTAGTGACAGTATTGAAGATTACCCGTAAGGGAAAAATGCGTTCCGGGTATATTAATACCTTGGACCGGGCGGCGGTGCGCTTTTTTATAGATACGGTGTATGAACCCCATTATGCCCGTTATGGTGCGCTGTTTGGCGGAAGGTTTGCCGGGTTTTTCTCGGATGAGCCGGAAATCGGCAATGCGGTGGAACATTACAGGATCGGGCATTCTCAGGCGCCCTTGCCCTGGTGCGGACAATTGGAGGAGCTTTTAAAGGAGCGGTGGAAGGAAGCGTATGGTATCCGGCTGACTTCGCTGTTCTGTGAAGCGGAGGGTATTTCTCCCAGAGCCAGGGTGGAATTCATGGATTTGGTTACAGAGCTGTATGGGGAGAATTTCTGCGGACAAATCGGTGACTGGTGCAGACAGCATGGCGTGGAATATATTGGACATGTGATTGAGGACAATGGCTGCCATGCCAGGCTGGGATTGGGAACGGGACATTATTTCCGTGCCCTTATGGGGCAGGACATGGCAGGGATAGATGTGGTGCTGCAGCAGATCAGGCCGGGATATGGAGAAGGCCGTTTTCATGCTATAGGCGGAAAGGGAACCTATGATGGTAGATTTTTCCACTATGGGCTGGCGGCTATGGGGGTGAGCCTGGCATATCTGGACCCTAAGAAACAGGGGCGTACCATGTGCGAATTGTATGGCGCCTACGGATGGGCGGAGGGGCTGAAGCTGATGAAATGGCTGGCGGATCATATGCTGGTCCGGGGGGTAAATTATTATGTGCCCCATGCGTTCACCATGAAAGATTTTCCTGACAGGGATTGTCCGCCGCACTTCTATGCCAGAGGGAATAATCCTCAATACCCTTATTTCGGGTATTTGATGCATTATATGAACCGGGTCAGTCATTTGATACAGGGCGGAAGTCCTCTGTGGAAGGTCGGCATATTGTATAACGCCTGCGGGGAATGGGCCGGGGCATGGATGCCTTTTGAAGCGGCAGGGAAGCTTCTGGCACAGGCACAGATTCCCTATGCTGTAATTCCGGAGGACGGGCTGGAGAAAACTCTCCTGACAGCAGGCGGCGGTGCGGGAAATGATGTTATAACGGCAGAGGTGCTGGTTATCCCGTTCTGTGAATATCTGCCGGAGCATGTGCTTGCCGTGTGTGGGAAAGCGGCGGAGGAAGGAGTCAGTATTATTTTCTTAGAGCAGCTGCCCATGGTTCTGGAAACAGGCAGATTCTATCAGGGGAAAGGTGTGGTGCTGCCGGAAGCAGATTTGGTGCCGTACCTGCGCAGGCTGGGGGTGGACGGAGTCCGCTGTACGCCCAGGGCGGAGGCGCTTCGGGTGTTTCCTTACGGACAGAAGGGAGGGAATTTCTATCTGTGCTTTAATGAATCTTTGGCGGAACCCATAGATACAATGCTTTCGCTTCCCGAAAAATACTGCCGGTTATGGAGGTATGATGCTTTTGACAATCTTCTGTCCCCGGTCAGTGGCGGGGCAGAGGAGGAAAACGGGAGACAGATACGGCTGCGGCTGGCGCCATATGAGGCATGTATTCTGTATGCGGAGAAAGCGGAGGAAGGATATGCATTTCAGGATGGGGGGATTGATATGTCCTGTTATGGCAATGAAATGCTGCCGGAGGAAGGCTGCAGACAGGCTTTGACAGCGGGGAGGGAAGCTGCATCCTGGCTGGAAGTGATTCCTGATAAGGGGTGGAAGCTGACGCTTCAGGAATGCGGAAATAATGCGGTGCCGCGTACTTTATCCTGGAATCTGCTTCAGGATGTGACTTCGCCGGAGAACTTACCTGATTTCAGCGGTGTTATGGAATATGAGACATTTTTTGACAGCCCTTGCGAAGGAGAAATGTGGGTGGAAATCGACTGCGGCGAAGTCGGCGAGTGTATGGAGGTATGGTTAAACGGTAATTCTATGGGAGTGCGCATTGCGCCGCCGTATAGGGTAAGGGGGAAAGGAAAGCTATTCAGAGAGGATAATCTACTGCAGGTCAGGGTGGTGAACACATTGGTGCATCAGCAGAGGGATTATTTTTCGCGTTCGCTTCCCCTGGAACCCTCAGGATTGCTTGGACCGGTGAAGCTGCGCATAGTATCCGGAGCTTCTCAGGGGAAATAGATATTGCGGATTGATATTGTCATACAATGTCAATCCGCAGTTCTCCGCACAATGCAATCCTTCCATGCAGCTGTTCTGGTATCTGCCTGTCAAATTCAATTATTACGGGAATATCATAATCTCTTAGATAGGCACTTATTCGAAAATTGTCAATAACGTTTATCACATCAACCACAGCTTCTATGTGGGGAGAATTGGGAATATTCTGGCGGTATGATAAATTTTCATTGGAAACCCTGAAATCCATAACAAACTCAATTTTCAGAGTTCCCTTTATCTGGTCACCAATCTTTATCTTTGTGCTTCTGCCCGTTTCAGAATATTCTTCATGCGCAATAAAACTCACAAAAAATTCTTTCGCCGAATCGGATATGATATGGGCAGTTCGCTCATATCCGTCAGCTCGAATATTTAGTACCGTAAACGATGTCGGCATATTTTTTCCCCTCGCTTTTATGAATTACATATAGGATACTAAAATCAGCAGAGAATTTCAAAGCTGAAAGAAGGAATTTGATGAGCATAAAGTGATTGTTTGTAACAGTTCAGACAGCCTCTACCGCGAAGTCAAAATTGCGCTCCAAAGGCGGCGTGCCGCCTTGCAATTGTTGCGAGACTTGCGTGCGCCAAAACGCATTCTTTTCGGCGGCTGGACATGCAGTGTATGAAAAAGGGAGATTCTCAGAGGTAAAGTGTATAATTTTCTCCCTTGTGCTTTTTGTATGCAATATCCGAATGGAGATAGTTCCCGGAGCCGCTTAGAATTTTTCCAAGCGCTGTTTTTGTCATTTCAGTGCAGTCGCTTCGAGATAAAGCTTGTGCTATATCACAGAAGAAAGCTTCACTGTTTTCATGCATGTCGCTTGCAGGGATTCCGTCTACATAATCCATTTCCAATAGCATATACCAGGTTTTTCTGTCACAGCGGATACCTGACATGCATCTGACTTTGGCAGTAATACTTGTTTCTTCCAGGACTTCCCGCACAGCGGCTTCCTCCGGTAATTCATTTTCCTGGCAGAAGCCGCCTGGAATCAATAGTTTCCCCTTTGCACCGCCATATGTATGTCTTACAAGAAGTATTTCATTTTGCTTCCTTACAATACAGCCCACGGATAAGTGATAATTATCATTCATTGCTGTGCTCCTCCTTTTAAAACAATAGAATCCACGCTTCGAGAGTCTTCTATTGTCATGAATCATGGATTTTCAGGAAATACTCTAATTCCTGAAAATTATTTACAATATTGCCGGAATAGGCATCATTATCTCTCTGAAACAAAATGGTTTCCATTCCGGCCTTTTGTGCTGCCTTAAGGTTCTGAACGCTGTTATCAACTAAAATGCACTCATGGGGTTTGCAATTCAGATGATTGACTGCATGGGTAAAGATTCTGTTTTCAGGTTTCCGCATATGAACCGCCCCGCTGACAATGCATTCTTTAAAGTATTTTTGAAGTCCATGTAATTCAAACAGGTATCTGCTCCATTCTTTCACATCATTGGAAAGCAGGACAAAATCATATTGTTTGTAATTGTCTTCAGCAAAACGCAGAAATTCTTCATCCAAGGTCAGATAATTCGTCAGATAATCCTCCATTGTCTCTGCCGGATTCGGGTATTCCAGCAGAGAGAGGAATTCATCAGAACTCAATTCGCCGTTTCCGGCTTTTGTAAAGAGCGCATCGTCCCGGAACGCCCTGGTAAGCCTGCTGTGTTCTGTTGTATCAAAATGTTCAAATGTATACGGAATAAAGTACCCCTTGCTTTCCTCAATGATGACCCCGTACATATCAAGCAGAAGGATTGGCTTTTTCAGCGCTTTTTTTTCCATAGGAAATCATTTTCCCTTTCATAAATGTGTATCCGGCAGTGGGATTGGTAGAAAAGAAATCGGCAATTTCAATATTGCGGTTACAGTAATCCTCGGCCTCTTCCCGGGATAAACCGCAAGTCAGCAGATGAAGAATCAGTTTCTCTTTTTCCGCATTGCTCATACCGGAAGTCCAGTCATGATACGTGATAAAATCATTTTTGGCTTCATTGTAATTGGCAGACTGTGTGGTAACAAATTCTACCTTATCATTCATTCTCACATCTACATCAATGAGGCCCAGCTTCTGCATGATATGTGCAGTCCTGATGGCAACGGCATAGTCCCTCCCCTGCATGGTAAGTTCGGTCTGCCATTTTTTCTCCAATCCCTCATGCCGGCATAATTTCTGATAGTCCATGCCGTCAATGTAAAGTTCGCAGCACTCAAATTCCCTGTTTGCGTCAATACAGACAACATATCCTCCCGGTTTTGCACAGGTAATCATTTTCTGTATAAAAGCCGCAGGATTGTCTAAATGCCTGAGGACAGCCTGGCAGATTACAAAGTCATATTGGTTTTCGGCGGAATATTCAAATACATTCTCGCAGAGAAATGCTGCTTCTGTTTTTTGATGCCGGAAAAGCGCTTTTCCTTTTTCAATTAAGTCTTCTGCAAAATCAATTCCCGTATAAGTGCTTCCCTCAGGCAGATAGGGAAGTAACAGCAGGCCCAGAAATCCATATCCGCAGCCGCAGTCCAACATGGAAATCGATTTATCAATCTTCCAAACCTGTGAGACAAGAAATCGGGCATAGTCATCGTTCCAGTAGCCCTGTCTTGTCCGCAGAAGGTATTCCAATTTGCGGTTCCAGAAATCTTTCGTGGATGTTTTTTCAGGAATATAGGTTTCGCCGTCAAGGGGCTTTAAGCCTAACAGCTGGTCTGTGGATACTTTAAAATAGTCTGCCAGTAACGGAAGAATGGTAATATCGGGCATTTTGTATTCGTATAAAGCAGCGAATATTTTCGCGTACAGGACGAAACGGCTGATGATTCATTTCCATTGCTGAACTGTTACAATGTATCATTGTGATAAACAGAAAGATATTGCGGTGTAGTGTGCCATATAGTATTATAATAGTGTTGGGACTGCATTGTGAATAAAAGGCGGTTTCTGCCGGGCTGGGATGAAAGGAGAAGGCGATGAGCGGTGAAAAGGGTATGATGGAGAGCAGGTACTACACTACATTGGAGGCTCTGGTGAAAAAATATGAGCGCAGGGAGAGAAAATGGGAATTCCGGGCAGAGGATTGTGAAGCGCATGAAATATGGCGGCAGGGAGCGGCGGAACGGCTTCGGGAAATTGCCGGTGTGGATGGCTGCGAGGAGACGGAGCCCATGCCGCAGAGACATAGGGCGGCTGTGCAGGAAGGGTATGTAAGGGAATATTGGACCATAAGGACGGAACCGGAAATAGTGATGCCCTTCTATCTGCTGCGTCCGGGGAAAGCCAATGGGGCTGCTGTGATAATTCCTCATGGGCATGGCTCCGGTAAGGAGGGAACCATTTGCGACAGGGATAATCCGGGGGTAATGGCTTCCGGTCAGGCACAGGCAGGGGAGTGTTTTGCAGAGAAGCTTGTTCGGGCAGGGTATATGGTATTCTGCCCGGATGAGAGAGGATCGGGGGAGAGAAGAGAGGCGAAACAACAGGGAGACCGCCCGGAGGATTGGAGGAGCAATTCACACAGAGAGCTTTTGCAGACGGCAATTGGTTTCGGACAATCCATGATTGGAATGGCGGTATGGGACTTGATGCGTCTGGTGGATTTTGTGGAGCAGCAGCCGGAGATTGGCGAAGGCAGGATAGGCTGTGCCGGTATGTCAGGGGGAGGGCAGCAGACAATTTGGCTGGCAGCGTTGGATCAGCGGATAAAGGCGGCTGTTACCAGCGGTTATTTCTACGGAATGAAAGAATCATTGATAGTGCTGGCAGGTAATTGCGCCTGCAATTATGTGCCCCATATGTGGGAAACCATGGACATGGGAGACATGGGCGCTATGATTGCACCCCGGCCGCTGTTCATTGAATCGGGGGAAAAAGACGGTTTGAACGGTCCTTCCGGTCTGGGGAATGTGTATCCTCAGGTGGAGACGGCAAGAAGAGCGTATGAACTGTATGGAGCGGAAGAAAGGCTGGTGCACCGCGTGCATCCGGGAGGACACCAATGGGT
Organism: uncultured Acetatifactor sp.; assembly: GCA_910584435.1. Classification (GTDB taxonomy): domain Bacteria; phylum Bacillota; class Clostridia; order Lachnospirales; family Lachnospiraceae; genus Acetatifactor. The sequence continues at coordinate 18,394 of CAJUAP010000041.1, forward strand.
GGGAGAAGGTGTGATGGAATTTCTTGAAAAATCCCTTTTGCATTGAGAAGGCTTATCTGTCACGTGTTTTCTCTTCCAACACCTTGCGGACTTTGCGTAACGGCAGGGTCTTGAAAGATTCCGGCGTTTGGAGGATGGTAAGTAAATATGATAAAACAGAGAAAAAGCGCGCATACCAGGCTGCATAATAAAAGGGTATAAGGCTGTAATCTGCAGGATAATGTAAGTCTGTAGGACAGCCGGAACGCAATGATAGTACACAGAATAAATATGGCAATATCCAGGATAAAAATATCTTTACCCAGAAGAAAGGTATAGGTATAGAAGAAAACGGGAATCAGCAAGATCCCTGTTAAGATGCCAAAGCATAGTGAGGAAGCAATGCATGGGTAAGTGCCTTTGAATTTGAAAATAAGAAAGATGGAGTACAGTAACATTGGGAAAAACAGTAATTTCATATGCTCCCATATGGACTCGTTCACAGGTGTAAACATTCCAACGATATCATTGTCTGTCCAATCATAAAGAAAGTGGGCAAGTGTACCGGCAATCAGAACAAAAACTGTGCCCAAAATGATATAACATTTTAAGCTTTTCCCATGTATGCGTTTCAAAAATAAATTTTTCCAATTCATTTTTTTGAATTCTAATTTGGTCATAAGAAACACCTCATGAAACAGTATATGTAATTGGCAGACGGTTATGTATGGAAGGTGCAAAGGTTAGAATAATTTTTGCGGGAGATTTTCATTTGAAATTTGTGTGCCGGAGAATAAAAAGGATATTGTCCGATAGGGAAACAATGTATGTTACATATCAGGATTTGATTCAGATAGGTATACTCGTTTTCGCCCTTGCAAATTTGATTTATCAGATTAACAAGGGAAAAAAGAAACAGCCGCCGCTGCCACCAATAGTGACGGCTTGCCTTTGCATAAGCATTCAAGTATTTTGCTTTCACATTCTTTCACAAAATTTTCACACAATTTTAGCACTCACCTATTGACAGTGCTAACAATAAGTGTTATATTACATATAGAACAAGGGGAGAGATAAAATATTTTCGAACCCTGAAGTTCAGGTATATGGCACTTCGTAATCTTCGAGGATGCCGGAAAAACATTTTAATGACAGAAAGGAGATATGACTTATGTTGTTCCCAAGTGTATTCGGAGAAAATTTATTTGATAATTTTATGGAGAATTTTGATTTTACACCTTTTCAGGATATGGATAAGAAACTGTATGGAAAGCATGCAGCGAATCTGATGAAGACGGATGTAAAAGAGACGGAAGCAGGTTATGTGGTTGATATCGACCTGGCCGGGTTTAAGAAGGATGAGATTAAGATGCAGCTCAACCAGGGGTATCTGACCGTCAGCGCTGCGAAAGGGCTGGATAAGGACGAAAAGGATCAGACAGGCAATTATGTAAGGCGTGAGCGTTATGCCGGAAGCATGAGCCGCAGCTTCTATGTGGGCGAGCATGTGACGGAGGAAGATATTCATCCCAGATATGAGAATGGTGTCCTGAGCTTTGAACTTCCGAAGGCAGAGAAAAAGGCAGTGGAAGAGAAGAACCGTTATATAGCAATTGAAGGCTAAGGTGAAAGACCAGGCAATGGCAGCTAAGGTTCCACAATGGCAAAAAAACTTGCCATGGCAAATAACGACCTTGCTATGGCAGTCAATCCCTCACAGAGTAATTTCTGTGGGGGATTTTTTTACAGTTCAGACAGCCCCTGTTACTAATTTTGCGAGACTTTTGCGGAAAAGGATTCTTTTTTTGTTCCGTGTATGGTAAAATTCAGGTATGTATTGGAATTTTATCGTAAAGGAGTCAGAGATATGATTTTTGGCGCTTGCTATTATCCGGAACATTGGGACAGAGGTGAATGGAAGCATCACGCGGAATTAATGCGTGAAGCAGGATTTAACACTGTCAGGACAGGAGATTTTGCATGGGGGTGTATAGAAAAGGAAGAGGGTGTGTTTGAATTCTCTTACCTGGATGATGCCATTGAGGTTCTTGCGGCGGAAGGGATTCGGGTGATTCTGTGCACCCCCACTGCCGCACCTCCCAAGTGGCTTGTGAATCAATATGACATTCTGCAGAGGGACAGATACGGCCGCAGGAAAAACTGGGGGGCCAGAAGGGAAGCCTGTGCCAACAGTGCTGCATACAGGGAGAGAAGCGTGATCATAGCGGAGGAGATGGCAAAGCATTATGCCCATAATGAGAATGTCATTGCATGGCAGATAGACAATGAATTCGGATGCCATGATTCCACGCACTGCTATTGTGAAAACTGCAGAAAAGCCTTCTCCAAATGGCTTGAGAGAAAATACGGCACCATTGAACGGTTGAACCAGACCTGGGGGACGGTCTTCTGGAGCCTGCAGTATGAATCCTTTGAGGATGTGATTCTGCCGGTATATAATTCCTGTGAACCTGAAAATGCCCACGGATGGTCCCATAATCCCTCCCTTGATCTGGAATACAGACGTTTTGCTTCGGATTCCTGGGCGGAGTATCAAAAGCTGCAGATAGATGCGGTGAGAAAATACACTGACAAGCCTGTCACGCATAACTTTATGGGGCATTTTGCGGATATTGATTATTACAACCTTGCAAAAGACCTGGATTTCGTGGCGTGGGATAATTACCCGGATAATCAGTGGGGAAGTTCCGAATATGAGTATGTTTCCATGGCCCATGAAATTATGAGGGGAGTAAAAAACAGGAACTTTATAGTGGCAGAGCAGCAGTCGGGGCCCTGCGGATGGGATATGTTCGGGGCCGCACCGGAGCCGGGACAGCTTCGGCTGTGGACGCATCAGGCTTTGGCACACGGCGGCGAGGGTATGATATATTTTCGTTTTAAGCCCCTTCATTACGGTATGGAACAGTACTGGTACGGGGTTCTGGATCATGACGGCATTCCCCGCAGAAGATATTACGAAATACAGAAAACGGGTCAGGAATTAGAAAAATTAGAGCCGTATATTGCAGGGGCGAAGAATCATTATGATGCATTGATTGTACGGAGCTATGACAATATATGGGCCCATCAGATCAAGCAGCATGCGCGGAAATTTAATTATCAGGAACTGCTCTATTCCTATTACAGGGCAAATGCGGATTTGAATATCAATACCGCTGTCTCTATGGGAAATTATGCAGATTACAAGGTTGTCTATATGCCTGCATACAATGTGGTGCATCCGGAGGAAATGGAGAAAATTACAGAATATGTGAGAAACGGCGGCACATTGGTTACTACCTTCAGAAGCGGAACCAGGGATACTTTTAATAATCTCTTTACCACTACGCTCCCATGTGCATTTGCGGAACTGGCAGGTATTGAAGTGGAAGAGTTTGCCGCCCTGCGGAAGCCGGTTGCCGTGGATGGGATTGTGAGTTCCAAAGCGGAAATATGGTGTGATATGATCAAACCTGTCACAGCCAAAGTCCTGTCAATTTATTCGGACGGATATTTCAGGAATAAGGCGGCTGTTACGGTAAACATTTATGGAAAGGGCAGGGTATATTATATCGGCTGTGACCTGGAAAGGGAAGCATTGGGCAGGCTGGTATGCCATATCAGTGAGAGATGCGGAATTAAAATGACGGAGATGCCGTCAGGAGTTGAGGTGGTACGGCGGAATAACTGCATGATTCTCATGAATCATAATGACTGCGAAGTCCGGGTGGGACTGAAGGGGAAGTCATTGATAAGTAATCAGCATTTTAACGGAAAGCTGGAAGCGTATGGAGTGGAATGGATTCTTGCGGAATAAGGGAGAACAGGACAGTGGCAATTTATAACATTATGGACTATGGGGCTGTCTCGGACGGAGAGACGGTATGTACCAGGGCAATACAGAGGGCCGTTGATTTGTGTAACGCAGGGGGGACGGTATATATTCCCAAGGGAACTTTTCTATCAGGGGCGGTATTTTTAAAAAGTAATATGACGCTTTATCTGGAAGAGGGCGCAACGCTGTCAGGGAGCAGCGATATCAGGGATTTTCCTGTCATAGGCTGTCCCTTTGAAGGACTTGACCAGTTAAGCTATGCCAGCCTGATCTGTACGGACGGTGCGCCCCACAGTAACATTGTAATAGAAGGCAAAGGTGTGATTGATGCAAACGGGGCGGCATTGTATCGTGCCGAGCTGGAGGAAAATCGGGGAAAGCGCGGACGTGCAGTGTGTATCCGCAATACCGATAATGTGAAAATACAGGGTGTGACTATCCGGCAGTCTCCTGCCTGGTGCCTGCATTTGATTTACTGCCAGAATGTATATGTGAACCGTATTCAGGTACATAGCAAATATGACGAGGACGGCAATCCGTATGGGATCCACAATGGCGATGGGATTGATATTGATTCCTGTAAGAATGTCAGGATTACGGATTCCCTTATTGCAAGCCAGGATGACTGCATTGCGGTAAAATCAGGAAGGGACGAGGAAGGACGAAGGGCGGGGATTCCTTCGGAGCAGATAGTCATAGAGAACTGTGTCTTTCGAAGCGGTTTCGGCGTGGCTATGGGAAGTGAAATGTCGGGGGGCGTGAGCGATGTACTTGTGCGCGGCTGTACGTTTGAAAATGTCTTCAGTATCGCAAGTATTAAGGCGGTACGGGGACGGGGAGCCTATGTGAAAAACATTCATTACGAGAATTGCTCCCTGGTGAATCACAGTACGGAATACAGGGATACAAAGTGGTTCCGGGGTGCAATTTATGTGGATGGCTTTTATGGCTGTGAGAAATTTGATGCCGATGTGCCGGCAGCGGTGGATGAGGGAACACCGGTGGTGGACGGTATCTATTTTAAGGATATCACAGTGGACACTGTGGCAGGGAATGCTGTTTATCTATGCGGTCTGCCGGAAATGCCCTTTCGGAATATTTACCTTGAAAATGTCACTGCACATGGCAGGTATGGGATAAAAGTGAAAAATATTGAAAATTTCCAGATGGTAAATACGCATATCAGCGGAACAGAGGACGGGACTGTAAGCCTGGCGAGGGATGAAACAGCAGAGCAGCGGTTACAAATAAAACAGGGATACAAATAAAACAGGGATACAAATAAAACAGGGACACAAATAAAACAAGGATAGAAATGGAGGAAGCTATGAAGGACAAGTTACTGAGAGAAATTCTGCAGCCGGATACGGAGTTTACGCCGATTCCCTTCTGGTTCTTCAATGATGCCTTTGAGGAAGAAAAGGTGAAGAATCAGCTTGCGGACTATGTGGAAAAGGGAGTAAACGGAATTGTGCTCCACCCCAGAATCGGTGTGCCGAAGGAAATGCCCTATTTGTCTGAAAGCTATTTTGGGGCAGTGCGGTTTATTGTGAAGACAGCGGCAGAGCTTGGGATGAAGGTGGTGCTGTATGATGAGGGGATGTATCCGTCCGGCTCCGCACACGGTATGGTGGTGGAGGCGGATCCGGAGTATGCCGCTAAGGGGATTGTGCTGCTGGAAGAAGAGGCAGCAAAGGAAAAGCTGGCAGCGGAGGAGAATGCCAGGGTGATTGCTGCATTGCCGGATGGAAGGCAGATTGTCTACGGTTTCAGCGGCGGAACCATTCGGGGGATTCACTTCGGAGAAGACGACGGGCAGCCGGGAGCGCCCAAGGCGGCGGACATCCTGAATCCTGATGCGGTGGATGAATTTATACGCCTGACACATGATAAGTATTATGAGGAACTGAAAGAGTATTTCGGCACCACAGTGATTGCATTTTTTACCGATGAACCCAGCGCATTGGGAAGGAATTCGGGAAGGTACCGGCCATGGGCTGCAGGTATGGAAGATGAGATTACGGCAGCGGGAGGTAAGCCGGAAGAGCTGGAAGGTTTGTTTATCAAAACAGGCAGAACAGTTGAGGGCAGAGAGGATATTGCGGAGCATGTGGAGAATTTTACGGTCAATTTGTACCATCAGCTGATAAAGAAGAAGCTCAGGGAGGTATTCTATGCAAGGCTTTCCGGCTGGTGTGAGAAGCATGGTATTGCACTCATGGGGCATCCTGCAGAGAGCAATGATATTGAGGAAGAGCTGTATTTCCATATTCCCGGACAGGATTTGATTATGAGAAGGGTAGCGCCGGAGACGGGGGGGCTTATGGAATTTGATTCCGTACAGGCAAAGCTTTCTGCGGATATTGCAAGGCATCTGGGGAGGCGGAGGAATGCCAATGAATGTTTCGGCGTGTGTTATCGGAATCAGATTCCATGGTATATGACGGCAGGGGACATGAAATGGTATATTGACTGGCTGGGTCTGCGAGGGGTGAACCTGTATGTACCCCATGCTTTTTATTATAGTGTGGAGGGAGAACGGAAGGGAGAGCGTCCGCCGGATGTGGGACCCAACAATATCTGGTGGAGGCATTACCGCAGGTTCTCCGATTATATGAAGAGATTGTCATTCCTGATGACGGATTCCGTAAACGGCGCTGAATTTGCGGTGCTTTGCGACAATAACCGGGCGCCTTATGAGGAGATTGTCTGTTTGTATGAGAATCAGATAGAGTTCAATTATCTGCCGGCGGCATTGCTGGAAGAGGCAGTGGTGCAGGACGGCAGGGTATGTATACAGGGATATGCTTATCGAGGTGTGCTGAATGTGCTGGGGCAGTCGTATGAGGACAGATTCGGCGGAAAACTGGGTGAGCTGTTGTGGAATGCTGCGGCGAAGGATGTGATGTCCGTAGTTAGTGAGAAGCTGTATTACGAAGAAAAAGGAACCGGGCCGGTCAATGAAAAGAGAATAGGTCCGGGTTTGAGAGATGTGAAGACGGATGTCCCCTGTCCTGCCCTGCGTAAGATTGTCCTGAACAAAAACGGAGTGGATATGGTTCTCTTCGGGAATGAGGGAAATGAGCGGATTTCTGTCAACGTGACAATACCGGGGCTGGAACTGCCGCTTTTTGTGGATCTGTGGAGAGGAATATGCTACAGAACAGAGGGGGCGGGAGAAATCTTTCATTTGGAGCTGCAGCCAAGCGAAACGGTATTGGCAGTCTGCAATGCAGGGAGAGCAGTCCAGGGAGCGGAGAACGGCAGCATAGCGGTGGAATACCGCAGGGCAGACTGGTATCTGGCGGCGTATCCTGACTGGACGGACAGATTTGTTCCGGAGGAGAGAAGGGATAATGAGGCGGTTTATACTATGAAATATACAATGCCGCAGAGTGCACCGCAGGTATCTGAGGGCCGGACAGTTCAGAGTGATAAGGATTCTCTGCGTTTTGCTGTGAGAGGTGAAGAAATGGTGGAGTGCTTCTGTAACGGCGTATTTGTGGATGTAAGTTTCTGGGGCGAGCATCATTTTGATGTGGGAAGTTTCCTGAGAGAAGGCGAGAATGAAATCCGCCTGGTGGTTACGGGAAATGCGGCCAATATCTATGAAAATGCCGGAATTGCGTTTGGCTTGAAAAACTGAGCTTACAGATTATACGTAACAGTTCAGACAGGTCACTGAACTGTTACGAGAATGCACACAAAACGCGAAAAGAATGCGTTTTGGCGCATGCAAGTCTCGCAAAATTGCATAGAGCGCAATTTTGACTTCGCGGTAGGGGCTGTCTGAACTGTTACGATTATACTGATCCGTGAGGAATTCAGCCGTCATATCATTTGATGGGCAGAGGGTTAGATTCCCTTATGGGGCTAACCCTCCTGGTCTGTCTCAATCCTGTTTGTGCCAGGACTGCTGAAGATAATGCCGGCGGTTCGGACAGGCCGCTGAACCGCTGCCTGAATGCACACAAAACACAAATTACAGATAATGACGATATTTTACATTTTATGTGAGAATTTGAATTGACAAGTCATATTACATGTACTACAATAATATAAGATTGATATGTCCCGAGACTGATGATTGCATTTCAATCATGGAATAGGGGGATTTTGTCGTCAGCATTTTTAGAAAATCTAAAAATGTGGAAAAATATTATTCAAAAAGTAAAAGGAGAATGAAGTATGGGAGCTTATTGGCGCGATGGGAGAGGAAGGTATGATACGGAGGATAGCTATGATAATTTTCCCCAATACCTGGATGATAAGAATCTGAAAGTGTTCACCAGCTCAGACCGCATGTGGACCTATCGAATGAATGGGGATGGAATTGAGTTGTTAAGATATAATGACAGGCAGATTCATATTAAGGTGCCATCTGTGGTAGACGGCAGGAAGGTAAATTCACTTTCCTACACTTTTGATGGTTTTCATGAGTTGAAAAGCGTAGAGATACCGGATGGGGTGACATCAATGGTAGGCGCCTTTTTCGGATGTACGGGCCTGGAGGAGGCGCATATGCCGGATGGGGTGAAGGATCTGTCCCATGCTTTTGAAAGCTGTTTTTCACTGAAGGATCTATGGATTCCTGACAGTGTAACAAATTTTTCCTACGCGTTTTCGGAAGCAGCTCTGGAGAGCATTGCATTTCCGCAGGGAGCATTGGAGATTCAGGCTGCGTTTTCTGCCAGCTTATGTCTGAAACGGGCAATCATACCTAAAACGATTCAGAAGTCATATGAAGCTTTCTGCACTTGTGAAAACTTGGAGTATGTTGAATTGGAAGAGGGAATCCAGGCGCTGGGGGATTATATGTTCTTCGACTGCCATGCTTTGAAAGAGCTGAAAATTCCGAAAAGTGTGAAGAAAATCGGTCAGCAGGCGGTGGGAATTTATGATGTGCTGGAACCTGGTGTGGAAGGTTATGGACCTGGTCCTGTATTCAGGGTAGCGGGGCAGGCGCCTGTTCCTTCTTTCCGGATCGTCGGTGTACGTGGGACGGTCGCAGAGAGATATGCAAGGAGAGAGGGAATTCCTTTTGTAGAGGCAGAGGAATAAGAAACGGAATGATGATTATTCAGGAGGGCGGATAGCTTCCTGAGGCGCGGATATGTGCAGCAGAACGGAGACGCAAAAGATTCCATCTGCTGTTTCTGTCCGCATCATTCCCTGATACCGCGATGTGATATGCCGCACGGATGCCAGACCGATTCCAGGTTCTTCATGTTTTGTGGAGAGGTAACTTCCATTTTCGCAGGAGATTAATTCCCCTTCAAAGGTGTTATCCACCGTGAGAATCAGAGAATCGTTGGTTAGTCTTCCCCGGAAAACGATATTACGGTTTCCGCTTTTCTGCATGGAACAGGCATCCAGCGCGTTTTCCAGCAGATTTCCCAGAATCACCGCCAGATCATGTTCTGCGATCTGAAGTGTCTCAGGAATGTCTGCATATGCGGTAAAGCTGATGCGGCTGCGCTGGGCCTGCCGGGAAAAATACTGCAGCAGAAGATTGACAGTACTGTTACGGCAGAAGGTTACGGGAGTGTCATCGGGAAGAGACTTTTTGTAATTTGTCAGGTATATCTTCAGCTGTTCAGTTTTGTTCTCGTTCAGCAGTCCTGTCATGACGGTGATGTGATGTCTCAGGTCATGTCGTGCCTGCCGGGTTTCCGTAATTTTGTCCTGCAGGTTCTTATACTGCAGTGTCTCAAGGGTAAGGATGTGATTCTGCTTTTCCAGGCTGATGTTTTTGTAATATTCGTTCATCAGTTTCGTAATCATATGGTAGATCAGGAAAGCGCCTACATTGATGGCCATCAGAAAAAGTGTGTGGGCGGGCTGCAGCGCAATTTCCAGTCCGGTTACTGCATGATTGCCGTAGAGATGGTAAAACCACAGCAGATAGAAGGTGGCAGGAATCAGCCAGAGATATCGCCATGCAGAAATATTCGTATCCTTTTCAATCATATCCGCGTAATATTTCCGAAAGTAGAAAAAAAGCGGCGTTATTATAAACAGTTGAACCACTGCCATGACCAGGGAGAAAGACCAGCGGTACTGCTGTAGTGCCAATGTGGGAAACAGCTGCCCTTCCAGGCACTTGGAACAGACAACTGTCAAATCTGCGATATTGGAAAGCATGAGCAATGTAAAAAGGATTTTGCCCGGATGGGCTTTGATGGCCCAAAAGTAAAAAATGAAATAGACGGCAGTACTGAGTGCACTGAGGATTCCTTTTCCCGGACGGGGGGAAAATGCTGCAGATAATCCAAGCATTATCTGCAGGAAAACCGCCAATGCGGTCAGCATGACGGTTCTGGATCTGGAATAGCGGAGGTTATTTCGGAACGGATAGAGCGCAGGTCCTAAGTAGGGCAGAAAATTTAATGTGGAATACACGATAATTTCCGTAATTCTGCCGAAAAAATGATACATTATTTCCGCATCTCCTTTCTCGTCTGCTCAAACAGAAAAAGCGCATAGGCGTTTTGGATCTCTTTTTCCTTTCTGCGGCTGATATATAAGGTTTCTCCGCTGCTCAGGGTAATGATATTTTCATGCAATGATGATATCTCATAAAAATTTACGATAATTCCCTTATAACAACAGTGGAAGAAGGAATTCTGACACAGCAGATTTTCAAATTCCAGATGTGAGATGCGGGTTCTGACTGCATCCCCTTTTTTGTTGTGGATTGTCACAATGTGGTTATGGTACTCTGTATAGAGGATATTCCGCAGAATGACCTTTTTCCCGTCGGGCAGTGTGACGAAGCGGCTGAACTCACATGCTTCCAGATCCAGCCGTTCCAGCATTTTCAGTATATTGTCTTCCGAGATAGGTTTGCGCATGTAATAATGTGCATGTACCTCGTAGCTCTCACTGGCAAAATCGTTGCCGGAGGTGCAGAAGACCAGCCGTACATCTTCGTCCTGTTTCCGTATTTTCCGGGCGGCATCAATGCCCTGTATCCCATCCATGTAGATATCCAGTAAAATAAGCTCGTATCTGCCGGCGGTCCACATTGCGAGAAGTTCTTCAGCGTTGTGAAAAGTGTCGATTAAATTGTCATAATAGCCCAGAGAGGAAAGTCCGTGTTTCGTCATTTCTGACAGTCTGCGGAGATCTTGTGGGTCATCGTCTGTAATGGCAATTCTCATAGATTTTCCCTAAACTTGAAGCAGTAAAATAGTAATGAAATCAGTAGTTGTTTACTCAAAGATTATACCATGATTATAGTTCAATCATGGTATGGATGGCCATCCGGCCGCTTCCTGGCTTGAATATGGTCTCATTGTATCAATGATTATAGTTCAATCATGGTATGGATGGCCATCCGGCCGTCTCCTAGCTTGAATATGGTTTTATTATACCATATGGACGAATGGGAAAGCAATCAATTTATGGGATTTTAAACCGCCGCTTGAGTTGCAAAATTACCGCTTGAGTTACCTGCCTTGCTTCAGAGTTTTTCAACAGATATAATTTAAGATGTGGACCGGAATCAATGGAAAGGCAGGAATGGGAAGTATGAAGGGAAGATATTATAGACATGTGATGCGTCTGATTACAGCGGGGGTAATGGCATTGTCGGTATTGTCTCCGGTGGAAGTGGCTGTTGCGGCTTCTATGGACAGGGGAGATGTGATACAAGAGACACTGCCGGGAGCAGATGAGGAACTGTCAGCAGAAGGAAGGGGCGTAGGAGAGGCAGTTCCAGAAGGAGCGGCTTTGTCTGGAATGAATTTTTCAGGAACGGGGGCAGAAGGAGCGGTTTCACCGGGAACGGATTTTTCAGGAACGGGGGCAGAAGGAGCGGTTCAGAATGGGCCGCCTCAGAACGGAGAACTTCTGGAGGGAGTACCTCAGGAGGAAACATCTCAGGAAGGAATATCTCAGGAGGGGATAATTCAGGAAGGGAATCCACAGGGAGAAGTGTCTCAGAACGGCGTATCCCACGAGGGAATACCGCAGGAAGAAGTGTTTTGGAATGGAGCATCCCAAGAGGGAACACTTCAGAATGGGAATCTGCAGGAAGGTATACCCCAGGCCGGAACATTACAGGAAGGGGCAGCAGCCAATGGGGAACTGCCGGGAGCAGCGTTAGCGGCACTGGCTCCTGAGGAAAGAAGTTCCGGAGAAGTGACATATGAAATCAGACAAGATTATGTATACAGTATATATGCCAATGGCCAGCCGCTGCTTATTGCTGCCTCCGAGGAAGCCGGTTATGCAGAGCTGTATATTGATGCCAACAGAAACGGCATTGGTGAACCGGGGGAGGAGATAACTTATCTCAGAGGCAGCGGCGAAAATGGGGGTATATTCTATAGAGAAGGAGCAGGATATTTCCTTTGTAATACCGCTGTTTACGGCGGCGCAAAAGAAGGCGACTGCCAATATGATACCTGTGTCACCCTTACGGGTCCGGCCGAGAACAAAACCGTTGATGCAATTTATGGCGGCAATGCAAGCGGAACCCTCAGCGGAAATGCCTGTGTGAATATCACAGGGGGCAATGTCAGAATAGTGTTTGGAGGCAATGCGGGCGGAATCTTGACAGGGGATACTTGCGTGAAGATGTCAGGCGGAATCGCAGAATTCGTTTTTGGAGGGGGAGATGGGGGCGAGACCAATGGAAATACATCCGTTGAAGTGACCGGAGGCTGTATTACGAATAGAATCGTGGGAGGAAACGGTACCGGACAGATTAATGGAAGTACCTTCGTTTCTGTGGAAAATGCACAGGTGGGATATGTATTTGGCGGCAACGAAGTGTCAGGGATAGTTACCGGGGATACAAACCTGGTTTTCGGGGATAAGACCCTGGCTACAGGCTGGATCTATGGCGGCGGCGCAGGGTATAGCAATGATGTCATAACGGAAGTGGCCGGAAGTACCAATATCACTATCAATGGCGGTGAGTTTCAGCAGAATATCTATGGAGGCGGCGGCTGGAGAGGCGCAGCTGTGGGTGCAAGCAATATCGTGATAAACGGAGGATCTGTTCCTTATGATGTCTACGGCGGCGGTGAAGAACAATCTTATGTGGCTGGAAAAGCATCCATTACGGTAAATGGCGGAGACGTGAACAGAATCTATGCTTCCGGTGCCGGTTTTAATAATACGGCTGCAGAAGTGGGGGAAGCGGCAATCTGCCTGAATGGCGGAAAGGTTGACTGGTTCAGCGCTCTGACTTTGGAAGAAAACGATAAAGTATTGATAAATGGCGGGTTGTCTTTTGAACTGTCCGGTGACAGTTTTTCGGATATTACATGTTGGTTCGGTTTTTCCGGACACTCGGTAAGCCTGAATGATGTGAATGTGGCATTCCGGAATGCAGCTGTGGATACGTGCATGTTTTATGCATCGGTGAGGGGAAGTATGTCGCTTTCCTTTGATAATGCTTATGTCAAAAGTCTGTATCTGGCTGGGAATGTACTCAGGGACGCAGAGGAAGCAGCGCTTTCCTATGTCAACTGCGGTTCTGAGGAGAAAAGTTGGAGGGAGCAACCGAGCCTTACGGGTTCTCATCTGGATGGAAATAAATTTACCACCATTCTGATGAAGGACAGTTATATGAATTTTAAAGATGACAGTTTTACCACAATGGACAACACTTTGAGGGCTTGTACGGAAAAGCTGATTGTGGACGGGGGGGCGCTGCGGGTCATTGGGTTAATGATCTCTGATATGCCGCCCACGGAATTCAGGAATGTGCCGCTGCTTCTCCGCTCAGGCAGCAGCGAGGCCATTCATTTTGATGAAATACCGGTGGGAAACGCTAGAATTCAGTGGATGAATGATGACGGAACGGTTCCTGCGGATAAAAAAGATAGGGTGATTGCGGAAGCACCGACAGAGGCACCCAACAGGCTTTTTGCATCAGGATATCCGGATTATGTGCTAAAGACCGTTTCCGTCGCAAGGGGCGTTTCGGAAGGCGGTATCATGTGGTGGGGAAAAGGGTGGTGTGCGGGAACTTCTGAGCAGCTCTGCAACTGCCAGCTGGTAACATCCTGTTTGGAGACAGAAGTATTTCCTCTGGCAGAGGGAGATGATGGGACAATTGCAGTCTTGAGGGATGTACAGACAGGCAGCACGGCTTATTCACAAAACTGTGAGGTAGTTGAGCATGAGGGAACTGCCGTTGCCGTTGCTTATTCCCTGATTTCGGAGGGCACCACCGCACCGGGAGCTGCCATTGATGGTGACCAGCTGACAGTCCGGGGGACAGGCAGGGTTCATGTCCAAACCACGCAGTATCTGAATGGGAAAAATATTGCATATGACAGCTATATACAGTTTCTGGAAGTTCCGGACAGTGACAGTTTCACTTATACAGAGGGGCTGGCAGAGGAGCTTTCTCTGTCCTTTGGCGGAACGAATGCCGAAACCGTTACCAATTATGCGATGCTGTGGAGCAATACAGAACATCAATTTGTGAGTCAAACCGATTACTCTGTGACGCTGGAGGAAGAAACTGTTATATTCCATATCAACCAGGAATATCTTGGAAGTTTGGCAGTAGGTGAATATAGCTTTAATGCCCATGTGCCCTATATGGACGGCCAAAACAGAAGGCGGACATATATTTATAACTTTACAGTGAGCATTGTACCGGTGATTGAAGTAGAGAATCCGGTGATAGAGCTTTCGGAGGAGCGCTTTCATTATGACGGGAAAGCGAATACCCCTTCTGTGGTGGTGAAGGATGGGGATACGATTATTCCCACAGAGGAATATGAGGTCAGTTATCGGGACAACACTGATGTGGGTACTGCGGTGGTGGTTATTACAGATAAGACAGGCGGAAGATATACGGTAAACGGAAGCCGTACTTTTGAAATCATAAATGAGTATAAGGCGGAGAACGGAACAGATTATTCGGCAGTCCTGAATGAAAACGGCTGGGCAAACGGTGACTTTGTCATAAGTGCCGGGGATGGTTTCTTGCTTTCTACAGGGAACACTCTGGCGGATCAATGGGTGGCCTCTTTGGAACGAACGGAGGAAACCGCAGACGGTTCTGTGACATTTTATTGTAAAAATACAGAGACAGGGCTGATTTCCCTGGCAGTCACGGAGAATTATAAGCTTGACAGGACGGCTCCGATGGGATATGATATTCAATTTAACGGAAATTCTGTGAAGACAGCGCTGGAGAATATTGCCTATGCAGGGGTGTATGGGGAGAGCGTGGAGGTAGGACTTACGGCGGAGGATGACCTGAGCGGAATCGGCCGAATCTCATACCTTCAGTCCGAAGGCATATTGACGCAAGAGCAGTTAGAAAATGCCGGAGGGTGGATAAACGGAGAGGAATTTAAGGTATCTGCCGAAGACGGGAAGAAGTTTATCGTCTACGGAAAAGCGGTTGACCAGGCTGGAAATACGGTGTATTTTGCCTCGGAAGGCGGAGAATTTGACCTGAAGGGGCCGGAAGTAGGAGGAGTGGAATCAGGGGGCATTTATTATGTTACACAGGTGGTTCATGTGACGGATGCCCATCCAGGTGTGGTGATTCTGAACGGAGAGCCGGTTTCCGGGGATGTGATTCTTCCGGGGAACAGGGAGGCCGTATATATCATAAGGGCTGTGGATCTGGTGGGAAATGAAACGGTTGTCACAGTAACAATGAAATCTGTCAACAGCCTCATGGAGCCCATACGGGAACTTACGGAGAACAATGTCACATCCGATGACGGGGAGAAGGTTCTGCAGGTGCTGGAAACGGCAGAGAACGCTCTTGGCGGGAATGCGTCCCTGGAGGAAAGAAAAGCGCTGCAGACGGTGATTGCCGCATGTAAGGCGCTGGACGAAAGGCTTGAGGCGATTGAGAAGGAATATGACCGCATGGAGAGCGAGGCTGACAGTATATTGCAGAATCCTGTAAAGCTGACGGACCAGGGGGCTTTGGAGAAAGTTGAGGAAGGATTAGGGAAGCTTTTGGAGGAATATGGCAGTAATTACACGGAAGAGGAAAGAAGCCGGATTGAGGCAGATTTACTCCGTGTGAAGGAAGCGCTGGAAAGCATTCGGAAAGTTCAAAGGGTGGAGAATATTATGGCTGCCCTTCCTGACGCGGAAGGCGTAAGCCCGGATAATGCTGAGGCTGAAGAGGCGGCAAAGCAGGCCAAGGCTCTGTGGGAGGCTTTGACGGAATATGAAAAAACGCTTGTGGATACGGGCAGACTGGAAAAGCTTCTGGCGGCGCTGAAGGATTACAGGATATTGGAAGGTGATGGCAGCGAATGGACAAAGGAAACAGAAAGGGATATTACCTTCAAGGCCAATGGCGCCATTGAGAAGTTTGTGGGTATTCTAATCGATGGACGTTCTGTGGAATCGGAATTATTTACGGTATCCAGGGGCAGTACCATTATTACTTTAAAGGAGGGGTTGGTTAAAATGCTTCCTGTGGGAACGCACAGTCTGACTGTTCTGTATTCCAATGGGGAGACCTCCGCGGTGTTTGAGATTCTGGAAGAAAGCAGTTCTGACGGGGAGAAAGATCCTGACAACGGAAATGAAACGCCGGGTACCGGGGAGGAGAACCCTGGCAACGGAAATGAAACGCCGGGTACCGGGGAGGAGAACCCTGGCAACGGAAATGAAACGCCGG
>CAJUAP010000042.1:0-18090 GCA_910584435.1 uncultured Acetatifactor sp.
ACCCGAAAGCGTTACAGTATATCATGGGACATTCCAACATTACCATGACGCTGAATTATTACGCACACGCAACATTCGCTTCCGCAAGGGCTGAAATGGAAAGGCTGATTGCAGCATAGCCGCAGACGGATTTACTACTTCTTTTACTACCATTGAGAGGGAAAACCTAAAAGGTTTTGAGAGTATATAAGAACTTCTCCCCATATCTAAAATGCCGGGAAAGCCCGAAAATACGGGCTATACCGACATATAAGAACTTCTAAAGAGATAATCTAAATTCACCATAAATTTTATTGCCAAAATATAATTTTAACAAAGAAGTTAAATAAGGTTCAAAAATTATATCTGATATTATCCCGATTTTAATATAATTGTCTGTCATAAAATTTCTATACTCTCTAATTTATACTGCGCACCGACTAAATTTGCAATGTAACCCGACCGCAGACCGCCAGCTAAGTACTTTCCCGGAAGCATCACTGTAGATCCCAGCGGTCAATAAAACTTGCCAAGTAACCCCACTCACGGGCGAAAGGTGCCAAGGTCATCACTGCAAATTCCACCACTCGTGAGTATAATATTAACTGTTTACACCGTTCTTTATAAAACTGCTAAACAGTCCCAACTTTACTGTTTATAACAAATTCAATTATTGTACCATTTTGCAGCATTGCAAAACATACCATCCTATTATCCAGTGCAATTGCTTTTATCATCCTTGAAAACACCACACCGACCCCTCTTTTTTTTAAGACACTACGAACCTCATCTTCAGAATCCGCTTCATAACAGATATGATGATATCCTTCAGCAGATTTATAAACCGTTGAATTCACATCGGCTGGTTCAATTAATTCTATGACCAGGAAAGAAGACTTATTTTTTAACAATAAAATATAATTATGCTGAATATCATCATAAATAATATCCGTGATTGCAGAATATCCCAATTTTGAATAGACGCTAATCTCGTTTCGAATATTTTTTGTAATTATTCCAATATGATGTTCTCTCATCAGCCTTCTCCAAAGACAAGTCTATTCCTGTTGATTTTCTCCATATCCTCCAATGACAGCTGGTCTTTAATTAAACTGAACAAATCCTTTGCCGCAAGACGTGTTTGAAAATCACATTTCCATTCTTTTCGCTCCCTCTCACACAAGCCATAGCATGACAGCAAATGTTCTCCCTTTTCAGTCCTAAAACAGTCAACATATTTTTTTAATATCGAATCCCGGAAGAGTTCACTTGTATAAAAAAGAACATAAAAAACATATTCAACTATTCCATATTCCTTACTTAATCTATACAAATTATCAATACTGACATCAGAAATATTGTTCTTTAACAAATTATATACATCTGCAAACATGCTCATCGTAATGCTATTGTGAATTGCCAGATGATAAAGAGAATTCATTTCCTAATAATGATGAAGTACAAGCTGTATCATTGTTTTCAGAGGATTTAAGGTCTTTACACGGCAGCCAGCCACTTCTATTTCTATGGAATCCCTCAAAAACTCATCCATATTGATCCTTTTGCCCTCATATTCTCCCCAGAATATATCATAATTCACGTCAATATACGTTTTCCAAAGAGGTGTATTCTTTACAAACGGTCGTGTCTGGTGAGAGTACATTAATGCAATCAGCTTATCTTCCCTGCTTTGATACTCCGTATGGAAACCGTTTTCTTCCAATACTTGAGTTACCTTTCCCACACTCTCCCTTGAAACCAAAAAATCAACATCCCCTATTTTTCTGCGGAAACAACTGTTGTATGCAAGCATGGATAACGGTGCTCCTTTTACAATTGCATAAGGTATATTATCAGGCAGAACATCTACTATTTTTCTGACCTCATCATATTGAACCAATAAAATTAACCTTTTTGCATCTGCATTTGATCCCATATTATTATCTCTCATCAGATTATTCTGCTTCTTTCTCGAAGATAATATATACTCGTAAACGAATTTAATTGCCGCTTACTACACCAGCATTATAGAAACATTCACTCGTTATACATTTAGATTGGCAATTGTTTTCGTTCATGTGTATAAATTATTGTTCTGTCCTGACACCCACTACAGCACTGCATCTTTCTACCACCCTGTTATCATGGGTTACTATAATTACATATATATCCTGCTGTGTTTCGGACAGTAAAGACATAATCTTCCTGATATGTGCGTCATCCACTGCTGCCAATGATTCATCTAATATCAGCACAGGTTTTCTATACAATATTGCCCTGGCAATGGCAATCATCTGGCGCTGGCCGCCTGACAGGTTCAGCCCGTCTTCCTTTAATGCCGAATCAAGCCCTATCCTTTCCACCCATTGATCCGCCCCAATCTGCTTCAGCACGTCTGCTATTTCTTCGTCTGTGACTGCATCCCTGGGATTACCCAATAGAATATTTTCCCTTACAGTACCCGGAAAGATCACATTCTCCTGGGGGACATATGCAATATTCTTCCTGACAGAACCGCGGCTGCACCTGTCAATCTCCTGTCCGAAGAACCGCAGGCTGCCTTCAGAATAAGGATACAGCTTCAATAACAGCCTTAACAACGTGGTTTTTCCACATCCGCTGGGTCCTTCCAGGGCGATGATATTTCCTTCCCCGGCGAAAGCAACGGTATCTGCCCCATCAATATTTGATATCCTTACTTCATTATCATGATACCTGCAGACCAGGCCATCCGTTTCGATGCCCTTTTCCTTCTGCCGGACAGTGAATTCCTCCCCTGCATCCTCTTCTTCCGGAAGCCTGAACAGGGCCAGAATACGGTCAATTCCCACCATGGACCTCTGCACATTTGCCATACAGTCAGATAATGACAAAAACATGGCAGCCATCAGCGGCGTGAGCTGGCTGATAAAGACAACTTCTTCCAGTTCCATTCCTGCCCCAAACAGGCCGTAACAGAACACACCAAAAAAGCAGAACAGACGCAGCGCCCCCTGTATCACCCCATAACCACCGTCCACCATGCCTTTTCTGGAAAATGCTTTTGTATAACGCTTAACTCTTTCCTGATGTATTCCAGCCGCATAACCGGCCATGCCAGCCATCTTTATTCCGGCAGAATTTAAAAATGTCTGCATAGAAACGGATAAAATGGCTGATTTCTCTTCCTGAATCCCGGCCATATGCTTACGGATAAGCTTCGAGAAAAACAGCTGGGCCAAAAAGGCGGCCAGACCTAATACATAAATTACAGCACAGATTCCCCAGTCTGCCCGGAACACGATCACAGCTGCACCAATGCCTGAAATGCAGTACATGATCGGCGATAATAATCCGTATGACAACAGCCCTATGGCATTATCAATATCAAAATTCATCCTGGCAACCAGTTCTTCCCGCCTCCCAAACCGGTCAATATCCGAAAGGGATATGTTCAGTGCATGGGAGAACATTTTTTCCCGGAGAATCACTGATATTTTATGGATGACAGTAGTCTGGAAATAAACCCCGATGGTATCAGCTGCCGCAAAGCAGACAACCAGAACTGCAATCGTCAGAATCGGACCTGCAAGAGAATCTTTGGAAGAGACAATTGCGATTACCCTGCTGCTGATCATCGCATTGATATAGGTAATGATAAAATTACGGCTGGCTACCGCCAGGGTTGCAGCAGCATATGGAATCCACTGCGTTTTAAAAAGGCAGAAAAAGCTTTTCAGGCTTTTCAAATCATTTTTCATTCCGAATCCTCCTGCTAAACACCCTCTTTGGGTGTCATATCACGTACAACTCCCGGATACCTGTCCATCATCTCCCTGTCATGGGTAATCATAAGCACATAGTGCTGTTCCGCCAGCCCGCTTATGGCCTCCATCATGCGGATGGAATTCTCCCTGTCGACATTCACCGTAGGTTCATCAAACACATAAACACTGGCATCGCGGAGTATACTGCGTATAAAAGCAATCCTTTTTTTCTGCCCCCCGGATAAGGGTGCTCCCTTTTCCTTAAGTATGGTATCGTATCCCTTTTCCATGTTCCTGATTTCGTCATTCAGTCCAAAAGCCTCGCACATTCCATACATTTTTTCCTCCGGGCAGGATGTTCCGGCCAGCAGGTTTGCTTTTATGGAATCCGCAAAAACAAGGGATTCCTGCGGCATTATCGAAACGGATTCCCTTATACTGCTTCTGTCACCGCTTTTTACGGGCAGACGTATCTCCCCGCCGTCAATTCCATAGCACCCTCCGATGATTTTCATTAATGTGGATTTTCCGGAACCGTTTTCCCCGACGATATAATTGATTTTCCCTTTTTCAAAGCCTAAATCCAGCCCGTCAAATACTTCCCTGCCGTCAGGATAATGAAAATGAAGATCCCTGATACCGCATTCCGTGTCAGCCTTTACCCCCGGAACCGTTTCCTTTTCCTGTTCCATTTCTTCAAAAAGGGAATAATTCTTCAGGTTCACCGCTGCCCTCCTGTACTGGACAAGGGTATTTTCCAGCCTCATGATAGGCGACACAATATAGTCTGATAAAGTCACTGCCGCCAGGAGCTGGCCCACACTCATCCGGCCCTCAAGGACAAAATATCCGCCGCAGAATGCAATTGTTATCAATGTTGCAAAGGATAGTATCATTGTGGGCATCGAAATACATGCCTGCCTGAGATTTGCTTTCTTCTTAAGCTTATGAAGCTGTTCCAGTTCCTCCTGATACTGTTTTGACAGATCCTTTTCCATCATATTCACCTTGACCATTTCAAGGTTAAACAGGCCGTCTGACGTTAATCCGTTTATGCTTTTCAATTTATCCTGATAGTCTCTCAGGCTCTTTATCATGCCCTTGCTTAACTTTGTCATGCAGAAAGCAGAGACCAGGGCGGAAACAAGGGCGGCCAGTCCAAGTGTCAGCTTCATACTTGCAATCAGCACTGTGCACAATGCAAACGAAATGATATCAGGAAAGAAAACCTGCAGCATTCTCTTAACATTCCTTAAAATGCCATAAATATCAGAAGAAATGCATGTACTGAATTCGCCGATACTTCTCTTGTCAATCTGTTCTTGTTCCGAAGAAAGGATTTTATTTTCCAGTCCTGAGAATAAGGCACCTGTATACGAAGCTTCGTGCTTATCCCCGGCATACGGGCCGAGATACTGCAGCAGAAGGTTTATCCCACAGATTGCTATGATTCCAGCCAAAGCCGCCGTCAATGTATCCCCGCTGATTCCATGATCAACCAGCCTTCCGGAATAATAACGTATGATAACGTCCACCGCTTTCCCTGCAGCTGCTATACAGCAGAGTGCGAAACCCTTCCCTCCGCTTACCTGTAATGAATCCATCTGCTTCATAATGCTCCTCCACAACAAAATATCCGCCATAACAATAGAATCCACCCTTTGCGAGTCTTCTATTGTCATGAATAACATTTGCCAGCGGCTATCCTATAAAAACTGCCCCTGGCATAAGCTCTCCTGAAAATCCTCCGGCACTTTCATAAATCCCAATTCCATCATCTGCATACTTCCCGTAAACTTATGTGATTTTTCATAGAATAAAGTCTCTATTTTATTCTCTTCCATGGCCTTTTGATACTGCTTGTACTCCTTTGCCTTCACAAAATGCTCTTCCCTGATAACCTCTGTTCTCACATACTCCTTAAAATGATTTAAATACTTAAAGTGCAGTGTCACTCCCTGTACACTTGAAATATTCGCCCCTGCAATTCCATGCATACCAAAGTCCAGATACATATCTAAATTATGTTTGAATAATGTATATTTTGAACAGCAGATTTTGGGACACTGAAACACCCTCTCCCTTGTTCCACCAAAATATGTCCAGATTTTCATTGTTTCCAAATTAATTCTGTTCAATCTGGTGTCCAGAATCCTCCTATACGAATAATCATCCCCCGCCTTATAATCCACTTCATCTAACGGCTTATCCGAGTACATATCAACCAATATACTTTCTACCGCATTCTCTTCTTTCTTCTCCAAATAACAACAGAACTCCCATAGCGGAACCTTTTCGTAATATGGATAAATCAGAATTTCATCCGCATCTGCTGCAATACACCAATACCCTGTGCCGTATTCGTCCAGCAGATCCTTCAGCCAGTATTCTTTCAATATAAACCTCTGCTTTGTCTCAAACACATGCACATCACTCTGCTTTAACAGGTAACCTACGGTATCATCATCAGAGTTATTGTCAATAAAGAAAAAGCGCTTTATACCCATTTTCCTGTAATACTCCAGGAAGAAGGGCAGCCTTACCGCTTCATTTCTTACTACGGAAAACAGGCGGATTTCTTCTGCTCCACATTCAATTACATTATTATCTACTCTTGTCATCATTGGTCCTTCGTATATTCTACCTTCCTCTTTTTCTACATATTATAGTAAACGTCATAATGATTCTTACTTTGCCCCAAAGCCGGAACAACAGCAATCAGCATAATGCACCAAAGTAAAGATATTAAAGCCGTTTACTATAGTTACCGTTTTCCACAATCCTTACCTGCATAATTCTTCCCTGTAATGCTGTTCAGCGTATGGAATTGCCTGCAGATACCCATATCCAAATTCCTGATCAGGCTCCAGATGCATTCCCTCACCCCATTCATTCCAGGCATTGATAAACACACATTCATTTTTTAATACCGCATTTTTTGCATATAGCTTTGTAAGATACACTTTAAATTTCTTCGGATGATCATTTATCACAACAATTCCGTTTTTTCCTCTTCTTGGCGTGTCGTCATAGCATGTCATGCCACTATAATATACGGTTTTATTATTCTGCAGAGTATAGCTAAGGGACTTTTCACAGAAATCTTCATATGCAATGATTTTGGTTGTACCCTGCTGCTCCTTGTCGGCCGTTTTTGCCCGAAATACGCTGCAAAACACCGTATTAGGCTCCATTACAAGATAGGCATCCAGGGATTCTATGTCTTTCCCCCCACAGCCTGCGCCAATCACATAAATTCCGTCAAATCCGTTTTTCACTGCCAGCCGGTTCCAGCATTGCAGCATCTCATCCATACACAAAATATACCTTGTATCATAGGTTAAAAATACGGGCTTATTTCCTTTTTTGATATACCGCTCATCTTGGAAAAAAGGACATAAATACCCAAAATGCTCTATCCACTCTTTCTCATTTCCATAAGACTGCTCCATTAAAATTCCATTACCGGAAGCTTCCCCTTTTTCATAAACTTCTGTCCATGTGCGTGCGCCTTGATTCGGTATATTGCTCCATGAACGTGACCATCCCACATTTGCCCAGCAGAAGCAAAAAGGCATATCTACATCCTTCCAAATATGTAAGTTTTCAGCCGGTTTCTCTAAAATCCGTCTTCCGTTTTTAAACCAGTAATGGTAAAAACACATTCCGTATACCCCGAACTTCTTCATTAGCCCGGCCTGCCACAGCATAGTTTCCTTCTGCATAAGATCATACATATAGTTATCCATGGGCATTTTAGGCTGTTTATGTCCCTCAAACAGCGGATGTGCCCTGCACATTGCTGTCCAATCCGTATATCCGTCCCCCCACCATTCATCGTTTTCTTTCACCCGGTAATATTGAGGTAAATACATTGCAATTGCCTACATTTGAACTCCTCGCAACAATTCATTTTTGTCTTATATTATATAAAATTCCCGGCATAAAATCCACGGCATATAGAGAAATCTTTTTGTTTCCATTTATGTCGATTTTCTTTTACGCGCAAAGAATGCGTTTTGGCCCATGCAAGTCCCACAATAATTGCAAGACGGTACACCGTCAGCCGCTCTGTGCTCTATGCCAGATTTCAAATTTTCATTTCCGGCTGCAGAACCGTAAAAATGCCAGGCAGATTTATCCGCCTGGCACTCTTACACGGCAGTAGTTCAAACAGGACACTGAACTGCTGCCTTACATGTTCTTTCATATATCATTATATCATATATCATAATTTCTGCTCTTCTAAAATTAGTGAAAATAATCCTCAAATTACCACCCGGATAATCAGCCGTCCCTTATGGAATGCGGCAGTTATGCTTCCATTCATCTGTTCCACCAAAGTCCTGGCAATGGCTAACCCCAGCCCGGTGGACTTCCCGGACGTCTCCACCGTATAAAAACGGTCAAACAGCCTCCCCACCTGTACTTCATTTAACTTTGATGCTGTATTGGCAAAGATGATTTCACCCTGGTCCGTCAGTGTAATATCAAGGTCGCCGTCGCTGTATTTCACGGCATTGCTGATTAGATTAGACAATATCCGGGACAGGGATTGCCTGCTTAATTTCCTTACAATTTTCCTCTCCGTTATATGCACTTCGGGCGTGATCTTCTTCTCCTGCAGAACCGCGTAGAATCCTGCAATGCTTTCCTCCAGCACAGAATTCACAACTACATTTTCCTCAATGTTTTCCTTAGCCGGTGCAATTATCATGGAGTAGCGGAACAATTCCTCTGTAAGCTGCCGGAGCATTTCCGCCCTGTTTCTGATAATACAGACGTATTCTGCTGCCGTATCCTCCATTTCACAGGTATCAAGCAAATCCAGATATGCGCAGACAGCCGCCAAAGGTGTACGGATATCATGAGAAATGTTCGTTATGGCATTTTTCAGCTCCAGATCCCCCATCGTAAACCGATGCCTCATAGCCCGCAATTCCCGCAGCTGTCCATTGATACCGGAGGCCAGACTGCACATTGCCTTATCTCTGGAAGAAATGGAGATTAACGTGTTGGATTCCTCTTTTATTTTATCGGCAAATTCCTTTTCTATTTCCCCTGCCGACTTACGCATCAGAACTATCTTCATCACAAGCGCCATTGACAGGACTGCCAATGCAGCGCAGCACGCCATAAGCCACAACATAATTGCCCCCTTACTCCCATGATACCATTGCTGCCCACAGCCATAAAACTAAAATCCTATTCCGTCCGTACAGCCAGCTCTGCAGCACGGCACAAACAATTACTGATGCGAAACCGGACTTATTTGATATCCTTGTGCCGGAAGATGAATACCCCTGCCGCCGTAGTACCAATGGAAATTATCAGAGAATACAATGGCATCTGCCACAGATGCACAGCGTTCATAGTGGTATACTGAATGGCCTGTCCTGCGGGCAGGAAATCATAAATAAACTGATAATAAACTCTCTCCGATTCTGTCAGGTACTTGGGATTCGGCTCTGTATGGCTTTCCAATCCGCCTGATCCATCCTCGGAAAGGACATAGGATGTAATAAATTCCGGTGCCTCCAGTTTTGCGTAGACAGCAGCAGCCGCCATAAACAAAGCAAGCAGGAGTAACAGACCGGCCGCCACAACCCCAGCCTCATTGCTGCATATCATACTGAACATGGTAAATATGGAGCAAAAGGCAACTGCCAAAAGAAATGTTCCCAACAGCATCCATAAGATAGTATCCAATCTTACCGTCAAGGTTCCCAGCAAAGGAATGCCCAAAGCCAATGTCGGCACCAGAAAACAAATACATAAAATAACGGATACTACTATACAAGTAATAAGATTCACGAAATAAATCCGGAATCTCGTATGTCCTACAATCAGTTTATTTCTGATGGTGCCGTCACTATAATCCTTCCCAAGAAATCGGCTCACAAACAGAGCTATGACGAAACCAATCCCCATAGCATATGCAAAAAATATATTATCCAATATTTCAACAGAATGGTACCTGACCTGGTCAAGATATTTATTTACCACCAGAATTATTCCAAACACAAACATACACACACACTCCGCCCAGAAGAGGCTGCTTTTCTTCAGACGGGAAAACGAAGATGCCATAAGCTTATTCATGATTTCCACCTCCTACAAGACTAATATAATAATTTTCAAGACTTTCTTCCCGTTCCTGCATGGAACTAATCTGACAATCCTCCTGATGCAATGCAAGCGTCAGATCCGAGACTGTAATCTTATCGAAAATATCCGCCTGACAATCCGAAATCACCGTATACGCAAGCCCCTTCCGATCCAGCGTCCTGCAGAGCGCCCCCATATCAGATACCGTCACCCTGATACACTTGCGGCATGCTGCCTCCAGCTCAACCGCACTGATTTCTTTTACAATTCTGCCCTGATCAATGAATCCAAAATGCGTGGCAAGCCTAGACAGTTCATCCAGAATATGGCTTGAAATCAGTACTGTTATATTGTACTCCCGGTTAAGCTTCAGGATCAATTCCCGAATTTCCACAATTCCCTGGGGATCAAGTCCATTCACAGGTTCATCTAACACAATGAAATCAGGATCTCCTGCCAATGCAACAGCAATGCCCAGGCGCTGGCGCATTCCCAGCGAGAAATTCCTCGCCTTCTTCCTGCCTGTATCCCCAAGCCCTACCAGATGCAGAAGCTCATCTATCCCCTCAAAGGACGGCAATCCAAGAATACGATATTGTTCCTTCAGATTATCCTCTGCCGTCATGTCAAGGTAAATAGACGGCGTCTCTACCACCGCTCCCATCCGCCTTCGGCTCTTCTCAATTTCCTTCTGCCCATTGCCGATGCCATATAGAAAATACTCTCCCTCCGAGGGCTCCTGCAAACCGCATATCAAACGAATTAATGTGGTCTTCCCGGCGCCGTTTTTACCCACAAAACCATAAATTGCCCCTTTCGGAACACTCATGGAAAGGCCGTTCAATACCTTGTATCTTCCATATTCCTTTCTCAACGCGTTTGTCTTTAACACATATTCCATTGATTTTACCTCCGTTCTCATTCCAAGTGTACCGTATCAGCGCAGTACAGCATTCGTGCAGCTTTCATATAGCTTTCATCATCTCACGCGCAGCTTCATGCAGCTTTCAACAGCATACATGCAGCTTCGTGCAGCTTACATGCAGCTTCATGCGGCGGCTTTCATGCAGCTTCGTTCAGCTTTTCATCAGCCTCCATGCCGCTTTCATCAGTACTGAATGATTTTATCTCCAAAAGGTTAAGAAAACGGTAAAGAAAACCGTTGAAATATCGTTGAGATTCACCGCATCTATTTATTCTTCTTTCATTTTAAATCCAATCCCCCACACCGACTCTATATATTCCCTGCTGCCTGTTTCCCGCAGTTTTGCCCGTAAATGGCTGATATGCGTTTTCAGCGAACTCTCCGTACAATCCGGCGTATCTTCACTGATCCGCTCCAGCAGCAGGGACTTCGTCACCACCTGGGCCGGATTTTTCATCAATAGCTTTAATATGGCATATTCCGTTCTGGTCAGTTTAACCTCCCGGGCATTTACAGCAACGACATGCCTGTCTGCATCAAGGGACAAATCCTGAAATGTTAATTTGCCGGAATCGGCGGTAATTGATGCATTGCGAAGCTGTACGGAAACTCTCGCCAATAGTTCTTTCTGATGAAAAGGCTTGGTGATATAATCTGCCGCACCGCCCAACAGCAGTTCCACCTTATGATCAATGTCCGACTTGGCGCTGAGTATAATAACCGGTATTCCCCTGATCTGCTTCAGTACCTCTTCACCACACACACCCGGCAGCATAAGGTCAAGCAGCACGAGATCCGGGTTGGCCCTGGGCAGCACAAGAACCGCTTCCGTTCCCGAATAAGCCCGTGACACTTGATATCCCTCTCTCTTTAACATTTCCTCAATTGCATTTCCAATATAGACATCATCTTCAATCACCAAAATATGTTTCATCAATTATCCTTCCATTCAAGCCCTGCATCGTCCGGCTTTACTTCTATGCTTCTGCGGCAGCCCTTTTCAGTCCTGCCTTCCATCCATGTTCTTATTATAACAATTTTCCCACATTGTTACATCACAATTTTACATAATACAAAACGATAGCAACTCAGGCATATCAGGAATTATGTTACTGTGAACGGAGTGAACAGTAACAAGCCTTCGCAGAAAGCTTTAGGCACAGAAATTGCAGGAACAGCATTTTAGCGCACGCCGTCTCGGGATTTTCATGCAGAATACGCATGAAAACACCTCGCGGCGGCGAGTGAACAGCAACGGAATTATTACAGGATAATCATGCAGAAAATAGTATTGCTTTTCAGGCCCGTTTACCCCATAATATTCCTATAGCATCCCCCCAAATGCCCCATTTGCTCTGCAGCGGCACAGGGAATGGATGAAACGAAAACAGGAGGTTACAGATATGATTTATATCACAGGGGATACCCATGGAGATTTTAAACGGGTAACGCAGTTTTGCGAACAATTTAAGACCCATCAGGAAGATATACTGATCATTTTGGGAGATGCCGGAATCAATTACAGCGGTGCATCCATTGATCGGAAAAACAAAAAATATCTATCTTCCCTCCCGATCACCTTTTTCTGCATCCATGGAAACCATGAGCAAAGACCCCAGACAATCCACACCTACCAGCAGAAAAAATGGCACAATGGCACTGTGTATTATGAAGAAGAATTTCCCAATCTGCTTTTTGCCAGGGACGGAGAACTATTTGACTTTAACGGAAAGCAGACCATAGTTATCGGCGGTGCTTACAGCATTGACAAAATGGTGCGGCTCACTTACGGATATGGGTGGTGGGCAGACGAACAGCCTTCGGAGGAAATCAAGGCATATGTGGAACAGCAATTAGAAGGACTTGGCTGGGGCATAGACGTTGTACTCAGTCATACCGCACCGCTGAAATATGAGCCGGTAGAAGTATTCCTGCCCGGCATCAATCAATCTGCCGTTGATAAATCCACTGAAATCTGGCTGGATACCATAGAAGACCGCCTGAAATATTGGAAATGGTACTGCGGACACTACCATACGGAGAAAAAGGTTGACCGACTGGAAATTATGTTTGAGAATTTTGATACATTCTATAACAGATAACCAAGGCGCTTACCACCTTCGCCACCAAAGAGGTGGGCTCTGCCCCCCCAAAGAGGTGGGCTCTGCCCCCCAAAGAGGTGGGCTCTGCCCCCCAAAGAGGTGGGCTCTGCCCCCTCTTGGCGGCACAAACAATGAATGAACTCGGTACAACCAAAGCGCAAAGAACGCGCTTGGAAGAATGCCGCCCTTGCACTCTTTCCAGAATGACTTAGAAAATCTTCATTCCGTTCACACTTATCCCCGTATCTCCACTTTTCTAAGCAGTTTTTCCACATAAGCCGGCAGACAGAAAGCACCTGCGTGAAGCCTTGGTGTATAATATCTGGTCTCGATGCCGCGCTCCATCCATTTTTCAACATTCAAGTCATGTACAGGATGATGTTGTTTCGATGCAAAACCGAACAGCCAATGTCCTGAAGGAAAGGTCGGGATATGGGCCTGGTAAACCCGGCTTACAGGAAAACTCTCCACAATTCTCCTGTGGGCCCTCATACAGGCTGTAGCATCCGCCTCATAAAATGGACTTTCATGCTGGTTTACCATAATCCCTTCTTTCTTCAGCGCACTATAACAATTGTCATAAAATTCCTTCGTAAACAACCCTTCCCCCGGACCGAAAGGATCTGTGGAAGCCACAATAATAAGGTCATATTCATCTTCTTTGCCCCGGACAAATCTCAGCCCATCCTCATAAACAATATACAGCCTCTCATCATCCAGCGCACAGGATAATTTGGGCAGAAATTCCCTGCTCACCTGAACCACCTGCCTGTCACTTTCCACAAGATCTATCTGTTCTATCTCAGGATACTTTGCCAGTTCACGTACAGCGCCCCCATCCCCGGAGCCGATTACCAATACTTTGCGCACATCAGGATGTACTGCCATAGGCACATGAACAAGCATCTCGTGGTAAATAAATTCATCCTTCTCTGTCAGCTTCACATCGCCATCCAGCGCCAGAATCCGCCCGAACTCCTTCGATTCAAACACATCAATTCTCTGCAAATCGCTCTCACCACTATAAAGCTGCTTGTCCACCCGAATAGACATTTTGACATCCGGTGAATGAAGTTCCGAAAACCATAATTCCATATGCCACACCTCCTTATTTAGTTCCGCAGTGCGCTTTAGCGCACTTTCCCCTCCCAAGCCCCCTGGATCTGGAAGAATTTCCTGCCGCAGACGCATCTGTAAATCCTTCCGGGGCTTGTCCGGTACGTTGCTGTTTTTATTGATTCCAGTTCCGCAGTGCGCTTTAGCGCACTTTTCCCCTCCCAAGCCCCCTGGATCTGGAAGAATTTCCTGCCGCAGACGCGTCTGTAAATCCTTCCGGGGCTTGTCCGGTATATTGCTGTTTTTCATATGCAGCTTGATACTACCTTCTTTATTCCAATTCTATCTGTTCCTGTATATAGAGTGTCTCTTCAATTAACCCGATTCCGGTGAATACAGCCCACACATAGGGGGCACCGTATACATTCAAAGTCTTAGGGCCGACAATTTCCTTTGGTGCATTTTCCCCCACTTGATCCTGGATGAGTTTGTTATACGCCTTTTCAAAAGTACTTCTGGTAATAGAACGTTCCCTTCTGTCTGTAAACAACTCACCTCCTTTGATCGCATAAGTAAAAGGCAGTCCCTTTTTCGTCAGAAAACTTTTTCCTTCATGTTCCGTAATTACATCCCATAGATTTGAGATGGTTATCCTTGATGTATTGAGCTCCATAGGCTTCCTCCTGGCAATAACATTGCTTACTTAAAATGGTACTCGCAATATAGAATATTGTCAATGAGAAAAGTGGTTCAATCACAATTTGACAACAGTATTTTGTGTATTGACAGAGATGTACCGCATCCCTCCCCTTCGGCTGTCAACATAACACATGGCGTTTTAGCCGGAATTTCCCGGAATACGAATTCCTCTTCCCCTCTCTGAAATTCAAAAAGCACACCGTCCGTATACAGCGCAACCCTGTTGGAATTGCTATAGCAGCACACAGAAAAGTTACCGCTTTTCAGCCTTTTCACACTTTCCGGAGCCAGATAGATAAAAGGCTCTTCTGTCCATTTTGCCATATATTTATAGTAAAGAGAAGCCGGATAGCGGCTGCCAGGCATAAACAAACCATTATTCACGCTGCGATAATCAGGTATATTTTCCCCAGGCTCCATCCTGACCTTCCTATCTTGATGATATACCCATTCCCCTCTTCCTTGTTCCTCCTGCACGAAAACCAGAATACCATACCGGTCACATAGTCTGCTGAATTCTAAAAAGAGCCTTGCAGGCTCTTCCTTCTTAACGCAGACACAGTTACTTCCCAACCGTTTTATCTGCTGTAAATCTTCCAATATCTGCCGCTGCCGCACAACCGCATCCCCATCAGGCAGAGAATAGAATACCGCCTTCGGAATAAAGGGCACACCATTTAACAACAGTTCCATTTCATTGCCCGTCTTCCTGTTCCTCAGCTCCCGCAATGGAATCTGCCCTGTGAGACTGTCCATAATTCGTCCGCTGCAGTCCGTCAGAACCGCCTCCATTTCATACAAATATGGCTCCCTTTGCCCCTGCCAGAAATAAGGCTGCATAAGAATACCTTCAACCGGTTCTTCCTCCTGCAGCGCCTTCCTGCACTCCATCACCACATTTCCCTTTCGATCTGCAAGGCAGACCCTCACGATTCCTTTCTCTTCTTCCCTTCTGTTGATAAAAAAGAAATTCCACTCCAAATACGCTTTGGCATGTTCCAATCTGCATACTACATCCACGCCTCCGCCAGGTGCTGTTCTGTCAAAATTCATACAAGCTGCCTCTTTTCTGATTCCATTGAACCCGTTGTCATAACTTATACTGACGGCCGCTAAAACTTGCCATGAATGCCCTTTATTCATTGTTACCCGACTCACGAGCGAAAGCCGCCAAGGTCACCGCGGCAGATTTCACCGCTCGTGAGTTTACCTCTTCTCGCGCTGCATCTGCAGAGCAGCCGCATTTTTCTCCACTTCCTTTTTATTCAAAGGGTAGGCAAACTGAATGATGAGAAAAACCGCCAGATAGCAGAGGCCGGGCACCAACGTAGCCACCGTATATATCCGTCCTGCCACTGCTTCCGTCTGAGCAGGCGCCTCGGATACATACCCTATGGCAGTCAGCACAAAGCCGCCCACGCCTCCGGCCAATGCCTGCCCCACCTTCCTGGCAAAAGAATAAACCGCATAAACCGAGCCGTCCTCCCTCTTGCCTGTGGCCACTTCCTGATAATCAATAATATCCGTAATAAACGCCCAGATGATCAGATTGAACAGCCCTGTTCCTACCGTTGCCAGAAACAGAAGCACCATAAAAACCGGAATGTTCGTCAGCCGCAGGAAGAACAGCAGCAGATAAAGCACACCTGCTGCCAGCATTCCCAATGCACCTGCTTCCTTCTTGCCAAAACGCATTACAATTTTGGAGATAAACGGTGCCAGAAGCAAAGTGCCGGCTACACTGAGCACATTGACAACAGACATGGCTTTGGCATTTTTAAAATAATCCAGAAACAGATAATTATTCATAGCCTGTCCCAGCAGACTGGCCAGCAATAACATCAATGCCGCACAGACCAGAGCAAGCAGAGGCCTGTTTTTTCCCAGGCCCTTCAGCATATCCCATACACTGTCCTTCTGCCCCTCCTTCTTATCAAAGAAAACCCGTTCCCGGCACAGGAAATAGCAAAGCCCATAACATATAATAGAGAAAGCGCCAAATATAATTGCCGTCACGGTAAAACTCACCGGTTTCACAATCTGATTCCCTTCCATATCCGTCTCATATATAATCAAAGGCACCAATACACCGATGACAAGTCCTGCCAGGCTGGCACCCACACTGCGAAACGTGGAAAGAGAAGCCCTTCCCTCCACATCCGGACTAATGACAGAAACCATGGAGCCGTAGGGGATATTGATTGCCGTATAGCAGAAACTGCTCCACAGCAAATACGTAATAATGACATAAGTCAGTTTTGCCCAATACACCCAATCCTTAACAAAATAGAGATACATGATAGTACTGGCCACCGCTACGGGAACAGCCATCCAGCGTATCCAGGGCCGGAAGCGGCCATCCTTTGCAGGTTTCATATGATCCACAATACGCCCCATGGTTACATCCGTGAAGGCGTCCACAATCCTGGCCCCCAGGAAAAGCAGACCTACCACGTAACCGCTTAATCCAAGCACCTTCGTATAAAACACCATCAGATAACTGCTTGCAAAGATAAAACTGAAATCATTTCCGAAATCCCCGAACATATAGCCAATCTTATCACGAAATCCAAAAGGACGGACAGTTCCGCTGACATCTTTCTTCACATCTCCCTTGTCATCCATGCTTATTCCCATATGCCACCTCCACATCGCCATTCCTATATGCCATTTGTATCCATTGACTGTACAGCAGCACAGTACCGCTGCACATCCTTACCTTCTGCATTCAATATAGCATTTCACTCTGTGGAGAAATATATACACATTTTTACAGCTTTTCTTTACACGCAATCAGTAAACCTATTCCTGTTTCTTCCGCCTTCCCCTATGATAATACAGATTGAGCTTCTTGTGCCAAAATGTCTATTATCATTGCCTGATTTTTTCCGGAATCCATTTTCTCACCATCTGATACAGCTCTGACATATCAATAGGTTTGGACAGGAAATCACTCATGCCGGCCTGCAGATATTCCTCCTGCTGCTCCCTGGCAGTATTTGCCGTCAGGGCAATCATAGGAACCTTTTTGTAATATCCTCCCTCCAGCTTCCGGATTTCCTTCGCCGCCTCAATGCCGTTCATTACAGGCATAAAATGATCCATAAAAATCATATCATATTCCTTCTTGCGCACCATCTCCAATGCCTGACGGCCATCCACCGCAATTTCAATCTTCATCTCAAGTGGTTTTAACATCTCCTCTGCTACCATACAGTTAATCTCATTGTCATCCACAATCAGAACACAAGCCTCCGGCACCCGGAAATCCATAGGATCGTCCGGCTTATCTTCTTTTCCGCTTACGCCTGGTTCCGCTTTTCCCTCAGCCCTTGTCTGAATGGCTTTATTGCCCACCTCAGTACCTTTGCTGCCGTCTGCCGCAGCTCCT
This sequence comes from uncultured Acetatifactor sp., assembly GCA_910584435.1. Lineage (GTDB taxonomy): Bacteria > Bacillota > Clostridia > Lachnospirales > Lachnospiraceae > Acetatifactor. The sequence continues at coordinate 18,007 of CAJUAP010000042.1, forward strand.
GCCCAAGTGTCCTTACTGCTCAAAGCCATAGCTCCTGACTGTGCATCCTTACTGCTTCCTGCCGCAGCTCCTGCCTGTGCATCC
>CAJUAP010000042.1:18190-33678 GCA_910584435.1 uncultured Acetatifactor sp.
CTGTGCATCCTTACTGCTTCCTGCCGCAGCTCCTGCCTGTGCATCCTTACTGCCTCCTGCCGCAGCCTGGCTGTTCTTATCTCCAGCACCCGCTTTATCCTGCGGCTGTCTGCCTTCGACAACATTACAGAAATTATAACTGTACAATGGCTTATTCATGGTAAGCATCCCTTCCGGAAAATCACTCTCCGCCATAGGATTCTGCATACCACAGACCACAGCACCCAATTCTGCAAGCCTTTGCTTCTCTTCATGGCTTAAGCTGTCATATTGATCTGTGAAGCAGAACACAGGCAAATCATTATGTACCACAGCCGTTACATCTTCCTGAAAGCAAAGCCCATAACTTCCGGCAAGAACCTTTAACAGCTGATTTGCCGTTTCATTTTTCATCCTTCCCAGAATCACTGCCTCACGGCCCTCCCCAATCCATGCCGCTTTGCTGCCGTCCACAATCTGCTGATGAATGGTAAAATAAAACTCGCTGCCCTCGCCGTATTTGCTCTTCACACCGATATTTCCATGCATCAGCTCCACCAATTGTCTGGAAATGGACAAGCCAAGCCCCGTCCCTTCCTTGTGGTGATTCCTGCCCGTGTCCACCTGCTGAAACGTGCCGAACAGTTTACCCAGATCCTCTTCCTTGATTCCCTGTCCCGTATCTCTCACCGAAACAAACAGCTCCAAATCGTCCTGCTCCCTCTTGTTCACCTTAACCGTAAGACAGACATACCCTTCCTCCGTGAACTTAGTGGCATTGTTCATAAGGTTAATAATAATCTGGCGAATCCGAAGCGCATCCCCATAAAGCCTGGCCGGAATCTCCGTATCAATATCATAGAGCAGCTCCACCGGCTTTCCGCCGATGCGGTTCAAAACAATCATTCCCAGATCACTCAGCATTGACATAAAATCATATGCTTCATTTACCAGCTCCATCTTCCCGGCTTCAATCTTGGACATGTCCAGTAAATCATTGACAATGGCAAGCAATGCATTGCCGGAATTACGTATATTCATCAAATACTGCCGATCCTGTTCCGGCAGATCCCTGCGCAGCATAATCTGGGTCATTCCCACAATGGCGTTCATGGGGGTGCGGATTTCATGGGATACATTGGACACAAACGCAGATTTCGCCTGATTTGCCGCATCTGCCCTCTCCTTTTCCTCCTTGACCCTCTCCATCAGCACATACTGTTCCGTAATATCCACCAATAACAGACAATACCCTGAAAGTACCCCCTTTTCCCTGACTTCCATTATTTTCTTATGATAATATTTTCCGTCAATTTGCTGAATTTTGTCCAAATCTATAAAAAGCTCATACAGCTTCCCTGTTACGGTCTTGTTCTTACGCATGGATTTCAGCTCCGAAAATACCTTCTTGGCATAGGCATTGGAATCCAGATAGCCATACAGCTCATCCACAATGACAAAAGCATCTCCCATCTGCTCAAACACCCATTCACGGCCGATCTCCATAACACCGAAAAATTCATCCCTATGCACACTGATAATAATGGACAAAATGGATAAAGAAGCACAAATGGGAACCACATCAAAAGAAAAGTTAAAAAGAAGCATACAAACCAGGGAGACACATATCACCAGCTGGGCTCCTGCCAATTTAGCAAGATTATTACGCTCCGCTGCAACCCTTACAAGGAACATGCGCACTATGGTATATATCATACCGCAAAACAGCAGAAAGCATACGATACAATACCTCAGAATATACACTATCCCTGGTGCGGACTCAATCAATACCAGCCCTAATGCCTCATTCCACTGAAACTGCAGCTTTCTAAACACCAATGGAAATCCGTTTGTAATCCATATGGAAAGCAATAATACTGCATCCAGCGAATACCACACAGCAAATAAGCCCCTCACCCAGGTATGCCGCTTCAGCCTCAGATAGGACCACAGAAACATGCCGAACATCAGATAAAACACCACATTGCCGAAGTACTCCATCTTCAGCGCAATCAACGCCCCCTCATAAGTCTTCGTCTGCAGTAAAAGCATATAGCTCCCATTGATAATCAACCCTCCCAGATTTGCCAGAAGCAGATACATTGACGCCCTGCTTTGGAGCTTCTTCACAAGGGAAACACAACCCACAAGGGGCACTAAGATTCCCACCAGCTGTATGATATGAACCAATATGTGAATTATCATTCCATTTCCTCTTTCTTAACAAAATGAACCTGCCCGTATGACGTTCCCAGGAAAACGGCTCCACCATTACACACTTACATCCACGGCACCTCCGCCTGTGTCCGCCGCAGCAGCGCCCACATCTGCCACAGCCACGTCAACTACAGCCCCCACATCGATTGCTGCTGCGCTTCCCATGCTCGCAAATGCATCCATGGCCATATCCAGCGCCGGATCTCCCGTTGGTCCGCCGTAATTGGCCCCCAATCCCATTTTGCTCTCTTCGATATCCTTCTGTTCCCTGGCCTTCCGCGCCTTTTTGCGCCGCTCAAGCTCCCTGCGCAGCGCCAGTTCCCTTGCCCTGCGTTTGGCCTCTGCCGCTTTTTTACGCTTCTTCTCCATCACACCTTCTTTTTCCAGCGCTCTTATCTTTGTTTTGACCTTTCCGATCACTTTCTTCAGTTTATTCGTTGCTACTCTTATCTCCCTGATCTCCGCTCCGCTGCCCTTCACGGATCTGACCTGGATCATCAGCCTTGCTTTCATTGCTCTCAATGCCGGAATCTTCTCCATCTGTGCAATCAAAGTCAGGTCCATGGTTGCATCATACAGATTCCTGCGCTTCTTAGGGTCAAATGCCTTCTTGATTGCCTCTGCCTGCTCCCTCAGCTGCTCAATGATACGATTGCGCTCTTCCTGCTGCTCCTTAACCCTTTGCCGTCTCTCCGCTGCTTCCTTATGCATCAGCCAGATTTGCTGTGCCGTATTCTGCTCTTCGGATTCTGCTGCCTGAGTTCGGGAGTCCTCACTCTGTGCTTTGGAATTCTCATTCCGCCCCCTGACATTGACACCCGCTGCTCCCGGATTTCCATTCTGTATCCTGTCATTGGCATCCTGCATTGCATAGTCCTGCATTGCTGGTTGTACATCCTGCCCTGCATAATTCTGCCTTGCTCCTTCCGCGCCCTGTCTCACAAGCCCCTGTTTTGCCGCGTCCGCCTGTGTCCCGGCATCAAACCTTCCTGCCATTGCCATACCATTCCTTCTATACGAAACAGATATGCCTCTGGCAATTCCTTTCAATCCATCCATAGACCTTTCCTCCCACATCCATGTGACGCACTGCCCATACGGACAGGCTAATTCCTGTTTCTACCAATTATATCGGCATAATTAACAAAAATCAAACTATGTGGACTAAAAAATCATGGTTACTGCCAAATAACCATGATCCGTACAATTTTATTTTGCATTGCCAATCTTCACATATACAATATTATCATCCAGCAAAATACTTCCCTTATCAGGGAACTGCGGCATACCTTCTACCATTTCCGAAGAAGACAGTGCTTCGTATTCCGGCCCCATCACCATATCAAGATAAAGTCCTTTTCGGTTTTTTATGACGCCATTCCAGGATTTCGCACAATTATTCCCCAAGTACCATGCACCATACAATGCATAATAATTAGAATAGGCATAATTAGGGCCAACCGAATACAGCAGACAGGAAACAGGCGTTCCCACAAACACATAACGATAATCGCTTTGTATCAAATCTTCCTGCAGCAGCTTATCCACAATCATATCCGCAATGGTTTCAGTTGCAACCCTTCCCTCATACATGGTGTTTTGATCGATCACAACCTGACAGATGCTTCCATAAAGGACTACGCACATAAACAAGACAAATATCCGGTAAATCACCCTGTTACCTTTATCAATTATTTTACTGCATTTTCTGTGCAGCGGCTCATTCCCTGTTTCCTCCGTTTTCTCTTCAGGACTGTTTCCTCCACAATAAAACAGACATGGAAGCGCCGTAAGGAACAAAGCCGGTCCACATGCCATCTGCAGGGCAAGTCCAATGTCTGTCGTAATCATCAGAATGGACAAGGCTGCAGTGGGATACAGAAAAGCAACCCCCCCGAATAAGACTGCCTTTAATTTATCCTGTTTCCATAACTTTAAAATACGAAGTATGATAAGAATGCATACCAGTACGAACATAACAGTAAAGATATGCTTTCCCTGCATCCGGTTGATTTTATATAAAACCCCCCTGAAATACAGCGTAAAAAACTGATACACTTTATACATTGATTCCGGCAGACACTGTATGGAATTCAGAATAGAATAACTGCTGCCGCCCTGATAATCTGACATTTCTATACCGCTTTGACGTAAATAAATATTCAGGGCAATGATGTACCCGATTCCACCCAAAACAATTCCTGTGATTGATTTTCCGCAGAAAATTAATATATTTTTCCAATTTACATTTCTGGCCAGCTTTATTAATAATGCGGTTAGAAATGCAACTGCCGTACAGCAGATATATGCCTGATAAGACCCCATGGAACAAACAATGCAAAGTGCTCCGGCCGAAACGGATATTATCGGCTGATTCACCTTTTCAAAGCACCACACTGCCAATATACTTAACAGGAACGCCACACCAAATGTCGGCGACATATAGCGATAAGACAGTTCAAAACATATTGCCGCATGGCTGAGAAACAATAATCCCGATATAATAATGGTATATTTATCCGTAATCTGCCACAGATCAAACAGCAATAATAATCCCATCACCATCAACGCAAGTGTAATCAATGATGTATACGGATCTACACTTGTTCCGAATCTTAACCTGCTGATATACTGCCAGAACCATCTTCCTAATGAAAGCTCCCATGCTCCTGCATTATGGAAAGAGCTCTCCCATACACCATCGTTACCATTGGTGAGCTGATGAATCATAAGCTCTGCATATATCACAACTGCTCCCACAAACAATAATACAAAATGCTGAAATTTTATATTAGAAAAGTATTTTTTAAGCATATGATCCCATCCTTATTACAGTTCTTTTCCTACAGCCCATCCATATGATCTTATTCCATGCCCGAACCGCCAGAACACAGGCAATATCCAGACCATAATGCAGAATATAAAACATCTGCCCCCAGCCGACACAGCCTGGAAGAAGCTTCCATAGTGCATACTGACATGATTTCAAGTATAGCATTATGATATTTTGATGTCAATAGATTCCTTTTCTTGCTCTTCTTCCTTGCTGTTTTCTTCTGATTAGTGTATAATAATTCCACTCACAGGAATTTATAACATACTATTACAAAACCCACTAAAAAGGATATTTCCATGAAAATTACTTACATCCACCACAGCGGCTTCCTGGTGGAAACCCAGGAAGTGTATTACCTCTTCGATTATGCCAAAGGAGAACTGCCCCGGCTGAACACAGCCAAACCTATCCTCGTGTTTGTCAGCCATGGACATACAGACCACTACAATCCCGAAGTTTTCTCCCTTCTCACCTCCCTGAAGATGGAACACATTACTGCAGTTCTATCCAATGATATCCCCGGGAAGCGGCTTCCTTCCTGCCTGAAACTAACTACACGGGAGGAATCCGGCCAGATTCGATGCCAGGGCTTTATTCCTGCCGTCAAAGTTTACCACAGCCAGGACTACGCTCTTCCTTTCCACACCCAGCTTAAGACCCTGCTCTCCACAGACAGGGGCGTTGCCTTTTTCCTGACCTGTGCCGAAGGAACTATCTACCATGCAGGAGACTTAAACGACTGGAGCATAGAGGAAACACCGGAACAGGAGCGCCGCCAGATGACCGGCAGCTACCTTGCCTCCATCCGCGCCCTGAAAGGAAAAGCCATTGACATTGCCTTCCTGCCCTTAGATCCCAAGCTCGGAAAATACTATGCCAAAGGCTTTCTCACATTTCTGAAGACAATTCCCGTAAAGCATGTCTACCCCATGCACTATTGGGAACAGCCGGAAATCATTACACAGTTTCTGCAGGAATACCCGGAATATGCTGATATTATTGCCACCCCGTAAGTACTGCCGTCTGCTCTGCCAGGACGGCAATTATTTCATATGTAACTATAATTTTTATAAAACTTGTTATCATTGATATATTTGCTGTAGCAAATCATATTCTGCCAGGGACTTGTAAAGGGAAGCTTTATACCTTCTGCTTAATAATTCTTCACATAAGCGCATCCATCTAATACTGTAACATTAAAACATATCACTGCTGACTTTGCAGTAAACTTTCCCTTTACATGGATATCGCAATACCCGTTTATCCTGATTTCAACAGATTTATTCGTGTATATCTCTCCGTCTTCCCAATAGCATTTTGGCCAGAATTCCAATCTTCCGGTCTGCTTTTCCTACCCATTGTCATCAGGCGCGGGTTTCAGTCTGCAGGACTGCCTCCCTGGCATACAATGCCGCATTCCTCATGTTCTGTTCTATCTCGGCCTCTGTCACCTGACGCTTCACCCTGCCGGGGCTGCCGATTACCAGCGAATTATCCGGAATGACCATACCCTGTGTCACCAGGGTGCCTGCACCAATGATACAGTTCTTCCCGATACGGCAGCCATTCATAAGTATGGAACCCATGCCGATCAAACTGTTATCCCCAACGCTGCATCCATGAAGAATCGCACCATGCCCCACCGTTACATTTTCCCCGATTTCCACCGGATAACCGGCATCTACATGTACCACACAATTATCCTGGATATTGCTTCCGCTGCCAATCCGAATTGAAGCCCTGTCCCCACGCACTACGGCGTGATACCAGACACTGGCCGACTCTCCTATCCACACATTGCCGGATACCACTGCCCCCGGTGCAATAAAATACTTTGCGTCTGGCGCTGCCATGTCTCGGGAATGCCGCCGTGATGCTTCCTCTTGAAAATGCATTTGCGGCATTTCCTCCTGAGGACACTGGGGACACCGCTGCGGCTCCTCCTGTGAATGCCTTCGCAACGCCTCCCGAGAATGCCACTGCAGCCGGTGCAGCTCTCCCTCCTGCTGCATGTGCGCAAACCCGTTCTGCCGCAGGGCCTCATAGAGTACAATGGCCACAGCATTGGACAAATTCAGAGAGCGAATGGCCGGTAACATAGGAATACGAATGCAGTGCGCTTCATGCTCCACCAGAATTTCCTCCGGAATTCCGGCGCTTTCCTTGCCAAACATAATGTAATCATCCGGCCCGTAATCCACTTCCGTATAAGTATACCTGGCTTTCGTTGTCGCCATCCAGATGGTCACTCCCGGATGAGCCGCCTGAAACTCCGTAAAATTTACGTACCTGTGCACTTCAAGCTGATGCCAGTAATCCATCCCTGCACGTTTGATTGACTTTTCATCCAGACGAAACCCCAATGGCTCTATCAAGTGCAGGGGCGTACCTGTCGCCACACAGGTACGCCCAATATTCCCGGTATTTCCCGGTATCTCCGGCTGATGCAAAATAATGTGCATTCCGCTCCTCCTTCAACTGCATTCTCTCATTTTCCTTCCGACCTCAGCCGTGCCACAAATGTCTTCAGCCGCCCCATGGCAGTCTTCAGATGCTCCAGGGAATACGCATACGAAATCCGCAGATATCCCTCGCCGCAGTCTCCGAAAGCCGTTCCCGGCACCACTGCCACCTTCTCTTCATTTAAGAACCTGGTGGCAAACTCATCACTGCTCATGCCGAATTCCTTAATACATGGAAACATATAAAAAGCCCCATACGGTTCAAAACACGAAATTCCCATCTCCTGAAAAGCGTTCAGCAGAAACCTTCTCCTTTGGTTATATGCCGTCCTCATTTCCAGCACATCCTCGTCACCGTTTTTCAACGCCTCAATGGCGGCATACTGACTGGTAGAGGGTGCGCACATAATGGCAAACTGATGAATCTTAGTCATTTGAGCGATAATCTCTGCCGGGCCGCAGGCATACCCAAGGCGCCATCCTGTCATGGCATATGCCTTGGAAAAACCATTGATTAAAATAGTCCTCTCTCTCATACCCGGAATTTCAATAATTGACACATGCTTATCCGTATATGTCAATTCGGAATAGATTTCATCCGACATTACAAAGATGTCATGCTTTAAAATGACCTCCGCAATGGCTTCCAAATCCTTCCTCTCCATTATGGCCCCGGTGGGATTATTCGGGAACGGCAGCACCAGCAGCTTGGTTTTATCCGTAACAGCCGCCTCCAGCTCTTCCGCAGTCAGGCGGAATTCATTTTCTTCTTTCAGATGAATAATCACGGGCTTTGCGCCAGCCAGTATGGCACAGGGCTCATAGGATACAAAACTGGGCTGGGGAATCAACACCTCATCACCCGGATTCATCATGGCCCGAAGTCCCACATCAATTGCCTCGGAACCTCCTACCGTAACCAATACCTCATGCAGCGGATCATACTTTACCCCCTGCTTCCTATGTATATAATTACATATTTCCCGGCGCAGCTCTTTTAAACCTGCATTGGAAGTATAAATCGTCCTGCCCTGTTCCAGAGAGTAGATGCCTTCATCACGAATATGCCATGGGGTGTCGAAATCCGGCTCACCCACTCCCAATGAAATTGCGTCCTTCATCTCGCTTGCAATGTCAAAAAATTTACGAATGCCTGATGGTTTAATATCCACCACCTTATCTGCCAATGGATTTCTCATGGGGTAATCATCTCTCTTTCATCTTGTTTTTTTGAAGATATCACTGTGCCATGATCCTTGTATTTCTTCAGGATAAAATGTGTGGCAGTACTGAGTACAGTGTCCAATGTGGAAAGCTTATCAGACACAAACGCAGACACCTCACGCAGGGACTTGCCTTCCAATATCACCATCAGGTCATAACCGCCTGAAATCAGATACACACTGCGCACCTCCGGATAATTGTAAATCCTCTCCGCAATACTGTCAAAGCCCTGTCCTCTCTGCGGCGTCACACGCACTTCAATCAATGCCGTCACCTTCTCTTCGGAAGTCTTCTCCCAATTTACCAGAGTATGGTAGCCGCAGATAACTCCTTCTGCCTCCAAAGCCGCCAGTTCGTTCACTATTTCAACCTCTTCCACGCCGAGAATGACCGCCAGCTCCTTTGTATCGATCCGGCTGTTCTTTTCTATCACTTTCAACAACTCTTCTCTCATTACATTTACCTCCATATTAACTGATGATTCCGTATTAACTGATAATTCTGTTTTCTTTGCCTTGTTCTACCGTGAGATTCTCCTGCTTTTTCCTTCCTCTCATCCTATGCGTTATATTGCTGCGCCTTATATACTTGATCCTGCTTCGGTCTGTCCAGGTAACGTATTTCTTCCCCGTTTTGCAGAATTCTTCCCTTTCCTTCCACAATCCTGCCCACAACCACCGCCGGAATCCGCTCCGCTGTAAGAGCTTCTGCCAATCTCTGTCCATCAACGGCAGTCATCAGCAGACATCCTCCGGATAATAATTCATAGGGATTCGCATTACAGTACTCACATACCTCCACGGTCTCCTGACGAAGCGGCAGCTTCCTCATATCTATATGCAGTCCGACACCTGCTCCTTCTGCCAATTCCCAGAGCGCGGCAAAAATCCCGCCCTCCGAAGCATCGTGCATGGCGCAGACGCCGGACTTCACCGCTGCCGCCGCCTCCGGTATTATGGATAAATAACGGTCGAAGCCTGCTGCTTCCTCCACCAGATAGGACGGAAGCTTCTCTGTCAGTTTTTCCTGATTACGCTTCGCCAGCACTGCCGTCCCCTGAAGCCCAATCCATTTACTAAGCACAATGTCCTGCCCCGGTGCTGCAGTTTTCACGGAATGATTCTCTTCTGCCTCCGCCCTGCCATATCCTGCCGCCACCGCCCAGGGCACAGTGACCTGTCCGGTAATTCTGGTCTGTCCTCCCATCAGCATTATGGACAGCTCCCCGCACTTCTGCTCCGCCTCTGACAGCAGTGCTTTGATGTCCCTTTCCTCCGTGTTCTCCGGCAGCAGCAGCGTCAGCATTACGGCAACAGGCTCTGCACCGCAGACCGCAATGTTATTAGCGCATTTCTGTATCAGCTGTGCCAATGTCATATATGGCTCCTTTGCAGACATCCCGAATGCCATACACTCTAGCTCTTTCGCAGGCACTCCGGCTTCCATCCGTCCCGTTTTCTCCACAGGTATCACGGATTCCCCGCATCCCATCTCGCATACTGCCCTGGAAACCGCCGCCTCCTGCATACAGGTCACCAGCTTCTCTCCGTCTGCACATGAGAAAATGGCGCAGTCTGCCCCTATTCCTGCGCCACTGATTACCTCTTCTCTCCTTGTATGAATCTGCCCTAAAACAGAACGCTTTAACACATTCCCTGATACTTTACCTATCTCCATGCTGCTGCCTCTCAGCCCAGATAACCTGTTTAGTAATTACTCATCATCTTCGTCATCATCATATTCTTCCGGCGGCGCAAGCAGAATTGCCAGCACATCCCTCACATGGTTTACATCTCCGGTACCGATTGCCGCCATGATTTCTTCATAAGCAGACGGATCTTCGGTAGCCGTTCCCACAACAGCGCTTCTGGGCACCATCTTATAGCTGCTGCTGTTTACCTGTGTACGGCTGACCTCTCTGCCGTTCTCCGTTACAATTTTCCACAACTGTGCCTTATAACCCACATGGGGCGAACCGCTGTCACTCACATATCCCAGCGGCCTGGATGCATCGGCATAGATTTTATCGGACGGAGGATAATTTACCTCCAATACCTTGCTCTCATACCGAACCTCACGGTCAGGATCCCTGGTCTCACAGCCATAAATATTAAACGTAATATGCTTATTTTTGGTATAACCCTCTATATAAACAGGGTATTCCAGGTTATTGACAAACTTGAAATCCTTTCCGGAGCTCTCGGAAATTGCAGCATCTGCCGAAGGCTCTACGTACGTCACAATCATAGAATGATTATACCGCTCCGTTATCTCCAATTCAGCTAACAGTAATGCATTATACAGCGTAGTTGACACCTGACAGATACCTCCGCCCAGACTGTCCACCACCTGCCCGTTCATATAAGACCCAGCCATATAATATCCGTTTGCCGCAGTAAACGGCGTCACAAGCGCATGCATGGAAAATTCCTCTCCCGGATATACAAGGGCGCCGTTGATCAGCTTACATCCATTGTCCACATTGGCAGATCGGTTATAATTGGATGAGACATATTCCGTAGTGTAGCTTCCCAGGATATCTTTCACCTTGGACAATTCCTCCACACTTCCCCTCGGCTCATCCACCGCCACATCCAGGCCAATGGTACATGCAGTACGATCCCATTCCTGCGCCATATACTGGCTCACCTTATCAATGGACATCTCCACATCAAGGGCATAGCCCACACGCCCTTCCACAATACGGAAATTATCGTTTTCGCGGACCAGACCATAGGGTACTGCCTTCACATCATACGGCACACATTTTTCAAGCAGCACATCGCCGATGGTCTGCAGATCAAATGTCAGCTGAATCGGATAGACAAGATTCTCCTTTTCCAGATCCTTTAACATCTTATAACGTTCAATCACATTCCCCCGGATGCCCACTGCCAGCGCTTCCTCCACCAGCTCAGGATTCCCCCAGGCAATGCCCAGTTCCCCGGCAGTTACCACCACAGCCTGATTTCCGGCTGCCAGCAATGTAATCTCCGTACTTTTAAGTCCTTCCACATAGGCATTAATTACCTGTTCTGCCTCTGCTGCGCTCATACCGGACAGTTCAATATTGTCGGCATAAATCCCGTTTTTAATTGTATCACTGTCTGCTGCCTCAGCCATTGTCCCAGGCAGAAGCATGCATACCAAAAACAAGCAGCCCAAAAGCAGCCATTTTTTACCCCTTTTCATAACACATCTCCCTCTCTGCCGTCCCGATTCCTCATTCATCCAAATGGAATTATGTCCGGCGGCTTTTCCCATTTCAAGAATCAAATGCAATTAACAATCTTCTAAAACACTATCCTACTTGATTTACTAAAATAAATATGATACAGTTGGTATTAATATGGCAAGAATCAGCAGAATCACAATGACTGCTGAAATACGCTGCGTAGTTTTCTTATTATTTAAATGAAACATGACCGACTCCTTTCCACCATTGCTGCTGCTCACTTTGCGGCCGCACACAGCCGCCGGAGCCATATCCAGCAAACACTCTAACAAACTCTCTTATGAAAGGATATTATATATGATTTTAGGATTTTTGGCAAGTTTTATTGGTATCGCAATTATTATTTCTGTCCTTGCAAAAAGATCATCGAAAGAAAGAAATGCCCAGGACAAAAATTTCTGGGACCGGGAAGCACAGGCGAACAACGTCCGCCGCAAGCCTCTTGATCAACTGAATTATATCCACATTCCTCTGGAACATTTTCCCTTACAGCTGTTAGAGGATAATATTACCGTAAAAGAGTGCATTGAAACTCTGCAGGCACTTTCCACACAGAAAATAGTCAACCTCACCGGATGGTCTAACACTGACTTAAAACTGGAATACGGCACCGCCAACCTTTCCCTCCTCACAGAGTATGACCAGAACTTTACCGTACTGGTGCGCACACTGCAGAAATGGGCCGATGCCCTGACCGAAGCAGGTTATGCGGACAATGCTGCCGTCCTTATGGAATTTGCTGTCAGCGCCGGAACAGATATCAGCAGCACATATTACCAATTGGCGGATTACTGGCTGTCCCAGGGGGAAAACTTCCAGATAGAGCATCTGATTCAAGCCGCCGACAACCTGAATTCTGCCAATAAAGACATTATTATCCGTAATCTTAAGGAAAAGGTGTGGGGGGATGTGATGAAGCTGGAATAATAGTTCATGGTTATCTTGACCGTGGCATTGCTGATTGCAGCAATCTCCGCATAACGCAGAAGACAGCCTGCCGTTTCAGCAAGCCGTCCTTTCTGTACTGCATTTGATTTTTTGAATTCCCCTTTTATGAAAATAAGTATACTCCCTTTTCTCTCAAATGTAAAGGAAATGCCATCGACAATCCTTGACAAAATCGGCCTGAAATGCGCATATTCAGCGCAACGGCAGCTTAATCTCTACTGTCATCTTTCCCGTTTTCGTACTGCCAGGCCCTTTATTCATATGAATATGTAAATTTAAAGGACTTTGCAATATCCCCTTCTTTTAACAGATAATATATATTAAAATCACAAGATGGTACTGCCACTAATTTCATTATCTCACTGTTTACATACACATTTTCCTCTTTGCGGCGAGACAATCCCCATGCCATCCACCTATATAATCCATTATCACTCCATCCATCAATAATAAACCTGTCATCAGCATCTTCTTCCAATTCCAATTGAGAACAATACAGCATCCATTCATAGAATACTTTTTTCTCCTTTATTATGGAACAACATACTATTTCATTTTCATTCAGGAAAAAAGTGATAATATAATCATTCCATATGTCAACACTAATTATCTCTCCAACATTGATACCACGTTGTTTCGCCATCATCCTGAAAATAATATCCGGAGGAATTCTATGCAATGCTCTCCACATAATGATAAACACAACAATAATAACACTAGCCCACATTATTGCTTTTCTCTTTGCCATTTACGTTCGTTTCCTTCCATCCCCTATGAACAAATTCAACTACCTCTCATCAATACGGAAGTCCTGTTATTTGAATGGCAAAAGACCACTGCTTATCAACACCTGTTAATGAAAAACCCGCACCTGTCTTAGAAACAACTATACTTCCATTTGCCTGCTCATATGTATGAATATATGTAAGAACCGCAGTCGCTCTATTTCCTCCGCCTGTCAAAACATTTTTCTTACATTGAATTGTTACATCTGCTAATTCAACCCAACCCTGTTGTGAATTAATATGACCATACCATAATTCATCAAATCCCCATACATACGCTGAATTCGGTTCAATCTGTACAGCTTTTATGTCTTTTTTCTGGGATGCTGGCGGATTTTGCGACCACGTCAGTTCCGCAGTTGGATTTGTTCCCTCTAAATCTCCAAACCAGGAATATCCTATATAATCAAGCCCTGTAGCAGGAGATTCTGCCGAATTAAGACCAGGATGATCCCAACCACCTGTACCATAAAGATTCCAAATTACTCCCTGTCCTTCATACTTATATGTGGCACCCATAGTTATGGTACATTTATAATTATCATCATAGGTATTTCCACCGCTAATCCATTCGTTTGCTGTAATCAATGCCTGCTCGCTGAAATTTTCTATTCCAATGGCCTCTACCTCTTCCTTACTAAGCAAGCAACTTGAAGTCACTATCAGTTCGTTATCAACCACAGCATATTCTTCATGAACAAACACTGTTGCTTCTATTTCACCCATACACACTTCATTCTCATTATCTGCCAATAACGAAATAGGTGTACTTTCTTCTACGATGATATAGGCATCTGGAAAATCTTCAGAATATACAACATATCTTGCTTCCGTTGATACATCCTGTTCTTCTTCAGCATATGAACCAAATGTCGAACAAAGAGCTGTTACTGCTGTTACGCCAAATGCTATTAGTTTTTTATAAATTTTCATAGGAATCCCCTTTCACCTTTTTAATAACATAAAATTTTTCCCTTGTCAACGACACCATTTTCTGTGATAGCACAACTTTACTTGGGTATACTAATGGGCAAACTTCAGACGCCAGATAGATCCATCCTTCTTTCTGAATATGGATGTAAGTAATGTCCGTACACCATTTGGGGTTGATGGTCTCCGTTTCAAAATCACGCTTCAAAATATTTACCTTATTATCTGGGACGCTGCCATGATTGGCACGGTGGTTGTACTTCCTTACTACAACAGAGCACAGCCCCTGCTCTGCCATATGCCTCTGCACCCGCTTGACACTACAAGGTGTACCATTATCATTCAGTATGGCATATTTTGACAGCCCCATATCTCTGTTTTGAGTCCTCATATGCCTGTTTCACTTTCCGGCCGAATTCTTCAAACTCCTTTTGCTTATTTGAAGGTACACGAACCAGGGCCTTGTAATAAGTACTCCCTGAGAATTTCAAGGCACTGCAGAGCTGGGATACAGAGTAATCGGTCAGGTTGTTCTGGATAAAAGTCACAATTTCGGCTGTTGTTCTTTTGCGAATATGGCAGTCGCTTTTTTTAATATTTCATTCTCAGTCTTAAGACGCTGGTTCTCTTTCTGGAGAGTCTTATACTCCCTGAGGGTAACCGTATCCTCCTCCGATACTTTGATTGGGGAAAGCTGCTTTACCCAGCCGCTGATAGTACTCCGATTTACGTCATATTCACGCTCCAGCTGTGGATACGAGGTTCCTCCGGCATTGTACAGATCCACGATCTGCTGTTTAAATTCCAGAGTGTAAGATTTTTGGTTTTTTGCCATGTTGAACATCTCCTTTGCTCTTTCACTTGATAGTATA
>CAJUAP010000043.1 GCA_910584435.1 uncultured Acetatifactor sp.
CAGAAAGGGGAAGGGGTACGCTGACGGGTCCAGAAAGGGGAAGGGGGTGCGCAGGAGGGTGCAGAAAGGGGAAGGGGTACGCTGACGGGTCCAGAAAGGGGAAGGGGGTGCGCAGGAGGGTGCAGAAAGGGGAAGGGGTGCGCTGACGGGTCCAGAAAGGGGAAGGTGTAACCGGGAGCAGTACGGAGGGGCATATCAGCCATGTGCTGTCAGCAAGGATGAGCTCACGTCCCATGGGATGGTGCAGGGAAGGGGCAGACAGCCTGTCACGTATAAGGATATACTGGAAAAATGGCGGGGACATGCTGAAGCTGGTGCAGATGCAGAAAGAGAAAGGGGAAGAAGAAAGAAAAGAAGAGGAAAAATATTTCAGTGCAGGCGAAATGCTATTGCCAGCGTATGTTGATAGACAGATTCAGAAATTAAGGGGGAAGTCTGCCCAGTGCATCCCCCAAGTAAGGTTACGCTATCATTCGGATTTTTCATTCTTGACAAATAAAGCTTTACACCCTATAATGGTCATATCAAGGGTAATCTGAGAAGGGTGCGGTTTGCACATTCAGGCAGTTCTGCCGTTTTACTCAAGGTAAACTATTCAATTGTATCAGGGCAGAAGTGTTTCCATATGGGGCTTCTGCAGGAAAGGGAGGCAGCATTATGGAAGAAAAAGTATCGGTTATGGAATCAGGTATGGGAAAGCATACAGATGAGGATATTTCTGCATTGCCGGAGGGACGGAGGGCAGAAGTGTTTGGCGGCAGGATGGCGATGATGTCATTTCCTACAACCACACATCAAAGCGTGATAGGATGCCTGTTTACAGAGATCAGCATTTACCTCAGAGCAAAGGAAGGACACAGCAGAGTGTTCACGGCTCCTTTCGGGGTGTTTTTGAAGGAAGAGGGAAGGAATTATCTGGAACCGGATATTGCGGTTGTGTGTGATGAGGGAAAACTGGATGAAGAAGGGTGCCACGGTGCGCCGGATTGGGTGATTGAGGTGGTGTCATCTTCCAGCAGAGGCGTTGATTACGGTAAAAAGCTGGGAGCGTATATTGATGCCGGTGTGAGGGAATATTGGATTGTAGACCCGGAGAAAAAGGTGATTGTGGCATATTATCTTGAGCAGCCGGATATTCCTGTGATACATCATTTTGGTGATATTGTGAAGCCGGGGATCTATCAGGATTTGATGTTCGATTCCTCCCAGCTGGAGAAGATACAATATAAAAGCGCATCTGTGCGGACGGGAAATAAAGAGAAGGAGGATGCGTTTTCCCATCTGGTGGCTGCGGTTAAAAAGGCATTGACCGTGGAAGGCAGTTCTGCAGATGTCAATGAGTCCTTGGTGGAAAGTGTTGTTCGGAATGAACTGAAGACGGTGAAGGAGCAGCTGGAGAACTGTCAGGAGGAACGGGAAGACTTAAGGGCATCCTATAAGAAACGATATGATGCAATTGCGGAATACGCGCCGGAGATAATGACTTCCCCAGAGGAAGTGCGGGCGTATATTCAGAGTCATTTTGCAGAGCTTGCGGCATCCAAAAATAAGGGACAGATGATGAAGGCTGCCATGGGAGCGCTTAAGGGTAAGGCTGACAGCAGTATGATTAATGAAGCTGTGGCAGAACTATGCAGGTAGCGCGGAAAGCTGTCCATACAGGCAGTGGAAATTAGGAAACAGAAGAGCGTAAAACGAAATTTTTGCAATTTTTATTGACATCAGACAGCAAAAAAAGTTAAAATACATATAAAACATTCTGAAGTTGAGGAAATCTATTGTTCTTTTCAGGTTTTTCACAGTTGATGCAGGAATAGAAAAAGGAGGTATGTTTATTGAAGAAGACGGATATATTCAATGATTATGCGCAGCTTTGCAGGAAAGCGGATCATTTGGAGCCGGAATTGTTCGAGCGGCATGAAGTGCAGCGCGGTCTGCGGGATAAGAATGGCAACGGTGTGGTGACAGGGCTTACCAATATATCGAAGATAGAAGCCTTTAAAATAATGGATGGTGTCAAGACGCCTTGTGAGGGTAAGCTTTGGTACCGCGGCTATGACTGCATTGAGCTGGTAAAAGGAGGAAAAGGACGGGGTTTCGGATTTGAGGAAATCAGTTACCTGCTGTTGTTTGGGGAATTGCCCAATGAGAAGCAGCTGAAGGAATATTGTGATCTGCTG
The DNA here is from genome assembly GCA_910584435.1 of uncultured Acetatifactor sp. Lineage (GTDB taxonomy): Bacteria > Bacillota > Clostridia > Lachnospirales > Lachnospiraceae > Acetatifactor. The sequence goes on from CAJUAP010000043.1 coordinate 2,181, forward strand.
GCGGCCAACAGGACATTGCCCACTAATTTTACCAGGGACGTCATTATGAAGGCGCCCAGCAGCGATATTATGAATTCCCTGACCAGAAGTGTACTGACGCTGGCTTCCTATGATAAACATTGTAATGATACCACTATTGAAAATGTGCTGCGGCAGTGCATCAGCTTGATCAGTGTGTTCCCTATGCTGGCTGTGTACGGATATCATGCTTATAACCATTATCAAAATGATGAGAGTATGTATATTCACCGGCCTTCCAGAAAGCTTTCTACCGCAGAGAACTTATTGATGATGCTGCGGCCGGATAAAGAATATACGGAACTTGAGGCAGGTGTACTTGATCTGGCGCTGGTGCTGCATATGGAACATGGCGGCGGTAACAACTCTACCTTTACCACCCGTGTGGTGACTTCTTCCGGTTCTGATACATATTCTGTCATTGCGGCGGCACTTTCTTCTTTAAAAGGACCCAAACACGGCGGCGCCAATATTAAAGTAGTGGAAATGATGCGTGACATTGAGAAGAATGTATCCGATTGGGAGGATGAGGAAGCTGTCAGAGTATATCTGAAGAAGATTCTGAACAAGGAAGCTTTCGACAAAAAGGGATTAATCTATGGCATGGGTCATGCGGTGTATTCTCTTTCTGATCCCAGAGCACAGGTCTTCAAGGGCTTTGTGCATAAATTGGCCACTGCGAAGGGAAGGGATAAGGATTTTGCACTGTATTCCATGATAGAGAAACTGGCACCGGAGGTCATTGCGGAAAAAGCGCGTATTTATAAGGGTGTGAGTGCCAATGTGGATTTTTACAGCGGATTTGTATATAGTATGCTGGAGATTCCGCTGGAAATGTATACACCTATATTTGCCATAGCAAGAATCGTAGGGTGGAGCGCCCACAGAATTGAAGAATTGATTAATATGGATAAAATTATCCGTCCTGCATATAAGAGCGTACTGATGCAGGAAAGAGAGTATATTAATCTGGCGGATAGATGACGGTACAGCAGTTGACTGCCGCAATGGGAAAGCGATAACAGTACAGCAGTTGACTGTCGTAACGGGAAAGCGATAACAGTACAGCAGTTGACTGCCGTAACGGGAAAGCGATAGCAGTACAGCAGTTGACTGCCGCAACGGGAAAGCGATAACGGTACAGCAGTTGACTGCCGCAACGGGAAAGCGATAACAGTACAGCAGTCGGCTGCAACGATGGGAAAGCGATAAAAAGGGATTGCTGTATCGATGATTGGAAAATCAACGATACGACGGTTCCTTTTTATAATTGTAAAATTTGGTAATATATTTTTTAGTAATATTTTGTAAAATATAATGATATGTTTATTCAATAGAAGCAGTTAATATGGTATGATCTTTTCATGCCATGGTAAAATGTTGACACAGAAATGCATTGTGTCAATTAAAGATTTACAGATTCCATATGCACAAGAGGGTGTGTAAACACCCCTCTTTAAGCGCATGAAAATATAGTAAAATGAGGTTGCGTTACATGGAATAAAGCAGTAAAGCAGCAGGATGACGATTGCCTGTAAAGCGGCATTATCTAAAGCAGTATTGCTCTGTAAAAGAGATGTCAGGCGGCATTGATGTATGGAAAGTGAGGGATTACAATGGGAACCGTTCTTGATTATTTGGACAAATATGGAAACTATTCTTTTCAGGAAATGCCTATGACGGAGGTGGACAGCCTTGCTCTGTGTCTGCTTTCTTATTTGAAATTTGAGGGGATGGTTCCGGAGGTGAAGGAGAATAAGCCGCCTGTGGTACTGAGAAGCTTAGAGAAGCATCCGGATTTCGAGAAATTATTTGCAGATGTGCGGTTTGAAAAGTCCAACAGGGCGCTTGTGGGCAGAATGTTGAAGGGGAAACGTTTTGGCGGCCTGAGGCTGAACTGTTATGTCAATGTAATTGAAGAACAGTGGGAAACGCAGTTTTCGGCAGTTACGTTTCTATTGGATGACGGTACGGTGTATGTTGCTTATCGTGGAACGGATGAAACCATTATAGGGTGGAAAGAAGATTTCAATATGACATTTCTGTCTCCTGTGCCGGGGCAGGCGTTCAGCGTCTGGTATCTCAATGAGGTGGCAAACCGCATTTCTGGTCCGCTGTATTCGGGCGGGCATTCCAAAGGCGGAAATCTGGCTGTTTACAGTGCCATGAATTGTGAGCCGGAAGTACAGAAGAGGCTTGTGAAGGTATACAGCTTAGACGGGCCGGGATTTCGGCCGGAAATATTGGAAAAATGCGGATATGATAAAATAGCGGATCGTGTGGTTAAGATTCTGCCGAATTCTTCTATGATAGGTATGGTTTTTGAATCTGATATGCGGTTTCAGGTAGTGAAGACCAGAACTTTCGGGCTGGCGCAGCATGATCTGTATACCTGGCAGGTGGTTGCAAATCACCTGGTGAAGGCAAATGACATCTATGAGCGGCGCAGACAAATAGACAATAATCTGAATGAATGGATATTGTCCCTGGATGAACAGCAGCTGCGTACCTTTGGGGATACCTTGTATCAAGTTATCTCGGCCTCTCAGACGGATAATCTCATTGATTTTACTGCAGAGTGGAAGAAGAGTATGAATGCAGTTATTGCCGCTCTGAAGGAAGTGGATGATGAGACCAAGGATGCGTTGATAAAAATGGTCAAATCACTGTTTGAGATTGCAGGAGCCAATGCCAGAAAGGAAATCACTTCAAAGCTTCCCCAGAAACAGAAACCAGAGACAAAAAGTAAGCCAGTACTTTCCGGCCATTGACTCCGGTGATGGCTTCATTGATTCTTTCGGGATGCCATTGCAGACCGATGATGGGAAGTGTCCGGTGCGACACTGCTTCGATACATCCGTCTTCAGGGCAGTGCTGAATTGCGGTCAGACCGCTGCCCAATTCCTTGATGGCCTGGTGGTGGGCGCTGTTTACCGTCATTTCCTTACCATAGAGGGAGGACAGCCAACAGGAACCGGCAATTGTGGCTGCATGATATTTGTCTCCATGGTCATAGGCGTGGCGTTTTACATTCTGGCAGTTCATGTCCTGCAGAATTGTGCCCCCTAAGCCCACATTGATGATCTGCAGCCCTTTACAGATGCCAAGAACGGGTAATCCTCTGTGGATTGCCAGGTCAAGGGCCTGTAACTGCAGAATATCCAGTTCCGTGTCAATATTTCTGGAACCGTGGTTTTTTTCTCCGAAGAAGGCCGGTGTAATGTCGCCGCCGCCGGGAAGAAGCAGTGCATCACAGCAGGAAGCTTCCCCGGTGTTCAAGGTTATGGCCGGCGTTGCTCCCATGGATTGAACATATTTCACATAATTTCCGGTGTCAGCTTTTCGTCCTACAATTGCTATGCGCATCTGATTGCTCCGCTTTCATCTATTGCTGCCCCATGTCAGCTTTTCTCCTATATTATATGCCCCGAACATGAAAATGGAACGGTATACTCTAATCCTTAATTTTTATTCAGGTACTTTTCCTGTGTGGCAAAATCTGTTAGAATAAACAGTTGTAAAGTTGTAGCAGTTCAGCAATCTGTCTGAACTGTAATGTAAAGTTATAAATATGGGATGATAGAGGTTTATTATGACGAAGTTGAAACCAAAGTTTGATCAGAGAAATATGCAATGGACGGCAATGATTTTATCCTTTTGTATTCCTTCAGCCATCATGCTGGTCTTGTTTGTAATCAATGGTATCTACCCCTTTGGGGACAGGAGTTTTCTGTTTGCGGATCTGTACCACCAGTATATGCCTTTTTTTACGGAATTGCTGCACAAGGTCGGGGAAGGGGAAAGCCTGTATTTTTCTTATCATTTAGGAATCGGATCTAATTTCCTGGCACTTTTTGTATATTATCTTGCCAGTCCCCTTCATATCTTTTCCTTATTGGTGCCGGAGAGCCATCTGGTGGAGTTTATCAGTTATTTGATTGTATTTAAAATAGGACTTGCCGGTTTTACGTCTTTTCTGTATCTGCAGAAGCATTTCCATACAAAAGACTGCGGTGCGCTGCTTTTTTCCTGCTTTTATGCATTGTCAGGATTTATGGCGGCTTATAATTACAATATTATGTGGGTGGACTGTGTGGTATTACTACCGCTCATCGTGCTTGGACTGGAACGGCTGGTGAAGGAGGGCAGATGGGGGCTGTACTGTGTGGCGCTGGCATTGTCCATTTTTACTAATTTTTACATTTCCATTATGGTCTGTATTTTTCTGGTATTATATTTTATTGTACTTCTGGTGACGGAGAAGCATCGTCTGCGCAGTATGGGATATTTTGCGCTGTTTTCCCTGCTGGCAGGAGGAATGGCGTCCGTGCTGCTCATCCCGGAAGTGTGTGCGATTCTGGAGACAGATTTTGGCGATATGGATTTCCCTTCTAAAGTAGAATCCTATTTTTCTGTGTTAGATATGCTGGCGAGACATTGTATCTGTGTCACAACGGAGAGGGGGCTGGACCACTGGCCGAATATCTATTGCGGTAGTGCAGTGCTGATGCTGGTTCCCATGTATCTGATGAACAGGAAGATTTCCATTCGTGAGAAGTTCTGCCGTATGGCGCTGGCAGGTTTTCTGCTGCTGAGTTTCGGTACCAATCTTCTTGATTTTATCTGGCATGGGTTGAATTATCCGGATTCCCTGCCGGCCAGACAATCTTTCATCTATATATTTCTTGTGCTTGTGATGTGTTATGAAGCATGGCTCCGTGTGCGTGAGACGGATGAACAGCAGATATTATACGGGTATTTGTGCGCGGTGGGATTTTTCCTTTTCTGTGAGAAATTTGTTGCACATGAGGATTTCTATCCGGGCGTGAAGCTGCTGACCCTGGTATTTGTCAGCATTTATGCGGTTCTTCTATATGTGTACCGGACCAGGCCCCGGGGATGTAAGGTGATGAAAGCCGCAGCAATCGTGGCATTATTGACAGTGGCGGCGGAATGCGGGATTAATACTTATAATACAAGTGTGGGAACCGTGAGCCGCAGCGAGTATTTCAGGCAGGTTAGTGACTACAAGGAACTATATGAAATGACAAAGGACAGGGAAGAAGGGGTATACCGTCTGGAGAAATTTACCAGAAGGACGAATAATGATGGTACACTGACCGGGATTCCTACAGCCAGCTTGTTTTCTTCCACCATGAATTCCTATGTGATGGATATGTACAGGCTTCTGGGAATGCGCTACAGCAAGGTGTTCTATAGTTTTGACGGTGCAACGGCGTTTACTTCCGCGCTGCTGAACGTAAAATATATGTTTGGAGATTCGGAAAAGTATGAAAACGGATTGTACACTTTAATCGGGCAGAAGGGGGAGGTCTATCTGTATCAGTGCAATGCATCCCTGCCCTTTGGTTATGTGGCGCCTTTGGAATATGATCTGTCGGATGATTACCAGGACCATGGTATTCATCTGCAGAATCGAATGGTCAGGGATCTTGGAATCAATGGAACTTTGTTCAGGAAGGCAAGGGCAACGCAGTCGGGAGATGATATATCGTTCACGGCGGATAAGGACGGATATTATTATGCAATCCTGACGGCATGGGGAACCGGCAGAATAGAATATACAGGGGGCAGTACGGAGACGGAGGCATTCAAAGATTTGAAGCTTGGCTCCATTCTGTATCTTGGGTATTTGGAGGAAGGGCAGAGTATTATGTTAAAGAATGGGGATGAGAATGATGCCACCCCTAAGATTTCTGCAAATGTGTATCAGCTCAATGAGACGGTGCTGGAGCAGGCATTGGAGGTGCTTTCCGCACAGCATATGGAAAATGTGGTCTGGGAAAGCGACCATATTGCAGGGGATATTGCAATGGAAGAACCCGGCAGAGTCATTTTTACGCTGCCCTATGAGGACGGATGGACAGTGATGGTCAATGGAGAAGAGAGAGAAGGGGTTTTGTTTGGAGGCTGCCTGATGGCCTTTGACTTGGAACCGGGAGAGTATCATTTTGAGATGAAGTATGTGCCGGAAGGTTTTGCGGCAGGTCTGATGGTAAGTGCGGTAAGCATTGTGATTTTTACAGGAATTTGTGTTCTGAGGTGGTTACTGTGCAGCCATATGCTGTTAAGTAAAAAGCAGAAGGAATGTGTTAAAGCGGAAGAAGAGCAATCCATGGAAGAAGAGCAATCCATGGAAGAAGACAATCCATAGGAGCGCATTTAGTGAAAATAAGCGGCTGGTGGAGGGTAAGATGAGCAGAGGTATATTTTTATGATAAAAGAATCATACGCTGATATTTTGTGCGGCGGCAGCTGTTCTCTGAAATTCTTGTGTTATTTCGTTTCCCGCCGAGACTGAAGTGAAGACAGAAGCTCTTCTGGGTGTGGATGCTGCTCCTGGCGGTTATCGCAGGAGTAGGCAATCTGGCAACAGGTCTTTATTCGGCACTTGCCCTTTACATTCCGATATCCGGCAATTGCAGCGATTCTCCTGTTCGGAATATATGCGTCCCGGCTGGCACCGATTACTTATATGGAGGGTACCTGTGGGCCGGAACGAATGGGTGATATGATGTGGTTCAGCTATGTATTCTGGATATGCAGTGTGGAAGGGTACTGGGCGGGATGGTTTCGGCATTGATTCGCAGGATAAAGTGCAGTTGATAAAGCAGAATCAGTGTTATCAGGTTATTACGGAATGCTGCAGTTATGCTGTCCGGCGTTATGGTGTATGCCGGTCTTGCTGACCAATGTGCAGAGCAGCAGCACATATAAAGCATGTGCTGCGGTACGCGGTGAATTTAATAGAGAAATAAGGCGGTGTACGCTTTTGGGTGCCTGAAGCCTTCGCAGAAGGCTTGGTGTTATAAACGGAGTGAACAGTAACACAGAAAGTCAAAATCGTCAGAAAAATATGAAATCAAAGGTGGTATATTTGTACAGAATGTGATAAAATAATTCTGACGGGAGTAGAAAGCAGGCTTAAGAAGCCGAGTGAACTATGAGAAAGGGCAACGGAATGTTGTATAGGTGAATTTTATGCTGTTGGCGATGATACCTCTTTTTGATGAAAATATGACGGTAAAGGCGTATTCTGTTTTTTCACAGAAGGAGAATTTTTTACTCAATCCAAGGATGCTTGGTACGGCACAATATGATGGTGCGACTACAGTGGAAGGGCTGGAACTGATCGAGGAAATGGGGATTGAGACCATATCCGAGGATACGGAGGTTTTTGTGCCGGTGACCAATATTGCTATTTTTTCCGATGTAGAAAATCAGTGTCATGCGCCCCATGATAGAATTGTATTTCTGATAGATAATACGATTCCTCCTGTTGAGATGTATGTGAAGCGTATACGGGAATTGAAGGCTATGGGATATAAACTGGCAGTTCGTAAGATTGCAGTGGTAGACCTGGAAGGATATCGGGAAATCTTAAAGCTGGCGGATTACGTATTTTTGAACAGTCATAAGATTGCCATTGACAAGGCAAGGATTTACTTTGGGAAGCTTTACCCGAATATCAGGCTGTGTGCCGGCAGTATCGATACCATGGATGAATATGAGCATCTGAAAAATGAGGGCGGCTATCAGCTGTATGAGGGCAATTTCTATCGGGTGCCTGTGGCAAAAGGAAATAATGAAGTGGCTCCCCTGAAGGTGAATTACATAGAATTACTGAACGTAGTAAACAATGAGAATTTTGATCTGGCGGATGCGGCGGAAATCATCGGACGAGATACGGCATTGACGATTTCCCTGCTGAAGATGGTAAACCGTATGACGGTGAACTCCGGAATTACCACTATCCGCCATGCGGCAGCCATGCTGGGGCAGGTGGAGCTGAAAAAGTGGATTAACACAGCGGTGGCAAATGAACTGTATGCGGACAAGCCCAGTGAAATTACGAGACTCTCCCTGCTTCGTGCGAAATTTGCGGAGAAGCTGGCAGCTGATTTTAATCTTCAGGGTAAATCGGATGAGCTGTTCTTAATGGGACTGTTCTCCGTATTGGATATTATTCTGGAGAAATCAATGGAAGAGTCTCTGGAAATGTTAAAGGTGGCAGGGAATATCAGGGAAGCTTTGATTGAGCATGATGGCTTGTTGTATCCGGTATTAGAACTCATTACGCAGTATGAGACTGCGAATTGGGCAGAAGTGTCCAGATTGATGGTGCTGCAGAATATTAATGTGGATTCCTTAAGCGGAGCTTATTTGTATGCGCTTCAGTGGTATAAGGAATTGATGTTTGAAGGCGAAAAAATGTGATGGTACGCATGAAAACACCTTGCGGCGAGATGAGTGAATAGCAGTATGGGGTGTTTCAGCAATATAAAAATAGACGGGTTTTTGTTGCCCGTCTATTTTTTCTGTGCTATAATAGGTCAGGTGTCCGAAATGTGTTTGATCATATGAATGCCAAGGCAGGCAGAGGAGGAAAATTATGAAAGCATTTCTGATTTTAGAGGACGGCACTGTGTTTGAGGGAGTTCATATCGGTGCTGTCAGAGAGGTGATCAGTGAGATTGTGTTTAACACATCTATGGCAGGGTATCTTGAAGTACTGACGGACCCGTCCTATGCCGGGCAGGCGGTATGTATGACATATCCTTTGATTGGCAATTATGGCATCTGCAGCGATGACATGGAATCTTTAAAACCCTGGCCTGACGGCTTCATTGTACGGGAGCTTTCCCGCATTTCCAGCAATTTCCGCAGTGATCTGACAATTCAGCAATTCCTCGAAGAAAATAATGTGCCCGGTATCGCAGGCGTTGACACAAGAGCCCTGACGCAGATTTTACGGGAAAAAGGCACTATGAACGGTATGATTACCACCGACAAAAATTATAATCTGTCTGAAATTCTGCCGAAGATAAAGGCATATGTGACCGGTAAGGTGGTGGAGAGGGTATCCTGTAAGGAGAAATATGTGGTGGAACCTGTGGGAAAACTGGAAGAAAACGGTCCCTTGTCCGGGACTGCCAGATTTGACGCTGCTTTTTACGAAAAGGGCGGCAGGGAGAAACGTCCGGCGCTGGTAAGGAAATTGAATGGTACGGGGCTTCGGGTGGCGCTTCTTGACCTGGGGGCAAAAGACAATATAGCGCGTTCTCTGGCGGAGAGAGGGTGTGAGGTAGTGGTATATCCCTGTTCTTCTTTGGCAGAAGAAATCATTGCGTCCAATCCGGACGGGATTATGTTGAGCAATGGTCCGGGAGACCCTAAGGAATGTACGGATATTATCCGGGAAATCAGGAAGCTTTATGAGACGGAGATCCCCATTTTTGCCATCTGTCTGGGGCATCAGCTGATGGCGCTTGCCACAGGGGCAGATACCTATAAAATGAAATACGGACATCGGGGAGGGAATCATCCGGTGAAGGATCTTGCCACTGGCAGGGTGTACATTTCTTCCCAAAATCATGGTTATGTGGTGGATATGGAAAAACTGGATCCAAAAGTAGCAAAGCCTGCTTTTATCAATGTCAATGACGGTACCAATGAGGGGCTTGCTTATACTGGTAAAAATATTTTCACGGTGCAATATCATCCTGAGAGCTGCCCCGGTCCCCAGGATTCCAGATATCTGTTTGACAGGTTTATTGAGATGATGAGAAACGAGAGGAGTGATTTCAATGCCTAAGAATCCTGATGTAAAGCGAGTTATGGTGATTGGCTCCGGGCCGATTGTCATTGGACAGGCGGCGGAGTTTGACTATGCAGGCACTCAGGCGTGCCGTTCTCTGAAGGAAGAGGGCGTGGAGGTAATTCTGGTGAATTCCAATCCGGCCACCATCATGACGGACAGAGATATTGCAGATAAGGTCTATATTGAGCCTCTGACTGTAAAGGTGCTGGAACAAATCATAGAAAAGGAGAAACCGGACAGTATTCTTCCCACGCTGGGGGGACAGGCGGGGTTAAACCTTGGTATGGAATTGGAAGAATCCGGATTCCTGGCTGTTCATGGAGTGAAACTCCTGGGAACCACTGCCGCAACAATACGCAATGCGGAGGGGCGTCAGGAATTCAAGGATTTGATGGAGCGGATCGGGGAACCCTGTGCGGCTTCCAAAGTGGTGGAAAACGTGGAGGACGGCATTGCGTTTACGGATTCCATAGGGTATCCGGTGGTGCTGCGCCCGGCGTATACCCTGGGAGGCTCCGGAGGGGGCATTGCCCGCGACAGAGCCGAATTGGAGGAAATTTTAGAGAACGGTCTCCGGCTGTCAAGGGTGGGACAGGTACTTGTGGAGCGCTGTATTGCGGGCTGGAAGGAAATTGAATATGAAGTCATGAGGGACAGTGCAGGCAATTGTATTACCGTGTGCAACATGGAGAACATAGATCCTGTGGGTGTGCACACGGGGGACAGCATTGTGGTGGCGCCGTCCCAGACGCTCAGTGACAAAGAATACCAGATGCTCAGGACTTCAGCACTGAACATCATCAATGAGCTGCAGATTACCGGAGGCTGTAATGTGCAGTTTGCGCTGCATCCCACCAGTTTTGAGTACTGTGTGATTGAAGTAAATCCCCGTGTGAGCCGTTCTTCCGCCCTTGCTTCCAAGGCAACCGGTTATCCCATTGCCAAAGTGGCGGCGAAGATTGCTCTGGGTTATACCTTAGATGAGATTAAAAATGCCATTACACAGAAAACCTATGCAAGCTTTGAGCCCGCATTGGATTATTGTGTGGTAAAGCTTCCCAGGCTTCCGTTCGATAAGTTCTTGACGGCAAAACGTGCATTAACGACACAGATGAAGGCCACAGGCGAGGTGATGAGTATCTGTGATAACTTCGAGGGAGCTTTGATGAAGGCAATCCGCTCTCTGGAGCAGCATGTGGACAGTCTGCTCAGTTACGATTTCAGTGCGCTGTCGGCGGAAGAACTGGAAAACCGACTGAAGGTTGTAGATGACCAGCGTATCTGGGTGATTGCAGAGGCTGTCAGAAAAGGAATCAGCTATGAGAAAATACACTCTATCACAATGATAGATGTGTGGTTTATTGATAAAATTGCGGCGCTGGTGGAAATGGAGCGGGCGTTACAGACACAAGAATTGACGGTTCCGCTGCTTAAGGAGGCTAAGAGGATAGAGTTTCCCGACAATGTGATTGCAAGGCTGACCGGAAAGCAGGAGGCAGAGATTAAGAAGCTGCGTTATGAGAACGGAATCCGGGCTGTCTACAAAATGGTGGACACCTGTGCGGCGGAATTTGCGGCATCCACACCGTATTATTATTCTGTTTACGGCGGGGTATGTGAGGCGCAGGAGACCAAAGGGCGCAGAAAGGTGCTGGTGCTTGGTTCCGGTCCCATCCGCATCGGGCAGGGGATTGAGTTCGACTATTGCTCCGTACATGCTACCTGGGCTTTCTCAAGAGCCGGTTATGAGACAATCATTATCAATAACAATCCGGAGACGGTAAGTACTGATTTTGATATTGCGGATAAGCTTTATTTTGAGCCTTTGACGCCGGAGGATGTGGAATCCATTGTCAACATTGAGAAGCCCGATGGGGCGGTGGTTCAATTCGGCGGACAGACTGCCATAAAACTGACCGAGAGCCTGATGAAAATGGGTGTGCCCATTCTCGGCACCAAGGCGGAGGATGTGGACGCGGCAGAGGACAGGGAGCTTTTTGACAGGATTCTGGAAGAAACGCAGATTCCCCGTGCGGAGGGCGGGACGGTTTATACGGCGGAAGAGGCTAAAAAGGTTGCAAACCGTCTGGGCTATCCTGTGCTGGTGCGGCCTTCTTATGTGCTGGGGGGACAGGGAATGCAGATTGCCATTTCCGACGAAGAGATTGAGGAATTTATGGCAATTATCAACCGGATAGCCCAGGATCATCCGATTTTGGTGGATAAGTACCTGCAGGGTAAGGAGATTGAGGTGGATGCGGTGTGTGACGGCACCGATATCCTGATTCCCGGTATTATGGAACATATTGAACGGACAGGCGTGCATTCAGGGGACAGTATCTCCGTTTATCCGGCGCCTACCATTGGCCGTCTGGTGAAGGAGAAGATTGCGGAGTACACAAGAAGACTGGCGAAGGCGCTGCATGTAAAGGGATTGATTAATATTCAGTTTATCGCCATCGAAGAGGATGTGTATGTCATTGAGGTCAATCCCCGTTCCTCAAGAACCGTACCTTATATCAGCAAGGTGACGGGGATACCCATTGTGGATCTGGCAACGGAGGTAATTCTTGGGAAGACTATCCGGGAGCTTGGATATGAACCCGGTCTGCAGCCGGAAGCGGAGTACTATGCCATTAAGATGCCGGTATTTTCCTTTGAGAAGATTCGGGGAGCGGAGATCAGCTTAGGGCCAGAAATGAAATCCACGGGGGAATGTTTAGGGATTGCCAGGACATTTCATGAGGCGCTGTATAAGGCATTCCTTGGCGCCGGGGTGAATCTGCCCAAGTACAAGAATATGATTATTACGGTGAAGGATGCGGACAAAGGGGAAGCCATTAAGATTGGACGCCGTTTTGAGAAGCTGGGGTATACCATCTATGCAACCAGAAGTACTGCGGCGGCATTAAAGGAAGCCGGGGTGAAAGCCAGGAAGGTGAATAAAATTTCGCAGGAATCGCCTACGGTCATGGATCTGATTCTGGGGCATAGGATAGACCTTGTGATTGACACCCCTACCCAGGGGCGGGATAAGTCCAGGGACGGCTTCCTGATCCGGCGGACCGCGATTGAGACAGGAGTGCATTGTATCACTGCCATGGATACGGCCAGGGCATTGGTGACAAGCCTGGAAAATGCCAGCAATGCGCTGACTTTGATAGATATTGCGCAGCTGTAAGGACTGTGTGGGGAGAAATTTTAACAGCATCTGCCCGGACAGTACCCGGAACAATGCCCGGTTATGTTCTTCAGACGAGCGTTGTTCTGCCGTACATGGTACTGGAAGGGCAGATGTGGAACTTATAATAGGAGAAGAGAAGATGAGAATTGCAGTAACTTATGAGAATGGAACCATATTTCAGCATTTTGGCCATACGGAACAATTTAAGATTTATGAGGTTTCGGAGGGGCGGATTACAGAAGGACGAGTGGTTGATACCAATGGCAGCGGACATGGAGCACTGGCAGGGCTGTTAGCAGAAATGAAGGTGGATACCCTTATCTGCGGCGGCATAGGAGGCGGTGCCATTGCAGCATTGGAGAATGCCAGCATCAAGCTCTATGGCGGTGTGTCAGGTGAAGCTGACGAGGCGGTGAAGGCTTTACTGGAAGGCAGACTTGATTATAACCCCGATGCCCATTGCGACCATCACGGACATGAGCATCATGGAGGGAACTGCGGAGAAGACAAACATGGCTGTGCCGGAAACGGCGGACACTGTGGCTGAGGCAGATGCCGGAAACGGCGGACACTGTGGTGGAAGCAGATGCCGGAAACGTCAGACACTGCAGTGGAAGCTTATTGCTGATGGCGGACACTGTGGTTGAAGCAGATTACTGATGGTGTACACCGTACTTGAAATTTCCCGGCTGCAGCCTGCTTGATTGATGTAATCAGCGGTTTTGCAGCCGGGAAGTTTCCGGTTTTCATCTCATAATTGGAATTTTGTCATTTCCTGCTCCATTTCTTCTGAAACCGCTGACAGGTGATCGATGCGCTTCGCTGCATTTCCGCTGCCGCTTAACTATTCTTCCAGAGAATCTGCTTCCTTTACGGTCAATTCAGCAGTGTTCGCGGAAATATTCCGGATTCTTTCAACGGCGCTTATGATCAGGCGGTCGCATGTATGCATCTCCCCGATGAGTTCTTCCATATTCCCCACAGATTCTTTTGTTTTTTCCGCCAGTCTGCGGAAATCGGAAATTGTCTCCTGTACTTTTCATGCCGCCGGTGTCTGTTCGGACATTCCAATGCGGATGGTATCAATATTTTCAACCGTATTTGAAATATCGCTGCATAGTTCAGAAATAATTTTTCAATATCAGAAGCAGCAGAGGTGGAATCGGCAGCAGGCTTTCCAATGGATTCCGCCACTACGGCAACCCCCCGGCCATGCTCACCTGCGCAGGCAGCTTCAATGGATGCGTTTAGGGCAAGCAGCTCGGTCCGGGAAGATATCTCGCTGATAGTATTCAGGATTCCCGAAATTTTCCGGGAATGCTCTTCCAAGGTCATAACCTTTGTAAATGCTTCCGCCATTCCTTTTGATGCAGCCTCATTCTGTTTCTTAAGCTCTGCAACACACTGCATTCCGTTTTCTCTGGAAATAATCGTATTCTGGGCATCCGCCGGAAGAAGTATATGGAGGCGCAGGGCATTCCGGTATTTACGGAATAATAGGATTGTCTTTTTCATTTGCATACCATGCCTTTCCAAGTGCCTGTGTTCCATTTTACAGCAGTTATGCCTTTCTGGTAAGAAATTTCTTCTGCAGGACAGAGAACTTATATCAGCTGGTAACAGTTGAACGGCTGCCAGCTATAAGTATCATTGGAAAAATGAATGGAAATGCGGTAGAAAAATGAGTGGGGGTGTGGTATGATAGATATATTATGAATTTGGTGCACAGCAGCCTGAGCAAAGGAGCTCATTTTGACTGCGCGGTTTCCTCAAGTCTGGTTGGAACTTTCATAGTAAACCTCCATGCATCCCGGACACACCACCATGCATGAAAGTAAGACAATAAAGGGAATTGCCTGGAGGTTTACTGTGTGTCTGCATGGGAGTTTGAAAAAATGCGGTGTTAAATTTTGAATTGGAATAAGTAGAATAATCAGATTAATTGGATTGACTGGAATAGGTGAAATAAGGAAAGAAAATCATGGGAAATAGAATTATGGGCTCTTAACACGTTCAGTTATTTTGATACGGGGAACAGGCCATCGGGAGAAGAACCGGAGCGCTTTTATCATGGTTTTGTGCTTGGGATGATTGTGGATTTACAGAACAGGTATATCATTACATCCAATAGGGAGAGCGGTTTTGGCAGATATGATGTGATACTGGAACCTAAGAATCCAAAGGAGGATGATGCAATCCTCTTGGAATTTAAGGTTCATGACCCGGAGGATGAGGCATCACTGGACGAAACGGTGCAGGAGGCGCATAGACAGATAGAGAGGAAGCAATATGCAGCAATTCTCAAGGCCAGAGGCATTCCGGAGGAACATATCCGCAGCTATGGCTTTGCTTTTGCAGGAAAAAGGGTATTGATTGGCTGAATTGCCGCAGGTTTCATGGCGTCTGGAACAGGGGAGGGTTGTATGAAGATAGCTGTTTGTGATGATGAGGCACAGATATTGGGCGATATGGCAAAAGAAATTCAAAATCTTCTGCCCAATGGTATTGTGGCAGCGTTTACGGATGGTAAGCCGCTGATGGAGAGTCTGGGGGCGGAGGAATGGGATCTGCTGCTTCTGGATATTGATATGCCGGGGATAAGCGGATTGGAGATTGCCGGAAGGCTGGAAGAAGAGAAATGCTTCCGGGAAACGCTGTTGGTATTTGTGACGAATCATGATGAGCTGGTGTATGACAGTTTGAAGTTTCATCCTTTTGGTTTTATCAGGAAGAGCCATTTCAGGGAGGAAATCGGCGGACTTTTACGGGACTGCGAGAAAGCATTACGGAATAAGGAGCGGTTTTTTACCTTTAAGTCGGGGACGGAAACGATTAAGGTTAAGCTGGCGGAAATGCTGTATTTTGAAAGTGACGGCAATTATCTGAAGCTTGTAACATATGAGAGGGAATATCGGTTCAGGGAGACGGTGGGAGCCGTGGAGAATGTATTGGCAGACCAGGGATTTATCCGTCTGCATCGGGGCTTTCTGGTCAATCAGGAGGCGGTGAGGGTTCTGGGGCCGGAAGAGGCAGAGCTGGTGTCGGGAAAAAAGCTGCCCATCGGGAGAAGCTATGGGGAAGCGGCAAGAAGGCAGCTGCTGGAGTATATGAGAAAATAGGGCAGGAAGGGTATGTGCCAGAGTACATAAGGAAATGAGTCAATAAGGCATGAGCCGGAATCTGCCGCAGTACATACGAAAACGAAATGAAAGGGCTGCTGTTTGGAGTGTGTGAGAAATAAAAGCCGGGAAAGCGGAAAGGATTGTCCGTTGGGAATCTTGTACCCCGACCGCGGCGGGATTGAGGTAAATGGTTTTATTCCATACCGGCAGAGGAAAAGCTATGTGGGGAGCATAGGTGTGGTGTTCGGACAGATACGAAAAACAGTTATCTTAGAAATTATGAATGGATGATTGGGCCAGAAAGGGAATTTTTTGATTCTGTTCGTGCAGATATGCCGGAGGTAGTGGCTGCATTTGCCATTTACAAAATGTGCGGCTATCTGAAGGTGATTTCCTTTGAAAGTTATGAGAATCTTCCGGAGGGAAAGGAAGCCCAGAAGAAACGGTGCAGACAGCCTTATGTCAGATAGAAGAGAAACGGTATGCGGCAGGATTGGCAGAGCGCGGATTCCCTAAGGAGCGTATCCGCAGTTATGGATTTGCATTTGAGGGCAAAACGGTGTTAATCGGGTGAGACCGTGCAATCCCGTCAATGCCGGGAGGTAATGACGGGATTGCAGGGATTCACAATTTGTTCTTATACGGTCTCATGTTATTTTTATATGATCTCATGTTATTCTTATACGATCTTATGTTATTCTTAAAGGGTCTCATGTTATTCTTATACGGTCTGATGCTTTCCGATATAAACAGGGAAAGTATTCGTGCCCTTCATTTCTTTCCCGGCTGTAACGGTCACATTTTTATCCATGACAAGGTATTCCACATCTGCACCGGCTTCTATGACAGAATCCTGCATTAAGATACAATTCTTGACTTTTGCGCCCTTGGCAACCTTCACACCGCGGAATAGAATGCTGTTTTCCACGTCGCCTTCAATAATGCAGCCGTCGGCAACCATAACATTCTGAACCTTAGCGCCTTCAATGTACCTGGTAGGGTTGTCATCACGGATTTTCGTATATATGGGTTCTCCGAAGAACAGGGCATCCAGATTGTGGTCATCCAAAAGCTTCATATTTTCTTCAAAATAGCTCTTCATATCGCAGATGCGTGCCATATATCCGTCATATTTATAAGCCCGTACATTTAGCTTATGCAGCTGCGGAAGAAGGACATCGCGCTCAAAATAGACCTGTCCCCGGACGGAGGCAGTGTTAATCAAATCAATCAGCAGTTCGCGCTCAATCACAAACATATTCATAGAGAAATTCTGAACCCCGGATTCTTTGGCATTTACATGAATTTTCGTAATCCGGCCGTCTTCGATGCCGAAGGTATAATAATAACCCAATCCATTGTCCTTTTTTTCCATTAAGCAGTTAGGAAGCTCCTGTTCATTGTAAGCCACCGTAACATCCGCACCACTCTCAATATGGGCATGTATCATTGCATGGAAGTCAAAATTAACTACAATATTGGAATCCGTGATTACGGCATATTTTTCTTTCTGGCTCCGCAGGAAACCTAAAATATTAGCCAGTGCACCAACGCGTCCCACATAAGGATTGGCACCCTTTTCCACAAAAGGCGGAAAAATATGCAGTCCGCCGTTCTTACGAACCAAATCCCATTCGCGGCCGGAACCCAGATGATCCATCAGAGAGTGGTAATTGTTGTTTACCATGACGGAAATATTGTCAATGTCGCAGTTTGACATACTGGACAGTATGAAATCAATCAGTCTGTAACGGCTGGCAAAAGGGATGGAAGCCATCAAACGCACATTTACCAGCTCCGGAACCAGCGAATCGTAACTGTTGGGGAATATAATGCCAAGTGCACTTGTATTTGAATTTATCATACTTCTTCACCGCCTTCCACATTTTTGTTTACCATGGCTTTGGGGCCGACCTTTGCGTTATCGCCGATGGAAACACCTTCACCGATGGTGGCAACGCCGTTTTCGCTTTCCGTAGGCATTGCGCCCACAACGGCATTTTCTCCGATGGTCACGTTTTCCGCTACAATACAGTGTTTTACCACAGCGCCTGCCTTGATTACCGTACCGCCCATCACTACGGCATCTTCTACAATTGCGCCTTCTCCTACCTTGACGCCCGCAAACAGGATGGAGTGCTTTACAGTACCTTTGACACGGCAGCCGTCCGTAATCATGGAATTCTCCACCACTGCACCGGCGCTGATCTTGTGTCCGGTCATACCGCTGTTGCGGCTGTAAATCTTCCAATCCTCATCGAAGAGGTTGATACCGCTGTGCTCAGGATCCAGAATCTCCATGTTGGCTTCCCACAGGGAAGAAATGGTTCCCACATCCTTCCAGTAGCCGTTAAAGTGATAAGCATACATTCTGCGTCCGTCTTTTAAAAGGTTTGGAATAATATTGTTGCCGAAATCGTTCTCGGAATCGGGGTCTGCTTCATCCTCTTCCAGGTATTTCTTGAGAATGTCCCAATTAAAGATATAGATGCCCATGGAAGCCAGATTAGATTTCGGTTCTTTCGGTTTCTCCTGGAATTCCGTAATTTTGTCGTCCTCATCCGCAACCATCAGACCAAATCGTGAAGCTTCTTCCCAGGGAACCTCCATCACGGCCACACTGAATTCCGCGTTCTTTTCCTTGTGGAATTTCAGAAAATCACTGTAATCCTGCTTGCAGATCTGGTCGCCTGAGAGAATGATGACGTATTGTGGTGAATACCGCTCAATAAAGGAAATATTCTGATAAATGGCGTTTGCCGTTCCTTTGTACCAGTCAGAGCCGCTTGCCTTCTGATAGGGCGGCAGAACATGTACTCCCCCATAGAGACGATCCAGATCCCAGGGCTGGCCGTTTCCTATATACTCATTTAGTACCAGAGGTTGGTACTGGGTTAAGATACCCACTGTATCAATGCCCGAATTGACACAGTTAGACAATGGGAAGTCAATGATACGATATTTCCCACCAAATGGAACTGCAGGTTTCGCAAGCTTTTCTGTCAGTGCGTACAGGCGAGAGCCTTGCCCGCCGGCCAGAAGCATTGCAATCATTTCTTTTGCCATACTATACCCTCCTGAATTATATGATTAGTATGAATTATACCATAGAAATCTTACAAAAGCAATTAGTGAGGGACGAACTGTTGCGATTATTCATGACAATAGAAGACTCGCGAAGCGTGGATTCTATTGTTCGTAACAGTTCAGACTGGTCACTGAACCGTTAGATTATTTTGATATTCTGACGATAAGAATTCTGGCGCTGTATTGTCCGGAAAGGGAACCTGTGCTATACTTCGGAACTGGGGAATCATGAGGGCGGCTGTTTTTATTCATGACAATAGAAGACTCGCGAAGCGTGGATTCTATTGTATGGGATAGAATCATTTTTTTCGAGAAATTATGAAATTCCTGCACAAAATTTACGAGCCCATCAGTCTAATGATTGTAACACTTAAAAACAGCAGATGCCGGGAGCGGCGCCCCTGGCAGATGCGGAAGTTCATACAGGAGGTACAGCATATGGACGGAAAACTACAGGATATGGACAGGAACGGAGGAATGCTATGGGACAGAGTCAAAGTATGGTACTGGAAACGGAGAAAATCCCGGAACGGGAAGCACTGACGGAGGACAGGATGGAGCTGTTAATCCGCAGTTATGGAGATTCTCTGCTGCGGCTCTGCACGCTTTATCTGAGAGATCCTTATCTTGCGGAGGATGCGCTTCAGGATACCTACCTGAAAGTATGGAAGTATTATCACGGCTTTGAGGGCAGGGCAGCGGAAAAAACATGGATTACCAGAATTGCCATTAATACATGTAAAAGTTATCTTGCAGCACCATGGCGGCAGAAGGTGGATGCAACGGAAGTTACACAGATTCTGGAAGAGGGTCTGGCCTCAGGATATCGGGACGGGGACGCCTATGAAAAATTAAACAATACGCTGGATCTGATGCAGGAAATCATGAAGCTGAAGGATCAATACAGACTGGCAATTCTGCTCTATTATTATCAGGAGATGCCGGTGCCGGAGATAGCCAAAGTAATGCGCAGGCGGGAAAATACAATATTCAGCCTGTTGAGACGGGGAAGAGAACAGCTGAAGGAAAGGCTGCCCCGGGAAGTTTGGGAGGTGTTATAGATGGGAATCAGACAAGAGGCAGATGAACTGATGAGGCATATGAGGGTAACCGAAGAAATGCACCAGGCGATTATGGAGGGAAGAAAAATGAAAAATCAGAAGAAATTTTCTATAAGAAAAGCGGCGGTTCCTGCTGCAGCGGCATTTTTGATAGGCAGCACCATGTATGCGGGAGCGGGATATATTATGGAACAATTCCCGCTGCGTGAAATTTTTGCACAAGAGAGTAATAATCTGATGAACGTACCGGAATCACAGAAAATGCCGGAAATTTATGAGGAGGTGGCAGACCCTGTGGATACTGCCGCAGCAGGTTTGCCGGGAGACGGCAGCAGTATAGCGGATAACAAAACGCAAATACCCATGGGAAAATACGGGGAAATGATTATAGACAATGAACTGTTTTCTATTGAACTGCTGGAAAATGTCTGTACGGGACGGGAGCTTTCTCTGAGTTATATTCTTACGTATAAGACAGAGGATTTGATGACGGTAAGTGTTACGGTGGAGGGAGATTATTACGGAGAACTGTTAGACGGTCCCTCCGATGTGCCGGCAGACAGCAGCCGTCTGCTGCTGGAAAATGGTTTTGGAGATTCTCTGAACAGGACACAGCTTCCGGATGACTGCATCTATGAGCTGGCAGATAATCAGAGGTTATGTAATTTCACCCAGCTGGCCAAAGAAGAGTACAGTTCCGGCATTTATCAGCTGTATGCGGAGTATTTTACAGGAGTAGATGAAAGTGTGGAGTATGCAGGAACAGATGCAGGTGCGGACCATGCTTTAGGCGGCAATACTTCAGACACAGAAATGAAAACGATCGGTTCTAAAGAGCATACTTATTTCAAGGCGCCTATTGAGATTATCAGCAATGATAATTATGGTCTTGCATTGAGCGGAACCACGGACAAGACCGAAGGAGATGTGCATTTTGACGCCTATGAGGTGTATGTATCACCCTGGAATGTATATCTGTCTCTGGAAGGAACTTATAAAGGAGAGATTTCCGCAATCTGGGGTGCAAAGAGCAGCCATGAGATAACCATTGGTTTCAAGGATGGCACCACAGCATGCACTACGGTTCTGCTGTCAGGTATGGGGTATGGCTTTGGTGAGATAGATGTGAACATGAGAGCATCCTTTGATGCGGCCATTGATCCGGAAGCTATTTCCAGTGTTATGTTAGACGGTGTGTTGATTATGGGAGAGTAAAGAAAAGGCGTTATCATTTACAGAGTACTTCATTGCTGCGAAAGTCTTTGCGGCTGCAGCGTTTGCTGCTGAAACGTCATGACATGCTGCAGACGGTGCACGGCTGACATGAAATAAGCTGTCTGCAGTATTACCCGGCTGATGGTGAAAACTTTCATTCCGGTCATGACATGTGAATGGCATGGATGAACTTTTGCGTACTGTTGCAGAAAATGGTGTGAAATAGTAAATAGTAATGGATTTTGAGCCTTGATTATGGTATGCTGATACATATCATGACAAGGCTCGCTTTCTTGCTTTTGACAGTAGGGCAGAAAGTGGAAGCAGAGTTAATTACAGGTTTGGAAACGGGGACGGACATGAAATTACTTCACATCTCAGATCTTCATATCGGAAAAAGGGTAAATGAATTTTCCATGGTGGAGGATCAGAAATACATTTTGGATAGAATCATAGAAATTGCAAAGCAGGAACAGGCGGACGGGGTGATGATAGCAGGGGATATTTATGATAAATCGGTGCCGTCTGCAGAGGCAGTACAGATATTTGACAGGTTTCTTACGGGATTTGCCCGATTGGGGATAAAAGTATTTGCTGTCAGCGGCAATCATGATTCTGCGGAAAGGATTGCGTTTGGAGCGCAGCTGATGAAGGGACGGGGGGTGTATCTTTCCCCGGTTTATGACGGTAATATAGAGAAAATTACACTGTCAGACGAATATGGTGCGCTGAATATTTATCTGCTGCCGTTTATCAAGCCTGCCATGGTGCGCCATGTGCTTGACAGGGAGCAGAAAACGGCAGGAAGTCAGTTCCGGAGCGGCCGGGAACAGGCAGAGGAAGGCGGTCAACTTGAAACTGGCCGGGAACAGGCGGAGGGAGACAGTCAGACCGGGGGCGGCCGGGAACAGGCAGAGGAAGGCGGTCAACTTGAAACTGGCCGGGAACAGGCGGAGGGAGACGGGTGCTCTGGAAGCAGCCGCAAAGCCTGGCAGGAATCCAATCTGCCGGAGAGTTACCAGGAAGCGGTAAAACTGGCGGTAGAACGTATGAAAGTGGACGGCACAAAACGTAATGTTCTGGTGGCGCATCAATTTGTCACGGGGGCAGGGCGCTGTGAGTCGGAAGAGGTGGTAGTGGGCGGACTTGACAATGTGGACGCGGAAGTGTTTCAGGCGTTTGACTATGTGGCTCTGGGGCATATTCACAGCCCGCAATGGGTAGGACGTGAGACAGTGCGTTATTGCGGTACCCCCTTAAAGTATTCCTTCTCGGAAGCGGAACAGGAGAAGTCCGTTACAGTGGTGGAATTAGGGGAGAAGGGGGGAGTGGAACTGCGCACGATTCCTTTGACTCCCCTTCATGACATGCGGAAAATCAGCGGTACCTATATGGAAGTAACTGCCCGTTCTTTTTATCAGGATATCAACAGGGAAGATTATGTACAGGTTACTCTTACGGATGAAGAAGATATTCCTGACGGCCTGAAGAAGCTGCGCATTATCTATCCTAATCTGATGCGTCTTGTATATGACAACCACCGCACCCGTCAGAACCGGGAGCTGGGGGCGGTACAGGATATGGAACAGAAGTCGGAACTGGAACTGTTCGGCGAATTTTATGCGCAGCAGAACAACCAGCCCATGAGTGCAGAGCAGACAGCTTTTGTCCGTGGGCTGATTGAAGGGATTAAGGTTATGTAGGGATGTCTTCTATAAAATGTACTTTGGAATTATCCCGGTATTTTTGTGCTCTTCCCGAAAAACAACTGCTTCCTCCATATTTTTCAGCGGAAACCAGAGCAGATACCGTTCTGTTACAAAGGCTCCGGTATTGTACTTGTGCAATCAGTGTTAATGGGTTGTATGACAAAGAAAAAAGTGATATGCTTAGATATCAAATGGATAATCTATAAAACATGATAAAAAATTCGAGCAATAAAATAAGCAAAGCGGAATGAAGCAGCTGAAAACAGAAATGATCGTCCAAGGGTGTTTGATGATGGAAGGACGGCTGCAGAACTGAAAGAGGAAGAAAAATGAAACCGATAAAACTGACAATGAGCGCTTTCGGCCCTTATGCGGGAAGTACAGAGATAGATTTTGAGCGGCTGGGAGGGCAGGGGCTGTACCTGATTACCGGAGATACCGGAGCCGGAAAGACGACTATTTTCGATGCCATTGTATTTGCGCTGTATGGGGAGCCCAGCGGCGATGCGCGGAGAGCTGATATGTTCCGAAGCAAATATGCGCAGGATGATGTCCCTACTTATGTGGAATATGTTTTTGAATATTGTAGAAAACGATATATTGTAAGAAGAAATCCCGAATACCAGCGTCCCAAAGGCAGAGGAACAGGTTATACCACACAGAAGGCGGATGCGGAGCTGGTGTATCCTGACGAACGTGTTCCGGTGACAAAGTTCAAGGATGTCACCAGAGCCGTGACAGAACTGCTTGGCTTGAACAGAAAGCAGTTTACGCAGATTGCCATGATTGCACAGGGGGATTTCCAGAAGCTTCTCCTGGCGGGAACGGAGGAACGCAGCGACATTTTCCGGCAGATTTTTAAGACCGGTCTTTATCAGCATCTGCAGGAGAAGCTCAAGGCGGAAGTGAAGTCCCAGGGAAAGAAATACGATGAGCTGAAACGAAGCATCAGCCAGTATATGGACAGCATTGTCTGTGACGGGGAGACATTTGCAGCGGTAAAGCTCAGAGAGCTGCAGAAGGAGAAATTTGAGGGCAGAATCGGGGAAGGGCTGGAACTGCTGGAGCAGTTATGCAGGGAAGAGGAAGCGGCGTTAAAGGAGCTGGATTCACAGATCGATAAACTGGACGGCCGAATTGCACAGGAGGATCAGCTCATTGGAAATATTCATAAGGTCATGGAACAGCAGGAAGAACTTCTGAGGAACCGGGCGCAGCTTGACAGACTGCAGCCGGAGCTTGCACTGGCAAAGGAACGCTGTGCCGAGGCTGAGAAGAATGCACAGGAGTGTGGGGCAATTGCACTGCAGATAAAGGAGCAGAGGGATAATCTTGCGCTTTTCGACAGATGGATGAGTGAACGGCAGGAGTTAGCTGCGCAGGAGCAGCTGCTTGCGGATCATCATAAGCATAAGGCGGCATTGCAGGAGCAGCACCAGGAATTAGAGAAGGTTCTGGAGGCAGACAGGGAGAAACTAAAAGGTTTCACATCTCTTGGAGAGGAGAGGGAACGCCTGGAAAACAAAAAGGGCATGGTGCTGCGCCGCATAGACAGTCTGCGTCAACAAAAAAGCGGCTTGGAACAGGAAAGGGTACTGCAGCAGGAGACCGAAAAAAGCATTGCAGAGCAACAGGGGAAAGAGGCGGAATTAGAGAAGTGTCTTCAGGAATATCAAGAGAAGATAGCGGCGCTGGCGGACAGAGACGGTATGCTTTCTGCAATAGAGACCACCCTGGGAAAACTGCAGGAGAGCCGGGGAATATTGCAGAAGGGGGATGGGGAGTGGAAAAATGTCAGAGATCAGATGGCGTTGACGGCGGAGGCGCTGACGCAATTATTATCTGAGGAGAGTGCGCTTTATGAGAGGGAGCAGGTCAGAAAGGAAGAGCAGGAACGTCTGAAGAATGCCGGAGAAAGGGAGGTTCAATGCAGACACAGGCTGGAAGCGGCCTCTGAACAGCTTCGGATGTTCCTGGAACGGAGGGCAGAGCTTGCAGAGGTAAATGAACTGGCAGCGGAACAGGAAAAGGCTTGTGGGAAACTGCAAAATCGGGCGCAGGAGCATCAAAAGGAATATCATATTCTGCAGGAAGAATGGGAGACAGTGAAGGAGGCAAAGACCAGAAAGCTTTTGCAGAAGCAGAAGGAAAAGGAGCTGGAAGAGCAGCGGCGGGCACAGGATAGGCTGTCATCGGAAACGGAACTTTGGAGGACAGGGAGGGAAGGGCTTGTTCAGGTACAGAGGGAGTATGAAAAAGCAGCAAAAGAGAAGGAGAATCGCAGCAGTATTTATCAGGAACTGGAGAGGCGCTTTCTGGATGCACAGGCGGGGATACTTGCAAGGGAGCTGAAGGAAGGAAAGGCATGTCCTGTCTGCGGCGCCACGCATCATCCCATGCCGGCAGAAAATCAGGAGACTGTACCGGAGAAGGCCGAGCTGGAGAAGGAGAAGAAGCTGCTCTCCAAGGCGGAAGCGAGAGCGGAACAGCTCAGTGTACAGGCAGGAGTATTGGCGCAGCGGCATAAGGAGCAGGAGAAGCTGGTGGGGAAATTGGCGGATGAATTGTTCGGCACACAGTGGAAAACTGAGCAGGAAGAAAGGAATGAAGCCGCGGCACCATGGAAAGGGAATGAGGCCGCGGCACAGTGGGGAGAGAAATATTATGAGGATACAGTTATAAGGCTGAAGCGGCTGCAGCAGCGGACGGATGCAGAGAGCAGAGCGCTGACAGAAGCAATGGACAGGACGAATCAGGAAATACAACGGATGGAGGAATTGGAAGAATGTATTCCCAGGGTCCGGGAGGAACAGGTCAGGCTGGACACAGCGCTGCAGGAGAAGCAGCAGGAATATGCGGCGGCAAAGGGCAAGATGGAAGAAAAGTGCAGACAATGGAAGCGTTTGCTTGCAGACTTATGGCTGTCGGATAAGTTATGTGTTATGGAAGAGGAGCATTCCATGGAAGAAGAGAATTCCATGGAAGAAGAGCATTCCATGGAAGAAGAGCATTCCATGGAAAAGATAGAAGCATGGCTTCGGCAGAAGGCGGAACAGAGTCAGGCAGCACACAAGCAGGCGCAAGAAGACAAAAAGCGGCTGGAAAAATTGGAACAGAATGCATTAAAGGAGGAAGCGGACAGAAAGGAACTCAGGGAATTCATCACAGGGAAGCAGGAGCAAAGCGCAAATTTGAATGGCCAGGCCGGGGCATTGCGCAGACAGCTTGTGAGAGAAATAGAAAAAGCACTGGAATGTCTGGCACAAGCAGCGGAATTGCCGGAGATGAAAGCGCAAATAGGGAATGCAGTAAATGAAAAAACAGCAGCCATTGAAAAGGTAATGGAACATTTTGAACATAATGGTGCAATATGGGCAGAAGAGACGGACAGGTTTCCGGCAGAGCAGCTGGCAGAAACTTTGGATGTTCTACAGAAAAACTGTGACATTCTTATACTCCGGCAGAGAGTGCTTCGCGGTGAAATAGAAGACAGAAACCGTATGATGGCGGAACGTGAAGAAAAAGCATTGGAGTTATCCGGGATACAAAACAGCAGAAATGAACTTGAGAGACGATTAGAAGGCATTGTAAACAGGCATGGTGAGAAGACAAGACAGCTTTTTGAGACCCTTTGCGGAGCGGAGCCGCGGCTGACAGAAAAATTTCCGGATGCTGCCATGGTGACTGAGAAGCAGATGGAAGAATTGGCCTTTCAGACAGAGCAGTTCTTAGAGAATAGTTTGTCCGCGCTGCAGAAAGAGCTGGGAGAGAATCGCGTGAGACTTCTGGAAAAACAGAGATTGGAAGAGCAGATTCCATCAAAAGAGGCACAGGCACAGGCACAGGCAGAGGACATACAGGTTATTGCGGTAAAGATTTCAAGACTGATGGCAGTTTGCGAGGCTGTCAGGGACAGGATAGAGGCTCTGGTGAAGCAGCTTGGGGCAGAGCGCAGAGAAGATGCGGAGGAAAAAATCCGTATGCTGGAACAGCGCAAGGGGGAACTGGAAGGCGCTTTAAAGGCAGCAGAAGAAAATCTGGCTGATTGCAGCAGCAGAAAAGAAAGGCTGGGGGCAGCCATAGAAACTTTATCAAGCCAGATTGCTTCGGCAGGTGAGGCTGGAACGACAAGAGAGCAGGATGTCCTGGAGAGAAAAGAGGGATGGCAGCAGGAGAAAAAAGCATATGGCAGCAGACGTGATGCGCAGACCCATGCCCTGGCAGTAAACTGCGAGGTATATCGCAAGGTAAGATTAAAACAGGAGGATATTGCAGCAGTAGAGAAAAAGTATGTCTGGATGAAGGCATTGTCGGATACGGCAAATGGGACTTTGAGCGGTAAGAGGAAGATAGAATTGGAAACATATATCCAGACGGCATATTTTGACCGGATTTTAAGGCTGGCAAATTTAAGGCTGCTTACCATGAGCAACGGCCAGTATGAGCTGAAGAGGGATGAAGAGGGAGAGAACCGGAAGGAGAAAGCAGGGCTGGAGCTGTCAGTGATTGATCATTACAACGGAACACAGCGCAGCGTCAGGACATTGTCCGGCGGAGAATCCTTCCAGGCGTCCCTGTCCCTGGCTCTTGGACTGTCTGATGAAATCCAGTCCTATGCCGGCGGGATTCAGATGGATTCCATGTTTGTGGATGAAGGATTCGGTTCCCTGGATGAAGAGGCGCTGGAACAGGCAATGAAAGCGCTGATACGTCTTACGGAAGGTAATCGCCTGGTGGGAATCATTTCCCATGTGTCAGAACTGAAAGAGAAGATTGACAGGAAAATCGTGGTCACGAAATGCAGAAACAGTGAGGGAATTACCAGCCGGGCAGCGATTGTGTGAAAAAGTGCAGAATTGTGGAAGTGTGAGAAGAATTTCTATGACGCCAAAGTACGTCGTCTAAGAAATTCTACGGTTCGCAGAGCGAACCTTTCTCGCACTGAAGAATGCCAAATGCGGGCATTCTTCTCATTGATTGTTTGTGCCGACTGCGTCGGCATGACGGGAAGTGTGATGAAAGTGGAGATGGTATGAATCGGTTGAATTATCAGAAAGAATTGGATAAAATTTTGGGGAAGATTGTGCAGAAGAAAAATGAGAACGATGCAGCTGTACCAACATTGTTCCTGCATAGCTGCTGCGCTCCCTGCAGCAGTTATGTACTGGAGTATCTTTGCAGTTTTTTCAGTATTACGGTGTTTTATTTCAACCCCAATATCTCGGATTCGGAAGAATACAAAAAGCGTGTGGCAGAGCAGGTAAGGCTGATTGCAGCGTACAATACGGAGATAGAGCATTCCATGGAGACAGGGACTTCCATGAAAATGGGGTATCCGATTTCCATAGTGGAAGGAGATTATGTACCTGGGCGTTTTTTTGAGATGGCTAAGGGATTGGAAACTTGTCCGGAGGGCGGAGAGAGATGTTTTCGCTGCTATGCCCTGCGTCTTGAAGAGACGGCAAGATATGCGGTGCGGGCCGGCAGTGATTATTTTGCCACAACACTTACCATCAGCCCTTTGAAAAATGCGCATAAGTTAAATGAAATCGGTCAGGCAATGTCACAGAAATATGGTGTGGCATGGCTGCCCTCCGATTTCAAGAAAAAGGACGGCTATAAGCGTTCTATAGAATTGTCCGCAGAATATAACCTTTACCGACAGAATTATTGCGGCTGTATATATTCCCGGAACCAATCATTGCAGAAGCAGCTGTAGCAGTTCAGCGACCTGCCAGAACCTGTTACAAGCGGTAAGACTGTCATGAAAATATTTTTGTTGCAGAATATGCGAAAACAGGATATAATGATAAAACAAAAAATAAATGTGAATTTTACGGATGTCTGCAGTGCAGGGTATGCACAGATTATACAGAAAACGGATAGAGGAAATTATGAAAAAGATATTAGAGATGTTATCGGAAGAAATGGGAAAAGCTTTTGAGGCAGCAGGGTATGACGGGGCATTAGGAAGAGTGACCATATCCAACCGCCCTGATTTATGTGAGTATCAATGCAACGGCGCTATGGCAGGAGCAAAGCGTTATAAGAAGGCGCCAATTGCGATTGCAGATGATGTGGCGGAGAAGCTTGCGGACAGTGAGGTGTTCCAGGAAGCAGCTGCAGCTGCACCGGGATTCTTAAATTTGAAGCTTTCCGGAAAGTTTTTACTGGATGTGGTAAAGACAATGAGCAAAGAACCGAAATTCGGTCTGGAAATGCCGGAAAAGCCTAAGAAAATAGTAATTGATTACGGCGGTCCCAACCTGGCAAAACCTCTCCATGTGGGACATCTGCGTTCTGCCATTCTGGGCGAAAGCGTGAAGCGGATCTGCCGTTATGCAGGACATGAATGTATCGGAGACGTGCACATGGGGGATTGGGGGATGCCCATGGGACTTGTGATTACGGGGCTGAAGGAACAGCATCCGGAGTGGGTATATTTCAACGAAGGCTATGAAGGCGAGTACCCGGTGGAACCGCCTTTTACCGTTGCCGAGTTAGAGGAAATCTATCCTGCAGCCAGTGCAAGGTCCAAGGAAGATCCTGAATTCAAGGCAAAGGCTATGGAGAATACCTATAAACTGCAGAATGGTGTCCGGGGGCACAGGGCTCTTTGGAAGCATATTTTAAATGCGTCCGTGGCGGATCTGAAGAAGAATTACCGCAATCTGAATGTAGAGTTTGACCTCTGGAAGGGGGAAAGCGATGTCCATGAGCTGATTCCTGATATGGTGGCAGAAATGAAGGAAAAAGGATACGCTTATATCAGTGAAGGCGCTCTGGTGGTGGATGTGAAAGAAGATACGGACACGAAGGAAATTCCGCCCTGTATGATCTTAAAATCCGATGGCGCTGCTTTGTACAATACCACGGATCTTGCAACGATTATGGAGCGTGTGCGCCTGTACCAGCCGGATGAGATTATCTATATGACGGATAAACGGCAGGAATTGTATTTTGAACAGGTATTCCGCTGTGCTCGCAAGACAAAACTGGTGAAGCCGGAAATGCAGCTGAAATTCCTGGGATTCGGTACTATGAACGGCAGCGACGGGAAGCCGTTTAAGACAAGGGATGGCGGTGTGATGCGGCTGGAGAAGCTGGTGCAGGACACCAAGGATGAAATGTATCGTAAAATCCGGGAAGGCCGTAAATGTCTTGAAATGTCAGAGCAGGAGGCTAAGGAAATATCGGATATTGTAGCGCTTTCTGCACTGAAGTACGGTGATTTGTCTAATCAGGCTTCCAAGGACTATATCTTTGATATTGATAAGTTTACCTCCTTTGAAGGAGACACAGGGCCTTACATTCTGTATACCATTGTGCGCATTAAATCTATTCTGGCGAAATACAGGGAGCAGGGCGGAAGTACGGAAGCGCTTGAACTGCTGGAAGCAGGCAATGCATCGGAAAAAGCATTGGAGATGACATTGACGCAGTTTAATACCATGATGCAGAATGCAGCGGAGGAAACTGCTCCTCAGCGTGTGTGTGCGTATGTGTATGATCTGGCAAATGCATTGAATCATTTTTATCATGAGACTCCGATTCTGAAGGAAGAAGATGCCGGAAGGCAGCAAAGCCTTATTGCATTAATTATGCTTACGAAAGATATTATGGAAACCTGTATTGATTTGCTGGGATTTTCTGCTCCTGAAAAAATGTAGGGACGGGAAGCAGGCTAATGTTTTCAGTTGTGAGTACGGTTGAGTAAGATAAATAATCGCGGCTGCATGTTTCTTCTGCAGGACATTGCTTTTTGTGCGGATGTCATGAGAGGCAGGAGAGTGCTGAGGTAACATGCAGGTGAGGAAAGTCCGGGCTTCACAGGGCAGGATGCCGGATAACGTCCGGTGGAGGCGACTCCAAGGCCAGTGCAACAGAGATATACAGCCCGGTGCATTGTGTCAGCACAATGTACTGCGGTGATGGTGGAAAGGCAGTGTAAGAGACTACCGTCCGTCCGGTAACGGGCGGAGCCATGTAAACCCCATCCGAAGCAAGACCAAATAGAAAGCGAGAGGCTTGCCCGGCCTGCTTTCAGGTAGGTCGCTTGACGCGGCTGGCAACAGCCGTGCTAGATAGATGATTATTCACGACATAACCCGGCTTATCGTTTTGCTCAACAGTAAAACACCGCAGAATCCTGTATATATACGGGATTCTGCGGTGTTTTGACTGTCTGGCGCCGGAGACGGACAGTTTTATCGGTTCAGAACGCTTTGAACGCCTTTCTGCAAAGGGCAAGCTGCTTAGTAAATCCGAATGGAAAGACGAGGAAAGCGTCACCAAATGGCCCAATATGACAAAGCACCGTATATATGCCAAAAAGCAGACAGGGAATATGATTTCAGTGACAATAAAATTACGGCGGTTACGCCCCTGCGCTGCTATACACTGAC
>CAJUAP010000044.1 GCA_910584435.1 uncultured Acetatifactor sp.
TATGGAAACGATTGTGCAATTTGTCTTTTGTGAGCAAGCTCCCACAGACAAATTGTACAATCATTTCCGCATGGCTGAACTGTTACCATATTCATATTTTGAGGTATTTTGAACAATATATGTAAGGAAAAGGGTTGTATATGCGTTTAGATAAGTTTTTATGTGAAATGAAGATAGGAACCAGAAGTCAGGTAAAAACATATATCCGCCAGGGGCTGGTGACAGTCAATGGCACAACGGCTTCCGATGCCGGGCAGAAGGTGGCGGAAACCTCTGACAGAATATGCTTTAGAGGACAGAACCTGCAGTATTGCAGATATGTTTACTATATGCTGTATAAACCCAAGGGAGTGGTATCCGCCACCCAGGATAACAGGGACAAAACAGTGGTATCGCTTCTGGGCAGCTGTCAGAGAGAGGATATTTTTCCGGTGGGACGGCTGGACAAAGACACTACCGGTCTGCTGCTGCTTACAAATGACGGTGACCTGGCACATCAAATGCTGTCGCCGAAGAAGCATGTCGATAAGACTTATCAGGTAACCGCATTGTATCCCCTGAGAGAAGATGAGAAACGCGCTTTGGAAGAAGGGGTGGATATCGGCGATGCGAAGTCTGCGCTTCCGGCAAGGGTAGAAGTTCTGAAGGGAGAGAAATTCCTGATTACCATTCAGGAAGGCCGCTTTCATCAGATAAAGCGTATGCTGCAGGCAGTCGGCAATCAGGTGATGGAGCTGAAGAGAGTGTCTTTCGGCGGATTGCATCTGG
Organism: uncultured Acetatifactor sp.; assembly: GCA_910584435.1. Lineage (GTDB taxonomy): Bacteria > Bacillota > Clostridia > Lachnospirales > Lachnospiraceae > Acetatifactor. Next base: position 769 of record CAJUAP010000044.1, read on the forward strand.
ATGAAGAACTGCAGCCGGGAGAATACAGGGAATTGACAGCAGAAGAAGTCTATGCCATAAAGAGTTCATTATAATAGCGAGGTATTCAGAGAAAAAGGTATTGGATAAGAAGGCATTTGGGCAGGAAAACATTCGGGTAAGAAGGCATTTGGGCAGGAAGATATTCGGGTAAGAAGGCATTTGGGCAGGAAGATATTTGGGTAAGAAGGCATTTGGCAGGAAGATACTCGGGTAAGAAGGCATTTGGATAAGAAAATATTTTAGATATAAGACATTTAGTTATAATAGAGCGGAGGTAGTTTCATGGATGTGGCCGGAGATAATAAAAGGCAGGGGGACAGAAAGAAATTGAGGCATGAAATGCTGTCAGGAATAGATGCGGTACTTTTTGATCTGGACGGTTCCCTGGTGGATTCCATGTGGGTATGGAAATCAATTGATATAGAATATCTGGGCCGTTTTGGTATTCCGCTGCCGGAAAAGCTGCAGTATGAAATACAGGGAATGAGTTTTACGGAAACGGCAGTTTATTTTAAGGAACATTTTCCGATTCCTGACTCTATAGAGCAAATCAAAGCAGAGTGGAATAAAATGGCATGGGATAAATACAGGTATGAGGTGCCTTTAAAAAGCGGCATTCCTGAGTTCCTGGCTGCCTGTAGAGACAATGGCATTCAACTGGGCATTGCTACAAGTAATTCCAGGGAATTAGCAGAGACGATTGCAGAGGTACATAAACTGAGGGATTATTTTACCTGTATTGTGACAGGATGTGATGTGGTCCGTGGGAAGCCTGCTCCCGATATTTACCTTGAGGCGGCGAGACAGTTAGGAGTATCGCCGGAGCGCTGCCTTGTATTTGAAGATATTGTACAGGGAATCCAGGCGGGAAAAAATGCCGGAATGCGTGTCTGTGCAGTGGAAGATGCCTATTCGGCAGGAGAGAGGGAACAAAAAAGAGCCTTGGCAGACTATTATATTGAAGATTATAAATGCATGTTTGTGCGCCCCTCTTGAGGGTATGGAGGTAATTGAGATGAGTGGATTCTTGCCTATATCACGAAAAGATATGCAGGAACGGGGAATAGAGCAGCTGGATTTTGTGTATATTATCGGAGATGCCTATGTGGATCATCCGTCTTTCGGACATGCCATTATCAGCAGAGTCCTGGAAGCCCACGGCTATACAGTGGGAATCATTTCCCAGCCGGATTGGAAAGATGACAAAAGCATCACTGTTCTTGGGCGGCCCAGGCTTGGATTCCTGATATCCGGCGGCAACATGGACAGCTGTGTCAATCACTATTCCGTATCCAGGAAAAGGCGTTCTGCAGATGCCTATACCCCCGGCGGAGAGATTGGAAAGCGGCCTGACCACGCTGTTGTTGTGTATGGCAATTTAATCCGTCGGACCTTTAAGGATGTGCCTGTCATTATCGGAGGCATAGAAGCCAGTCTGCGGCGGATGGCCCATTATGATTACTGGTCGGACAGTTTTAAGCGTTCCATTCTGCTGGACAGCCAGGCGGATATGATTTCTTACGGCATGGGAGAGAAATCCATTGTGGAAATTGCAGATGCCCTGGCAAGCGGCATTCCGGCTGGTGATATTACTTTTGTACGGGGCAGTGTCTATCGCACAAAGAATATTTCGGATGTCTATCAACCGGTGATGCTGCCTTCTTATGATGCCATGCGGGAAGATAAGGCATTATATGCCAAAAGTTTTGCCATGCAGAATGAAAATACGGATTACTGTACAGGAAAGCCGCTGATAGAAGCCTATCCCAATGGTGTGTATGTGGTACAGAATCCGCCCCAGCCGCCACTGACTACGGAAGAAATGGACAGCATTTATGCCCTTCCGTATACCAGGAGAAGTCATCCCTCCTATGAGGAAAAAGGAGGTGTGCCGGCCATTGAGGAAATCAAGTTTTCCCTGATCAGCAACAGGGGGTGTTTTGGCGGCTGCAGTTTCTGCGCTCTGACTTTCCACCAGGGACGAACGGTGCAGACCAGAAGCCATGATTCTATTCTGCAGGAGGCGCAGCTCTTATTAAAGGATCCGGACTTTAAGGGGTATATTCATGATGTGGGCGGACCAACTGCCAATTTCAGGCATCCTTCCTGTCAAAAGCAGCTGACACATGGGGTCTGTAAGAACAAGCAATGTCTGTTCCCGGCTCCATGCAGGAACCTGTCCGTGGATCACAGGGATTATCTGGCGCTGATGAGAAAACTGCGTGCTTTACCGGGTGTGAAAAAGGTTTTTGTGCGTTCAGGAATCCGGTTTGACTATCTGCTTGCGGATAGGGATGATACTTTTTTCCGGGAATTGGTGGAGCACCATGTGAGCGGCCAGCTGAAGGTAGCGCCGGAGCATGTATCCGATACGGTATTGCACTTTATGGGGAAACCGGATAATGCCGTCTATCAGCGCTTCACGGCAAAATATAAGAAACTGAACGCAGAAATGGGGAAGAATCAGTTCCTTGTGCCTTATTTCATGTCATCCCATCCCGGCGCGTCTTTAAAGGAAGCAGTGGAACTGGCAGAGTATCTGCGCGACCTTGGGTACATGCCGGAACAGGTACAGGACTTTTATCCGACGCCATCGACGGCTTCCACGGTGATGTATTATACGGGCATTGACCCCAGGGATGGCAGACAGGTGTATGTGTGCAGAAATCCACACGAAAAAGCCATGCAGAGAGCACTAATGCAATACAGGAATCCAAACAATTATGATCTGGTATATGAGGCGCTGACCAAAGCCGGAAGAACGGATCTGATAGGCTATGACCGCAGATGTCTGATAAGACCCAGAACAGAAAGCACGGACAGCAGGGGGAAACGGACATCTGACAGAGATGACAGGAATACCAGACATAATCCTAAAAAAGATAACTATAATAAAGATAATTTTAAAAAGAATAATTATAATAAAGATAATCCTAAAGAAGATAATCATGGAAAAGGAAATGACAGAAAAAGTCAGACAGCAAATCAGCCCGGGAAAAAGAGAACAATTCGTAATATCCACCACAGCAAAAAGTGACCGAAACGAAAGCGGCCGCATGTAAATGTCTGCGAAACGAGTAAGGGGGTATCAATATGAATATTATTATCATCACAGGCGCATCCTCCGGCATAGGAATGGAATTCGCCCTGCAGATGGACAATCATTTTGACAATATTGATGAATTCTGGCTGGTGGCAAGGAACCGCAGCAGATTAACGGAACTGGCAAAGGCTATGGGACACAGAACGAGAATATTTGCCATGGATATTACAAAGAGGGAAAATCTGGATATGCTGGAATCCATGGTGTCAGAAAGGGAAGCCGCTGATAACGCCGGATTTGAAAAAGAGGCGAATGAGAATATCAGGAATGGGATTTCCGGAGAACAACATATTGTCAGAATGTTAGTCAACTGTGCCGGGTATGGAATGATGGGAAACTTTGCCGGACAGAACAGGGATACAGCCCTTGGTATGATTCGCCTGAACTGTGAAGCACTGACGGATCTTACCCATCGCATGATTCCCTATATGAAACGGAACAGCCGCATCATTCAGATGGCTTCCAGTGCCGCTTTCCTGCCCCAGCCTGATTTTGCAGTATATGCGGCAACCAAATCCTATGTCCTGAGTTTTTCCAGGGCTTTGGGAGAAGAGCTGAAAAGCCGGGGAATCTATGTTACCAGCGTCTGTCCCGGACCTGTGGACACACCTTTTTTTGATATTGCCGAATCTACAGGTTCCACGCTGGCGGTGAAAAAATATACCATGGTCAGTGCTGACAGGGTGGCGGCACTTGCACTGAGAGCTTCCTGGAAGAAACGCTCCATGTCCGTGTGCAGTCTGCCCATCAAGGCATTTTGGATGCTTACCAAAAGCTTACCTCATGGTGCTTTGCTGAAAATCATAGGACAGATGAAGCGAAAAGGGTTATAGTGAAAAATACAAAGAGAAACCAAAGGGCATTAGAGGTAAAATACATTGGTAACAAAATAGAAAGGATAAGAAAATGCAGCTCAAACGATTGTTTACTACAGTGGGTGCAAAGGGGAGACGGAATTACCTTAACACACAGAAAAAATACGAAGTCATTCGCACCATACTTTATTTTGCCATTTCTATTTCACTGTTTGCAGCAGGTTATATCCAGACAGGCGAGAAAACGAATCTGCTCACGATTGTTGCGGTTCTGGGCTGTCTGCCGGCCAGCAAAAGTGCAGTGAGCGCCATCATGTATCTGCGGTTCGTAAGCTGCAGTGAACAGTCTGCTGCTGAAATTGAAAGTCACAGCCAGGGGCTGCAGTGTCTCTATGATATGGTCTTTACTTCCTATAAGAAAGCGTTCCGTGTCAGTCATCTGGCAGTCCGGGGAAACTGTGTGTGCGGTTTTTCGGAAGATGTAAACTTTGAAGAAAATGAGTTTTACCGGCACATTCATCCGATTTTAAAATCGGACGGACATCAGGGTGTGACTGTGAAAATTTTCGTGAATCTGGCAAAATATACGGAACGCCTGGAACAGATGAAGACATTGGAAGCAGACGAAGACAAGACACAGGCCATTCTTGGAACGTTGAAAAGCGTGGCTTTGTGATGTTATGGTTGTGAGGTTTTATGCAGACGATTGAGATTGGACATAATCAGGGCGGACAACGCCTGGATAAATTTTTACATAAGTATCTGCCGCTGGCTCCCATGAGCTTTTTATACAAGATGCTGCGGAAGAAGAATATTACCCTGAACGGAAAAAAGGCTTCAGGGTCTGAGAAGATTATGATAGGGGACAAGGTATGCATATTTTTTTCCGATGAAACCATCGGCAGATTTTCCGGCAGGGAAACGGCAGCTGAAGCGGAGAAAAATGCCATTGCATGCAGGGCGCAGAGAGAGGGAGAAAATGTATGCAGGGGCGTTGGAAGTGTGGGCAGCACAGACTGCCGGCGTGTGAGGGAATATCTGACAGCCTATGAAAAACTGCAGGGCATTTCTGTCTTATATGAGGATGAACATTGTCTGTTCCTGAACAAACCTGCCGGGATATTGACGCAGAAGGCTGAGGCAGGGGATTGCAGCCTGAATGAATGGATGATTGGTTATCTGCTTGCACAGAATCCTTCTATGGAAGAGGAGCTTGCTGTATTCCGGCCGTCTGTCTGTAACCGGCTGGACAGAAATACCAGCGGCATAGTGCTCTGCGGCAAGAGTCTTGCAGGACTTCAGTTTTTGAGTGAGTGTATCAGGGAACGCAAAGTGAGAAAATTCTACCATGCAATCTGCGTTGGGGAAATAGGGAAGCCGGAGTCGGCGAAAGGATATCTTGTAAAAGATTCGGCTGAAAACATGGTGCGTATCATCACGAATCCAGATGCGGCCGAACAGGGAGCCGCACCGATACATACAGTCTATTCTCCCATTGCCGCAGCAGGGGGCTATACTTTATTAGAGGTAGAACTTGTCACCGGCAAAACACATCAGATCCGCGCCCATCTGGCAGATATGGGGCATCCGCTGATAGGAGATGCCAAATATGGCAGACCGGATGAGAATTTACTGTTCAGGGAAAAGTATGGACTGAAGCATCAACTGCTTCACGCGTACCGCATTGCATTTTCTGAGGGATTCCCCGAATCCGGTGTCAGATTGGAGAGACAAAGTTTCTGCGCTCCATATCCTGACTTATTCCTGAAATTGCAGGAGGGATTGAAATTGTTCCAAGATTGTGCAGAAAATCATTCTTAGCTCTTAAAACAGCATAAGTGCCGCAGAAAAGTCACATGTAAGCTATGAAGAGAATGTACCAGTTATTGCAGTGCTGCGTCTGCTGCACATTTTTGAAGAGTTCATTTAGGGATGCAAGAATAAAAACGGATGGAGGCGCAGTGATGGCTACATGGAATTCCAGAGGACTTCGGGGCTCTACACTGGAGGATATGATCAACAGAACGAATGAAAAATACTCCGAAGCCGGACTTGCCCTGATACAAAAGATTCCAACGCCAATTACACCGATTAAGATAGATAAGGAAAACAGACAGATTACACTGGCATATTTTGAGCAGAAAAGCACTGTTGACTATATCGGGGCAGTGCAGGGGCTTCCGGTATGCTTTGATGCAAAAGAATGTGCTGCGGACACTTTTGCGCTGCAGAATATTCATGTGCATCAGGTGGAATTTATGGAGAAGTTCGAGAAACAGGGGGGAATTGCTTTCTTTTTGATTTATTATACACACAAGGATGTGATGTATTATCTTCCCCTGCAGATGCTGATGTTCTTCTGGAATCGTGCCAAAGAGGGGGGCAGAAAAAGTTTTCGCTATGAAGAATTGAATCCCGAATATATTCTGCCGCAGAAACATGGTATCTTAGTGCCTTATCTGGATATCCTGCAGAAGGATTTGGACGACAGGACTTGACAGTGAAGGCTGCTTTCGATATACTAAAATGATAGTTTGCTGCATTGCTCTGCTAATACAATGACGTACTAAAGTACTGTACCTGCAGAGATAATGCATGGGAATGTTCCGAAATCAGAAAAGTTATGGAGGGCGACATGAGTCAGAGATTGTTACATACCCCGGAGGGAGTCAGGGATATTTATGGTAGGGAATATGCCAGAAAGCTATATGTGGAAGAAAAACTCCATGAAAGTATCCGGCTCTATGGCTATGAGGATATTCAGACGCCCACTTTTGAATTTTTTGATGTATTTTCCAGGGAAATCGGCACCACACCCAGCAAAGATCTCTACAAGTTTTTTGATAAAGAAGGAAATACACTGGTATTGCGCCCTGACTTTACGCCATCCATAGCCCGGTGTGCAGCAAAGTACTTCTGTGATGAACGGGTTCCGCTGCGGTTCGGCTATGTGGGCAATGCGTTTATCAATACCTCAAATCTTCAGGGAAAGCTGAAGGAAGTGACGCAGATGGGGGCGGAGTTTATCAATGATGCTTCCGTGGAGGCGGATGCGGAAGTAATCAGCCTGGTAGTACAAGCACTGCGAAATGTGGGATTGAAGCAGTTCCAGGTCACGGTGGGCGAGGTGGAGTATTTCAAAGGGCTCTGTGAGGAAGCGGGACTGGATGAAGAAACGGAATTGGATTTGCGGGCATGTATTTCCGGTAAAAATTATTTTGCTGCCCAGGAGCTTCTGCAGGAACGTAAAGTGGCGGAGGAATATCAGGACAGGCTTCTCAAGGTGGCGGATTTATTTGGAGATCTGGACTCTCTGCAGGAAGCCAGGGAAATGGCTGGGAACCCTCGATCTCTTGCAGCCGTAGCGAGACTGGAGAAGCTGCGTTCGGTGCTGGAACTCTACGGCGCGGCGGACTATATTTCCTATGACCTTGGAATGCTCAGTAAATATAGATATTATACAGGTGTTATAATCAAAGCCTACACCTATGGGGTGGGGGAAGCCATTGTGAAGGGCGGCAGATATGACAGGCTTTTACAGCAGTTTGGCAAATCTGCACCTGCAGTGGGCTTTGTCATGGTAATTGACAGCATTATGGAGGCTCTTGCCAGACAGAATGTGGAACTGCCCATTTCAAACAACGTTGAGAGAATTGTATATTCTCAGAATGATTTTCAGGAGAAACTGGCAGAGGCCCGGAGACTTCGTGCGCAGGGAATACCGGTGACGCTTGAACAATGCCAATCATTATAACATAAGCAGTAATAACATCCCTCCAGGCAGTGTGATGCTGATGCCGGAAGAATGATGAGGGCGAATCCGAAATAATAGGAGACAGGAAAATGAATGATGAGAGGTACTTGACATTTGCATTAGGGAAGGGCCGGCTTGCAAATAAGACATTAGAGCTGTTTGAACAGATAGGAATTACCTGTGAAGAAATGAAGGACAAGCATTCCAGAAAGCTGATTTTCGTCAATGAGGAGCTTAAGCTCAAATTTTTCCTGGCGAAAGGACCTGATGTGCCTACCTATGTGGAATATGGCGCTGCGGATATGGGTGTGGTGGGGCGTGATACGGTTCTGGAGGAGAATCGGAATGTGTACGAAGTGCTGGATCTGGGATTTGGGCAGTGCAGAATGTGCGTGTGCGGTCCAAGCGCTGCCAGAGAGCTTCTGCTGCATCATGAGCGCATTCGTGTAGCCAGCAAGTATCCCAATATTGCCAGGGAGTATTTTTACAATAAAAAGCATCAGACAGTGGATATTATCAAATTAAACGGTTCTGTGGAATTAGGTCCGCTGGTGGGATTGTCGGAAGTGATTGTGGATATTGTGGAGACAGGTTCCACTTTGCGGGAAAACGGCTTGGAAGTATTGGAGGAAGTGTGCCGGCTCTCGGCAAGGATGATTGTCAATCCCGTCAGTATGCAGATGGAAAGAGATCGTATTCAGAAGCTGGTCCGCCGTATCAGAGCTTTCAAGTTATAAAATAAAAATTTCCGCAAGCGGCAAAATTTCCGCAAGCGGCAAAATTTCCGCAAGCGGAAATGGGAAAAGAGGTGTCATTATGAGAATATTAGAATTATCCGGAGAAACAAGAAAAGATATTTTAAGCAGTCTGCTGAAGAGAAGTCCTAACAATTACGGGCAGTATGAAGAGGCAGTGGGTGAAATTGTCAGTCATGTAAAAGCAGAGGGTGATAAGGCATTATTTGCGTATACGAAGAAATTTGATAAATTTGACTTAAATGCGCAGAATATCAGGGTGACAAGGGCGGAAATTGACGAGGCGTATAAGAGTCTGGATGCGGATTTGATTGAAGTGATGAAGCGGTCGGCGGAAAATATCCGTGCCTTTCATACCAGACAGCTTCGCAACAGCTGGTTTGATGCAAAAGAGGACGGAACCATTTTGGGCATGCGTATGACCCCCATTGAAAAAGCGGGTGTATATGTGCCCGGCGGCAAAGCGGCATATCCCTCCAGCGTATTGATGAATGTAATTCCTGCAAAAGTGGCCGGAGTAAAAGAAATCATTATGACTACGCCTCCTGATGCGGACGGCCGGATCGCGGCAGGAACTTTGATTGCCGCGGATATTGCAGGTGTGGATACTATCTATAAAGCGGGCGGTGCACAGGCCATTGCAGCTATGGCTTTCGGCACAGAGTCTGTTCCGAAGGTGGATAAGGTCACAGGGCCGGGTAATATATTTGTGGCGCTTGCCAAGAAGGCTGTGTATGGACATGTGAGTATTGATTCCATTGCGGGCCCCAGTGAGATACTGGTATTGGCGGACGAAAGTGCAAATCCCAAATATGTGGCGGCGGATCTGCTTTCCCAGGCAGAGCATGACGAGCTGGCCAGCGCTATTTTGATTACGACTTCAAAGGAGCTTGCCAAGAAGGTTTCTGACTGGGTGGATACTTTTGTAAATCAGCTCTCAAGAAGAGATATCATACAGAAATCTCTTGACAATTACGGATATATACTTCTCGCAGAGGGAATGCAGGAGGCGATTGATACGGTAAACCAAATTGCTTCGGAACATCTTGAAATTCTGACGGCAAATCCTTTTGAGGTGATGACGAAGATACGCAATGCCGGGGCCATTTTCCTGGGAGAATATGCCTCTGAACCCTTGGGCGACTATTTTGCCGGGCCCAATCACATCCTTCCCACCAATGGAACAGCGAAATTCTTCTCTCCTGTCAATGTGGATGATTTTGTCAAGAAGACCAGTATTATTTCGTACTCAAGGGAAGCATTGGAGAAGGTGCACAGAGATATTGAAGTATTTGCAGAAAGCGAAGGTCTGACAGCCCATGCCAACAGTGTACGCGTCAGATTTGAAGAGTCATAAACGGATTTATTTGTAATAAAGCTATCAAACGGAATGAGTGCATTCTATGGAAGCAGTGCATTTCATGAAAGCAGTATATTCTATGGAATGAGTGTATGATAATGAAAAAGCAGGGGCAGAAGGAAGACATATGGGCAGGACAGGGATAATTGACAGGAAAACAAAGGAGACGGATATCTCCATTACTCTGGAATTGGACGGAACAGGGAAAGCGGAGATTTCTACCGGAATCGGATTTTTCGATCATATGCTGGAGGGATTTGCCAGGCATGGTTTTTTTGACTTGCAGTGCAAAGTCAATGGTGATCTGCAGGTGGACGGACATCATACGGTGGAGGATAGCGGAATTGTATTGGGACAAGCCATTGCCAAAGCCATAGGAGATAAGAAGGGTATCTGCCGGTACGGTTCCTTTCTCTTACCCATGGATGATGCATTGATGCTTTGTGCGGTGGATCTCTGCGGCAGGCCATACCTGAATTTCGATTGTACATTTCCTGTAGAGCGTGTGGGCGGATTGGATACGGAGCTTGTAAGAGAATTTTTCTATGCAGTTTCTTACAGTGCAGCTATGAACCTGCATTTGAAACTGTTGGCCGGCAGCAATGGACACCATATCATAGAGGCTATGTTCAAGGCTTTCGCGAAGGCATTGGACCAGGCGGTAAGGATGGATTCCCGCATTACGGATGTATTGAGTACAAAGGGGAGTTTATAGAATGCTGATACTTACGGAGGATAATTATGCTTGTGAAGAAATTTGTACCCTGCATCTACTTGTATCGTGGACATGCGGTAAGAAGTCTTAAGGACACTTCCGTAGTGGAGACACAGCCGCTGCGCCTGGTACAGTTATATAATGAGAATAATGCGGATGGACTGATTGTATTTGACATGTCCGGTATGGATACGGAATATGCTGCGGATACCATTTATGAAGATACAACTCATGAAAATGCCATGCATTATGATACGGCTCATGGAAATACCATGCATGAAGACACAGCGCATGAAAATACAGTTCACAAAAGTGCGGCTCATGGAAATGCCATGCATGAAGTTGCGGCTCGTGAAAATGCAGCTTGTGAAAATAAGGGAATGATTCACGAGAAAGCTGTTCATGCAGGTACAGCTCATGAAAATGTAATTCGTGAGGATGCGGCTCATGAAGAAGCGTTGAATATCATTAAGGAAATCTGTGCCGCGGCGGAAATGAATGTTATCGGGGCGGGAAATGTCAGGCGCATGGAGGATGTGAAGAAACTCATCTATGCGGGCTGTAACAAAGCAGTACTGGATTTTGAGAAGGAAGGAAATATTGCCATTGCGGAGGAGGTCTCTCTGAAATTCGGCAGGGATAAAATTCTTGCTTCTTACGAAAAGGCGGAGACTGTCAGTGCTCACAAGGAGCTGCTGGAGCAATATGTGTCGGAACTGATTTTGATGAATCCCCATCAGATCAGGGAAACCGAAAGCGTGTGCGGACTGCCGTTTCTGGTACAGATTAATCAGATTGCATTGAATAAGCTGATGGAGATTTTTGCGTATGCGCAGGTCAGCGGTGTCACCGGCAATACCATAAATGATAACTATGGTGACCTCACGGTTCTGAAGGGATTATGCAGGGAGAATGGGATTATGGTGGAAAATTTTGAAGCTGCTTACCAATGGGGGGATTTCAAGAAGAACAGTGATGGGATGGTGCCTGTGATTGTGCAGGATTACCGGACGCTGGAAGTCCTGATGATGGCATACATGAATGAAGAAGCCTATGAGCAGACCCTGCGCACAGGACGGATGACTTATTTCAGCAGAAGCCGTAACGAGCTGTGGCTGAAAGGGGAGACCAGCGGCCATTATCAGTATGTCAAGAGTCTGACCGGGGACTGTGATATGGATACCATTCTGGCAAAGGTGTCCCAGGTGGGAGCGGCCTGCCATACCGGTGCAAGAAGCTGCTTTTTTAACGAGATTGCCAGGAAGGATTATGAGGCGGCGGAGAATCCTCTGCAGGTTTTTGAGGATGTACTGCATGTAATTAAGGACAGGAAACTACACCCCAAAGAGGGTTCCTATACCAATTACCTTTTTGACAAGGGAATTGATAAGATTCTGAAGAAACTGGGAGAGGAAGCCACGGAAATTGTAATTGCGGCCAAGAATCCCAATGCCAATGAAATCAAATATGAAATCAGTGATTTTCTCTATCATATGATGGTACTAATGGTGGAGAAGGACGTGAGCTGGGAAGAAATTACTACAGAACTGGCCAATCGTTAAATTAATTTTTAACCCATAGTGGAAACGGGCAGCATGGCAGCCGGCAAAACAGGAGCAGTGACAGATGTATACGGAAAATGATCTGGTGCGGATTGCAAAACGCGAGAACAATAAGAAAAGAAACTATCTGGTGGTGAACCCCCTGCAGGGAAAACATGTTCCGGTATCGCCGCGGAAAGCTTTGGATGTATTTTCACAGCTGGCAGGGCTTTTGGATGTGTATCGTGGTGAGAGGATATTAATTGTGGGATTTGCGGAGACAGCGACAGCCATAGGTGCCCAGGCAGCCGTATCCCTTAACGCAGATTATATCCAGACAACCCGTGAGGATATGGGCAAAGCTGCCTGCTTCTATTTTTCAGAAGAGCATAGCCACGCCACAGAACAGAAGCTGGTGAGAGAGGATATTGATAAAATCATAGGCAGTATTGACCGCATTGTTTTTGCAGAGGATGAAATTACCACAGGGAAAACCATACTGAATATTATTTCTGTTATAGAGGAATATTATCAACGTAAATATGGCAATCCATGGAAGATGAAATTCTCGGTGGTATCCATATTGAATGGTATGACTGAGGAACTGCTGGAAGCATATCAGCGCAGGAATATCGGTGTACACTATCTGGTGAAAACACAGCATGCAAAGTATCCGCAGATGGCGGACAGCGCGGTAAATGATGGTGTATATTATGACAAAAATATATCAGAGGCAGAATTTTATGCATGTTATGAGATAGAAGGGGCTATTGACAGCCGAAGAGTAACTGCGTCCGCAGATTATCTGTCCGCCTGCCAAAAGCTTTATGACGAAATCACCAAATGTATTCCCGTATCAGAATATGAGAGCATTTTAATTCTTGGCACGGAAGAGTTTATGTTTCCCGGATTATATGTGGGAAAATGCCTGGAGGATAAGGGTCATTTTGTGCGGTTCCATGCCACCACCCGCAGCCCCATTCATGTCAGCCGGGATGAGACATATCCCTTGCATGAGCGATATGCGTTGAGCAGTTTGTATGATAAGAACCGGAAAACATTTGTATATGATATTGCTTCTTATGATGCAGTTATTGTTATGACAGATGCGCAGACCGTTTCCGCGGAGGGGGCATGTTCTCTGTTAAATGCTGTCAGGAAGCACAATGAGAAAGTATATCTTGTCAAATGGCAAGGGCATTGTGCAGATTGACGCTTACCAACATATGTAGAAAAAGGGGCTATGCAGGAGGAAAAATGAGAAGTTCTTATGCAGAAGAGGATGTGGTGCTGCTGCTGAAGGATATTACCGGTTTGGTGCAGCCGCAGCCTACGGAGGAACGGGAAAAGCTGATACAATCCGGCAGGCATTACAGTGAAATGCTTCCCATTGAGTATGTTCCTACGGATAAATACATGAAAGTATATAAAGAGGCGCTGCACAGATATGCCAAACCGGTTGCGGATGCCATAGGAATTCTTTCGGAGAAAATTATGGCAGACAGGGGGGAAAATGTCGTACTGGTATCCCTGGCAAGGGCAGGTATTCCTACCGGAATCCTGATAAAACGGTATATCCGGTTCAGATTTCACCATAATATTCCGCATTATTCCATCTCCATTATCAGAGGAAGAGGTATTGATGACAACGCAATGAAATATCTGCTGGGAAAATATGAACCGCAGCAGCTTCTCTTTGTGGACGGCTGGATAGGAAAAGGCGCTATTCTCAATGAATTGAAAAAGGATATAAGATCATATGCACAGGTAAGTTCGGAGATTGCCGTGATTGCTGACCCGGCCAATGTGACAGAGCTGTGCGGAACCCACGATGATATCCTGATTCCAAGCTCCTGTCTTAACAGCACTGTATCCGGTCTGATCAGCAGGACATTTCTAAGGGAAGATATCATTGGCGAAAAAGATTTCCATGGCGCCGTATATTATGGCGAGTTAAGAGAATCCGACCTTTCTTATGAGTATATAGAATCCATTGAAAAGGAATTTAGTTTGTCACCCCGGAAAACGGGCGGCAGGACAGAAGGTTATGGAATGGACGAAGTAAAGAAGATAGCGGATACCTTTGGCATAGATGATATTAATTATGTTAAGCCGGGCATAGGGGAGACTACCAGGGTTCTGCTGCGCCGGGTTCCCTGGAAGATACTGATTGACGAGCGGTATCAGGATGATCAGGAGTTGGGCCATATTGTAAGACTTGCTCAGGAGAAACAGGTTCCCATAGCATATTATCCCCTGGTACATTATAAATGCTGCGGTATTATTCAAAGGATGTCAGATGTATAGACACGGATGGAAGTCATTGACGGCAGAAAATGAGTGCATATGACAGACGGGAAGGAATAAGATTATGATTCGGGTATGGTTTAATCACTGGTTCAGTACTTCTTACAGACTGATTGAGCTGATGAAAGAAAATGTTGGGGAACAGGTTTGGGTTGTGGGAACAAACAAGCAGCCCAATTCCGTTATAAGGAATGTCTGTGACGAATGGTATGATGAGCCTGTCACAGACGGCGATGCCTATGTGGATGACTGTATTCAATTCTGTAAGGAGCACAGGATAGATGTATTCGTTCCCAGAAGGAAAATGCTTGACATCAGCAGAAATAAGGACAGATTTGATGAAATCGGCGTCAAGATAATGGCGGATGCGTATTCCAAACTGCAATTACTTGCGGATAAGGCAAGTACTTACGATTTGTTTCGTAAGCAGGATGGGACGGAATCCAAGGTATCCATTCCTGCGTATTGCGAAGCCTGTACAGCGGAGGAATTTGAGCGGGCATATGCCAGAATCAAATCGCAATATGATCAGGTATGCGTGAAATTTGTCTTCGATGAAGGCGGCATGAGCTTTCGGAAAATCGTGGAAGAGGAAAATCCATATCATCTGCTGAAATTATATGCAGGAAATGCAGTTCCTTATCAGAGATATCTGGAATGGCTGAAAGCAATAGAACCCTTTGACAAGCTGATGATTATGCCATACCTGCCGGGAAAAGAAATCAGCGTGGATTGTCTCAGGACATCCCAGGGGCTGATTGCGATTCCAAGATATAAGGGTGCTGCAAGACATGAAGAGATAATTTATGATGACAGAATTCTGGAAATGACAGACTGCATTATGGAAAGCATTCCATTAGAATACCCCTGCAATATCCAGTTTAAACTGAAAGAGAGCCAGCCGTATCTGCTGGAAATCAATACAAGAATGTCGGGCGGACTGCAGATGAGCTGTCTGGCTGCGGGGGTCAATATACCGAACATCGCATTGAATAAATTGCTGGGCAGGGAGCTTCCGTGGAGCTATGAGAAGAGAAATACCATCGTCTCTTATATAGAAATTCCCCGGATTATTTCATAAAAACGGGGAATTATTCTGCCCGGATGCCGTAAACTTCAGCAAGGTATAAGATCTGTCTTGCCCAATTGGTATGAGTCTTGCATTCATTCATGCGTTCGCTGTTCTGGCTGCCGGCAACAAGCGTGCTGCTCTCATTATCCCAATGCAGAATATTTTGTGCATCCTTGTAGTCGGCCTGGGATACCTGGAAGCAGGAATTCACCACAGCAATCTGATTCGGATGAATTACGGTTTTGCCGGTAAAGCCGCATAACCTGTCGTCGCGTATTTCGCTCCGCAGTCCTTCTTCCCATTGTCCGCCGGCATAATATTCCCACACGGGACCTGAAATAACATAATCCGTGCCATATACGGTCACAATGTCGGTAAAAACGGAAGAAACAGGCTTAATCTCATGAATAGATTCGTCAGGATGGCGCCGGAAGCCGAATAAATGGCACAGATCATTGCCCCCAACGCGGATATTCAGTACAAGCTCTTCTACCTGCGAAAGGGCATCTTTCAGGGAATACAATACCTGGTAGCGGGTGCGCAAATCAATGATATCTTCACTTTCATAGATGGGCATCATATATATTTTTCTGCCGGCCAGTTCATTGGCCTCTATGATTTTATTAATGTAATCATGGGCATTTGCAGGTGAAAATTTTGGAATGATAAAGCCTGTGATAATGTCCATATGGGATTTTAATGCAATGGTGAGCCGGGTAATCTGTTCGGGATTCCGTACACGTATAAATATCCTGGGAAGATAAAATTCTCTGTTTTGACATGCGTTATCAATGTCCTGTAAGGAATGCAGCATTTTCTGTTCGGCCTCTGCAACAAAATTGTCATTTATGGTATCTTCCAGACACAGAGCCAATGAAAACTGCCGTCCGAAATTTTCATTGATAATGGACGTTGTAATAGAGTCCCTGTTAGCAGGGCAGTAGAGTAATGGACCGACACTGTAATACAAAATATGATTTTTCAAAACAATACCTCCTGTTTAAAGTCCTGTTAATTGGTATTTCAATCATTCCAATATCATGAACATAGTGCTGTTACATGCCGCAGCATTTCTTCAGAAAATAATTCTTTTCCCGCCATTTCATCCACCGGAAAGTCAACAGCATACTTTTTGATAAAAGAATGCGGTGCAATGCCTTTGTCGGCAGCCTGCAGCATGGAGATATCAAATTCACTGTCTCCGGCGGCAATGACCTGATCGGCACTCATCAATGTCCGGAATCTCCGCAGGGCGTTTCCTTTGTTCAGAGATGCAGGAACCACATACACCTTTTCCTTGTTATAATATACATTCGCCAGATTTGTCCGCAGCGTTTTCTGCAGTTGGGCCGCCACAGCTTCCGGCTGTGTACATTTGGTAAACAGAAAGAGATTCTCTATCCATCTCAATTCAAAATATCTTCTGCTGTCCTGCTCTAAGAGCTCATATGCGTATTCCAGAACAGACCGGCTTTTCCGGACCATTGCCATGGATTCTTCATACCAGGAGGAATCTTTTGCACCATTCACCAGCAGAACACCTCCGTTGCATACCAGGGCATATTTTATTTTACCAATCTGCAGATCAATCCTGTGATACTGTTCAATGGATCTTGTGGAGGTAGGAACAATGAGCAGCTTCTTTTTCAGTGCATTTAGCTGCCGATATGTATTTCCGGTAATAAAGGATATTTCCCTTCCCTGATAATTTTCCACAGCTATTTTATCCGGGCCGATATCATGTCGATAGGAATAGATCAGGGTATTATCCAGATCCACATTGAACACAATCATTTTGCTTTTCTCCGAATTTTCTCCGAAATTTCCGGTTATCATATACTGCTGCCATTTCAACGCATGCCTTTATATTATAACAGAAGGAAAGCTGTTTTGCCATAGATTATTTGAAGTTTTATGATGTCAGGTGAAAAGAATTATAACAGTTCAGACAGCTCCTGCTGCAAAGCCAAAATTGCGATCTATAGTCAGCGCAGCGCTTTTGGAGCGCAATTTTGACCTTGTGAGACAAGTGGGCTGAATGATACAAGGATGTGGCTGTCCGGATAAAGTTCTGAGATGCTGCATAAATATAAGAAAAGTTCACTGAATCATCCTACAGATATTCATTTTGCGATTTCTTCATAAGAAATTTTACAGGGTACCCTTTTTCTTCGCAGATGGAACGTACAACATTTTCAGCGATTTCTTTGGAATGATTGTTTACACAGATAATGCAGCTCTGCTTGCTGCGGCGGAACATAGAAGGTTTTAACCATTTGATAAAATAGGAGATACGCTCCGCCAGCAGGGCTTTTTCAATTAACTCTTTACATTCCGGGTCTGATACTTCGCAGAGTTCTATTTCGTTATTTACCTTCACTGAAGTGTATAATGGCTGTTCCATAATTTCCTCCTGATGTTTTGTACGAATACATAATATGTATCCATCTTTTGCATGCAGTGAAATATGATAGCATGTTATCAATTGCTTTCACTATATTGCAAAAAGATTATAACATAAGATGCTTTGTTTACGCAAGTATCTTAGACATATCATTCCCGATTTTATTGCGCTGCTGTGTGGAAATTATTGTAACAGGGCTGTCTGAACTGTTGTAACAGTTCAGACAGGTCACTGAACTGTTACGAGAATGCACACAAAACGCCAAAAGAATGCGTTTTGGCGCACGCAAGTCTCGCAAAATTGCATAGAGCGCAATTTTGACTTCGCGGCAGGGGCTGTCTGAACTGTTACGAACTGTTACCAGTTTATGCCGGAGGTGTAAAATCAGCTGTTGACAAATGTACCACTATTTGTTATCATAAAATTCCCCCGCTGCAGCAGGAATGGCAGCAGTTCAGGCAGGTTAGTGAACCGTTGCCAGGGATTACAACTTCATATTTTACCGTTCAGGTATTTGTCGGCAAAATCCGACAGAGCTAGACCTACTTGGCAAAATATTGGGCTTTTCGCAGTAATTGTGATAACGCCGCAAATATAATTACCAGGAGGAAGCAAAAATGATTACGATGGATAATATATGTAAATCGTACAGGATTGCAAAAAGAAATGCGGGCTTTGCAGAAGCCTGTAAATCTCTCTTTCACAGAGAGTATGAAGATATTTCTGCGCTGAAAAATATCAGCTTTACCATTCATGACGGTGAAATGGTAGGCTATATTGGCCCAAACGGAGCGGGCAAAAGCTCCACAATCAAAATTCTAAGCGGAATATTGGCCCCGGATAGCGGAAGAGTGCTGGTAGATGGCAGAGTCCTGTGGGATATGGGTGATGTAAAGTGTAAGCCGCTCATCAAACAGGAGAAATGCAGCCGTATTGAGCATGTGAGACAGATAGGCGTGGTCTTCGGACAACGATCTCAGCTATGGTGGGATGTTCCGGTCATAGATTCCTTTGAACTGCTGAAGGATATCTATTCCATTTCAATCCCGGTTTATCGGGAAAATCTTGAAGAACTGACAGAATTACTGAATTTAAAAGAATTGCTGCGCACACCCGTAAGACAGCTTTCCTTAGGGCAGCGCATGCGCTGCGAAATTGCCGCATCCCTTCTTCACAGTCCCAGAATACTGTTTCTGGATGAACCTACCATCGGACTTGACGCAGTATCAAAAATTGCTGTCCGGGAATTTGTTAATAAGCTGAATATGGCGCATGGTACCACTGTCATCCTGACAACCCATGATATGCAGGATATTGAAGCTCTGACTCATCGAATCATTCTGATTGGGAAAGGCAGAATCCTTATGGATGGTGATTTGGAGACGTTGAAAAAGGGTGATGCCAGCATGGATGAAACTCTGGCAGAGTTGTATAAGACTTATGAAATATAAGAACCGATTGAATTGATGCGCAACTGGAAGGAGATCATTTTTGATGAAAAAATATATCAGCTTTTTTCGGCTGCGGCTTGTTATGGGGCTGCAGTACCGCGCTGCGGCACTGGGAGGTGTTGTGACACAGTTTTTCTGGGGCTTTATGGAAATTATAGCATTGAGGGCATTTTATGAGTCAGATCCGGCCGCCTATCCCATGACATTGGATGAGACAAGTTCTTATATCTGGCTTCAGCAGGCATTTCTGGTACTTCTTTCTGCCAGAACATTTGATGGAGAGATTTTGAATGCGATTCAGAGCGGAAATATTGCATATGAGTTCTGCAGGCCGATTCATATTTATGATATGTGGTTTGCCAAGAGTACGGCAACGCGATTGTCCGGTGCATGGCTGCGCTGTATTCCGGTTCTGATGGTAGTGTTTCTGCTGCCAAAGCCCTATGGCATGTCTGCACCGGCAGATTTATTGCATTTTGTATTGTTTGTAGTTACTTTGATTCTGGGGCTTTTAGTGGTGGTGGCTTTCAGTATGCTGGTGTATGTGTCCGGTTTTTATACATTATCAACAGACGGCGCAAAAATATTGACCGGCGCAGTGGTGGATCTTTTCACAGGACATCTGATTCCTCTGCCTTTTTTCCCGGAAGGTGTAAGACAAGTGCTGGAAGTACTTCCCTTTGCCGCCATGCAGAATGTACCTTTGCGTGTGTACAGCGGAAATCTGGCAGGTGCAGAATTATATAGAGCAATCATTCTGCAGATATTCTGGCTGGCGGTTCTCACGGCGGGCGGGAAAATGCTTTGCCGTCATGCTGAAAAAAAGGTAATTGTGCATGGCGGATAAGTGTGAGAAGAAAATCTAATCGCTTGCGGCAGAGGCCGCTTCGCGAAGATTTTCTACGGCGCAAGAGCAGCGCCTGCTCACACGGAAGAATGCCAAATGCGGGCATTCTTCCAAGCGTGTTGTTTGCACAGGCACATGTATTTTTTATGTCGTCCAATGAGGCAGGTTCTGCCCGTAACAGAGGTGGACCTGGCAGTATGTTACGAAATGCATAATAAGTATAAAACGGAAGAAGTAAACTACTTAGAAATGAGGTGAAGTGAAAAATGGAAAATGGAAGAAGTGCATTCCATGGAAGAAGTGCATTCCATGGAAGAAGTGAATTCCAGGAAAAAACGGTAATAGGGCCAATTCAACTTTATACGCATTATATATCTGTTATTGTGCGAAGCAAGATGCAATATAAAAAATCATTTTTCCTGTATTCTTTGGGAATGTTTCTGACATCTTTCTGTGTGTTTTTAAGCATTTATTTTATGTTTCAAAGGTTTTCGCAGGTAAAGGGATTTACTTATCAGGAAGTACTTCTGTGTCATGCCATTGTGTTGATGGGATTTACTCTTGCAGAAATATATGCAAGAGGATTTGACTGCTTTTCGGGAATGGTGCGCAGCGGGGAATTTGACAGAATACTGCTGCGGCCCAGAAGTGCATTGCTGCAGGTGTTGGGAAGCCGGTTTGAATTGGGGCGTGTCAGCAGGCTTCTGCAGGCAGCGGTCATTTTCACATATGGCATCTGCAGCAGCAATATTCATTGGACATTGAGGAAGGTTTTCACAGTTGTGTGTATGCTAATGGGATGTTGCGCATTATTTTCAGGTTTGTTTCTGATATATGCCGCGCTTAGTTTCTTCACCCTGGAAGGATTGGAATTTATGAATATCTTCACATATGGATTGAATGAACATGGGAAATATCCTATGGGCATCTATGGAAATGTTATCTTGTGGATCACTACTTTTATTGTGCCTTTTGCGCCGGTTCAATATTATCCTCTGTTGTATCTGCTGGATAGAAGGCAAGAGCTGTATCTGTCTTTTCTTCCGCTCACATCGTTCCTTTTTCTGGTTCCATGTTATATGCTGTGGCGGTTTGGAATGAAGCATTATCAATCCAGTGGTTCATAGTTCTTGTTCCAAGATTATTTTTGCTGCAGGAATATTCAAGATTATATTTCTCGGAATTCATCTTTTTACAGCTTATCAGTTTTCTTTCTCATTAACAAAAATCCAATATATGCCATAAATGGTTTGCTGCGGTTAATTGCGTAACACTTCAGACAGGTCGCTGAATTGCTGCAAAAATGCTGCAGCAGGCCGGATTTCATTATACTGTGCACCTTGACAATTTCATAATCGGCACTTCCTGACACACCGCCAAGAGTGGGAGCAGCCGGTCTCTTTAGTCTGCATAAACAATCCGTGAGAAAAAGCCGGCAAATTAAGAAAGATTCCGTTGATACTTCGGAACCGAAAAGGGAGGAAAAATGTTGGAGAAAAAAATAGCCGATAGCAACGTAATAGAGGACAAAACAAAAGGAAACAAAGTAATGGAGGACAAAGCAATAGGAAACAAAGTCATAGGAAACAAAGCAATACAGCTGATAATCATATTTTCGTTTCTGCTGCTTATTTTTATCGCAGCTTTGATACGCTGCCGCAGCCATACACTGACGGAATATATGCAAAGATTGGAAAATTCCGGCCGCATCAAGAAAGATATCATCATAGCTGTCATTGATTCCGGATGTAATAATTTATATGAATATCAGGACAGAATTCTGGCAGGTTATGATTTCGTACAGGAAGACAGTATACCGGATGATACTTTTGGACATGGTACGCAGATTGCAGATTTAATTCTTTCCAATACGCCTGGCTGCATAAGAATTATGCCTTTGAAAGCAGCGGATGAAAATGGTTATGCCCAGGCATGGGATGTCTGCAGGGCATTGGAATATGCTGCTGATAAAGGTGCGGACATTGTAAATCTGTCCCTGAACGCAGTTATCAATGGAAGTGACGAAAATGAAAATCTGAATTCCCTGATAACCAGATTAGCAGAACGGGGGATACAGGTAATCGTATCTGCCGGTAATACAGGCGGCAATGTGTGCAGTTTATTTCCGGCCAGCACAGAAGAAGCAATTGTTGTAGCAGCCGTGGATGATAACAAATTCCCATACTTTTTCTCCGGTTATGGGGAGAATGTAAAGTTTTGTTCTCTGGGAAAATATAACGGCGAAATTGGAACATCCTATTCTGCTGCCTATGTGACATCTGTTGCAGCAATGCTGAAAATGTACGGTGTGGAAAAAATAGATGAGGTTTTAAATCAATATGCTGAAAAATATTGCCACGCAGATGTGGATGAAACACAGTTTATGGAAGAATTACATTCCAGGGAGCATATGAATTCTGCAGAAGGAATGTCCGCTATGAAAGAGCCGTATTCCGTGGAAAGAAGTTATGGAAAGGGGATTATATGGCTGGATTGGTTTTCGGCAGGAAATGAGAACACCAAAGGAAACAGAGAACCGGACGATCTGGCTGCTTTTTCTGCAAAAGAGGAAAATGATTTAGGGATGGAAATTCTGCATATGAACTGGAAGGAAATGTCTGCTGAGGAACTGGAAACATATCTGTTTGAGACGGCAAAAGAGTATGTCGGCATGTTCTTCAAATCGCTGTCACCGGATGAAATAAGGCTGCTGGAGGAAAAATGTCCCTCCATTCACTCGAAGGTATCTGTAGATGACTGTCATTGGGATTCAGAATCAGAAAGTTTCACAGTTGTTTCCAACACAATACTCGATTTTATGGACTATTGTATCCGGCAATATGAAAGCAATTTGAACAGAATGACAATTTCCGGCTGGTTTACCAGGAATAACACTATTGTATTCTACATTGCGAATGAAGATAGAAGTATAAAATACCGCTATGAAGTCAGAGGAAACATTTATGGTAAAGCAGCTACCACAGAAGATAATAATCTCTTAGGCGCAGATGATACTTTAACAGTCATAGCATTTGGAGAAGATCATCCTTTGTTCAGGAAACCAAGGCTTGCTCCATCCGGAATCAAAAATTATGTCACGGATATCACATCCAGATGGGTCGCCTATTCCGGCCCGGATGTAGAAGCGGGGCGCGTCAGGGCAAAAGATTACAATCCAATCTATAACACGATTAACAAGACGGATAACGGAACAATACATTACGGTCTTTCCTTTGCCTTTACCGGCATGACTTTGAATCCCGGCAAGGGGTATCATTATGCTTCCGATGAAGTTAAGGGATATCTGTATAATACCAGTCAACCGGCTGTCAGTTACCGCTATACAACTTTGCTGCCCACAGGATGGATAATTGAAGAAACGCCAACTCATACCGTTCCAATAGACACGGGTTTTCAGAAAATCAGTGATAGAATTGAGGCTGTAAGCTATAACGCAAAAGAAGAATATTCTTACCAGGCATGCCCGGACCCAACGGCTGTATCTTTGGACGAGGCGGCAGAATATTATCATATAAAGAGCTTTCAAGCTTATTTGCCAATGCAGCAATCTTCATTTGATGTGGAAAAAGGAAATATGACATTGAACAGCCATATCTACCAACTCAGCAGCATGGCATTCTACGAATCTTCACAGAACAAATTAGTCATTTCCAATGATATTGTAGAATATGTAATTGCTCAGGCGCCTAATGAGTATGACGTGATTCTTAATGCTAATGGCGGAACCATTGCAAAATCCGGAACTTTGGAACAAGTCAGTTCAACAGCCATCACTACCTGTTATGACAGTACAAGACATCAGAATATCAGCGGCGCAATTCCTGTCAGGGATAATTATATTTTTACCGGCTGGTATACGGATATAAACGGCGGCGAACAAATATGGAATGCTGACGGAATTGCACAAGAGGGTTCTTATTGGGAGAATGGCATCTGGAAATATTCTGAAAATTGGACGGAAGATAATCATACTTTGAATGTTTATGCACATTGGGAGCCTGCCTGGTACGATATTTACTTTGATGCAAATGGGGGAACCGGAACGCGGCAGGCTATGACAAATTTGGAATATAACAAAACCTATATACTTCCTGCACATCATTGGCCGGAGAACGGATATATAAAATCCGGTTTTTATTTCAGCGGCTGGAATACGGAAGCAGACGGAAGCGGCATTCATTACATTGATATGTCGCCTTTTCGCAAAATGAATGACGGGACGGACAATACGGTGGTTCTCTATGCCCAATGGATGCTGTCGGATGTGGTGCCGCCGGAAATCACACCTGATCTGCAGGAAGATAATCCCGCAGAAATGAATTTGAATCATTATATTTACGGCTGGACAAACAGGGCAATACCGCTGCGTTTTTCTGCCGCTGATAATATGGCAATGGATTCCCTTGTTCTATATGAGGGAGAAGGAACAACAGGCAGTATATTGGACAGCAGTACGGATCATGTGGAATATATTGTGTCAGAAGAAGGCATCTGCCATTATACTTTAGCGGCAAAGGATAAGACCGGAAACATTTCCACTGCGTATATTACAACGAAAATTGACTATGTGACACCCACAGGGTCAATGGATGTGTCCTATGACGGATATTGCCTGAATGTGACATTGCATCATATTGTGGAAGAACATCCTCAGGATTCCGCTCAAAAGGCATCCGGATGTCAAAAAGCATGGATTTTGTTACAGGGTCTGAATGCGGAAGGAAATGTCATATGCCAGGAGGAAAAGGAACTTCTCCTTATGACTGAGAACATATACACGGGGGCAGTCTACCAGGGGGACTTTGGGCTGGGAGATGATTTCAATTATGTCTCGGATTATATTCATATTACGGCTTACATTATGGATTATGCCGGTAATTACCTGCCATCCATTGCCTCCGCTACGATTCCGGCATTTGTACTGAATGCTGATTTGGAGAGAACTCTTGGGCAATCAGAACACTGGAAGGCAGGAGAAGCGGGAATAGTGCATATTTACACTGCGGCCTGGACGGATCAGGTAAAAATTGCTTATCCGGCTGATTGGATTGCATTGGACGAGACATTGAACGGGCGCTGCTTTGATTATGCGGCAGAAGGAAAAGCATTTGAAAAAACGGAAGATGAATTATTCTACATTCCGATAAAAGCAGAAAACGGTTCTTATACGATTACGGTATATGCTTATAAGAACGGCCGTGAAAAATCCGTCACATTATCTCTGGATTCCTGTGGCTGTATCTTAGATGAACTCAGGACAAGGCTTAGATAGCATCCGCAGCAGTGCAGTATCTGTCTGAGCTGTTGCAATTGGCTGCAAATATGGGCTGCAGCTTGAGCAGTCATAAGCAAAGCAGCAATAAATATAGTATTGACAGTCTGCTCACAGAATAATAGAATAAAGATGTTTCAAAGATCATATCGATACATTTCCGTAGTGTCTTTGGATGATAAGATACAAAACAGATACATTTTTTGTATATTTTGAATAAGATAAGTCAATCCCCAAGTTATGAAATATGTCGGTTGCCTGTCAAATCTGTTATAAGGAGTGAGGGAGAAAATGCTGAAAATACTAATCGCAGAAGATGAAGCGCCCATTGCAAATCTGATTAAAATGAATCTGTCCAGGGCAGGTTATCAGTGCACCTGGGCTGCTGACGGTGAGGTGGCAGCAGATTTTATGTATAACGAAAAATTTGATCTTATGCTTTTGGATGTGATGCTTCCCGGAATTAATGGTTATGAATTAATGGAATACGCCAATACGCTTGAACTTCCCGTTATTTTCCTGACAGCCCTTGGAAGCACCGAAAATAAAGTAAAGGGCCTGAAGATGGGAGCGGATGATTATCTGACCAAGCCGTTTGAAATTGTGGAGCTTCTGGCCAGGGTAGAGGCTGTACTGCGCAGGTATCATAAGACGGAAACGCAGATATATGTGTTCGATGTGGCAATTGACACGGCCTCCCGCTGTGTGACCCGCAATGGAGAACCCATACCGCTTACCATGAAAGAATTTGATCTTCTGTTATTGCTTGCAAGAAACCGCAATATTGCACTGTATCGGGAAACAATCTACGAAACGGTATGGGGCGGCGAATATATGGGGCAGAGCAGAACAGTGGATCTGCATATTCAAAGATTGAAAAAAAAGCTCAATTGGGATAATGAAATTACGGCCGTCTATAAGGTTGGATATCGTCTGGAAGGGGAAGGCATGCCGCAGCAATGAAATTTGCAGATAAGTTATTTCTGTCTATGACTGCACTATTGACTCTGATGTTCGCATTGTTTGGCATCTGGATGCTCTCATCCGATTTTTCTCAATTGCTGGATAAAGAAATCGAACAGGGAAATGACGAGAGCCGTATGTTCCATTTTCTGTTTGAAATGGGATATCAGTCCACGGAAGAATATGGTGAGGAATATGCCATCAACAGGACGTTGGGCAGTATTACTGACAATGTGGAGCGAGGGGGAAGTCATGTATTTGTGACCAAAATGGACGGGACATATGTTTACGGCGGAGAGTATTTGGAAAGAATGGGCTTTGTCAAAGAAATAGAGGCATTGACAGGCGCATTGAATCAGACAACGAATTATGGCTATTGCATCCGCCGGATCCATGGAGGATATTATATGTTTACGGCTGCTTTGACAGATATCTCCGGGGGCGGATTCTGTCTGGGAACGTGCCGTGAACTGACAAATATTTATAATAACAGGCAGAACCTGCTGTCCAGATACCGGATTGCTCTGGTGTGCTTATTATTCCTGGGAGGTATCTGCATCTATATGCTTTCGCGTTATATTACCCAGCCCATTCGCCGCCT
Source organism: uncultured Acetatifactor sp. (assembly GCA_910584435.1). Lineage (GTDB taxonomy): Bacteria > Bacillota > Clostridia > Lachnospirales > Lachnospiraceae > Acetatifactor. Next base: position 27,771 of record CAJUAP010000044.1, read on the forward strand.
GGACAAACTGGCCGGAAGAATTGCCGATGGCGCTTATGAATTGCGGTCTCACAGCAATAGCATGGATGAAATCGGTTCCCTGGCAAGAAATTTTAACAGAATGGCAGATCAGCTTGTAGATCAGATGCAGAAGAAAGTATTAGAAGCAAAGCAAAAGGAAGATTTTACCGCTGCATTTGCCCATGAACTCAAGACACCTTTGACTTCTATTATAGGATACGCTGACATGTTAAATTCCATGAAATTGTCGGATACAGAATGTCATGACGCGTATTTTTATATCTATAGTCAGGGAAAGCGTCTGGAAAGCTTATCCCACAAATTGCTTGATCTGGTGAGTATGGACAAACATCCTCTGGTATTCAAACCGATTTCCACAATTGCTCTGGAAGAAAATCTCCGTATTACAATGCGTCCTGTCTGGAAGCAGCGGGGCATCAAAGGTAAGGTGGATCTGGAAAAGGCTACCTTGTATGGAGATGAGGAACTGCTGTTATCCCTGTTTTACAACCTGCTTGACAATGCTGTAAAAGCTATGGACAAGGAAGATGTATGTTTTATTCTGATCAAAGGTGTCTGCCGGGAAGAAAAATATGAATTTAAAGTTATGGATAATGGCAGAGGGATTCCGGCAGAAGAAATCAGCCGTATCACAGAAGCTTTTTATATGGTGGACAAGTCTCGTTCCCGAAAGGAAGGCGGCGCCGGTATTGGAATGGCATTGTGTCAGAAAATCATCCAGCTTCATCAAGGCGTCCTGAAAATTGAGAGTAAATTAGGAGAAGGAACCGTAATAAAGGTGTCTTTTCCCATGCAATGAGAATTTCTACCAGATTATGACATGAAAAGAGGTCGGACATATGAAAAGCAGGCATGGAGATATTGCGGAACAAAGGAGTAAGACAAAACATATTCGCAGATCACCCTTAATCCTGGCGGCAGAGCTTTTCATTCTGGCGTTATTACTTGTAACGGCATCCTATGCGCCGCAGGTGCTCTTCCACGTACAGGACAGTTTCTTATGCGATGCGACAACGCTTGACCAGAGGGAAAGTATGGATGTGGATTCACTCAGCATTACTTATGAGAAATCTCTGGCGCAGCGCATGAAAATTTTTGCTGAAGGTTTGATGTCGGAAGAAAATTATTATGTCACTTCCAGGAACCTTCCCATAAGTCAGGAAATATATGATTATCTGAATTCGGAGGAAGGGCTGCAGCAGCTTATTATACAAGTATTTGCAGAAGCAGAGTTTATACCATACAGTTTCTATGAGATGATTTATGTCAATGAATGGAAACAATATGTAATCTGCAGTAATAACTATACGGAAGGTGTGAATTTTATTCTTTGGTATATAGAACTGACGGACAATCAGGAGGTTATTTTAAAATTATTGGTGGATGCAGAAACAGGTACTCTCTATGCGTTTAAAACGGAAAATAATGATAGCGGCCGCCAGGTAATGCTTTGTGATGAATGGTATATAGAGAGATTTATTATGTGGTGGAGTTTTTTTTCCGGTTACTATGAGGCATCCTCAGAGGACGATATAAGTATCATGTACAAACTTTCAGAAGAACTACAATTTGAACTGGAAAAAGAAGTGATAAATGAAGCTGTAATCCATGATAAAAAACAACAAGATGAAACCGTAAAGGGAGTGGAGTTGTTTATAAGTGATAATTCCGGCTTTCGGCAGAAAGAAAATGTGATTGATTTTTATCTGCCTTACGGAGAGGCATCTCTGGAAGTACGTATTTTACTGGATGCAGAGGCTGTTGAAGAAACTGAATATGTGGTAGTATATCAATACTGCCAATATCCCAATATGACAATTGGCGTTCGGCAGATTTATGAATTGATTCCGGAATTTTCATAAATCTGCATATAATTGACCCTGCTTTGATATATTTAAAAAAATGAGTAAAATTACAGCTTCACAAAGCATGAATCAATCATTGCAGGATTCATGGAATATGGGTTGTAAGCAGGGAGTTTTGTGTGAATATGGATGGAAAATGCGCCATTGAGATGCTGCATAAGAGCAGTACTGTTGTGGGAAACGCCGGTGTTACAGGAAGCAGTCCCACAGATATCATCAGATGGCTGGATAATATTGTATGGGGGCCATGGCTCCTGATACTTTTGTTAGGAACAGGCTGCTACCTGATGCTTCGGCTGAAATTTCTCCCTTTGAAAAATCTGGGCTATGCACTGAAATGTGCTTTTGGCGGAGAACGAGAGGATGCAGGAAACAGAGGCGGAAGCGGCGGTACGATTTCCTCTTTTGCTTCTCTGACAACTGAATTGGCAATTACTTTAGGAACCGGCAATATTATAGGTGTGGCCACTGCAATGGTATTGGGCGGACCGGGCGCTTTGTTCTGGATGGTAGTAACCAGCATTATCGGGATGGCTACCAAACTGGTGGAAAGTGTATTGGCTGTAAAATACAGGGGAGCAAACGAAAAAGGCGAAACTGCAGGCGGCCCCATGTATACGTGTTTACATATTTTTACCAACAAACAAATCGGAAGAAAATTAGGGCTTGCATTTGCATTTTTTGCCGTGATGGCTTCCTTTGGAATGGGTAATATGACACAGTCTAATTCCATTGCAGATGCCTTGTGGGTTTCGTTTCATATTCCCAAAGCCAAAACGGGACTGGTATTGACCATCATCACAGTTTTAGTTGTACTTGGCGGAATCGGCGTGATTGGTAAGGTGACACAGATACTTGTGCCTTTTATGGGTGTTTTCTACCTGCTTGGAACTTTCCTGGTAATATTTGCGAATTGGAGGAATCTGCCGGAGGCAGCGACAGGAATTCTGGCAGCAGCGTTTCATCCGCAGGCAGTCTCGGGAGGGCTGTTTGGAAGTGTCGCCGTGACCGCATTTGAATCCCTTAGATGGGGTGTGGCCAGAGGTATATTTTCTAATGAAGCCGGGCTGGGAGCCGCGGGTATTACCACTGCTGCTGCGGATACGAGGGATTATATCAGACAGGGATATATCAGCATGACCGGAGTATTCCTGGATACCATTGTCATATGTACCGTGACAGGACTTGCTTTTGCGGTTTCCGGGGTCATAGGTACTACGGATGCCTCCGGAATGCCTTTGACGGGTACTGCCCTGACTCTTGCCGCATTCAGCACTGTACTTGGAGAACGGGGAAGCAGCTTTGTGAGCGTATGTATTACATTGTTTGCATTCGCAACTATCATTGGCTGGGCTTACCAGGGAGAGCGAGCATTTGAATTTCTGATGAGAGGCCGGACAAAATATAATTTAGTATACCGGTTTATCTATGCATTGACAGCGTTTGGCGGTTGTATCTGTTCTCTGGAAACTGTTTGGAATTTTTCGGATATCTGTAATGGTTTGATGGCAGTTCCTAATCTGATTTGTGTGCTGGCTTTATCCGGGAAAATATGTCAGGAGATATCTGCATATACCGTTCCTGATAAGAGACGTGCAGACAGGGAGAACCGTTTTCTGTGCAAGGGAATGCCCCAGGGACGGACCGGGCTGAATGTCAGAAGAAAAACATTGAGGTGAACCATAATTTATAGTATAATACTTAATGCGGATTGATAATATACAAAAGAAAGAAAAGAGGTTATAAAAATGTCAAAAACAGTGGATTACTTCATGCAATATGTTCAAATGGATACACAGTCCAGTGAAGTTACCGGCACGATTCCAAGTACGTCAAAACAGCATCAGCTTGCAAGTCTTCTGGCAAAGCAGCTGGAACAAATGGGAGCATCCGAGATTACCTATGACAGAGATCACTGCTATGTATATGCTTCCATCCCGGCATCGGCAGGATGTGAGGGAGCGCCTGTTCTGGGTTTCATTGCGCATATGGATACCTCTCCGGCCGTATCCGGTGAAGGGGTGAAGCCCAGGATCATAACGAATTATGACGGCGGAGATATCGTTTTGAATAAAGATGAGAATATTGTATTCAAAATAGCCGATTTCCCGGAAACCGCCCAATATCAGGGACAGGATTTAATTGTGACAGATGGGACTACATTATTGGGCGCAGATGATAAAGCAGGTGTGGCGGAAATTATGGCGGCATGTGAATATCTGCTGCAGCATCCAGGGATTAAGCATGGCAAGCTTCGTGTAGGTTTTACCCCGGACGAAGAGATTGGCCAGGGGGCGGATCATTTTGATGTGAAACTTTTTGGCGCGGATTTTGCTTATACTGTGGACGGCGGAGCGTTCGGTGAAATTGAGGACGAAAACTTTAATGCGGCAGCAGCTACACTTCAAGTATATGGCCGCAGTGTTCATCCAGGCAGCGCCAAAGGTAAAATGATCAATTCCATGTTGATTGCATTTGAATTTCAGAACTTACTGCCCGTATTCCAGAACCCGATGTACACAGAAATGTATGAAGGTTTTTTCCACTTATGCAATATCAATGGCGATGTTGAGAAGACAACGGCTGAGTATATTATCAGAGACCATGACAGAGACTTATTTGAACAGAAGAAAGCTGTGTTTGGCGCGTGTGCAGATTTCCTGAATCAAAAATACGGTGCCGGAACCGCAGTGGTGGAAATCAAAGATTCCTATTACAATATGAAAGAAGTCTTACGTCCCCATATGCATTTAATTGATAATGCCTCTGATGTGATGCGAGAATTAGGAACCGAACCGCATCTTTCTCCCATCAGAGGCGGAACTGACGGGGCAAGACTTTCTTATATGGGTTTGCCCTGCCCTAATCTCTGTACCGGAGGCGGTAATTTCCATAGCCGTTACGAATATGTCTGTGTGCAGTCTATGGAGAAAATGACACAGTTGATTGTCATGCTGGCTGAGAAATATGGCATAAAATAAGATGCGCAGCAAGGGGTGTTATTTAGTACCATATAAGTGTAAGAGATAAAGCATTTCATCAGTGCTTTACCTTCTGCACTTATTTTTTTATGATAAGGGAGTAATTGGTCTGGCGAGGTGCTTTTTGGATTAACCACATCCGTCATAAAAACCGTCAACCACCCCTTATTATAAGCAGTCGTTTAAGCAGGTTGAAACCCGTAAGGTGCTTTCGTGTAACGAACTAAAATGAG